>JAGARR010000052.1 GCA_017622135.1 Spirochaetaceae bacterium
GAGTTCTGAGTTCTGAGTTCTGAGTTCTGAGTTCTGAGTTCTGAGTTCTGAGTTCTGAGTTCTGAGTTCTGAGTTCTGAGTTCTGAGTTCTGAGTTCTGAGTTCTGAGTTCTGAGTTCTGAGTTCTGAGTTCTGAGGATTGTATTGGGGATAACTTGCTTGTCAAGAGGATTTTGCTACTTTCTGAAAAAAACTTTGCTCCCACTTCCTGTACTCCAAAACTTTGATTTAATCCGAGCTTATTTTCACTTGATTTTACTGACTTGTCAAGGGTGGAAATCAAAATATTTAATGAAACAGAAAAACATTTTTATCCACTTTTATTGACTGGTACAATCTACCATTCTCTCCCCTGTTGATTCCAAGAAACAAATAGGACACCCTGAGTCCAAAACCTGTGTTAGAATGAAAAAAAGCAAAACAACATTTTAACAGAGGTGAAGATGAGAACAGGGTGTCCCATGCACATTGTAACAGTATTGCCCCGCTAGGGCAAAGCCCTACCCCGCAGTAGAGCCAACTAACGTACCAGTGGGGAGGGGAAGCCAGGGGGTGCCTACCGGCGGCGCCCTCTGAGCGCAGTGAAGTGTAAGCCGACGGTGGGCTCCTGAGAACCAGCCCCTTTGCCCGCTAGGGCAAAGCCCTACCCCGCAGTAGAGCCAACCCAACGTACCAGTGGGGAGGGGAAGCCAGGGGGTGCCTACCGGCGGCGCCCTCTGAACGAAGTGAAGTGTAAGCTGACGGTGGGCTCCTGGCTTCCCCTCCCCCTTTTACTATTAGTTTACATCTGCTATACTGCACCCCATGGAATTCCTCAACCAAGCATCTTTTCTTCCACCCAAACAGGATGATGTTCTCTCCGTCTCCCAGCTCACCTCCCGCATCAAGGACATGCTGGAGGGACGATTTTCCCGCATTACCTTGGAGGGCGAGATTTCCAATCTAAAACCTGCCAGCACCGGCCACCTGTACTTCTACCTGAAGGATGAGAATGCCGTCATTTCTGCCGTCATGTTCAAGGGCCGCATGAGGGGTCTGAGCTTTACCCCGGCCGACGGTACCTTGGTGCGGGCCAAAGGATCCATTTCGGTGTATGCGCCACGGGGAAACTACCAGATTGTGGTGGAGTCCATGGAGCTGGCGGGTACCGGCAATATTCTGCTGATGCTAGAGGAACGCAAGCGGCGACTGGCGGCGGAAGGTCTCTTTGACCAGGACAGAAAGCAGCCCCTCCCCTATTTTCCCCAGCGAGTGGCCGTTGTCACCAGTCCTACTGGTGCCGCCCTCCGTGACATCCTGCAGATTATGGGTCGCCGCAACCCAAAGATTTCTGTCACGGTTCTCCCCTGTCAGGTGCAGGGTGCCGATGCCGCCCCAGCCATTGCCCGCATGATTGCGGTGGCCAACACATATAAGCTGGCGGACGTGCTGATTGTGGGCCGTGGAGGCGGCTCACTAGAGGACCTTCTGCCCTTCAGCGAGGAGGTGGTGGTGCGGGCTGTGGCGGAGTCCCAGATTCCCGTGGTGTCCGCCGTGGGCCATGAGATCGACTGGGCCCTTTCGGACTTTGCCGCCGACATGCGAGCCCCCACTCCCTCTGCAGCGGCGGAGCTGGTGAGCCCCTTGTTGACCGACGTCACCGGCCAGCTGGAATATTGGCGGCGAGACTTGTACGAAAGTCTCACCAGCCGACTGGATCGGATGCGGCTTTTGGTGAAATCCTTCACCCCCGACTCACTGGAGCTCCGGTTCCGTACCATCCAGCAGCCGCTGCTCTCACGATTCGACACGGCAAAGGAAGCCATCCTTTCCGCCATGGAAGAACGGTGCAAGGATGCCCGCCACCGCATAGAAAACAGCCTGCGGGATCTGGAGGGTGCAAATCCCTCCGCAATCCTGGCCCGAGGCTATTCCATGGTGACGGACAAGGCTACCGGCACGGTTATCAGAAGTCCTGCAGATACGGTGGCAGGCCAGGTTCTGGAAATCAGGCCAGCAGCGGGTGTGATTCAGGTGCAGGTTCAAGAAGCAGTCCACCATCCCTCATAATTGAACGACAGGAGAAACGTGTATGAAAAACTTTGAGGAAAAGCTCCAGCGACTGGAGCAAATCGGAAGTGACATAAAGCGCAGCGATGTCACCCTGGAGGAGGCCCTGAAATATTTTCAGGAGGGCATCACCTTGGCCCGTGGCATGGAAAAGGAACTGGACAAAATCGAAGGAAAGATTCAAATCCTCATGAACCAGCCCGACCCTGTTGAAAAAAACGGCCCCGCACCGGAGCTGGATCTCTTCTCCTCCGCCGGTGAAGGCTTCTGACATGGCAGCCCTCCCCACCTCCCCTCGGAACATCTCCCGTCCCCGCCGACCCGTCCGCAGCCTCCCTGCAGAAGTTGCCCGAAAGATTGCCGCTGGTGAGGTCATCGACCGACCAAACGCCATCCTTCGGGAACTGCTGGACAATGCGGTGGACTCAGGGGCGGACCAGATCCAGGTGGAGATTGAAGGAGGTGGCATAGACCGCATCCGGGTGGTGGACAATGGCATAGGCATGACAAAAGAAGACTTGGAAAACTGCGCCCGCCCCCACGCCACCAGCAAGATCACGGCGGAGACGGACCTGCTGAACCTTTCCACCCTGGGCTTCCGGGGAGAGGCCCTGTCCTCCATCGCCGCCGTGAGCCGTCTCCAGATCACCTCCGCCGTCCAAGACCACACCGGCACCCAGGAAGCCACAGCTGCCAGCTCATGGCGGCTCACCGCCTCCGTCACCCAGGAGCACCAGATTGTTCCCGCCAACCTGAATCAGGGTACCATCGTCCAGTCGGAGGCCCTCTTCGAGAATTTTCCCGCCCGCAGAACCTTTCTCAAGCGGCCTGCGGCAGAAACCCTCATGTGCCGCCAAACCTTCATCGAAAAGGTCCTGCCCCGCACCGACATCTCCTTCCGGCTGATGATTGACGGCAAGCAGCGGCTGGACCTTCCAAGGGGCCAGAGCCTGGCCCAGCGGTTCACCGAGGCACTGGGACTCAATGATGCCCCGGAGCTCTTCTACGAAATCCACAGCTCCAGCGGCACTGCAGCAGACTGGAAATTCACCATCATCATCGGGGAGCCTGCCGTCAGCCGCAACGACAAGAAGCTCATCTATATTTACGTCAACGGCCGGAAGATAAACGAGTACAGCCTGATGCAGGCCATTGACTACGGAGCCACCGGCTACTTCCCCAATGGCACCCATCCCGTGGCCGCCCTCTTCCTGGAGGTGAACCCCGCACTGGTGGACTTCAACATCCATCCGGCAAAGCGGGAGGCCCGCTTCAAGGATCTGGCACCCATCCACCGGGGCATAAGCCAGTCCGTAAGGAATTTCTTCCGCAATTACTCCGTCTCCAAGCTGTCCGCCCAGGCGACAGACTACCTGCTACAGGAGGATGCCATGCCAGCAGGCAGCCATCCCCACACAGAGCGGTCCATCTACGACGAGGGGCCACTGGATATCAGCGGGAAGAGCTGGTGGCAGCAGGCAAAGGCAAAGCATCACGGTGGCCAGCGGAAGGAAGGAGCGTTTGATTTCGGCAGTGCTGGCAGCTCCACCACCGACACTCCCCAGCGACAGGACAGTCAGCAAGTCAAAGCAATACAAGGGGATACAGGAACAAACCTGCGCTACCAGTTTTTCAACGACTGCTACAGTCAGGCAGCCATTCCCACCCCTCACTACGAAACAAAAACGGAGGGACGGCAGGAGCAAGCGCTTCAAGAGGTACGCTACGGAGCACAGCAGGAATCTGCCAGTCCAGCAGCACAGGCCGAGACAGCCATTGGGCAATCAGCTCAAACGCCTCCCCGTCAGCCGACCAACCTTCCACAGCTACGGTATCTGGGAACCACCCAGGGCGTCTACCTGGTGGTGGAGTTGGGGGATAGCCTCTACCTCATCGACCAGCACGCCGCCCACGAGCGCCTTCTCTACAACCGCTTCATTGCCCAGGCAGGACAGCGACAGCACCTGCTGGTTCCTTACGTGGTGGAAACCGCCAGCGACACCGACGACGAATACCTCCGCTCATTGACAGCACGGCTGGAGGCAGCCGGCTTCGAGACAAAGGAATGTGGTGAAGGACGATGGGAGTTTTCCTCTGTGCCGCTCCAGTGGCAAGGAACAGAGGCTGACCTGGAGCAAGACCTGCTGGCAAAGCGCATTATCCCAGAGGAGCTGGTGGCAAGTCTCGCCGCCACCAACGCCTGTCGTCACGCTGTCATGGATGGCACCGTCCTAGACGAAGCCACCGCCACCCAGCTGGCAAAAGATACCCTGGCACTGGAGGATCCCCACTGCCCCCACGGCCGCCCCCTGTGGCTCAAAATCAGCCGTGAGGATATGGACCAGGGTGTGAAGCGTACATAAAGAAGGTTCGACACACCTGTGTGAAGCGTACATAAAGAAGGCACAATACACCTAGAATCAAGTCTACACGTAGATGTCATCGCTGCGGCCGTAGATGATGAGGCTTCCCTCCTCCCAGGCACGGCGCAGGACGCTGAAGAACTGGGCTGTAACCTCGTCACAATCACGCCGCCGCATGGGTCGCCGCAGCTCCTCCTCCTCCAAAATAATGTCGCCGCGGGTCTTGGACACGTTGGAAAGGATTTTCTGGCGGAAGGACTCCGGCTTTCCTGCAATCAGCAGGGCAATCTCCCCCTCTCCCATGGTGTGGAGCTTTTTCTGCAGGAAGCGGTCGTCGGCCATGAGGATGTCGTCCATGGTGAAAAGCCGGTCCCGGATGTCGTTGCTCAAGTCAGGGTCAAGGTCGGACAATGCGGAAAGGATATCCTTCTCGGCATTGGGACTCATCCGCTTCAGGATTTCCGTCAAGGCTCCACGACCGTCCATAGAGTCGGCGGAGGTGGTGTTCATCAGCAGCACCTTGTCGTGCATGGCCTTGTCCACCCGACGCAGAATCTCCGGATCCATGGGAGCCAGCTTTGCCAGGCGGCGGATGGTGTCCTTCTTGTCCTCGGAATCCATCTGATTGATGACCTCCGCCGCCACAGCAGGCTTTATCCGTGACAAGACCAGGGTACGCACCGGTGTGGGCTCGTCCCGCAGCAGGGCAAAGATCCGCTGGCCGTCCATCTCCTGCAGGTAGTCGAAGGGCACCCCCTCAGGAAAGGGAACCGCCTTGGAAATCAGCTCCTCGGCCCGCTGGCTTCCAAAGGCCTTCTCCAGAATGGTTCTGGCAGTGGTGACACCCCCTTGCTGACGGGCATTATCCAGCAGGGTCTTGAACTCCGCCAGGATAACCTCCGCCTCGGCAGGGTCCACCCGGCGGATGGAGGCAATCTCAGGAATGATCCGCTCCGTCTGCTCCGGCGTCAGGTGGGAGATGACCTTGGCGGCCTCGTCGGTTCCAATCAGCAGCAGGAACTTTGCCACCCGGCGATAGATGTTCTCCCGGCCGTCCGCCTCACGGGGAGCCTCGGGAACCTTGATGAGGCCGTGGCGCATGAAGTCCTGGTTGGCAGAAACGCTTCCTGGTCGAGGCGTTCCAGTTCCGGTAGCCTTCTGGGAAGCTGACGGCTGCTTCTGTCCGGCAGATGACGGGCCGGCAGTCATACCAGCAACACCACGAGGCACAAACTGCTGTCCACCGGGAACTCTGCCTTGAGCGGCCATACTCTGCTCTGGTTGCGATGGCAACTCCCTAGGATTATCTGGAATGAGCTTCAACCTTTCGGAACTTGACCTGTAGGGCTGATGTCTTTCACGTTTCTGCTCATATGAGGTATTCCACGTGTCTGGGTCGGACTTACCCAAGGCAGTTGCCAGCAGGTCCTGAAGACTCCACTTGCCTGCCACGGTGGCCTTTTTCTTTTCCTTCCCTTTGGCGTTTTCCACATCCACCACATCATGTCCTTGACCGACAGAATTTCCAGCTCCAAGGGAAACAGAAATACCTGTACCCACCGGAACACCATTCACCATTCCCCGGATGCTGTTGGGGCTGTTCATGGAAGCCCTCACCAAGTCAGCGGCCACATTGGGAGTAAAGCTGTCTTGGGGAGCATCCACAGGGGTCTCCCCCTCTCCCATACCAGCCACCCGCTTGTATGCCTGAATACGATAATCCTCATTCGCCATGGAGTTATTCTATCATGAGGAGCGACTAGGTCGCAAGGGTATTCAACTACAAAGAACGGGCCACTCGTAGGCCAAGAATCCTTCCGTCATACTCTGGAACAATTCCACTGCGGGTGCTCACTGTACAATAAGGAGCACTTCTTCCGAAGCTTCCCCCACGATACACTCGATACTCACCAGAGGAAGACGGTTCTGCAAGTCCAGTAACGGGTGTATCTGACTTTACCGTGCCGAACCAGTCCCAGCACCATTCCCACACATTGCCGCTCATGTCATACAAGCCCAAGGAGTTGGGAGCCTTCATACCCACCTCATGGGAGCGCCTTGGACTAGTTCTGTTGTACCAGGTCACCTCCTCAATATCATCGCTGCCGGCATACTCCAGGCACCAGTTCTCGGTATCGGCAGGATTTCCACCGCGAGCTGCAAGCTCCCATTCAGCCTCCAGCGGTAATCGGTAGCCTTTTTTCACCATATCCATATAGGGTAGCCGTGCCAGCTTCCCATCTTCAGCTGAATATACCTTTCTCAAAGCCTTGTCGCTGTAGTACACGCAGGCAGCTTCCCCCATAGTGGCAGCAGTCAGCTGGTTGCAGAACACAATAGAGTCGTACCATGTAACCTCCTCCACCGGTCTCAGATGCTGCACTTCACCATCGGCAGGAGACCTTTTGTCCCCCTGATGCCCGCTGGGATTCTTGCCCATGACAGCCACATACAATTCCTGCGTCACCTCGTAGCGGCCGATGGCAAAGGGAGCCAGGGTGATAGTCCTACCAGGCAAGAAAACCTTGCTGTCATCAGCTCCAGTCCCTTCCACAGCAACAACGGTAGCAGCCACCACCACCTCGCTGGTCTTTGCAAGCTGGGAATCTCCCAGAAAAAGGGCAGCAGAATACTCCTCTCCCTGCTGCAAGCTGACCGGAGCAGGAGCACGCTCCCCACCTGCCTGTCCCTCCTGATGGGGCTCTGCCTTTGAGCAGGACACCAGACTGCCTGCAACGATCAAAAAAAGACAAATTGAAACCAAAACTTTTTCCACCGTCACTCCCATTTTCCTCCTTGTCCATGGTTACAACCCGACACCTCCACCTCAGGAGGCGTCTCCACCTGCCAAATCCAACACAGCAGGTTCTGAATTATACCATAAGATTGCCGGGGAACTCAATTTTTTCAAGCTACAGTGCTTATGGTATAGTGCTTCCCGGACATTCTCCTTGTTTTTTGCCCATCGGCCTGCTATAATAGAAGGGATAAATTTTGAACATGCAGTTGCTTTCCAGCAACAACAAATATCAGGAGGAATTATGGACTACAACGAGATTCTCCGGCGGGCAAAGGACTATATCGCCCAGGAGCAGGATGCAGGATTCCGGCAGGAGGTGCAGCAGCTGATTGACTCGGACAACAAGGCGGAGCTGGAGGACCGGTTCTACCAAAGTCTGGAATTCGGCACCGGAGGACTCCGGGGTGTCATCGGCGGCGGCACAAATAGAATGAACACCTGGGTCATCAACAATGCCACCCAGGGACTGGCCAACTACCTCATCAAGACCTTCCCGGAAAAGGCCAAGGCGGGGCAGCTTTCCGCCGTGGTAGCCTACGACTCCCGCCGCTTCTCCGATGTCTTCGCCCAGGCCACCGCCTGCATCTTCGCCGCCAACGGCTTTAAGACCTACCTGTTCACCAGTCTGCGTCCCACCCCGGAGCTTTCCTACGCCATCCGCACCCTGGGCTGTGACACCGGCGTGGTGGTGACCGCCTCCCACAACCCGCCCCAGTACAACGGCTACAAGGCCTACTGGAACGACGGCTCCCAGGTCATCGAGCCCCACGACCAGGGCATCATCGACGAGGTGAACTCCGTCACCGAAGTGAAGACCATTTCCAAGGAGGAGGCCATCAAAGCAGGCTCCCTGATTATGATTGACAAGGAAATCGACGAGAAGTACTGGGCCATGGTGAAGTCCCAGCTGTTCCGTCCTGACCTCATCAAGGAAAAGGCCAGCGAAGTGAAGATTGTCTACACTCCCCTCCACGGAACGGGAGCCATGCACGTGGAGAAGGTGCTGGGAGACCTGGGGCTCACCGTCATCACGGTGCCGGAGCAGCGGGAGCCTGACGGAAACTTCTCCACTGTAGAAAAGCCCAATCCCGAAGAAGCACCGGCCCTGAAGATGGCGCTGGAGCTGGCCAGGAAGGAAAAGGCCGACGTGGTGATGGCCACCGACCCCGACGCAGACCGCTTCGGCGGTGCCGTCCCCGATGCAGCGGGCAACTACGTCCTCATCACAGGAAACCAGATGGGTGCCTTGCTATGCGACTACATCCTCACCAGCCGCAAGGAGCTGGGAAGGATGCCCGCCAATCCAGCCGTCATCCGCTCCATCGTCACCTCACCCTTTGCCGACAAGATTTGCGCCCATCACGGCGTGCACCTTGCCGAATGTCTCACTGGCTTCAAGTGGATTGCCGCCGTCATGGCAGACTTCGAGAAAAGGGGCAGCCACAGCTATGTGTTCGGCTTTGAGGAGAGCTACGGCTACAACGTGGAGACCGACGTGCGGGACAAGGACGGTGTCTCTGCCGCCGCCCTCTGCGCCGAGATGACCCTCTACTGGCGCTCCCAGGGCAAGTCCCTGCTGCAGCGGCTGAAAGAATTGTTCACCCAGTTCGGCTATTTCGAGGACCGCTCCATCTCCAGGAACTTTGCGGGAGCCAGCGGCGTTGCCACCATGAAGGGAATCATGGCGAAGCTGCGGGAGGAGGGACTAAAAACCCTGGGCGGCCAGAAGGTTGCGCTGATTCGGGACATCCAGACCAGCACCAGCTACGACCCGGCCAATCCAGCCGACAAGCAGCCGGTGGACCTGCCCAAGAGCAATGTGCTCCAGTTCTTCCTGGAGAACGGTACCGTGGTCAGCGCCCGCCCCTCTGGAACGGAGCCAAAGATCAAGTTCTACGTCAACAGTGTGGTTCCCCCCACCGGCAACCTGGCGGAGGCAAAGGCCGCTTCAGAAAAGCTCTGCGACGCCATCGAAGCTGAAATCAACGGAATCCTCGATGCCGCAAAGTAATAGCCGAAGTCTGAAAAAAATTCGGGAGCTGCTCCGCCTATACGACGGCGGGGCGGTCTTCACGGCCTTTGACACGGAGACCACAGGACTGAGTGCCAACAACGACCGGCTACTGGAAATCGGTGCGGTGCAATTCAGCAAGAAGGGTGTACTTGACACCTTCAACCAGCTCATCAACCCTTGCTGCCCCATGTCGCCTGCGGCCATGGCAGTGAACAACATCACCCCCCAGATGGTGAAGGACTGTCCCTCGGAGGCACAGGTGCTTCCAGGCTTCCTCCATTTCATCGGAGACAGCGTCCTGCTGGCCCACAATGCCAACTTTGACCTGAAATTCGTCAACACGGCGTTAGTCCGCAGTGGCTACCAGTCACTGCAGAACAAGACGGGAGACACGGTGCATCTGGCAAAGGCAGCCTTCCCGGAGCTGCCCAACCACAAGCTCCAGACCCTCGCACACCATTTTGGCATTCATCCCGGCAACGCCCACCGTGCCCAGGATGACGCCAGAGTCTGCATGGAGGTCTTTCTTCGCTGCCTCCAGCAGGTCTAATAGAATAAAAAGAAGGCCAGGAACGAGCCGCTCCTGGTTTAGCAAAAATAAAAGAAGGCCAGGAACGGGAGTGGAATGGGGAAAGGCCTCCCGCCCCCGGCCAGAAATTAGCGCAACTCGTTGAAGGAAAGCAATGCCTCGCTCTCCTTCAGTTTTTCCAGCATCTTCTCCTGAATTTGCCGTACCCGCTCACGGGTGATTCCCAGCACACGACCAGTTTCAGAAAGTGTCATGGGGGTCCTGCCATCAAGGCCAAACCGCAGCTTGATGATGGCCATCTCCCGCTCCGAAAATTCTCGCAGCACCGTATCGATGGTCTCGGACAGCATGGCAGAGAACACATTCTCCATCTGCTGCTCGTCATCGTCGGTCGTCAGCAAATCCCCCAGCACCGAAGGACTGCTTTCATCGATGGTGGTGTCCAGACTGGAGGTTTCCTGAGCCAGCTTCATGTACTCCTCAATCTTCTCTGGGCTCTCGCCAATATATTCTGACAGCTCCACACAGGTGGGCTCACGGCCATATTCCTGGGTCAGCTGCTTTGCAATCATGAAGCACTTGTTGATGGTGTTCAACATGTGGACGGGCATCCTGATGATGCGGCCCTTGTCGGCAATGCCCTTGATGATGGCCTGACGAATCCACCAGATGCCATAGGTTGAAAAGCGGCAGTTCCTACTGGCCTCGAACCGATCCACCGCCTCCAAAAGGCCGATATTCCCCTCGTCAATCAAGTCGATGAGGGCCAGTCCACGGTGCTGATATTTCTTCGCCACGGACACCACCAGCCGCAGGTTTGCGTGGACCATCTTGTTCTTCTCGATTCTCAGTGCCTCCTGCAAGCGTTCAATCTCCGCAGAAAGCTCCAGCTCCCTATCAGGTGAGGCGGCCAGCTGGTCCCCCAGCCCCCTGATCTTGGCCTTCAGTCCCTGAATATTCTCCGCCAGTTGCAGCTCCTCCTGAGGAGAAAGCAAGGCATACCGGGAAATCTGTTTCAGATATATTGCCAGGGGATCCACATCGTTGACTGTATTGACAGACTCACATTCAGCGGAACCAGTTATTTTTTCAAAACATGTATCCATGTTTCCTCCTATATTTCAAACATAGTTTTTGTACTCGAAAAATGCAAAAAATAAAACCCGATTTGATGCTTCTTGCCAAAGACTTATCCCTATCTTAACCAAGTCTTGACATAAGGTGCCCGAAGGGACTTTTGGAGGTAATTGATGATATGGATACAAAAAAAGACCCCCTGAATCGGGGTCTTGCAAGAGAGGGCTTCCTTATTCCAGCAGCTCAGCCTCGGGGAGCCTTGGCTGGATCTATGGGCTTTCCATTTTGGTATACCATAAAGGTCAGCTGGTCCTTGCCGGTGAAGCTGTCCACACCCACAACTCCCAGCTGCTTGCCGGTGGCAATGTACTCTCCCTTGGTCACGGTGGTGTCGGAAAGCCCGGTGTATACGTACATGTGGCCTGACTGAGCCTGCACGAACACGACCTTGCCAAATCCACGGTACAGGCCACTGAACATCACCGTTCCCGACTGGATGGCACAGACTGCCTCATTCTTCTTGGCACTGAGCTGCACCCCAGAAATCTTTCCAGAGACATACACCACCTCAGGGTTCTTCACCGGCCACACCAGGGAAGAGTCACCTTTCTTACCGGTATAGCTTCTGGGATCTGAAATCTCTATGGTTGGAGTGCTGACAATAGTATTTGCAATAGTGGTGGTAGAAGCCGGTACCTTTAGCACTTGTCCCACCTTCAAGGTGTCGGAGCTCTTTAGCTTGTTCAATGATAAAAGCTCATCGACCGTCATATTGTGGCGGCGAGCAATACCGTAGAAGGTATCCCCCTTGGCTACGATATAGGATTCAGTGGTGGGCAACGATTTTGCAGGAATCACCAGCTTTTGCCCCACCTTCAACACCTGGGATTGGGTTATCTTATTTTCTGTACAAAGCTCCGCCACCGTAATGCCATATTTCCTGCTAATGGAATACAGCGTCTCCCCCTTCGCCACCACGTGGCTTGTATCTGAGAAAACTGGAGCTGCTAGGAGCAGTCCTATAAGTGTGATGAAAAAAATGAGCCTAGTCATACGCTATTGTATCGGCATAATCAGGGCTGTTTATTAGCCTTCCTGGAACTGGCTGAAGAATGCTGCCACATCAAATCCATTTACCCTTCCCCGCTGACGATAGAGGCATAACAGGTTCTCCTTGCCAGAGGTCAGGTGCTGGGAAGTGATGCCATAACGGATGGAACTGTCGGCTTCAAGGAAGGCGGCAATGTGGTCCGCCACCTTCACCAGATTTCCATCCACCGGGGAGAACTCATCAAAGTTGTACCGCTGGTTTAGTTCTTCAAAAGACACCTCCAACTGCTGTCCTGGAGGCAGCTGGGCCACCTCCTCAGGCATTTCCCGAGCAAAAAGAGTTCCCGGCTCCGGCACCCGTATACGGTTGGCAAATTCGTTGCTGGTAAAGTACATCAGTTCATCTCGGTAGCAGTCATCCATCAGGGGAGAAAGTTCCTTCCCCACAATCTCATCCTCAATGAGCTTCACGATATGAGGCAGGCCGTCGGTGGCCTGCTTCACCGGCGAAATGATGTCACGAGTCACCGCCTCCGGCAGGTCATGAAAAAGTCCGCAGAAGAAGTTGTTGTACCGCCGCCCCTCGCAGAAGGTGGTGCCACTAGCATACTCCAGCAACAGGGTGAGAATAGCCACAAAGAAGGAATGGCCCAGTACACTGGTACGAGGCACCCGGGGAGTCTGATTCCAGCGGGTCTGGAATCGCAGCTGCTCCAGCATCATCAGGAACCGATAGGGCTTCTGCTTTGTCACCAGCAGCTGCAGCGCCCGCAGGTCCAGATACTCCTCAATGTCCCGATTCAGCCCCTCCTCAATGGGGTCCAGGCGGAATTTTTCATTCACCACAGAAATCATCTGGAATTCCCGCAGGGTGGAATACTTGTGTGCGGCACGGAACATCCTGGCAGTACGGCCAACCAGACTGGTAGGATCAGGAGCGGGACCACAGCAATAATCCTCAAAGCGCTCCAGCAGTCCTTTCTGTGGCAAAAGTTCACGATACTGCTGCACCACCCACTGGTTCAGCTTCCTGTATTCCGCTGGATAGTCACGGCGAATCATCCGCTGCACGGGAGACTTTATGTCGCAGAGGGCAATCTTCCGCAAAAGCTCAAAGAAGGAGGCGTGAATCATCCAGTCCCAATCCAGGCTCTGGCCCCGCTCCTCCTCAAATTTTCCGATGATGTAGGCCACCATCATCTTTTCCGCCGCCTTGTCCATCTCGATCATGTCAAAGGGGCGTACCAAATCATTCCATCGCTCGATGGAAAAACCTTCAAATATTTTGAGAACGAGAGACTTTGTCAGCATAGGTTTTCCTTATCAGGGTTTTCGTCCTTTCTCGGACTAGTCAAGGCCCCTCCGGCCCAACCAGGAGTGGTTGCAAACGCTTGGCAATGCTTGCTAGCGAACAATCGAATTGAACAGCTGCTGGGTCAGCAACCCCCATCCGTCCACCAACACGAAGAGCATCAGCTTGAAGGGCATGGAAATCTGTACCGGTGGCAGCATGATCATACCCATGGACATGAGGATACTGGCCACCACCATGTCTATGACAATGAAGGGGATGTAGAGGAGGACACCTATCTTGAAGGCCACCGTCAGCTCATTGAGAATGTAGGCTGGCACCAATACATAGGTGGGAACATCCGCCAGCGTCTCTGGACGCTCCAGCCCTCCAATGGACATGAACAGGGAAATGTAGCTGGTGTGAGCCCCCATCTGACGGTACATAAACATCCGCAGGGGAGCCTCCGCCTCCGTAAAGGCCTCCTCAATGCCGATCTCACCGTCAGCCATGGGACGATAGGCATTGTTGTAGATGTCCGTGAGGGTTGGCCACATGATGAACAGGGTCATGAAAAAGGCGATACCATTCAACACAGCCGTTGGAGGAACCTGCTGCAGGGACAAGGCCCGCTTGATGAAGTCCAACACTATGGTAAACCGCAGGAAGCAGGTCAGCAGAATCAGAATGCTGGGGGCCAAGGTCAGAATGGTGAGCATCAGCAGCAGCTGAACGGAGAACGCCACCTCCTGGCCAGTCTCCGGACGCCTTATATCCACACTAATGGAAGGCATATCCACACTGGAGACAGAACCAGACATGTCGGTCCTGCCACCAGTGGCCCCTTGAGGAAAGGTCTGGGAGAAGGAAGGCATGCAGCAAGCCACCACCAGCAAGGCACAAATAAAAATCTTTGGAAAGGTCTTGGTGGTAAACTTACGGAGTGACATCATCATCCTCCCCATCAGTATTTACGTTCAGCCGGGAACGCTGATTCTGCAAAAACTCAACCATACTGCTGCTGGAAAAACTACCACCCGTTTTTTTCTTTGAGGATGATTGCTTCTGCCCAGCTGAAGTTCTGAACTTACCCATAATAGCAGCGAAATCAAGCGGTCCCTTCCCCTCCACGCCTTGTGGGGCATTGAGATTCATGGCATCTATGAGCTCTTTATCCTCAATCTCTGCAATGAGATTCACGGAATTGTCCGACACACCGATGAGGTATCCCTTGGAATTCAAAGTGACTACATAGACAAATTTTCCGGGGGACAAGGTGAGAGAAGCAACCTTTTTGAGATACGGATCAGAATTTTCAGTGGAACCGGATGCTCGCTTTAAGAAAACAAAGAAGGCCCATACGAGAGCCAACACCACCGCCAGCACCAGTACCGTTCGCACAAAGAACCACACACCATAGGAGGAGCCTTGAACACCGGTGGCATTGGTGCCCACATCAGCAACGGGAGCCAATCGAATCTGACTTTCAGCAGCCCGGCCATCCACAACAGTCCCATCGGACTCCGGTACCACCAGGGTCTCCTCTGGAGATTGGGACACAACAACCTCCTGACCCCAAACAAAACCTGCAATCAGGAGGAAGCTGCATAGAGAAAATATAATTTTCAGGACTTCTCTCTTTTGAACTAAGCCCATAAAGTCTTAACCAGTGACACGCTCAATAGGAGAAAGAATTTCAGTTACACGAACACCGAAGTTTTCATCGATAACCACAACCTCTCCCTTTGCAATGGGTTTGTGATTTACCAGAATGTCTACGGGCTCACCAGCAAGCTTGTCCAGCTCAATAATGGTACCTTCACCCATTCCCAGGATTTCCTTGATTTGCTTCTTGGTACGTCCCAGCTCTACGGTCATCTCCATGTATACGTCCATGATGAGACCAATATTTCCCTGCTCCACGCTGCTTACGCCACCTTGGAGTCCAGGAAACTGAAGAGACTGTACATTGGGAGCACTCATGCCCATTGGCATAGAAACAAATCCATTTCCCATACCGCCCATATTCATTCCCCCGCCCATGGCCTGCATGGCCATGCCATTCATATTCATTGGAGCAGTTTGCATTGCTCCCATATTCATCATGCCACCACCCATAGCAGGCTGGGACATAGTCTGGACAGGAGCACTTGCACCCCCGCCAGCCAGTGTGCTGGAAATCTGATCTGCCGCACCACCTGCAATGGCCTCCCAAAGGGTGTACGAAGTGCCATCAAGCACAACAGGATATGAGAACAGGGCAAACTCACCTTGGGGAAAACGAACCATGGCCTTAGGACCATTTACGGACTCTCCCGGGTTACAGGCCAATCCAGGGAATCGGCCATTCTTTGTCAACTCTGTAATCTCTGAACCAGTGTGACCGGCAACAACCTCTGCCACAACAGACAGTGCCATATCATCCAGTTCAGCATTCTCTTCCTTATTGATAAGACTTGTCAGCTTTTGTGCAAAGTCAGTGGAAAGCACATACAAGTGATCTCCAGCAAGTCCTGCGGAAAAATCAGCCATAACCGCAACCACAGAATCTGGCAGCTTTGCAAGGAAAGCCTCACGATTGCAGGATTCCACCACAGGAGTATTCACGACAGTATCTGCACCTGTCATGGTTCCTACATTATGTGCTAATTTATCCTTCAAGTCAACTGCAAATTTACTTAAAATATCGGTATTGATCTTTGCATCAGAAGATGATGACGAACCTCCACCGGCAGAAAGTCCGCCCATGTCTACACCACTCAACAATGCATCAATCTCATCTTGGGAAATGGTACCATCACTCATATGACTCGTCTCCTTCTACTGCTAATTCTTCGAAATCCTCTGCATCAACCTGCTCCAGCTTGTTCAGAACCTGAACAGCCATCTTCTTTCCGATTACACCGGGCTGACACAAGAATTTCTTCTTATTACCTACGCTCAAGGTTATAGGATCAGTGATACGTACGTTTGAAAGCCGCACCGTATCTCCCACCCGCAGGGACAGCACGTCCCGAATGGGGAGAGATACAGAACCAATTTCAGCCACAACGTCCATATCAACATCTGCAAGTTTTTCCTTCAAAACACCCAAATACTGAGTGGTGGAGCTCCGCCGCACAGAGGAGAACCAGAACTGGGATGACAACTTGGAGATGATAGGCTCGATGGTAATGTAAGGAATACAGAAGTTCATCATTCCTTCCTCATCACCGATTTTTGTCTCCAAGGTCACCAGAACAACCATTTCTGAAGGGGCAACAATCTGGGCAAACTGGGGATTTGTCTCAATCTGACCCATCCGAGGCCTCAAGTCAATCACCTGGGTCCATGCCTCGCGCATATTCGCCAGGATACGGACGATGATTCCCTCCATTACGGACTGCTCGATATCCGTAAGGTCACGCTGCACCTTTGCTCCCTGACCAGTTCCACCAAAAAGACGGTCTATCATAGAGAAGGTGATTGCAGGGTCAATCTCCAGAATGGCATTACCCTTCAAGGGGTCCATATTGATGACCGCCAGGGTTGTTGGTGTAGGAATTGACCGTATAAATTCCTCGTAGGTAAGCTGATCTACGGAGGCCACGTGGACATGGACGATGCTCCGCAGCTGGGCCGAAAGACTTGTAGTGGTCAGACGGGCGAAGGTCTCGTGCATAATGGACACCGTACGAATCTGTTCCTTGGAGAATTTGTCGGGACGCTTGAAGTCGTAGATCTTGATCTTGCGGGTGTCATTTACCGGCTTGAAATCCTCCGACTCCGTGCTACCGGAACTGATGGCGGTGAGAAGCTGGTCAATTTCGTCCTGCGACAGAACTTCATTCATATAAAACCCCTAGATGGTTACTACTGCTCGATTATCTGCAAGCTCAAGAAACGCACGTCACGAATCTTTGAGGAGCTCAGGATGTCGTCATTGATGGCATTACGAATCTCAATGCGACGCTTCTCCTCATTGCGAGGCCGCAGTTCCTCCACAGACCGCTCTGTGAAGTAACGGCGCAGATAATCCTTGATCTCAATTTGGCGCTGGGTAATCTCAGTTGATGCGGCCTTGTCAGCCTGCTTGTAGCCGAGAACAACCTCCACAATCACGCTGGCGGGCAACTCGTCGCTGGTCTTGGTGCTGACCTGCCCCAAGGAGGTGTACCAGTCCAAGACTTCCCGCTTGCCCACGTATTCCTGGGATACGGGAATTACCGCCTGCTGGGAGGTATTACCACCCACAAACTTCATGGTGATCACCACTACCGTTACGATGAGAATGATTGCACCTAAAACGATTGCAACCCACTTCAGCAAGGTAGGAAGCAGACCGCCGATACCCTTTGATTTCTTCTCAGATCCACCGGCTTCTTCAGTTTCAAAGTCATTTCCCAAATCGTCATTAGCCATAAATCATTCCTCCAATTTTATAGTTTGCTATAAGTTCCATTAAAAATGTCCATCGTCCAGAATAATGATATCCACACGACGGTTATATGCCCTGCCCTCGGCAGTGTCATTTGCCATCTTGCCCCTAGTATCCGCATAGCCTGCCACGGAAAACTGCTCCTCATTCACACCAAAGTCCGACAGATAGTGCAGCACGTTGGTGGCTCGGGCGGTGGACAGCTCCCAGTTGCTGGGGAATTCTCCTCCAGACACGGGGGTATTGTCCGTATGCCCCTCTATCCTAAAGCGACGGTCTTTCAAATCTGCGCCGGACAGAAACTGTGCCAGCCGCAACAAAGTTTCCCGTGTCTCATCAATCCGCAGCTCGGCACTGCCCTGGGCGAAGAAGGAATCCCCCGCCAGGGTAATCACAAGACCACGCTCATCGCTGGTGAGGGTAATCTTGTTGGACTTTACATCCGGCGCAAAGAGGCTCACCGCCCGCTTTACCGCCAAGCCCAAGGACTTTCCCTTCTCTATTGAAGGCAAACTATTGATGGTGTTTCCCAAGTCTGCCAAACGCCCTGCTGCCAGAGACTGCCCGCCCCCGGAATCACCATGAATGGATGCAGTGAGCTCTGCCATCTGCACAACGTCCACCTCGGAAGGATTGTACAACATGACGAAGAAACAGAGCATCAAGGTAATCATGTCTCCATAGCTGTTGAGCCATGCCGATGAGGCTTTCGATGCCTCCCGCTTCTTTTTTGCCATACGCCCTCCGTCAATCCTTCAGAACGTCAGCCTCAATGGCCTTTCTGGAAACAGGATCAAGATAGGTCAAAAGCTTCATGGCAAGGATACGAGGGTTGTCTCCCGCCTGGATTGACAATACACCTTCAATAATCATTTCCTTTGTACGCATCTCATCGTTGTTCTGACCAGTCAGTTTGGTGGCCATGGGTCCCAGAATCCAGTTGGCCAGCAAACAACCATACAGGGTGGTGATAAGGGCAACGGCCATGTTTGGTCCCAGGGAGGACTTGTCCTCCAGGTTACGCAACATACCTACCAGTCCAAGAACGGTACCGATCATACCAAATCCCGGGGCGTAACCAGCCCACTGGTTTACAATACCGATGAAGTTCATGTGGCGGGCCTCAATCTGGCTCATCTCGCTTTCCATGATTCCCCGGATGACAGCACCGTCGGTGCCGTCAACCACAAGGCGCAGGCCGGTCTTCATGAACTCGTCGTCCAAATCCTCAAGCCCCTCTTCTAGAGCCAGGATACCCTCGCGGCGGGCCTTTTCAGACAGTGCAACCATGTTTTGAACCAGCATTTTTTCCCCAAAATCAGGGATTTTGAAGGTCTTTCCCATAACCTTGAGGGTGTTAATAACATCCTTTAGGGGGGCAACAATGAGCAAGGCACAGAACGAACCACCAACAGTCATGAATACGGAGGGAATATCGATGATTCCCATCATGGTTCCACCAGAAGTGATAACTGACATGACAATACAGGCAACACCACCAACCAAACCGATTATTGTCGCTATATCCATCAAAAACTCCTCTTCTCCGCCTTACTCTTCGTTCTTGAAGGCCCCAATCTGGCGGCGGTACGCTATGATTCTAGTTATAATGTCCTCGGGGGAATCCTTCACCACCACACGCTTTCCAGAAAGCATACACAGGGTAACGTCGGGGTTGCATTCGATGGACTCAATCTGATGGGGATTTATCCAGTACTTTTTTCCGTCAAGCCGCATAACTTCAATCATAAACTGATTTTAGGGCAGCCAAAACAGGCTCCCCCCGTAATCCTCCCAAAGCATTCTATTATAATATCGGTTATTTGTGAATATAAATGAGAAAAAAAAGCGGCAATATAAAACTTTTTGCATGAAAAACAAGTTTTTATCATCAATGTTACAATTTCTTACAATTTTTCATTCAAAAATCATGAAAACAAAAAAAACACCAGCCAAGAACCGCAAGCCGATTCAAGACTGGTGCCTATTACCAAGCCATGTCCCACCCACATGGCCCTACGTACTCATTTAGCGCTTCAGATTCATCACTGTATCCAGCAATGTATCAGCGGTCTGGATTGTCTTGGAGCTGGCCTGGAAGCCACGCTGGGTGACAATCATGTCGGTGAACTGCTCTGTCAGGTCAACGTTGGACATTTCCAAGGATCCGGCCAGCAGGGAGCCCTTGCCAGCGATACCGGAAGTGCCGATGTTTGCCATGCCAGAGTTGTTGGACTCCACGTAGGTGTTCTCGCCGGCCTTCTCCAAACCACCCTGGTTGGTGAAGGAGGCAAGGGCCAGCTGACCGATGATGCGGTTGGTGCCATTGGAGTAGACACCGGTGATGGTACCAGTGGAATCAATCTTGAAGTTGTCCAGATAGCCCATGGTGTAGCCATCCTGATAGAAGGCCTTGGTGGAGCTCTGGGAAGCACTCTGGGTGATGGTGTTCTTCTGGCTGCCGATGGTTCCAAGGTTGATGTTCAATGTCTGTCGATAGGGGTTGCCAGCATCATCCGGGTTTGCCTCAGGCACGTTGAATGAAGCCTGGATAACAACCTCCCCCTCCGGGTTGGTAATATTTCCAGCTGAGTCTGTTACGGACAACAGGGTTCCGTTGTTGTCGAAGTTCACCAGGAAGGTGTTTTCAGTGCCGTCTGTGGTACCAAGTCCAACACGGGTTTCTGTAGGAACCTCGCCATCGGGATTGACAGTGACGGTTGCCTGCCACTGGTTGGGGTTCCCTACCACACGGGTAAAGGAAACGGACAGCATATGCTGATTTCCAAAGCTGTCGTAAATCTTCTGCTCTGTGGCCCAGGTTCCCTTGGCAATGTCCGCCTCGCTGGCTCCGTCCAGGATTTCCGGCGTGTTTTTGTTCAGGTTGCAAGCAAAGTCAACATTCTGGGTGGCCTTGGCAGGATCCTTTGTTCCCACAGGAATGATAATGTCTTCTGTGGAACCAGCCGTGTTCAGCACCATCTCGCCATTCAGCTCCTCTGCCATCCAGCCCTGGACCCGCATTCCGTTGGCAGGATTCACCAAGGTTCCCTCGCTGTCCAGACCGAAGGCACCGGCACGGGTATAGAAGGACTCCTCGCCGTTCTTCAGGATGAAGAAACCGTTGCCCTGGATGGCCACGTCAGTGGAAACACCGGTGGACTGGAGATTTCCCTGGGTGAAGATAGTGTCGATGCTGGCGGTCATCACGCCGAGACCGACTTCCTTGGGATTTACACCACCAACCTCTGTAGTGGGGCGGGCAGCTCCAGAAAGCTGCTGGGAAATCATGTCCTGAAAGTTCACGCGTCCCCGCTTGAATCCCGTTGTATTTACGTTGGCTACGTTGTTGCCGATTACATCCAGACGTGTCTGGTGATTCTGCATACCGGATACACCGGAATAAAGTGATCTCATCATAAAGCTACCCTCTTAGTTGCCGTATACGGCGTTAATCTCGTCCATTGAATACAACATGCCGTTCACCTTGATCTGGGGATTTGTGCCCCGGGTAACGGCCTCCACTACTCCGCTGATGGAGGACTCTCCTGAGGACACCTCCACGCTCTTGCCCAAGAGACTGACCGCCTCCCCGGAATTCAGCATATTGGCCAACTTGGTGAACTCGGTGCTCATGTTGGTCATCTGCTCCAAGGAGGAGAACTGTGCCATCTGGGCGATGAACTCAGTATTTTCCATAGGGCTGGTGGGGTCCTGATTCTGCAGCTGGGTAATCAACAGCTTCAGGAAGTCGTCCTTGCCCAGCTCCTGGCTTGCCTGGCGACCGTTGGTTGCCAGACTCTTGTTGAAGGTGTCAACGGCCAGCGTTGTCTGTGTCTTTTCCGCCGCACTCATCATTGTATTTATTTCCATATAATCCAGCTCCTATACTTTTACTAAAACTGCTATGCCATTATATTAACGGCAACTTGCGATGAATCTGAATACATTTTTTGAAGGATTTCCCCCTCAACATCTGTATCCAGCTGATCCTCCGCCAGCATTTCTCCATACAGTGTATTCGCAAAGGCCACCGCCTGCTGCTGCTGACCTTGTCTTCCCTGCTGCTGCTGTCCGTCGCCGGCCCAGGAAAGGTCAAAGGAGCCTGTGTCGAATCCACTGTCGGCAAAGGCCTGCTTCAGCGAGGAGATGGAGTCCTTGAAGGCCTGGAAGGCTTCCTCGGAGGCCACCTGAATCTGGGCGGAAACCGCCTTGTCGTTCAACTCCAGACTGATCTTCACATTGCCCAGGGACTCAGGATGGAGCACCAGGTTGATGGTACCCACGTTGCCGTCCCTCAGAATGATGGAACCAGTGCGGACAAATTCCGTGGCATTGTTCTGCAGCTGGTTGGAGAGCATGGCACCAAAGCTGGCCTCCCTGCCACCAGCTGCCACCGGAACAGCCTTTTCGCCGCCGCTACCGCCAGTAGACAGCTGCATGGTGATGTCCGCAGTGCCGTCTCCGTGGGTAACGGTGGTGACAAAGTTGCCGTCTCTAAGGGAAGCCTCGGTGACCCCGTTCTCGGCGGTGGTGCGCAGATCCTGCACCTGTATCTTCTGGTCCAGGGAGGTTCCGGTCTCCAGACGAACTCCCTTCAGGTCAGACTGCATCTCCGCAACAGCACCCTCTGCCAGAGAAACATCAGCCACAGAAGCCGTATCCTGGCCGCCAGCCTGCAAAATCTGGGCGATGGTATAGTCGGCATCCTCCGGGGAAAGCTTCTTTGTCTTCTTTTCGGTGGCGTCCAGCTGACTCAGCTGAACCTTGGCGGCCTCCTCCAGAGACTCAGCCTGAACCAAGGCACCCTCCTGTCCAAGGACCAAGGACTCTGGGTCTGGCTCCAGGAGAGGATCCATCGCCACAGCCTCATCCTCCAGCACCAATGCATCAAGGGACTCGCCCTCTAGCTCTTGGGCGGCCAGCTGCACGGCCACCTCTCCATCGGCCTCAATTTCTGGCAGGAGAACATGCTCCTCCACTGTTACGGTGAGATTAAGCCTCTTTGTTTCTGTTGGAGCCTTGGACTCATCCTGCTGCTGGGCGCTGGCCGCTGCCAGGCTCTCTGTCTTGGCGGGAGCCTGCTCCTGGGCAGGTTCCTCTGCCTTCCGGGCAACCTGAGTCTGGGCAGATTCCTCTGCCTTCGGTACCTCGGACTTTTCTATGCGTGCCCTTTCCAAGGCCCGCTCAAAGGATGAGGGCTCGCCTGACTTCTGGTCCACCCGCTGGGAATTGCCGGAATTCTGAATCGGCTCCCGTGGGCCCAGTTCCAAGGTCATGTTCGGTGCCAACATTGGCATACCTCCAAAATCATCAGCCTGAGCAGCGAAGCCCAGGCATGTCCTCTACAAAAGGACACTCACTAGAAATATCGACTTTTCCAGAATGGATGTTTACTTTTTTTTGCAGTTTGTCTCCCGCCTCCCCGTCTGTCACCCGCAAATCCAACATCTTGACAAAACCCACGGTCTTTTCTATCTTACTACAATGGTAAAAATAAAAAAGCGGACGCTATTTCTTGTGTCTGTCATGTTTATTTGTTCTCTATTCTTTGGCACGCTGCTGGGCTTCCTGCTGGCAGAGACCACCAACACCATCAACACCGAAAATTTCACGGAATTCACCACAGCCCTCCCTACCCGTCTTCTGGATATAAATGGAGAGCTGATAACCCAGTTCGCCTCCGACGAGAACCGGGAAATTATCAGCCTCGTCCAGCTTCCCCAACACATGCTGGACGCCCTCATCACCCGTGAGGACCGGGTCTTCTACGAGCACAACGGATTCCGCCTCAAGGCCATTCTCCGGGCTGTGGTGGGCGTTGTCACCGGCAAGTCCCTGGGAGGAGGAAGCACCCTCACCCAGCAGATTGCGGGAACCTTGTACTGCGACAGAACGGAGAAGTCCCTCACCCGCAAGCTGAAGGAATTGTGGTGGGCCATCCAGATGGAGCGCCGTTGGTCCAAGGACGAGATTCTGGAGCTCTACCTCAACAAGATTTACTTTGGTGGTGGAACCTACGGGGTGAACGCTGCCTCCAAATACTACTTTGGCCATGACGCCACCCAAATTACACCGGCAGAGGCAGCAATCCTGGTGGTGCAGCTGTCCAACCCCGCCTACTACAATCCCTTCGACTACCCCAACCGGGCCATGGCACGGCAGCAGAACGTGCTGGAGGAGATGGTGAATGCCGGCTACCTCACCCCTGAGGAGGCTACCCAGTCCTACGACGACTTTTGGGTGAACTTTGACTACACCAGAATCAACTCCTCCGCCTACTACATGCGGGACGACAAGGCTCCTTGGTTCAGCGAGTATGTCCGCCGTGAGCTGACGGGAATGCTCTACGGTACCGACGACATCTACACCAGCGGCTTCACCGTGCATACCAGCCTCAACCTGAAGCACCAGCAGGCTGCCCAAAAGACCATGGACTATTACATCGACTACGCCAACACCTCCTACCGGAATTCCAGCAACCTCAGAAGGAATTCTGCGGCGGACACCTATATTCCCATGACGGAGCTCATGTCCCTGGTGTTCAACCTGCCCCAGCTAAAAACCTCGGAGCAGTATATCGAGAACAAGGCCCTGTCCACCTACAATTCCGAGATCAATCCCATACTGGATGTCATGTCACTGATGTTCGGCATCGAGGACATGAAGCTGGCTGTAATCAACAGGGCCAATGCCAAGCAGTCGGAGAAGAGCAGCAAGACGACGATAGAAGGCACCCTCGTCTCCCTGGAGAACAGCACTGGCTACATCACAGCCCTGGTGGGAGGAAGCGAATACAATTCCAGCAACCAGCTGATTCGTGCCATCCAAGCCAAGATTCAGCCGGGAAGCTCCTTCAAACCCCTGTACTACTCTGCCGCCCTGGATTCCGGGCAGTTCACACCCACCACCGTCATGTCCGACACCCCGACGGTGTTCAAGAATGCGGATGGCAAGCCCTACATTCCAACGAATTACCGTGGAATCTGGGAGGGTGACGTGCAGCTGTGGTATGCCCTGTCCACCTCTATGAACGTTGTTTCTGTAAAGGTATTCGAGTCCATTGGATACAATGCCGCCATCGACCGGGCGGTGGCGCTACTGGGCATCCCTGAGGAGGAGGTTTCCAACCGGGGATTCAGCCCCTACCTCAGCCTCGCCCTGGGAACCTGCTCCGTCCGTCCCATCGAAATGGCCCGTGCCTTTGCCATCTTTGGCAACCAGGGCAAGGAGGTGGAGCCTATAGCCGTACTTTCCGTGGAGAACAGAAACGGAAAGGTCATCCTGAATCCTGAGCGGGACCTACGGCTAGCCCAGCAGGAAAAGGGAGAGACCATCCAGGTCATCTCGCCCCAGAACGCCTTCCTGATGACCAACATCCTCCAGAACACGGTAAAGACGGGAACCCTCCGTCGTGGTTCCAATGGAGGTGCCAAGTTCAGGTACACCAACAGCGAAGGGCGTACCTACACCCTGCCTGCCGCAGGAAAGACGGGAACCACCCAGAACTGGGCCGATGCCTGGGCGGTGGGCTACACTCCCCATCTCACCACCGCCGTTTGGTTCGGATTCGATATTCCCGGCCAGTCTTTGGGAACGGAGCTGACAGGCTCAACCCTCTCAGGTGTGGCTTGGGGTGAGTTCATGTATGTCGCCAACGAAGATTATGGCTACAAGCCCTTTGCGGTGCCACAAACCGGCATGGTACAGGCGGAAGTTTGCTCCACATCGGGACAGATCAGGACAGAGGCCTGCGGCAGCCACAAGATCACCCAGTACTTTATGACAGGAACCCAGCCGGTGGAAATCTGCCAGCTGCACATCAACCGGGTCAACGTCCAGCAGGTGGGGCTCCAGCGACTGGAGCAGGAGCGCTATCATTCAGGTGCATACTATTCCGTGGAGATAGACGACTCTCCCCTGGCGCTTGACTTGAGCTTCCTGAATGACCATGAATTCGGAATGTCTGACGAAGGTATACCGAATCAGGAGCAGGAGAGCACGCCTTCCGCTCAAGTTGAGGAAGCACCTGCTACCACCCACAACTATCTTTTAGACTGATTTCTTCCGGGACTTTAGCTAAGGTTCCGGTATCAGTTTCCGCCAGGAGGAGCTATGCTGGTAGACATCAATCAGATACAAGTCAGCAAGAGGGTCCGAAAGGATTTGGGCGACTTGACACCCCTCATGGACAGCCTCAAGCGATATGGTCTGCTGAATCCCATCACCATCACCAAGGACTACAAGCTCATCGCTGGACAACGGCGGCTTGAGTCCGCCCGGCTGTTGGGGTGGACCACCATCGATGCGGTGGTGGTGGACATCAAGGATCCGGTGACGAGACTTGAGATAGAGCTGGAGGAAAATACCCAGCGAAGCAACTTCACAGAATTGGAGCTGCTGGAAGGATACAAGCAATTGGAAAAGCTCAGGAACCCCGGCTTCTTCCGCCGCATCTGGAACGCCATCAAAGCCTTCTTCAAGAAGCTCTTCAAAAAAGACTAGTCTGCCTTGGACGGCTGCTCACATTCGGTGCTTTCACACCCGCACCCACAGCCAGAGCAGGAGCTCCAGCTACTGGAGCCACAGCCGCAGCCGCCGGAAGCACCCGCCTTCTTTCGCTTGATGTTCCGGATCACCAAGACTACCACCAGGGCAGCCACACCGATTCCAATGATAAAGTCAATCATAGTTTGTCTCCTTATAAGTTACCATATGCTAACTATTTTGAAAAGTCAAGCATAACTCCGAGGAAAATTCAAGAAACCTAGGGATTCAACGTGACGGTTCCATACTTGTCCTCAATGGTGGTCTTCATGCTGTTCATGGGCTTCCACACCACGGACAGTGTAAAATGGGGACTGAAATCATAGACATTCTTACCGCCCTCGACAATGGTACGGGGAGAAATCTTGAACTGGGAGGACAGAGTCCAGTCATGGAGCTGGTGGTTCAGGGAGACTTCCAGGGACTTCAGCTTGAAGCCAGACGCCATCCTTTTTTCCTCGTCCCAGAAGGAAAATGAGTTCCACAAGTCCTTGAGCACATTCGTCTCCCCCGGAATCTGCGGCTCGAATCCAGTATAGTCCTGGATATACCTGTAAATCACATCATTTCTGGAGCTGGACTTGAAGGTGAGATCCAGAAATTCGTTGATGGTGAAGGTGATGGATGGCTCGAAGGTAAAATAGCTGCTGGTGGGCTGCAGGAAGTTGTACCGGATGGTCGTATTGATGCCAGGAGTCAAGGCCACCCTGTTCTTCCAGAAATATCTCTTCTTGCCAGAGCTGTTGTTATACCTCAACTCCATGGACTCAGGCTGGAATTCCCTTTCAGTCTTCGACTTCCATCCCAGCAAGGGATCATAGTCATATCCCGCCACATATCTCATATTGAAACTGAAGGTCAGGTTATAGCCAGAAAGTCCCAAGGAGAAACTGTCGTTGTACCTGTCCTCCAAATTGTACCGGAAGTTTTCCGTCAAGGAAAGCTTGTTGTCAAAGAGCTTTACGGTCAGACTCTGAGTCAGGGGCTGGAGAACCCATTCCTTGTCATCCACACTCTTGTGCTGGACTTCTGCCCCAAGACTTGCGGTTACATAGGGAAAGCCCAGGGTGAGAGTGCCAGCATGGGACTCCCGCAAGGGCGGCAGCACGGTGGTGAGCGTCAACTGCTGATAAAAGCTCCCCTCCTGCCCCTTGAGATTTACGGTCAGATTGTGGCTGGAAAATGACTCGGAGTCCCACTCCGGCAGATTGTACTCCCATTCCGGCTCATCCGCCGTACCAATAAAACTTGTCCTGATTACCCGAACATTGGAAGTCCAGCTGATATTTGTGCCGGAGAAAAACGGATTGTATACGAAGGGTGAAAAGGAGATGCTGTTGTTGCTATTCAGGTCAAGCTTACGAGCGGCGTAGTCGTTCCTTGTGATGGAGGACTTCTGCTGCTCATTATTATACACTGGATGCTCCTGATATACTGGCGTGAAAACAAGATTATTCTTCATGCTGACAAAACTATTCCTGTATCCCAAGGAACTGGACAAGGTTACTGGCACAGTCAGGTAGAGGAAGGTTGAGTTGATATCCTTCCACCTGAAGTCCTTGCTGCTTTCCGGCACAATGTATCCAATCTCGGAGGAGAACCTGGGAGCAATGAGATAGGACAGTTTGAAATTGATACCCTCCACCGAATTTGTCTGGGGTTTTGTCACTGTGATTGCAGGAAGATTCAAGCTGGCAACAGGAGACTCCTCCGCAGCCTCCCCAGTGGTCTCACCATCCGCCTCTTCCTCCCTGTCAGTCTCCTCACTGACGAATTCCACAGGAACATTCAGATTGTCCTTGCTGATTTTTGGCCACGGAGACTCTCCTCCAGAGGTTGTGTTTTTTTGGGGAAATGGATAGGTAAAAATATCTCCTGAAATTGTACCGTTAAAATAAAAGGGCTTTATGAGACCAGGATAAAAGGCTTTTCTGCTGGGACTCACCGTCACCTCCGCCTGCGTCAAGTCAGAAATATCTGTCATAGAATAAAAATTCAGGTCGAAGCCAGGAGCAAGGCTCACACTGGATAGATAGGGAGTGACTGCCTCAAGCTTTGGTGATATTGATGCGGTAATACGCCATAGAAAGGAGGATATTTCCCCCGATGTAGTGGTCTCCTCCTCAGGACTTGCACCACTGGACATGGCAAAGTCGAACCAATCCATACTCTCCTTGCGATCCTCGAAGAAGTCCTGATTGAAGAAAGGGTCAGAATACAAGGGCAGGGCTACATTCAGGGTGAAGGGCTTTGTCATGCTCAAGTTGAAATTACCACGATACCTGAAGGGCAGCGACATTCCTTCAAAATAAGCCTCATTGTATTGGATTTCCCCATTTTCATCATAGGGAGTGTAGACATTGACCCCCCCCTGAGAAACAGGGAACAAGGTTCGGCTGAAGCCCAGGTTCAGGAAAAAGTCAAGCTTGGAAATATATTCATTCTCCGGGGTAAAGACACCCTCCAGTCCAACCATGCCCCCCAGGTTGGTATAGTAGTCCGCCATGAATTTGAGGGTGTGGGGATAGCTTTCCGTGTCCTTTTCCTCCAGGTTGCGCAGCACCAGCCCCTCCCGCCGCTGCTTGTACATGGTGGAGCTGTTGAGAAAGCTGAAGAAGGAATCCTCGTCCTTCTTCTCCGAAGGCTTCTTACGACCAATGAGATAGGTGGAGGTCTGGATGGTATATCCCTTCCGCTGGTCATAGCCAAACACTGGATTGAAAATCAACTCATCCTTGGGATAGTAAAAGAAGGGAAAATACATCACCGGCACCTTTCCGATGTACAGCAGGGCATTGGCAAAGGCAAACTCGTTTCCCGGCAGGAGCCAGATGCGGGAGGCGTTTATCTTCCAGTGGGGGTCGGGCTCCTCGCAGAAGGTGAGGGAGCCCCGCTTGAAGGCCACAGTGCCGGAGTCATCCCTGGCGAAAAGCTCGGCGGAGGCCACCAGCTTGGACTCGGTGTCAACACTGATAGCCCCCGAGTCGGAGTGCACCACGGTGCCGGAGTTAAAGATGCCCTCCTCGGAATTGATGTTGAACAGGATGCTTTGGGCCGTCAGATGCTCCAGCTCCCCGTTGCCCGTGTCCCGGTCCAGCGTCACGTTACCGCTAGCGTAAAGCAGGTTCTGGCTGCGGTTGAAGTTCACCTGATCCGCCTGTATGCGGCTAGTGCTCTTTCCCTGAACCACGGAAATCACCACGCCGCCAGTAAAGACCACGATCTCGTCCTCCGTGACCGCATCGGTGTAATAGCTTGTCTGCCGGGCCTGCTCTATGGTGACCACACTTTCTTGAGCAGAAAGAACCATGCCCCCCCACAGCAACAGCACGAGTAAAACTACTTTCTTCAACTTGCAGACCACTCTCCCCACCGGGTCCTACTCCCCTGCTCCAGCTCTTCCCCTGGAATCCATTCCAGGTCCCGCTCCCAGTCCCGGTAGCCCCTTGGCATGGCGGTCCAGCATTTCCTTGATGTAGTAGCCGGTGTGGGATTCCTGGCAGCGGGCTACCTCCTCCGGGGTGCCGGTGGTCACTACAGTGCCGCCACGGAAGCCACCCTCCGGCCCCATGTCGATGATGTGGTCCGCCTGGAGAATCACGTCCAGATTGTGCTCAATCATCACCACGGTGTTGCCCTGGTCCACCAACCGCTGGATTACCTCCATCAACTGCTTTACGTCGGCAAAGTGGAGGCCCGTGGTGGGCTCGTCCAGGATGTAGAGGGTTTTCCCCGTGGAGCGGCGGGCAAGCTCGTTTGCCAGCTTCACCCGCTGGGCCTCCCCGCCGGAAAGGGTCAGGGCCGACTGCCCCATCTGGACGTAGCCCAAGCCCACGGAAAGGAGGGTGTCCAGCTTGCGGGCGATGTGGGGAATGTGGGCAAAGAATTCGGCGGCCTCCTCGATGGTCATGGCCAGCACGTCGGCAATGCTCTTTCCCTTGTAGCGGACGTCCAGCGTCTCCTGGTTGAAGCGGGCTCCTCGGCACACCTCGCAGGGAATGTACACGTCGGGCAGGAAGTTCATCTCGATGGTGATGGTTCCCGCTCCCTGGCAGTTTTCGCAGCGGCCGCCCTTTACGTTAAAGCTAAAGCGCCCGGACTTGAAGCCCCGTGCCTTTGCCTCGGGCAGGGTGGAGTACAGCTCCCGGATGCCGTCAAAGACTCCCACGTAGGTGGCAGGATTGGAGCGGGGTGTGCGGCCGATGGGACTTTGGTCGATGTTGATGACCTTGTCGATGTGCTCCAGTCCCGTAATCTCCCGGTAGGCTCCCACCGGCAGGGAGGAGCGCATGATGCGGTTGGACACGGCGGGAAAGAATACGTCGCTCAGGAGGGTGGATTTTCCGGAGCCGGAGACTCCCGTGATGCAGGTGAATTTTCCCAGGGGAATCTCCACTGTCACGTCCTTCAGGTTGTGCTCCGTCACTCCTGCCAAGACAATGCACCTGCCGTTCCCCGGCCGCCGCTGGCTGGGAATGTCCATCTTCAAGGTGCCGGAAAGATATTGCCCCGTCAGGCTTTCTGCCACCTGCATCACCTGCTCCGGCGTGCCCGATGCCACCACATTTCCGCCATGGACACCGGCACCGGGCCCCAGGTCTATGATCCAGTCGGCAGTACGGAGGGTTTGCTCGTCGTGCTCCACCACCACCAGGGTGTTGCCCAGGTTCCGCAGATAGGTGAGGGTGTCGATGAGCCGCTGGTTGTCCCGCTGGTGCAGGCCGATGGAGGGCTCGTCCAGGATGTAGAGGACCCCCATGAGGCTGGAGCCAATCTGGGTGGCAAGCCGAATCCGCTGGGCCTCACCGCCAGATAGGGTGGCGGCCTGCCGCTCCAGGGTGAGGTAGTCCAGCCCCACGTTCTTCATGAAGGAGAGCCGGTCCTGAATCTCCTTCTTGATTTGGCGGGCAATCTGGGCCTCCGTTTCGGTAAGCTGGAGTCGGTTGAAGAATTCGATTGACTCCCCAACTGAAAGCTGGGTGAGCTGGAAGATGTTCCTGCCACCCACGGTAACGGCCAGAGCCTCCTTTTTCAGGCGGAAGCCGCCGCAGTCGGTGCACTGACGGTGCACCATGTACTTTTCGTAGCTTTCCCGCTGGGCCTCGGAAAAGCTTTCCATCTGCCGCCGCTTTAGATCCGCAAAGATTCCCGGCCAGGGCTTGTTGTACACCGAATGGCCCTCCCCGCTTTGCTTGTGGTACACAAAGTGCAGGGGCTTGCTGCTGCCGTAGAAAATCACCTCCTGCTGGGCGGGAGTGAGGCTTTCGTAGGGGTCGGAGAGGCTGAAGCCGTACTCGTCGGCCAGGGCCTGGAACCGGGTGCGCTGCCAGGCCGAGGTGGGATTGTAGGAGCCAAAGGCCCCCTCGTCAAAGGACTTGGACTTGTCCGGCACAATCAAATCCAGGTCGAATTCCATGGTCTCCCCCAGACCGGTGCAGTGCGGACAGGCTCCCACCGGATTGTTAAAGGAAAAGAGCCTCGGCTGTAGCTCAGGGATGGAAATGCCGCAGTCAGGACAGGAATTCTTCTGGGAGAAAAAATGCTCCGTCTCCCTGTCACCAACGCGCTGGGTAACGACGACCATGCCGTTAGCCGCTTCCAGGGCAGTCTCCACGGAGGCTGCAACCCGCTTTCTCACCTGGTCAGACAGCACGATGCGGTCAATCACCAGGTCGATGGAGTGCTTCTTCTGCTTGTCCAGCTTGACCCCGTCCTCCAGCTCCACCATCATGCCGTCAATTCGGGCCCGAACATAGCCTGACTTCCGGGCATCATCCAGGACCTTTTGGTGCTCCCCCTTCTTGCGGAAGATGACGGGAGCCAGAATCTGAATCTTGGCCCCCTCCTCCCAGGACATCACCGCATCGATAATCTGGTCCGTGGACTGCTCGCGGATTTCCCTGCCGCAGTCGGGGCAGTGGGGAATACCAATCCGAGCAAAGAGGAGGCGGTAGTAGTCATAGATTTCCGTGACGGTTCCCACCGTGGAGCGGGGGTTGCGGTGGGTGGTCTTCTGCTCGATGGAGATGGCCGGGGAAAGGCCCTCGATGTAGTCGATGTCGGGCTTGTCCATGCGCCCCAAAAACTGGCGGGCGTAGGAGGAGAGGCTTTCCATATAGCGGCGCTGGCCCTCTGCAAAGATGGTGTCAAAGGCCAGGGAGCTTTTTCCAGAGCCAGACAATCCCGAAATCACCACCAGCTTGTTCCGTGGCATCTCAACGTCTATGTTTTTCAGATTATGCTCCCGGGCACCCCGGACTATCAGCTTGTCGCTTTCTGTCATGTAAAGAAATGTCTCCCTCAAGAAATACGAATCATTTTACCCGTTTCAAGGGAAAAATACTAGGGGCGAGAAAGCATCCCATCCCACAACTCATCCCACCACCACCGAAACAATCAAGAAACTCGATAAAAAAATAACAATTTTTTCGTACTATGCAGTTGAAATCTTGTATAGACCAAACTAATATGATAAAATAATATGATTATACACTAGAAAAATTGTACTTTAACTATCAGATAAGGAATATCGATGATTTATACAGATACACGAGACCCTTCTGTAAGGGTTGACTTCAAGACAGCCGTTGTCAGCGGCATGAATGCCACCACTGGCGGCCTTTATATGCCTGTGGAGCTGCCCAAGCTCGGCTCCAATATCCTGAATAAGACAAGCGAGCCCTCCTTCCGAGAAATTGCTTATGAGACCATAAAGCCCTTTGTGGAGGGCGAGATTCCTGACAACGACCTGCAGGAAATCATCATGGATGCCTACCCCTTCAACGCTCAGGTGGTTCCCTTAGATCCCCAGTCCTACGTGCTGGAGCTCTTCCATGGTCCCACCTGCGCCTTCAAGGATTTCGGCGCCCGCTTCATGGCTCGTGTCATGTCATACTTCAACAGGAACGAGGACCAGCCCCTGCACATCCTGGTGGCCACATCAGGCGACACGGGCAGTGCAGTGGGAAGTGCCTTCCACAACGTGCCAGGACTGGACGTGACCATCCTGTACCCGGAGGGGAAAATCAGTCCGCTGCAGGAAAAGCAGCTTTCCACCTTCACCGGCAATGTCCGTGCTCTGCGGGTGTCGGGGACCTTTGACGACTGCCAAAAATTGGTGAAGACGGCCTTTACCGATGCTGAGCTCCGGCAGAAATTCCGCCTGTCCTCCGCCAACTCCATCAACATCTCCCGGCTTCTGCCCCAAAGCTTCTACTACACTTATGCCTCCCTGGTGGTTCGCCACCGCAGTCCTAGGGACAACAAGATAGACAATCCCGCCATCATCTGTGTGGTTCCCTCAGGCAACTTCGGAAACCTCACCTCCGGCCTCATGGCCCAGAGGATGGGCGCTCCCATCGAAGGATTCGTGGCGGCCACCAACTCGAACCGCACCATCCCCGACTGGATTGCCACCGGTGAGTACCAGGCTCGTCCCTCCGTTGCCACCCTGTCCAACGCCATGGACGTGGGAGCTCCCAGCAACTACGAGCGGATGCGGGCCATGTTCACCCTTGAGGAGGTTCGCCAGAACATGGCCTCCTACTGGCTGGATGATGCCGGCACCATGGATGCAATCCGAAGCTGCCACCGTCGCACCGGCTACATCATCGACCCCCACGGGGCCGTTGCTTGGCAGGCCTGGGACGACATCCGCCGTGGCGCCATGAGCCGCCTTGCAGATGGAGTGGCTGGAGACTACACCAAGCCCGGCCTCACCCCCAACCTCCCCCAGTGGGCATCCAAGGTGCTGGAGCGGGAGGCTATCGGACTGGTGCTGGAAACCGCCCATCCGTCCAAATTCGGCGACATCGTTGCCCAGGCCGTAGGCCGAGAGCCCCCTCTTCCTGACCGGCTGGAAAGAGTGCTGCTGCTCCCCGACCGCTCACAGCCCATGACTGCCGACTACGAGAGCTTCAAGGAGTGGTTGGTGGCCAACCTCTAAATAAAAAAAGCCTGCAAGCATCCTTGCAGGCTTTTTTTACTTCCTCTCGTACTGCTGCACCTCGTCCACCAGGTGGACAATCTCCACCCCGGCCTGGGCAAACATGGACAGGGAGTCGGCACTGTCGTGGTATTTTCGCTGGCACACCACCCGTTTTATGCCGCAGTTGATGATCAGCATGGCACAGGTGCGGCAGGGGGTCATGCGGCAGTAGAGGGTTGCCCCCTCGATGGAGATGCCATTCTTGGCGGCCTGGCAGATGGCGTTCTGCTCGGCATGGACAGTGCGAACACAGTGCTGGGTGACAGAGCCATCCTCGTGTATCATCTGCTTCATCTGGTGGCCCACCTCGTCGCAATGGGGCAGGCCAGCCGGAGCGCCCACATAGCCAGTCACCAGGATGCGATTGTCCTTGGCGATGACACAGCCGGAGCGCCCCCGCCCGCAGGTGGCCCGCTTTGCCACCGTATCGCAGATTTCCATAAAGTAATCGTCCCAGTGGGGACGCTGGTAGGGTACATTCTCTTCTGTCATAATCCCATACTAATCCATGGAATAGGCTTTGTCAAACCAGTGGCGCGGCTGGCGAGGGAGAACCGAGGAAATAGACGCCAGGAATGAGGAGCAAGGTGCCATTTTCCCGTTCCTATCTCCATAACTCCTCATATCTCCTGCAAAAAAAAGCTGGTGAAGACAAGTTTCACCAGCTTTTCCTTCTTTTCTAATTAGGTTGCACCCTCATTTGCCTTGATTGCCTGGTACAGCTTAAAGCCTCCAGCCAAATTGTAGCAGTCATAGCCGTTGCCGGTCAGGATGCGACAGGCGATGTAGCTTCTCTGCCCGCTGAGACAGTGGACATACACCGGCTTGTCCTTGGGCAGACTGTCCAGATTCTGCCGCAGCTCGTCAACCGGAATGTTTACAAAACCAGGAATTGCCCCCATTTCCGCCACCTCATCCTTTGTGCGGGTATCCAGCAGGGTAACAGAACCGTCAGTGGGAAGATTGGGAACATCATGCCAGAAGAACTGCTTCACCTTGCCGGTGATGACGTTTTCCGCCACAAAGCCCAGCAGGTTCACCGGGTCCTTTGCACTGCCAAAGGGCGGGGCATAGCACAGCTCCAGTCCCACCAGGTCAGTCACCTTGGCACCAAAACGGATGGCAGTCGCCAGCACGTCCATGCGCTTGTCAACCCCATCAAAGCCCACAATCTGGGCTCCAATCAGCCGGTGTGTCTTTTTATCCCACAGGATTTTCATCCCCATGTTGGTAGCACCGGGATAGTAGCTGGCATGGCTGGCAGGAAAACCGTAGGTCTTGTCATAGTCGATGCCAGCTCTCTGGGCTGCAACCTCATTCAAACCAGTAGTGGCCACGGTCATCTCAAAGACCTTCAGTACAGCAGTCCCCTGGGTTCCGCTGTAGCTGCTGCCAAGCCCCGCAATATTATCCGCCGCAATGCGTCCCTGTCTGTTGGCAGGTCCTGCAAGGGGGATAAAGGCAGGGGAGCCAGTAACAAAGTCCACCACTTCCACTGCGTCACCCACAGCATAAATATCATTGTCGGCAGTAGCCATTTTATTGTCGGTAACGATGGCTCCCCGCTGGTTCACCTCCAAGCCAGCGGCAACGGCGAGGCCACTTTCGGGACGCACTCCCACGGAAAGAATCAGCAGGTCGCAGTCAACAGCTCCCTCCGTCAACTCCACGTGGAGACCGGAGCCTGTGTCAGTAATCTGCTTTACCCCGTTTTTCAGAAGGAGCTTTATACCACCCATCCTCATGTACTGCTGCAATACACAGGCCATGTCATAGTCCAAGGGGGCAATCAAATGGTCGGCCATCTCAACGATGGTTACCTCCAAGCCTGCCTCCCGCAGATTTTCTGCCATCTCAACGCCGATGTAGCCACCACCCATTACAACAGCAGTTTTTGGTTTATTGGCCGCAATAAAGCTCTTAATTTTTAGGGTGTCAGGAATGTTTCGCAGGGTAAAAACACGGGAAGAGCCTTCTCCACCTACGGGAGGCCGCAGAGGCTCTGCCCCAGGGGAAAGAATCAACCTGTCATAGGACTCTTGGTACTCTTCCCCTGTAGCGTGGTTTTTGATTGCCACCAGTTTTTTCTCACGGTCAATGGAGACCGCCTCGCTCATAATGCGAACATCTACATTAAAGCGAGCTTTAAAGCTTTCTGGAGTCTGGAGGGTCAATGCCTCTTGCTCCACAATCCTCCCTCCGATATAATAAGGGAGTCCGCAGTTTGCAAAGGAGATGAAGCCTCCTCGTTCCAGAAGAATGATTTCGGCTTTTTCATCAAGCCTTCTCAAACGGGCAGCGGCGGAAGCTCCACCAGCTACGCCACCTACAACAATAGTTTTCATAATTTTCCACCTTTGATATGAAGCCCGTGGGCCTTATTTTTAGCCCCCATTTCAAGGAGCCATTTATGCAGCAGCAAGACTGCCAAAATCAATTCAGCAGTTTTTTCCCCTTCTGGAAGGATTTGCCCCCCAAAGACCAAGAACTCTTGTGCAAAAGCACCAGCATTCAGAGTTACCCCAAAGGTACCCTCATCCACGACGGAAACGATTGCACCGGAGCCATTGTTGTCACTTCAGGCTGCCTGAGAGTCTACCTGCAACCTGAGCAAGGGCGGGAAATCACCCTCTATCGCCTCTTCCCCAAAGATATCTGCATGCTCTCCGCCTCCTGCGTGCTGGATTCCATCACCTTCGACGTAGCCATCGATGCAGAGGAGGACAGCCAATGCTATCTCATTGCTGGTGGAGTCTTTGCAGACATGGCTGATAGAAATATTGCCATGAAGAACTTCGCACTGGAAACTGCCGTCGCCCGATTTTCCGATGTCATGTGGGTGATGCAGCAAATCCTGTTTATGAGCTTTGACAAACGTCTAGCAATATTCTTATGGGACGAAGTTGCAAAAACAGGCAACAATTCAATTAAAATGACCCATGAACAGATTGCCCGCTACATGGGCTCTGCCCGGGAGGTTGTATCCAGAATGGTCAAATACTTTGCAGCAGAAGGCATTGTGGAAACCTCCCGAGGCGGTCTAAAAATCCTAGACCGAGAAAAACTGAGACAGCTAGCCCTTTAGGAACGCCTCAAGCTTTGCCTTGGGCAAAGCACCAATAGATTGGCGAACAAGCTCACCCTTGTTTAGCACCACCAAGGTAGGAATTGTAGTCACACCGAACTGGCGAGCCAATTCCGGTTCATCATCTACATTCACCTTGCCGATGCAGTAGTCAGGATTTTCCTCGGCAAGCTCTGCCACCAGCGGAGCCACCATGTTGCAGGGGCCGCACCAGTCAGCATAGAAATCCAGCATCACAACCTTGTCACTTGTCTTAATCTGTGACTCGAAAACGTCCTTTGTTACCTTCAATACAGCCATTGTATTCTCCTTGTAAAATCAGTCCTTTGACTTGTAGTATAGCTTGCAGTGACAATAGCCCTCGTAATCAGGGTCATTTATCTGATCGCGAAATTCCTTGCAAATACAGAAGTTATCATCAATCTTCTCAAGACGACAGGGACAATATCCTTCCTTTTTCTGTAATGCAGTCCTCATCTTAGCCACGAATGCAGCATCTTCATTAAGTGTAACTTTCATTTTCATTACCTCCGTATTATCAAGTATACCATATTATGAAGAACTTTTCTTCATTTTTACCAATTATTCTATGAGGATTTAGCGGTAAAAGTCACCTCACCCTTCTTTGCCAGGTCTGCAAGACTCTTGACGGAATCAGGATTTTTTGCCTCCGCTGGATGCTTTGCCATGCAAATAAGCTGGGTCATGGTTCCCATGGGGCAATACACGCACCAGGAACGGGGCTTATAGGCAAACATGGTAATCATTCCCAGAACAGAAGAGGTCAACATGACACCGTAAAAACCAAAGGCAAACTGGGCTGTCCATGGGGAAAAGCTTGTTCCATGGTAGGCAAACTCCCAAGGCAGGCGGAAGGCCCACAATAAGGTCACTGCCTCTCTTAAGGTAGCAGCACCTCGGAACACCTGGACTGTATTCCAAATCATCAGCATGAACATGGTCAAAAAGAAGGCCAAAAATCCATAGCGGAACCAACGGGTTTTCATCCACTTGGGAACGTCCTTGTTGCGGGAAAGCTTGAATTTCTTTCCCAGCATGGCAAATAGCTGTCCCCTTCCGCAAAACCTATTGCAGTAGGTCTTTCTTCCATTGGCAATGGAAAGAATCAGGGGAATAAAAAAGCATAAAAGCCCAATCCATGCAAACATGATGTTAAAGAAACCAAGAATCAAGTATGTGGCAGAAACAATCCACATATATTCGCTCCACTTCTTTTTCTTAGCTACAGCCATTATGCCACCTCCACGGTAATTACTGTTGCAGGACATTCCTTTGCACAAAGACCACATCCCACGCATTTTGATGTATCTACAAAGGCAAAAATCCCCTGGGGAAGAGAAATCGCATCCTTGGGACAGACCTTTGCACAAGAACCGCAGGCTACACAAAGCTTGCGATCTACCACAGCATTTTTCCTTGCCATATTGCACCTCGAACAATTAGTCTACGAGACCACTATACCTGATGGGCAAGAAATGTTCTGTAACTGGATTACATTTTGGACGGACGATGCCGCCGGACAAGGGTAGCCAAACAAAAAGGCCATCCTTTGGAGTGTGCCCCGCTGATTGGACGCTCACAATGGTGTTCAAGCTTTGCCAGGAAGCGGAAAAAAATTAGTGACGGGTTAAAGACCTTGAAACGCTCCAGCTGGTCAAAGACATACAATTTGGAAATAGAGTGCAGAAAACTGTGACCAAAAATATTTTAGGTTCAAACTTCAATCCACAACATTTGACAATTGCTCCAAAACATATTATCATCTATAGTAATTTTAATCAGGGGGAGAAGAAATGAATATTTGAAAATAATTGATGAATGTGTCAAAGCTACAGATTCTTGTGAGATAAATAATGAAGGATTAAAGATTTTATCAAAATCTATTGAGAAACAAGAATTATTGGTTCCTGTTATTGGTGCTTTCAGTTCAGGAAAGAGCTCTTTATTAAATTCACTGCTTGGTATGGGGGGGGGGTACTACCAACTGGGATAGCTCCCGAAACTGCCCTTGCTGCAGAACTAAGATATGATATTGCTGAAAGAATTGAAGCTGTCAAAAATGATGATTCCATAGAATCATACACATTGGATGAATTTAAAGAAATTGGTAAAAAAGCTGCTGACATTAAATATTTAAAGGTATATCTTTCAAACAGTAATTTAAAAGACATTGAGCCGCTTGTCCTTGTTGACATGCCAGGTTTTGAATCTCCTATAGAAGCCCATGATAAGTCAATTAATGTGTACTTAAATCGTGGTGCATATTTTGTTGTTCTAGTTTCTGCACAGGAAGGAACGCTGCATAGAAGTGCGATTCGTAAGCTTCAAAATGTGCTTGATTGTGACAGAGATTTCTCGATTATTGTAAGCAAGGCAAATCTTGTTACTGAAGACAATGCAAGTATTGTTTGTAATAAAATTGCCTCGCAGATTGATATTGAATTTTCGCTGGATAAAACTCCTGTACCTGTTGGAAAAGATGGGGCTGACGCATTAAAGAAAATTATTGAATCAATTAATCCTAACTTGCTTTTCAAGGCAATTGTAAACACCCCCATGAAGAATGAGTTATATACTCTTGAGTCATCTGTGAATGTAAAAATTTCTACGCTCAAAAGAAACGAGGGTGAAAATATAGATGCAATAGACCAATTAAAAAGGGCTTTGGTAAAGCTTGAACGTACTCGTGACCACATGATTACTAATGCCACTTCAACAGGAGCAATAAAAGAGAAGACAGATGTCGTTATTTCTAATATTGGAAGAGCTCTGTCAAATAATGTTGACCACATTATTTCCGTTAGCCAGAAAGGCGGTGCAGATAAAGCATCTGAAGAAATCTCAGACATAATAAAGGAATCTCTTCTTTCAGAAATGAAAGATATTACTGAATCGATGGCTTCCGATATTACAGGGAAAATCAATATAGAGATTCACGATATTGAAAGAACTTTTAATACTTATGCAGGCTCCTCAACCAATTCTACAGATGTTTCTCTTGACCAGTTTTCAACTCTTTTTACAAATACAATCAATAATGGCATGGCATCTTTGAACAGCATGGTTGAAAATAGAAAGAACAAGGAGGATTCAACAAAATCATATAAGGCCATCACTTCTTTACTGGCTATTTCAACTAATATCATCAATCCGATAGCAGAATTGGCAATTGTTTTCTTGCCGGAAATAATCAATTTCTTCTCCCAAAATATGATGAGAAGACAAGAAGAAGAAGCAAGACGTCGTGCCCAAGAACAGGCTGAACAGGCCAGAGAGCATCTGAGATCTCAGCTTCTTACAGAACTTATTCCAAACGTTAAAAGAGAATTGAGACCAAAAGTTGAGAAAATGATATCAGAACGAGCTGGAGATATGGTTACTGAGATTACAGAGCAGTATAGAACTCTTCTTGAGCAAAAACAGCAGGAAATCAATGCTGCAGAAGCAGAACGCAAGCAGCACCAGGATGAACTCAATGAAAAGATTGCAAACCTCGAAGCAGTTCTTTCAACCGTAAAAGAAGCAAGAGCCAAGGTTTGCTAACAAATAAGGAGCAGAATATGGATATTACTGAAATTTGCAATATTAAGAATAGGCTTCAGAATTTAGTTGATTCCCATCCGAGTGAATTGGCGGATTGTGCCAGTGAAGTCTTATCGGTCTCTTCTGAGGAACTTATGCAACAGTATAATGAAAAGATGAATCCTCACCGGCTCTTGCACATAGGTCTTGTGGGACGTGTAAAGGCAGGAAAGTCTTCATTATTGAATTCGCTTTTTTTTGGAGGAAAGGATATTCTTCCCAAAGCTGCAACCCCAATGACAGCAGCACTGACAATGCTTAACTACAGTGAAAAGCCGTATGTAAAAATCAATTTTTTTACACAGGATGATTATGATAGGCTAAAAACAAAAGCTGCCGATTACAATAGAAAACTCGAAGAAAAAACAAAACAGATTTTTGCGAAGAAAGCAGAACAATTACAAAAAAAAGGTGAAAAATTTGATGAAAATGAGCTTATGGAAAAGGCGAGGAAACTCGCTGCTGGAGAATTCTCAGAGAACATCATTTTGTCAGGAGCTGCCGACCAATATCAGATGATTCAGAATGCTGGTGACGCAGTTCGCTCTTATATTGGCCATCAAAGTGAAATCATTGAACTTGACAGCATAGAGGATGTTGGTTCTCGGCTAGGAGAATATGTTGGTTCTACAGGAAAATACACGGCAGTTACCAATAATGTTGAGATTGGATTCCCCTTCGAGACATTAAAAGACATCACTGTTGTGGATACGCCTGGTTTTGACGACCCTGTCCCTTCTCGTGATGCCCAGGCAAGAAACGCCCTAAAAAAATGTGATGTTATTTTTATACTGAGCCCAGCAGGTCAGTTTTGTAATCAGGAAGATAAAAACAATATTGAAAAAATTGAGAAGGGAGAAGCTGTACCAGAAATTCATGTGATAGCAAGCAAGATTGACAGTGAGCTCGGAAATGAGTCAATGGATGCGGCGAATGGCAACATCAAAGAGGAAATCAGACTCATTACCGAAACGATTCAAGAAACATTGAAGAGCCTCATAGATTCAATGCATGGAACATCAACTGTGTTTGAGGCTCTGAAGAAAAGTGCCCAGCAACCTTTACTGTATACTTCAGGAATTTGTCAGTCCCTGTACGAAACATGGAGTAGTCGTCGGGAATGGAAGGATGAAGAGTCAGATGTGTGGGAACGCTTAAAAGAGACATACCCAGATGCATTCGAAAGCGAAGACGACTCAGCAAAGGAACAATTGAGAATAATTGGCAATGTGGATGTCATTCACCAGAAAATTCTGGATGTTCGCTCAAAAAAAGATGAAATTCTTGCAAAGGTCAGAGATGATTTTACAGCCAAGCAGTTATCAGTAATCAGGGAAGCGATAAAAGAAACGCTTGATTACTTGAAAGAAAAAGTTGCCTACATCAAGAGCTCTGATATTAACGGAATAAAGGCTGAGGCAGAAAAGCAACAAGAAAATTATGCTGGACTCAAGGGGGATTTTACAGAAATCTTGACAGGCATTTTTGATGATTATGCAGTTAATTGTCGTGAAGCATGCAATCAGATTATCCGTGATTTTTATTCAGGTACAAAAGATGCGGCTAAAAACGAAAGGGGACACGCAGATCGTACCGGAACACGGACTGAGTCCAAGGATTGCACTGTACAGGTCAAGGATGCCGGGTTTGGAGGAAAAGTAAAGCGACTCTTTGGTGTTGGTGGCTATCATGACGAGATACGAACAAAATACTACAACGTGAATTATAATTACACTGTCCGCACCATCAATGCCAGTGAAGTCCGTTCAATTCTCTGTGACTTTGCAACTGGTTTGCGAGAAACCTTGGAAATTGAGGTTGACAAGAGGAGAAATCAGCTAAAAGCCAAGTTGAAGTCAGGAATACTTGAAATTTGGGCAAAATACCAGATTCAGGAAAATTTAGGTAATGCAACTCGCAATGCCCAAGCCAATTTAATTCTTTCGAAAATCCCAGATTGCGATTTGGGAATCGATTGGAAATTACCTGAAAGCTTGCAATCAGGAGGAATGTTGGAGGAGGAAGAGGCTGATTCATTCTGGGATAGATTTGTACAGGAACAAACAAACGTCAAAACAGTGTATACTGACGCAGTAAAAGATTTTCTTTCTGATATCAAGTCTACATTCGATGCTGCAACAACAACAGAATTGATTCTTTCCAAAATGAAAGAAAACATTGACAAACTGTTGAATGAAGTTTCAAACAAAAATGCAACTTTGGATAACTACAATCGTATTTATGCAGAGGTTGAAGAATTCAGCAAGTCTCTTTATTAGGATATACAGATGTCTGACATTGATGTTTTGAAGAAAGAAAATGACTCCCTCGTTACCAAATTGGATGTGATTACAGCTGTTTTGACGGCAAAGCCAATTGACGGAAAGCCTGCTATGCATTTACAGGAATTCAAGAAGCTGGTTGAAGACGACTTTGTCAAGAAATTTGCCGCAAAAGAAGAAACTCTTTCTGATGATGCACAGATCCATGCAGATTTACAATCAATTGCTGCTGATTTGGAGGATATAATCAAATTTCCTATGCTGTTTAACAAGCATATTGTGGCTGTTTCTGGAGGTTTTTCAAGCGGTAAATCTAAATTTTTGAATACGTTATTCAAGGATTCAAATATTAAGCTGTCGGTTGGAATTAAACCGGTGACTGCAATTCCTGCATTCGTAATGGCTGGAGAGAAAACCTCCGGCTCAACATTTACTCGTGATGGGCGTCGCGGTTCAATGAAACCCGAAGTTTTTGGAAGAATTGATCACAACTTTATTGAATCCTTAGGATTTAACTTGAAGGATATCATGCCGTACATGACCGTTGAGGTACCATTTAATGAAGAGTACAAAGGTTTTACCCATATCTGTTTGATTGACACTCCCGGATATAACCCTGCAAAAACAAGTGAAACGGAAAATGATATTGAGGTTGCTTTTGATGCCTTGGGAAAAGCAGCTGATGTCATTTGGTTTGTAGACATTGAGGCGGGAACACTGCCGGAAAGTGATGTTGAGTTTCTCACAAAAATAATGTCAGAAGGGGACAAGAAAATATATATTCTTGTTAGCAAGGCCGACAAAAAGGAATCTCAAATCCAACGGATAATAAACCAAATAAAAAGTGTTTGTGAAGATAATGACATCTCAATCGAAGGAATCTCTGCATTTAGTTCAAACAAGAATAAGGAGTATTTGGATGAAGACGGAGAGACATCTGTTTTCAAATTCCTAGAAAAACACAATGATGATAAAAGTGACATTACTTCAAGATATAAAAGGTTGCTGAATAAAATCGATTCTCTCTTTGAAAAATATAAGGTTTCAATAAATGAGGATTTGGATCGCATTTATGAAGCCAAGAAAAGTGTCATGAACATGCAGATTCAGATGGAATCAAAAATTGCCCAGTTGGAGGAAAAACTTTCTGAGGTGTCGGCAACGGGAAATTATTATGTTGCCCATAAGAGAGGAAATACAGCCTCTTCTAACGCTACATCCTATGAAGACTTTGAATTGGAAATTGACTATCATAGTTTAATCCATGACCGCAGTGAACAAGACAAAGTAAACTTGAAAATGGCTCAGGAAATATGTACCGCTATGAAAACTTGTGTAAAGTCAATATTTGAAGAGCTTAATCCAGATGCCAGGAAGGATATAGCAGCTGCCTCAAGAAAGAAATTCTGTGGCAATTGTGGAAATCCGCTCAATGTCTCCGCAAAGTTTTGCGGGAATTGTGGCGCTGCAACATTCTAACATCAGGAGTTGAAAATGGCCGGAAAAATTACATGTCCAAATTGTGGGAAAACAGTACCTGCTACGAATTTTTGTGAAGAATGCAATTTTGCATTAACAGATAAGGGAAAAATTGCAAAATCTGCCAGAGAGACAGAGGCAGAAAAGAAAGAGAGGGAAAGGATAGAGAAGCAGAATCGTGAAGATGAAGAAAGAAAGCGAAAGCATGAGCGAGACAAATTGGAGGAGGAAAACCGCCACAAGGAAGCAATGGCGGCTCAGCAGGCAGATGAAGAGCGAAAAAAAAGAGAGCAAGAGCAAAAGCATGAGCGAGACAAACAAGAAATTGACCGCCGCCATGAGAGAGAAAAATTGGCGGAGGAAAACCGCCATAAGGAAACAATGGCGGCCCAGCAGGCAGATGAAGACAAAAGAAAAAGAGAACATGAGCTAGACAAAATAGCGGAGGCAAACCGTCATAAGGAAACAATGGCGGTCCACGAGAAACGAAAAAAACTACTATTCCTCCTCACCCTGATTTTTTTATGTGTCATTGGAGCAAGCATTGCAATTGGATTGGGTATTGCTAAAAAGCGTTATGACAACCTTCCCTATTTGAATCATTCCAATTATCAAATTTGGAAAAATCCTGTCTCAGCAAAAGAATACAGATACTTTTTATCAGAGACAAATTATGAATCGAAGGCGTCAAGTTTACAGAACTATGTAAAGCACGTAACTGATGAAAAAATGGAGTTAGTTGGTTTTGCTGATCATGCGTCTCTGGAAGACAATTCTCCAGTTGTGTATGTTTCATTTATGGATGCTATTGAGTACTGTAATTTCAAGAGTAATGACGAGGGGCTAAAAGAGTATTATACAATTCAAGATGATGAAAAAATAATAATTGATGAGCAAGCTAATGGATACAGACTTCCCACTGCAGAGGAATGGACGGATTCTGCAAAGAAGTTTAAAGAGTTGCGTGATGACAAAATTTCTGAATGGTGCTTCGACGCATATAACGATTCAGAGGAATTAAGAATAATAAAGAAGTACCAAAAAGGTACCAAAGCTCCTGCAGAATATCAATCATATTCAGATGCAGCGTATGGAGTTGATACAATTGGATTTAGAGTAATAAGGAGTCAAGAATGAGAATGAAGAAGCTGGTATTCAGTCTTTTAGTGGTAGTTGTTGTTTTAACTTCTTGTAGAGAAAAAGAAAAACCACATAACGAGGAGGCTGTTGCACCCAATCAAGAGGTTTCCCTAGGAATTCTTCCGTATGATGGCATTGCCCCAGAAAAGCAAACTCTTAAGCTGAATGTTTTTGTTGCAGATGTTGCTTCAAATTTTTCTACTGATGAGCAATTAGCTGAAAAAACAAAAAAGAGAATTATCAAGGGGCTTGAAGTAAAGCCTTCATACAGTGAAATAAACCTCGTAAATAAAGTTGACGAGAACACTGATGTTATCATTTACGGAACGGTTGCAAAACAGACAAAAACTAAGATTGATGCCCAAGATGTAGTGATAGCGTATACAATAAATATTGTATCAGCAAATGCAAAAACAGGTGAAATCATTCAATCTATATCACAAACAAGTGATCGATCTATTGAAAAGACTGTAGCTGAATTGAGCATCTTGAATGGAGATACCTATCTCCAGCAGGCAAGAAAATACTTTGAGATAAGGCAATTTGATGATTGTATTGCAGTATGCAACAAAGCCCTGGAAAATGGTGTAGACAAAGTCGCCGCTTCTACATTATGTGCTGAATCTTCCATTGAACTTGGTGAACTAGATATGGCAAAAAAATACTTAGAAAATACAGATGCTTTCAATTCAGAAGATAAACGCTCCATTTATTTAACAGGAAAATATTATAGATTGTCAAAAGAATATGACAATGCTATCAACAGATTGAAATCAGGTATTCCAGAAAAAATAATAGGAGGAGTTATCGAGCAAAATAATGAAGAAGTCGCAGAGGACATTTTATCAAATTCTATTTCTGTCTCAACAACAAATGATGACGATGAAAAGGACATAAGATATGAAGAAGAAGTTCCTGCACAGGAGAAAGTTGAAGAGCTGAGTGAGAGCGAAACACCAGAAGTTCCGGATGAGTCAAATTACCAGAAAAAAACAGAGATAACAGCTCCCGATGAAAGCCCGCAGGAATCAGACATCGTTGAGACGGAAGAGACAAAAGGTGTCAACAAGCCTGACAATGATTATCCCACTACAATCAAGATTCTTGAAGAATTAGCACAAACATATTTTGAAATGGATGATTATCAAAATGCAGGTCGTATGGTAGAATTACTCAAAGCCAATGACCTTAATAACAATATTGCTTTACTCGTTTCTTCAAAAATAGAGACTCAGAAGGGAGATTTTCAAAAAGCAATCGATGTATTGGCGGAGGTAAAGGAAAATTCTGCATTACTGCTTGAGAGAGCGAAATGTAAAACTGAACTTGGTTTGTTTGAATCTGCTCAAAAAGATATAGAGATGGCTGTGAAAAAAAACAAGATTACTCTTGAAGAAAATAAACTCATGGCTCAAATATATTATGGATTAAAAAAATATGATGAAGCCCTCATTTTTTGTGAAGCGTCAATAGCCTTTCATCCAACCGCAGAGGATTATTGTCTGAGAGGCATGATTTATTCAAAAATAAATAAAGTAGAAGAAGCTACAGAGGATTATCGCAAAGCCATTGATTTAGTGCCCTCTTACAAGGAAGCATATTATGAACTGGGAAAACTACAGTTTGAAAACAATCAGTTTGAGAGTGCAGTTTCAAGTTTGAATAAAGCAGAAGAACTTGGTGCTCATTCAGTTGAATTATATCTTGTACTTGCCGAGTCGTACATTCAAGTGAAAAATTTTCCTGCTGCAATTAATTCTCTAAAAGAAATAGAAAAAAAAGAGCCAGAGAATCAAAAAATGCTTGAGAATATGGGGATTGCCTATTTTGGACAAGAATCTTATTCAGAAGCAACTGACTATTTTGCGAAAAGGATTGGGTATAAAACATCTAACCCATATTTGGCTATGTATTATGCAATGAGTCTTCATTTTTCTCATTCCTACACAAATGCTATTTTATATTATGAACAGGCTATAACACTTTTTAATGATTCAAAGGAGCATAAAAAGTGGATTTCATTCTGCAAAAATGCTGTAAAAGAATGTAAAAAGGAAAGACAAGACATCCTCAGTGAACTTGATGAAATTTATATTTTTCCAATTGATTTCTAGATATGATGCTATATTAAAGTCACTTCTATCTGTTCAACAACACTATTTGACACCACCCTCAAAATTCAGGTTGGTGTCAATTTTTTTTCTTTTATTATTCACATCCATCACCTTGACCGTATACCCCTATAGGGTATACACTAGTTGCGGAGACAGAGAATGATTCAAGAAGAAACATATACGATAACCGGCATGACCTGCGCCGCATGCAGCAGTGCGGTGGAGCGGGTGACAAGAAAATTGGATGGCGTGGAGGCCAGCAATGTCAACCTGGCTACGGGAAAGCTTACCATTCGCTACGATACAGAAAAGGTTACACCTGACCTGATTATTGCCAAGGTGGACAGGGCGGGCTTTGGCTGCCAGCCGTTCAAGCGGGAGGAGGAAAAAACTGCTCCTACAAGGACACAGGAAGACAGCAGCCACCTCCAAGACAGGGAATTAAGGGAAAGAAAACATCGCCTCATCGGAGCATGGATTTTTACCCTGGCCCTGATGTATGTGTCCATGGGCTCCATGCTGCCCACTCCCCTTCCCCTGCCGGATTTATTCGATGGCTCAAGCCATCCAACGAACTTTGCCCTTTTGCAGCTGCTTCTGGCAATTCCAGTGCTGTTTTACGGAAGATTCTTCTATACAAATGGTCTTTCCGCCCTCTTTCACAAAAATCCAAACATGAATTCCCTGGTAGCACTGGGAAGTCTTGTGTCCTTTGTGTATAGCCTTGCCATTACCTTCTTGGTGGCAGACAATCCCCACCAGCTGCACAACCTCTACTACGAGTCCGCCACCATGGTGCTCACCTTTGTGATGACAGGAAAATACATGGAGGAGCGGAGCAAGAAGAAGACCAAGGGAGCCATCACTGCCTTGATGGAGCTGGCTCCTGACACCGCCCTCCTGCTTCGAGACGGAGCCACCCAGGAGGTTCCTGCCGAACAGCTGATGGTGGGGGACCTGATTCTGGTAAAACCCGGCACCCGCATTCCTGCTGACGGTGAGGTTGTGCAGGGAATCAGCTCTGTAGATGAGTCTATGCTCACCGGTGAAAGCATTCCAGTGGATAAGGCTGCAGGAAGCAGCGTTACAGGGGGCAGCATGAACCTAAACGGTGCCCTTACCCTGAGGGTGAGCCGAGTGGGAACGGATTCAACCCTGGCAAAAATCATTGCGGTAATGGAGGATGCCCAGGGGAAAAAGGCTCCCATCGCAAAGATTGCAGACCAGGTCTCCGGGGTTTTTGTGCCGGTGGTTATGGGAATTGCCGTGGTGGCAGCCCTGGTGTGGCTTATTGCAGGAAAGGATGTGGCCTTTGTACTACAGATTCTCACCTCTGTGCTGGTGATTGCCTGCCCCTGCGCCCTGGGACTTGCAACTCCCGCCGCCATCATGGTGGGAACAGGGCTGGGAGCCTCCAACGGCATCCTCATCCGAAGCGGCGAGGCACTGGAGGTGGCGGGAAAGACCACCGCCGTTGTGATGGATAAAACAGGCACTCTTACAGAGGGAAGACCAAGGGTTACAAAAATTGTAACGGCAGAAAATGACAGCGCATTAGAAGACCAAACGCTAGTCTTGGCGGCGGCGGCAGAATCAGTGGCCCAGCATCCCCTAGCCTCTGCCATCCTTGAAAAAATGACAGAGAAGGGAAAAGCCTCTCCAGTCCTGCCTACAGTGGGCAGCTTTGAAAACATTCCCGGAAAGGGTATCAAGGCTACCTTGGAAAACCAACAGGAGGTGCTGGTGGGAAGCAGCCGCCTCATGGAAGAAGCGAGCCTTGCCATTGGGGAAAGGCTGCTACAGGCAGGCCAGGAGCTCAGCGCCCAAGGGAATACCCTGGTGTACGTGGCCACCTTGGAGCCCGCCGGAGGCAATTTCCCCCAGACAGGAAAACTGCTAGGACTCATCGCCATTGCAGACACCATCCGGGACACCAGCAGGGAGGCGGTGGAGCAATTCAAGTCCTGGGGAGTCAAGACAGTGCTGCTGACGGGAGACAACCGCCGGGCTGGGGACTTTATTGGTCAGCAGGTTGGAGTGGATCAAGTGATTGCGGAAGTGCTGCCCCAGGAAAAGGCCCAGGTGATTGAGCGGCTGCAAAAGGAGGGCCACCAGGTAATGATGGTGGGAGACGGCATCAACGACGCGCCGGCCCTGGTGCAGGCTGACACTGGGGTGGCAATTGGCGGCGGCAGTGACATTGCAGTGGAGGCAGGTTCTGTCATCCTGATGAAAAGCGATGTTCGGGATGCTGCAAGAACCATCAGGCTCAGCCGCCTCACCCTTAGAAACATTCGGCAAAATCTGTTCTGGGCCTTTTTGTACAATACCATCGGCATTCCCATTGCGGCGGGAGTCCTCTATCCGTTCACCGGCCTCCTGATGACCCCGATGCTGGCGGGACTGGCCATGTCACTGAGCTCTGTCTGCGTGGTGTCCAACGCATTGCGTCTCAAGACAAAAAAATTATAAATTATTCTGCAGGGGAATGAAGTCATGGAAGGAAGGGAACAAGATCAGGCTGCCTTACAAGAGCCCGAAAAGAAGGCTTGCTGCTGCAGCGGCAGGACAAAGATACGGGACGAAGCTGAACAAAGGGATTTGATTCACCGGCTGAACCGGATTGAAGGACAGGTTCGGGGGATTAGAAAGATGGTGGAGGAGCACAAGTATTGTGTGGACATACTCACCCAGGTGTCCGCAGTACAGTCAGCCCTCCACTCCTTCAACCGGGAGCTGCTGGCAAACCACATCAAAACCTGTGTGGTGCAGGACATCCAGCAAGGAAAGGAAGAAACCATTGACGAGCTGGTCAAAACCCTGCAAAAATTAATGCGGTAATTGCTGGGGCATCCTGCCACCAGTTTGGGAAAATTCCCAGAAACTCAAAACAGAATGAAGGAGGTTTCAGATGATTATTCTTGACGTACCGGAAATGCACTGCAACAAGTGCGTGGAGCGCATCACCAAGGCGCTGGAGGATGACAAGCTCAGCTTCACCGTGTCGCTGGAGGACAAGAGCGTGAGCATCGACGGCTGCCAAAGCTGTGCCAGCACCGCCATCAGCACCCTGGACGACCTGGGCTTTACCGCCACCATCAGGGGCTAGGCTACCGGGCAACGGCACGGAGTGTGGCGGGAGAAATGAGGAGTTCCTCCCGCCGCTGCCTCCCCCAAAAAAAGTGCCGTCCCCCCAGTGACACTGAAGGGACGGCGAAAGGAGGTAGTTATGACAATTCCAAAGAAGAAGAATTGTAACCAAAGTTTAAAAGAGCGGCCTGGCTATCCACCCAAAAGGCAGCCCTCCCATCAATCAGAAGGCGGCAGGAATCATGTCCAGTCCGGCGGTCTCGGCAAAGCCACAGAGCAGGTTCATGTTCTGCACCGCCTGGCCTGACGCTCCCTTCACCATGTTGTCCAGCACGGAAATCACCTGCAGCATACGGCCACCGTCCACCACGTAGACCTGGATGTCGCAGTAGTTGGAGCCACGCACGTTGCGGGTGGTGGGATTCTTTCCTTCCGCCAAAACCCGAACGAAAGGCTCCTTCTGGTAGAAGTCCCTGTACTGCTGCCGCACCTGGTCAGTGGTGAGCTTGCAGACAAATTCCTGTGCTAGCGGGGCATACATGGTGGAGATAATGCCACGGCTCATAGGCAGCAGGTGGGGAGTGAACACTATTCCACACTCCTTGCCCGCCGCAATGGTGCAGTTCCGCTTGATTTCCGGCTGGTGGCGGTGGCCACCCACCCCGTAGGCCATGACAGACTCACCGCACTCGCAGAACTGGTTTGTCATGGAAGGATTCCGCCCCGCCCCGGTCACGCCGCTCTTGCTGTCCACGATAATGGTGTCTGTAGCCACCAATCCCTTTTTTAGAGCAGGCAAAAGACCCAAGGTAGCAGAGGTGACATAGCAGCCGGGATTTCCCACAATGCTGGCACCACGAATCCGTTCCCGGTACATTTCCGGCAGCCCGTACACCGACTGGGCGTGGACGGCGGGAAACTGCCACGCCGTCTTGTACCATTCCCGGAAGGTGGCCTCATCCTGGTCAAAGCGGAAGTCTGCGGAAAGGTCTATGAGCTTCTTGCCAGTACGGAGGCACTCCTGGGCATGAACCTCCGCCACACCATGAGGCAAGGCAGTGAACACCACATCAGAGGCCGCAACCACCTCCTCAGCTGTAGTCAGCAGACCCGTTGTCTTCCCGCAAATCTTTCCGTCGGCGGAATCCCACAGGCCACAGAGGTTCTGGTAGATCTCCTCCAGCTGCTGTCCTTCAAAGCTGACGGAACTGACATAGATCGCACCAACCTGTGGATGGCGAAGCAAGAGCCGCACCAGCTCCACGCCGGCATACCCAGTCGCACCGATAATTCCTACTGAAACCATCATTTCTCCACAAGCGATGCAGGTTCGGAAGAACCGTCCCCTGAATCTGGCAAGGTCACTGTCTCCACCATGTACCTGATGGAGGTACCAGCAGAATCCTCCACTGTCTTTTCCACCACAAAGACCATTCCCTTTCCGTCGGGAGCGGTGTAGATGCGGTCAATGGCATACCCAGTCACTCCCTTCCGCTGGATATCAGGATTACCAGCCACAAAGCGGGACAGGAGGGTTCCATCGGCACCCTTCTTTTCCGATACGATATAGAAGGAAGACTTGCAGGCACTTCCCTTTCCCACATAATTGGGAACAAGACGCACGGTATAGAACACCTCCTGGCTGCCAGCAGGAAGGCCATAATCCTTGAAGGTAATCTCGGCCAGACCTGACTTGGAGCTGTCCTCCCTCATGTAGAGGATGGAGTCTGCATCAACAGGACTCAAATTATATTTCTTCAGGAAGGATCCCTGCTTGTCCTTTAAGCTAGAAAAAACCCTCTGGCCAGACTTGCCACTCTTGTCTACAGATTTGAACACACCATTAGAGACAAAATCATTTTTCTTCACGTCAACGGTATAAATCTCAGCATACCCATTGAAATCCACATCAGTCTTTCCGTACTGGCCAAAAACGTAAGTCTTGCCATCCTTGGAGAAGCCCAAATCCACAAAGGAGGCTGCATCTCCGGCAAAGAGAGCCGCAGCCACAGTCAGTACAGCGATAGTTGTAAGAATTTTCTTCATATACCCCCCACAGAATCCGTACATTTATATAGTGATTTTCGGCACATTTAAAATCATCTTTACATAAATTTATCTTCACGGTATGCTGACAGTATGACCTTAGTTTCCAGAAACAGGCTCTTCTTGGCATCCTTTATCCTTGCTGTGGTTTTCATCGTTGTCACCACCGTTTTCTTCATCATAGCCATGTTGAACGATTCTATAGCCATTCCCCAGGAACACCAGCGGTTGTTTCCGCTGCCCCAGCTTCCTTTGATTTCCAGCAATTTCCTGGCAGCCCTTGCCTCCGCAATTTTATTGACACTCTACGCTGCCATCATTCTGGGAATCTCACTGGTAAATTTTGAGAAAACCCGTTCCCTGGAAATCATATACCTGGTTCTCTTCGGCTTAGGCTGCCTCTTTGAGGGGATACGAATCTGGCTCCCTATAGTCAATCTTTGGGCCGACAACTCCCACCTCTACATACTGATGGGACAGCTGCTGTTCTTTGGCCGTGTTCTGTCGGTAATAAGTCTCCTTGCACTGTCCCTGTTGGCCATTGAAATGGAGAACAAGCAGAATATCGAGCTGAGCATTCTGGTAGTAGGCTCCGTGGCGGCATTGCTGGCCCGAGCCATACCCATCAACACCCTGGTCATTCCGTCCAACTGCAGCATCCGCTTCGGCATGGAAACAACCTTTCTGCTGACATCCTCCATCTCCCTGCTGGCCGGCTTCATGGCCATGCTGCACCAAAGCCACGACCATGGCAGCCCGGAATATGCCAAGGTGTCCATTGGCTTCATCATCCTGAGCACTGGGTATCTTGTTCTGACTGAAACTGATTGCCTTCTATTCTTAAGTCTAGGCGGAATATTGATTACAGTGGGCTCCATCCTCTTCCTGATAAATCTCCATAAATTTCATATGTGGAAGTAGAAGTGGCAGAAGCTGGCGATAACGATGGGAATCACCAGATTGTCCATGTCCTTGAGGGGAACCAGCTCAAAGGCCATGCCCACCAGGCCACAACCCAACCCAACATCGGCTCTTTCTGTCAGCAGGTAGCTTGAGCAGAAGATAGCTACGAAGCAGGCGAGACTGCCGGCCACCGTCTTTCCCCCGGTAAAGGGAATGCGGACACGGCCAAAGCATTTTCCCACCAGACTGGCCAAGCCATCCCCAAAGGCCAGAGCACAGATTCCCACCGCCGCAGGCAGGGCAGGATAGAGCGCTGCGGTGAGCCATACACCGGTGGCCAGGGTAGCAGGCCCCAACACAAATTTGTTCTCGTCACGCTTTCTGGCAGCAGCCATGGTGATGGGAGAGATGACAGGAATCCACCTTCCCCGGAAACGGCACCACTCGGCAATGCAGTAGAATAACAGCATAAGGGCCAGCAGAACCATCACTGGATAGTAGGCAAAATGGAGGAGCAAAGGAACCAGCGCCGCACACATGTGTATGGCCTTCCGGAACAATTCCTTCATCAGCATGTTCATCCGTTTCTGGACCTGGATACCATCATGTTCGCAGGGTCTAGTATCGTACCATTGCCTCAACATAGCCACCCCGACGTTCTAGCGAATAACCTCGCCCTCCAGCAACGGCTCGATCTCGGTGTAGATTGAAGGCTCAAAGTCTGGTACCGGCATGGACATGTACTTAATGTTCTGCTCCGCAAGGTTTGAGCCCTCCTGACGAACCAGCGTCTCTGGATTCCGGTACAGGGAATCGAAGGCCCTGATGGAGGCGGTGAAGTTCGTCAGAGCCTCGGCATTCATGGTACTGTTGCCAGTCTGACGAGCCAGCCGGTACAGCGTCACTCCCAGATTGTTGGAAGCCCGCTTGTACATACGGATGAACGCCGCATGGTCGTCATTGTCATGGGGCAGCAAAATCTCGTAGCGCACCATCTGGCGGTCCAGGTGATCCATCAGCCGCTGGTAGTAGCCCTGAGCGGCAAAGTTGTCACCCCGGGCTGACAGGGCATTGCCCAAGGCCAGCAGCACGTGGGTATCCGAAGGCTTCTTCTCCGCCGTCTTGATGAACAGGTTCAATGCCTCAGCGTAATTCTTGTTGGAATAGTTAATGTATCCCATCTTGTAGGAAACAGAGGGTACATCATACTGGGTCTGGGCTGCCAGTGAATAATTCCGCAGGGCCTCGTCATAATCTCCCGTGTGCCTGAGATTTATGTCTCCCAAGGAGGCGTACAGCTGTCCGATGTTGCTGTCACCCACCAGTCCTGCCTCAGCAGCCTTCTCAAAGAGACTGACTCCCGTCCGGTACTTCTCCTCAGCAGTGATGTACTCACCGTTCTCCACATCCAGGTCTCCCAGCAGTCGGTAGGTGTTCAGCTGGCGGAGCAACCGCTTGCGAGGCTTGTACTGGGCATTCTCAAAGGAAGTGAGTGCCGCCGACAGCCAGTCCCTGGCGTTGGTGCTGTTGTTGGCATTCATGAAGTACAGTCCCATGTTGTAGAGGCTTTCCGGCACATCGGGGGCGGCCTCCACGGCCCGTTCCAGCAGTTCCCGCACATCTTCTATTGAAGAGAGGAGATACTCGTCGGCAGGAGCGATATTGCCGGAAATCTTGTCCAACAAATAGCCGCTCAACTCAATGAGATCCTGACCGCCCAAAGCCTTTTTCTTTGGATAGAAATATCCCTTCATCTGAAGCACGTTCCGCAGGTCATCAACCCTGATGTAATACCGCATCATGCGGGCAAGATACAAGTCCTGCTGACCGTGAACCTGCAGCAAGTCGTCATATACCTGCCGGGCATCCTCGTACTTTGCGGGATCACGCTCGTCCCCCCACTCCAGGAAGATGTCCCCCAGCAGGAGCATTCCGTCGGGATCATTGATGTGGTAGTCCAGCACCTCTCGCCGCACCACATTCTCGGCATTCTCAAAGTTCCGAAGGTCGTACAGTTCCATCTCGGCATAGGCCAGCCCCAGCCCCTTGTCCTGCTTGAACCGCTGGAGCCCAGCCTTGTACATCATGCGGGCACGCTCATACTGCTTGTGCTGGCGGTAGCCCTCCGCATACTTGAAGAACCAGCGCTTCTGCTGCTGATAGGTGGAGGCCTCATCAAATTTCATCTCGGACTGGGGATAGGCCCCCTCCTCCAGCAGGGCATATCCTTCCTTGTACAAGGAGTTAGCCCGCAGCGGCTCGTAGATGAAATTCTTTCCGAAGAGGAACACAAAGAACATGATGCAGGCAGCCATCACAGCAATGATAGCTATAGGAAGAATCCTATTCTTCAGCTGATATTCAGCAGACTTCTTATATTCCTCATATTGGGCAGCAGTACGCCGCTCAAATTCCCGTGGAACAGGAATGCTGATATCCAGCAGCTTCTCCAAATGGGTTGCCAACTGGCGGGCGGAGGTCTTTTTCAAGACCTTCTGAATCAGGTCAAAGACCACCTCATCCTTGAATTCATCACCCACAATGAGCTTCTGCAGCTCGATACGCAGATTCAAAGGATAATTCTTCAGGTTCTTCAGGAAGGTCTCATATTCCTTGTCGGTGAGGGTATTCTTTTCCTTCTTTCCATCCTTGCCGGCCATGGACATACGCTTTGGCTTTGCCATGGCAGCACCGGCAGCCTGGTCGGAAATGCCGGGAATGACAAAGTCATCGAAATTCTCGTCCGGCGGCGGCTCCATCCCTTCAAAGGGATCATCAGGAGCATCAAAAATCTCGTGGTTCTCAGGGGCGAAGGGATCCTTGTCTGGATCATCGGAATCACCACCAGCCTCATCTTCTCCAACTGATGCAAATTCATCATCTCTGACAGGCATGGAGGCAAAGTCTGTATCTATCTTTTCAGGGGCACCGCCAAAGTCTATGGCAGCCCGGTGATCCTCTTCCGAGATATCACCAGTGTCCATGCTGTCAAAGTCGGGAAGATCAAAGCCAGTGGCGGCAGTAGTGGCACCAGCATCGGCGGCCACGTCAGTATCCATCGCGTCAGCAGAATCGAAGTCAACAGACTCAGGCTGGTCCCCAGACAGTTGGCCGTTGAAGTCCAGCTCCACGGCGTTGGAGTCATCGGAATCCACGGCAATGTCAGGGCCCATGGTATCAAAGTCGGGAAGGTCAAAGCCGCCAAGACCGCCACCAGAATCATCACCATCAAGGGCATCATCATCGAGAGAGCCATCACCTCCAGCTGAGTCAGCGGCATCCATGGTGTCAAAGTCGGGAAGGTCAAAGCTGGCGGGAGACAAGCTGTCGTCGGCTCCAGCCTCCTGCAAGGTGTCAGGAGAATCGAGACCCTCCGAGTCAGACTGTTCTCCATACAACTGACCGTTGAAGTCCAACTCCACGGCGTTGGATTCGTCGGAATCCACGGCAATGTCGGGACCCATATTGTCAAAGTCGGGAAGATCAAGATTGGCGAGACCGTCGTCCAAAGCATCCTCACCAGTGGTCTCGCTAGTCCCCACGCTGTCAAAGTCCGGAAGATCAAGGCTGGCTAGGCCATTACCAAGGACATCATCGTCAAGGACAGGGACATCAGCAAGGGAGTTGTCCAAATCTGCTGCGGGGGGAGCTTCTGGAGAAGCGGGATTCAACAGGGCATCCAGCTCTGGGAAGTCACTGAAATCCATGGTATCTGCTGGTTCAGGATTCAGCAGGCTGTCCAATTCAGGAAAGGCAGAATAGTCCATCTGCCCACTCTCGTCTGTGGCAATACTCGGAGCGACAGCATCGGAGATACCATCTCCATCCTCACCATCATCTGCACCCTCGTCACCCTGCAGAGGCATTCCCAGGACGAAATCATCGGAGTCATCTTCTGCGGATATGTCTGTGGGAAAGGGAACCTGCACAATGGGCTCTCCCCTCTCCTCTCGAATAGTGAGTTCGTTTCCTATTTTTGCTACATCTTCGCTGAACTGTTTCAGCTGCTCTAATCCCGGCATCTTGTTACTTATACCCCGCTCAAAATTTGCGTACAATATATAATCGGCTTTTTTTACCAGCCCTTTAGTTTTCAAATGCATTGTCCGATAAATATGGTAACTATGAAGAAATTTCTTATATTGTTCATGCTGATTTCTATCCTGCCTACCTGGGCGCAGGATTCTTATATCTACAACAACCTCACTGCCCGCATCGACAAGGTAGGATCGCCCCTGGTTGATGGTGACTACATCATCTTCACCGCTGACTCCAGCTCCCGCCACGTGGGCATTGCCTTTGACTTTGAGAATTTCAGGACCATCCATTCATTCCAGAAGATAAATACCACAGACATGGATGGAGAGGTTACTGGGTCCATCCACTTCCATATCCTTGAGGTGCCCAAGTCCCTGAAGAAGGTGTCCTACCGCCTGATAATCGACGGCCTGTGGACCGTGGATCCGAACAATGCAAACCAAGTCTTTGACGCCAAGTCTGGTCTGATGCTATCCACGGTAAATGTGTTTCGGCAAGAGATTCCTGCAACCTCCATCCCCAAGAAGAACTTGGTGCGCTTTGTTCATCAGGGACAGTCTGGACAGATCATCAGACTGGGGGGTACCTTCACCAACTGGGATTCTTCTATATATATAATGAAGGAAACAGCTCCCGGATTATATGAGCTGGAGGTTTCCCTGCCCAGGGGAACCCACTACTACGCCTATTACGACGGAATCAGCTCCTTTGTGGACAGCTCCAACCCGGAACGGGCCTACACCATAGACGGCAGGACGGCATCCGTCATCACCATCAACTAGCATGTCCCTCAACTGGAAGGAAATAGACCTGATTCTGGAGGAGTTGGATCTGGAAGGCTCCTTCATCCAGCAGATTGTCCAGCCCAGCTACGACACCATCGCCCTCCACACCTACAAGAGCGGCACCTCCAAGACCGTACTGGTTTGCCTTGCAGGTGGAGCCTGCCGCATCCACCAGACCTGGACGGCGGTACCCAAGAACACCAAGCCCCTCCGCTTCATGGAATTCCTCAAGGCCCGCATCAAGGGGGCCAGAATCAACGCCATCCGCCAGCTGGGACAAGAGCGCATCATCAAGCTGGAACTTTCCCACTGCGGGCAGGAATTCCTCCTGTACATCAGACTGTGGAGCAACGCAGCCAACATCATCCTCACCGACACCAATGGCTGCATCTTGGACTCCTTCTACCGCCGTCCCGGAAAGGGCGAGGTCAGTGGTGGACTCTTTACCGAGCCTACCTTTCCCTCGAACTCCCAGGAGTCGGACTCCTTCTACCGCCGTCCCGGAAAGGGCGCGGTTACCAGCGGCATCTCCACCGAACCAGAGGAGACCCCTGCACCACCCCAGTCGCCAGACAAGGAGCAGAAGCAGTGGACTATCAGGGACTTCCAAGAGCTGCCGGATTCCCAGGAACTGAGCTTCAACCAGAAGGTGGATCGCTGGTACCGGGAGCACGGCGGCCAGCTGTCATTAGAGTCGCTGCTGGAGCAGGCCCAGAAATTCTACACCTCCCGCCACAGCAAGATGGAGGCAGCTCTCCACCGGCTGGAAAAGAAGCGGGACGGATTCCTGCAGAACCAGCAGTGGAAGCACTACGGCGACCTTATCCTCAGCTACGGACATTTGATTGACGGCAGCCAGGACTACCTTGAATGCCAAGACTACCACAGCGGAGCTACCATCCGCATCAAGATCGACCCCAAGAAGAACGCCCAGGAAAACGCCGCCACCTACTACAACACCTACAAGAAGTCTGTCTCCGGCCTGGAGGATCTGGAATACGACATCCAGAAAGCCCGCCGTGAGTTGCTGGATCTGGATGCCACCTACCAGCAGCTGTGCAAGGAACCGAATCCCATCCGCCTCCAGCAACTGCTGCGGAAGCAGACACGGCCCAAGCAGCAGGAGGAGAAGAAGCGGCCGGGCCTCTCCTACGAGATTGACGGCTGGACCATCTTTGTGGGCCGCACGGCAGCGGAAAACGATGAGCTACTGCGCCACCACGTGAAGGGACTGGACTACTGGTTCCACACCCGTGACGTTGCCGGCGGCTATGTCTTTGTAAAGAACCGTCCGGGCAAGACCCTGCCCCTGAAAATCATGCTCTGTGCAGGAAATCTGGCAGTGCACCACTCCAAGGCCCGGAAGGCTGGCGAGGCCGACCTGTACTATACCCAAGTGAAGCATCTGCGGCGGGCAAAGAACGGCCCCAAGGGACTGGTGCTGCCCAGCCAGGAGAAGAATCTGTTCATCCAGCTGGACAAGGACATTCTCAAGGAGCTGGAGTCCTCCCTCACCAGCTAGTCGGTCCCAAGAACCTCATGCGGGAAAATTGGACCATTCGCTGCTGCTTGGAGCGGAGTTGGTGATTTGACACAAGAAACAGAAGGAATTATAGTAATAGCAGGAAAGGAGGCTTCCATGTCAACCCTACGTCACACCGATACCAGCGCACTGTTCACGGACTTTTACGAGCTCACCATGGCCCAAGGATATTGGAAGAACAACATGAATTATCCCGCCGTCTTCGACATGTTTTTCCGACGGCAGCCCTTCAACGGGGGATTTTCCGTCTTTGCAGGACTCCACACCCTGCTGGAGGCACTGGAAACCTTTTCCTTCAGCCAGGAGGACATCGACTACCTGTCCAGTCTGGGCATCTTTGAGGATGGCTTCCTTGACTACCTGAAGGACTTCAGGTTCTCCGGCCACCTGTACGCCCAGGACGAAGGCTCCATCGTCTTTCCCAACGAGCCTTTGATCCGCATCCATGCCAACCTGATAGAAGCCCAGCTCATTGAGGGACTGGTGCTGAACCACATCAACTTCCAGAGTCTGGTGGCCACAAAAACTGCCCGAGTCTGGCTTGCCTCCAACAAGGGCCACATCATGGAGTTCGGACTGCGGCGGGCCCAGGGACCCGATGGTGCCATGAGTGCCTCCCGAGCGGCCTACATCGGTGGGGCGGCGGCCACCAGCAATGCACTGGCTGGCAAGCTCTACGACATTCCCGTGCAGGGAACCATGGCCCACTCCTGGATCATGTCATTTCCCTCGGAGCTGGAGGCCTTTGAAAGCTATGCCGCCCTCTACCCACAGAAGTCCGTCTTCCTCATCGACACCTACGACACCTTGAATTCCGGGGTGAAGAACGCCGCCATTGTAGGGAAGAAGCTCCAATCCCAGGGCCACAGCTTCGGGGTGCGGCTGGACTCCGGGGACATCCAGTACCTTTCCAATAAGGTGCGACGCTACCTGGACCAGGAGGGCCTGACAGAGGCCACTATCTCCGTGTCCAACGAGCTGACAGAAGAAATCATCCAGACACTGGTGCAGCAGAAGGCCCCCATCACCAGCTGGGGCGTGGGAACCCACATGGTCACCGGGGGCAACGAGTCATCCTTCACCGGGGTGTACAAGCTGGCAGCCCGCTACTATCCCCACACACAGACCATGGAGCCTACCATGAAATTCTCCGACAATCCGGAAAAAACCACCAATCCCGGCATCAAGAACCTGTGGCGTCTCTACGACCAAGATGGCATGGCCCGCTCAGACATCCTTTCCCTGGAAGACGAGGAAATCATCGAGGGACAAAGCCAGCGGTTCTACCACCCATCAGGGGACTACCGCCAGTTCACCTTCACCCCCGCCAAGGTGGAGCCATTGCTGAAGCTTCGGATTCAGAACGGGCAGCTACTCCACAAGGGAACCACTCCTCAGCAGGCCATCCGGGAAGCACGTGCCACCATGCAACGGCAGCTTTTGACCCTGGATGACACCTACCAGCGGATTCTCAATCCCCACATCTACAAGGTATCTGTCACCAAAAGGCTGCGGCAGCTGAAAATAAGGTTCATCGAGGAAAGAATACAGTAGTCCATGGAAATTTTCCTCAACATTGCAGCCATCCTCAATGTCCTGTTCATCATCTTTGTGCTGTTCTTCGAGCGGAAGGAGGATTCCCGACGATGGGCCTGGGTGCTGGTGCTCTACTTCCTACCCATGGTGGGGATGCTGCTCTACATTCTTCTGAGCGGACACTTCTTCACCAAAACCCGCCAGCTGACACGAATCTCACAATTCTTCGACAATCTGCGAACCCAGTTCTACCAGCAGCACGAGGACTTTCTGAAGGATTTCTTCACCAGACTTCAACATCCAGTACTGCAAGAATATCAGGCCCTTGTCAGGATGAATGCCCGAGGCAACAAGAGCCCCCTCACCTTCACCACGTCGGCAAAAATCTATTGCTGGGGAGAGGAACTGTTCAAGGACATGCTGGAGGACATGAAGGCCGCCCGCCACAGCATCTGCGTGGAGTCATTCATCATCCACAATGATACCACCGGTACCGTCCTGATGGATATCCTGTGTCAGAAAGCCCAGCAGGGACTTGAAGTCAAGCTCCTCTATGATGACGTGGGCTCCATCCTCACTCCCAACAGCTTTTTCCACCGCCTCACCAAGGCTGGCGGACAGGTGCAAGCCTTCTTTCCCGTCAAATGGCGGCTCCCCCTTTCCATCAATTTCCGAAACCACCGGAAAATCACCATCATAGACGGGAGCATAGGCTACATGGGTGGCGTGAACATCGGGGATGAGTACGCAAACTGTAGTACCAACGAGAAAAAGCCCCTATGGCGGGACACCCACATCCGGGTCACTGGCTCCACCGTCATGAGGCTCTACTCCATCTTCCTGATGGACTGGCTCACCACCCCTGCCTGGCACACCCGGCTGAAAAGGACGGAGGACATAACAAGGTATTTTTCCCAAGAAACCATACAACTCCTGCAGCAGCAGCTCACCACCAGGCAGACCTTCTGCTCCCAGTGGTCGGATATCCCCACCCAAATCATCACCGCTGGCCCCGACGACCTCTGCACCACCGAAATAGAGGCGGCATTGATACGCATGATTCTGTCCGCCAAGGAATATGTCTACATCCAGTCCCCCTACTTCACCCCCAGTCAGCAGGTATACAACGCCCTGAAAACAGCCGCCCAGTCAGGAGTGGACGTGCGGGTAATGGTGCCGGATCGCTGGGACAAATTCTATGTGAAAATCGCCGCCTACCAGTTCATCCGGGAGCTACTGGGGTTCGGCGTGCAGTTCTACCATTACAACGGATTCATCCACTCCAAGACCATGGTATGCGACGACAAGATCTGCACCATCGGCTCCACCAACATGGACACCCGCAGCTTTGACCTCCACTTCGAGGTAAACGGCATCTTCTACGACCAGGCAATGGCCCGCCAATGCAAGACCATATTCCAGGAGGACATACACAACAGCCGACAGGCCAACCTGGAATGGTTCACCAGCCAGCCCCTTCCCCACAGGGCATTATGGGCCTTCTTCAAGATGTTCTCCCCCCTGATGTGAATCAGACCTGATGTGAGTCAGACAAGCCTGCAGCAGGATGAAAGAAACCTTCAAAGAGCCAAGGCACAAAAAAAGAGCTGCTTCAAGCAGCCCTCTTCCATGTAGTTGGCATCAAAACCTTCCCTTAAACAATCCTGGTCAGCAACGAAGGCCGGCAGAAAACCGACCCGAAACCAACAAGAAGGACTTACACCTTCTTTGTCACATAACCGCTTCTCAGACAGCGGGTACACATCTTGATTGTCATGGTGGTTCCACCGATTTCGGTCTTAACCTTTACAAGGTTTGGCTTCCAAACACGGCGTGTATGATTGTATGACTTACTTACATTGTTACCGCTCATGGAACCCTTGCCGCAAATCTCACATCTTCTGGACATAATAAACCTGCCTATAAAATATCTGAAGCAATATACTAACAAAAAACGGCGATAATGTCAAATCATTACCGCCGTTTCCGTCAGATTACTTGCCTTATTTTGCAGTGAACCCCAGCAGGGTTGTTCCATCCTTGCCAATCAGTTGGAAGGTATTACCAGACAACACATAATGGGATGCCTTACCCAACAGGTTCAGGTACACTTGCTCCAGAATGGCTGCCTCTTTAACGGGAGCGGCCTCCTTGATGGTGCCAATCTCCTTGAAGGAGATTGCCCGGGTGGCATAATCCACATCGTATGAGCCGACGACAAAGTTGGAGCCAGAGAAGCCGCTGATGTCCAGCTTGGTTCCGAAGGCCAACTCAGGTACCGCCTTGCTCTGATCCAGGCTCTGCACGACGGTACCGTCATAATAGGTGGTCAGCATCCAGTGGGTGCCAGTCAGTATCATCTTCTGGAACAAGAGGGCTGTCTCACCGCTGGACTTGGCAATCTCCATGCCGTGCCCGTCAGCAGCAATGCGGAACTGATCCGCATCAGTCAGAGTCTCCAGATACAACCGCTCGAAGGTCTCCAGCTCAGGAGAGCCAGCCATCATGGTAATAGCGAAGGGTCCTCCAGAATAGGCTGAGCCTTCGATAGTCACGGGTCCACTATAATTATTCACACCGGAAAAACCGTACACATCATAGTCATAGGACCCTATCTTGGGGATGTTAGCAGAAAAGGTAATGGTCACATCCTGAGGAATGGCAAGCTCTGTACCACTGCGCAAAACAGAAGTAAGCTTCCAGTCTCCAGCCAGACCCACATCGTCCTGAGCCACCGTACCCTTTGATGAAGCACATCCTGTCAACATCACACCACCTACGGCCACTAGGGCCATCAAACAAATAATAGAATTTCGCAACTTACTCATTGTCTTACTCCTGTAAAAAAATCAGCGATGATTTCCTATTCACAGTATAAGTGATAAAAAAAAGTCTTTCAACTGTCTAGTTGCCATATCTGTCAGATTTGTGGTATCATCAATGGAGTTTTTTTAAAGAGGTCAATCTATGGATTCACATGAAATCACAATGGAAAAGATTGTAAGCCTGTGCAAGCGCCGTGGCTTTGTATTCCAGTCGTCAGAAATTTACGGCGGACAGGCAGGTGCCTGGGATTACGGACCAATCGGAATTGAATTGAAGAAGAATATACAGAATGCCTGGTGGAAGGAGATGACCCAGCTCCACGACAATATCGTCGGTTTGGATGCGGCCATTTTGATGCACCCAAGGGTTTGGGAGGCTTCCGGCCACGTAGCCAACTTCTCCGACCCCCTGGTGGACTGCAAGCAGTGCAAGATGCGCTACCGTGCCGACACCATGGACCAGGAGGCCCTGGCCGCAAAGAAGTGTCCCAGCTGCGGCGGCGAGCTCACCGAGCCACGGGCCTTCAACCTCATGTTCAAGACCCACATCGGTCCTGCCGAAGACACCGCCAGCATCGTGTACCTGCGCCCGGAGACCGCCCAGGGCATCTACGTAAACTACAAGAACATCATCCAGTCCAACCGGATGAAGGTTCCCTTCGGCATCGCCCAGGTGGGAAAGGCCTTCCGCAACGAGATTGTCACCAAGAATTTTATCTTCCGCACCTGTGAGTTCGAGCAGATGGAGATGCAGTTCTTTGTGAAGCCCGGCGAGGACGACAAGTGGTTCCAGTACTGGCGTGAGCAGCGGTGGAGCTTCTACCAGAAATACGGCGTGCGCATGGAAAAGCTGCGGTGGTACCACCACGACAAGCTGGCCCACTACGCCAAGGATGCCTACGACATCGAGTACGAATTCCCCATGGGCTTCCAGGAGCTGGAGGGTATCCACAACCGCACCGACTTTGACCTGAGCCAGCACACTGAATATGCCGGCAAGGATTTGCAGTACATCGACCAGGACAACGGAGCCGAGCGCTACATCCCCTACATCATCGAAACCTCCGCAGGACTTACCCGAAACGTGCTGATGTTCCTCTGCGATGCCTACGAGGAGCAGAATGTGGCCAAAGATGGCGAGCCGGAGGATTACCGTGTGGTACTGCACTTCCACCCCAAGATTGCCCCCATAACCGTAGCCGTGCTGCCTTTGATGAAGAAGGACGGCCTGGCGGAGCTGGCAAAGGAAATCCAAGGCGAGCTGAAGGAGGACTTTGTCACCGACTACGACCAGTCCGGCACCATCGGCAAGCGCTACCGCCGTCAGGACGAGGTGGGCACACCCTTCTGCATCACCGTGGACCACGACACCAAGGAGGACGGCACCGTCACCATCCGCTTCCGCGACTCCATGGAACAGGTTCGTGTCCACCGCAGCGAGCTGGTGCAGCGCATCCGCCAGGAAATCAAGGATTATCAGCCTCCCGTACGGGAGCCTCGTTCCTAATTTCCATGGAATACGTTGCGCTGGGACGAGCCAATCTGCTGGTAAGCCGTATTGCCCTTGGGGCATACGGCTTGCAGTATGTGGAGTCCGACGAGGCGGCTACAAGCCTGGTGAACATGGCATATCAGGGCGGCATCAATTTCTTTGACACCGCCCGCCACAAGCCCACCAGCGAGATGCGCTTGGGAAAGGCCGTTCAAACAATCCAAAGACAACACATCATACTTGCCTCCAAATCCATGGCAACTGACGGAAGGACCCTGCAGGAGGACATAGCAAACAGTCTGGAGACCATGAGCTGCGACTACATCGACTTGTACCAGATAGAAAACCATGACTTTCTGCCGAAAAAAGACGGCAATGACGGAATTTTTAAGGTTCTGGAAAAATTCAGAGACAAGGGGAAGATTCACCACATCGGCTTTGTCACTGAATCCCCGGAGCTGGCCATGGAGGCTATAGAGGCGGATCTATACGAGACCCTGCAACTGCCCCTGAACATCCTCTCCCCCGACCTGAACATACAAGTGGCCAAGCTCTGCGAGGAGCGGGACATTGGCTTTATCGCTATGCAGCCCCTTTGTGGAGGCGTGTTCAGGAATATTCCCCTAGCATACGGTTTTTTGCGTCAATACGAAAATGTAATTCCATTGTGGGGAACAAGACTACCGGAGGAATTGCAGCAGATACTTTATTTCGAGAGCCATCCACCAGTCATTGACGACAAATTTCTGGAGGAGGCACAGCATACAAGGATGCTCTTTTCCTAGAGATTATCACCAATCAATAGCTGACTTCCTCCCCTACCTTACACGACACCAGTAGCCTTTACGATGTCTGCTGTCTCCTGCTTGTTCAGCACACGGACAATCCGAAGACCAGTGTCACTGGTCTTGATGGTGATCAGTTTGCCTGACTCATCCCGTACCCCTACCAGTTGCACGATGGGATGCTTGGGATTCTCCGGGTTCACATCCACAACACGGCCAACCTTGCCATCAGACAGGAACACATAGGAACCAATGGGGAACAGGGAAAGACTGTACAACAAGGCCTTGATGACAAGCTCGTCATACTGCTTTGTCTGGTTCTTCAGCAGCTCCACCATTGCCTCAAAGGAGCTGGCAGCAGCCTTGTAGGTTCTAGGAGCAGTGATTGCCTCGAAGGAGCAGACCACCGAAATAATCTTTGCATAGAGAGAAATTTTTTCTCCCCGAATATGACGGGGATATCCAGTGCCATCCTCCTTCTCATGATGCTCCAGGACTGCCAGACAGACATTGAGGGGAGCGTCAAAATCCTTGAGGATGGTATAGGATATGATGGGATGGGTATTCAGCAGGTTCTTTTCCACAGGGGACAGATTCCTCTGGGACAGATACAGCTGGCTGGGAATGCGGATCATGCCAATCTCATGGAGGATACAGGCAATCCCCAGCTCCGTCAATTTGGTGATGGACATGTGCAGCTGTAAGCCCACGGTAATCGCCAGAACAGTGGACCGCAGGGAATGGGCAATCAGAAAGTTCTTCGGGTTCTTGTCCTGATTGGGATGTACTTGCAGGACATACCGGCGGTTTGCCTTTACAAAGCTGCACAGCTCCTTAATCTTCAGGGAAAGAGCCTCCAGGTTTATATGCTTATGGGTGGCATAATAGGTGTAGACATCGAATACAAAATCCATGAAGCTGTCATACACATGCTGAACCACATTGAGCCTGTTGGTCTCATCGGTAATATGGGAAAAATCAAATTTTGTTTCTATGTCACCAACATCGAGAACAGGAGCCTTGCCCTTTCTTTCGTTAATATCATCAATCCCCATCTCCTCCATGGAGATCGACTCCATCTCATTGGAAAAGGAGGGGGAAAATCGGACAGCGCTAGAGGGAGACGGATTTGCCACAGCGGCAGCCATCTCTCCAAGAATTCCCAAGTCACCATTGGAATACACCTCTGTGAACTGCCAGTCCTTGAGGGCCTCAATCAACCCCCTCTGAACCTTCGCACCACGATTGAGAAGGAGAAAAGTATTGTCCAACATTACATCTTCTGTAAAACGGGCTTCTTCTTTGAGATCTAAAACTTTAAAAGAATTCATACTTTCCCCTTATAAAAAACTCAGTATATAGTATCGGAAAGGGAGCTCAATTTCTATACATAATTACTGATAACCAAAAAAACTGGCCTGCGGTAGAACCACAGACCAGAGTCAAGACATATACAGCAGATAAACACTTACGGCGTCTGGATGTCGATACCGCCGTACGGGCCCTCCCACCGTACAGTAATAATATCGGAGAGGACAAATGGAACTTTAGAAAAAAACTGTAAAACTTTCCCGATATTTGATATGATGATTCCATGACAATCCGTGAAGAGAAGTCTGCCTTCCGCAGGAGCATTAAAAGCCTCATAAGCTCTCAGTCCAGTAGCCAGCTGTCCTCACAACAGGAGAAGGCCGTCCAGCAGCTGCTGGAGTCAGACCTCTACAAAAAATCCACCACCATCCTGGCCTATGTCGCCCAAAAAAATGAATTTTCCCTCCATTCGCTCATACAAGAGGCCATGGGAGCCGGAAAACTCTTGGCCCTGCCAAAATGCAAACCTCATGACTGCTCCATGGAATTTTACCAGCTGGACAACCAGCTTCCCTACCTGGATCAAGTGTGTGCAGGCTCCTACGGCATCCTTGAGCCAGTCTCCTCCCTTCCACAGCTTGATGTTCGGCAGCTGCCAGAAAGCACCCTTGTGCTGGTGCCGGCGCTGGCCTTTACCCTCCAGGGACAACGTCTTGGAAAGGGAAAAGGATTTTACGACAGGTACCTACAAAGGATACCACGAAGCAGGAATGACAAATCCCTTCAAAAGGTTGGAGCAGCCCCCTCCTCCGGCCCCCTTTTCATTGGTGTAGCCTATTCCTGCCAAATTGTGGAGACCCTCCCTGTTGAAAAAACAGATATCCCCATGCATTATATCCTTACACCCCAAGGCCCCCTTCCAATAGGAACTATTATGATGAAATAATAATATTTCCCTCCAAATACACTTGACATTTTTTTTCAAGTCATATATCATTATCCATACGTTCAGCAATGAATGCTGCTCCCTTAGCTCAGTTGGTAGAGCAACGGACTGTTAATCCGTTTGTCGCTGGTTCAAGCCCAGCAGGGGGCGCTCGGCAACCCTAAAAGGTTGCCTTTTTTTTGCCCTAAGGAAGACGGACACCGCCATTGGTTCAAGGCGCAAAGCAATTTCCTTCAGATTGTACAAAAATATCCGCAGTGGTATACTCCCTACCTATGAAAGACAGCAAATTCAATTTTTCTGACCTGGTAGAACTGTTTTTTGTCTTCTTCAAGATTGGAGCCGTCACCTTTGGCGGCGGCTATGCCATGCTTCCCATGCTGGAGCGGGAGCTGGCGGAAAAACGCAGCTGGACCACCAAGGAAACCATGCTGGACTATTACGCCATCGGCCAGTCCACACCGGGAATCATCGCCGTAAACGTGGCCACCTTCATCGGCTTCAACAAGGCGGGAGTCATTGGCGCCCTTGTGGCCACCGCCGGCATCGTCACCCCCTCCATCATCATCATCACGGTCATCGCCCGCTTTATTGGCAATTTTTCCCAAATCCAGTGGGTGCAGAAGGCCCTAGCAGGAATCAATGTGGCAGTGGCGGCACTCCTCACCAAGTCGGTGTGGGATTTCAGCAGAAAGGCGGTGAAGAACCTGTGGGGACTGTTCCTGCTGCTGGCTGCCTTTGTGGCCATGTACCGCTTCGACGTGGCTTCCGTCATGGTGATTGCAGTCAGTGCCTTTCTCGGTATTGCCGCCTCCTTTGTAGCAGCCAGGAAGACTGCCCAGCGCATTCCCGCCACCGAAAACGCCTCCTCCACCAAGAAAGCGCAGTCCCAAGAAACCACCCCCCAGACAGAAAAAGCCCAGGAGGAACACCTATGACCCTATTGCAGCTGATGCTCACCTTTTTCTATGTGGGCATCTTTACTATCGGTGGCGGCTTGGTGGCCATCACCTTGATGTACGGTCCCATTGTGGAGGGCGGCCTCATCTCCTCGGAGCAGTTCTACAACATGGTTGCCATCTCGGAGTCAACTCCTGGCCCCATTGGCATCAACATGGCCACCTACATCGGCTACCAGCTCTACGGTGTGGCAGGAGGAATCGCCACCACAGCGGCCACGGTGCTCCCCTCCCTCCTCATCATCATGATCATTGCCCGATTCTTCAATCGGTTCCAGGAGAAGCCCCTGGTAAAGGCCGCCTTCACGGGACTGCGGCCCGCCACCAGCGGTATGGTTCTGGTGGCAACCGTGCAGGTCTTTGTCATCGCTATCCTGAACATTCCTGCCTTCCGTGAGACGGGACAGCTGCCCCAGCTGGTGAGGCTCCCCCCAGCGGCCTTCTACCTCCTGGCCTGCATCCTCCTCTTTAAAACAAAAATAAGCCCCATCGCCGTAGTGGCAGCCGGGGCCCTGTTCGGGATATTGTTCCTGTAGCATGAGGGGAGCGGATGCTCCCGCTCCGTCACTTCCGCAGCAGCTCCGAGGCAGACACCACCATGCCGGCCAGCCCCTGCAAATCGGAGGGAATGATGAGCTTGGTGGATTGGCCGTCGGCAACCTTTTCCAAAGCCTCCAGGCTCCTGAGACGAATCAACCCCTCGTCAGGCTGCACCGCCTTAATCCGCTCCAAGCCTTCCGCCGTGGCAGTCTGGAGGGCAAGTATTGCCTCCGCCTCTCCCTCTGCCTTGCGGATGGCCGCCTCCTTCTCCGCCTCAGCCTCCAGAATCATGGCTGCCTTCTTTCCCTCAGCCACCAGGATTGCCGACTGCTTCTGGCCCTCCGCAATGAGGATGGACTCACGTCGCTCCCGTTCCGCCCGCATCTGCTTTTCCATTGCCTCCTGGATGGTGGCAGGGGGAATGATGTTCTTCACCTCCACCCGGTTCACCTTGATGCCCCAGGGATCGGTGGCCTCGTCCAGAATGCTCCGCATGCGAGTGTTGATGACGTCACGGCTGGTGAGGGTACCGTCCAGCTCCAGCTCGCCGATGATGTTCCGCAGGGTGGTGGCGGACAGGTTCTCGATGGCGCTCATGGGATTCTCCACGCCATAGGTATAGAGCTTGGGGTCGGTAATCTGGAAGTAGATCACCGTGTCAATCATCATGGTCACGTTGTCCTTGGTGATGACCGGCTGGGGCTGGAAGTCCAGCACCCGCTCCTTCAAGGACACCTTGTTTGCCACCCGATCGATGAGGGGAACCTTCACGTGGATGCCTACCCCCCAGGTGACAAGGTAACCTCCCAGCCGCTCAATGATGAAGGCCTGGGACTGGGGCACGATACGGATATTCTTGATGATAATTGCCAGAACCAAAACGGTGACGGCAATCACAATGTACAACAGCATACGCTCCTCCTATACATCCTTTTTCATGGGGTGGACACCAGTTTCTGCCTCCCCATCCTGTCTCCGAACGAAAAGGGTGACCCCCTCGATTCTCTCTATGATACAGACGGAATCCTGCACCAAGGGAACTCCGTCCACAGAACAGGCAGACCACTCCATCCCATGAACCTTCACCAAGCCCTTCTCAAATTCAGTGATGTCCTTCACCACCAGTGCCTTGACTCCCACAAGGGTGTCCGCATTAGTCTTTTCCCTCCCAACCTTCAGCTTTTTCACTGCAATGGGACGGGTAAAAAACAGCAGCACCGATGAGATTCCCAGAAACAGCAACAGCTGCCACACAGCGGGAATGGGCAGGAGAGAGAGAAAAACCATCACCAAGGCCCCCATGGCGAACCAGACTGTAGTAAGGCCAAAGGTAAAGACCTCTATCAAGGCGAATACAACCACCAATGCCAACCAAAACCAGGGCAAGTATTCCAATAAGACACTCATAAACACTATTATAAGACAAGTATTTCATTTTGTCATGGGAAGAAATACTTGCAATACTATAGATTTCGTTGTATCATTGGAAAATAGGATATATCTTACAAGGAGCATAGAATGAAGAGATTTTTGTTGCCATTAGTTGCAATCAGCCTGCTGTTCGTATCATGTGCAAGTACTCCCACAGAGACTGCTGAGCAAAATGCCGAGGCACAGGAAAAGATGGACCAGGCATTTGAAGAGGTGTACAACCACTTTGACCAAGTGCTTATCATGGATGGAGCAAAGGACTACAAGGTGAAAAGTGGGGATACCCTCTCCAGCATTGCCAAGGATTTCTACGGCAAGGACAACGGATATTACTTCCCCATGATCATGCTGGCCTCCTCCCAAACAATCCTTGACCCCGACATGATTGAGCCTGGCATGGTTTTGACGATACCTGACCTCCAGAAAAATTTAAACGACAGTTCCGCTCATCAGAATATGAAAAAATTCTTCCAGGAAATTGCGGATGTCTACAAGACAAAGAAGACAGCCACCGCAAAGAAAACTCGGGAAGAATTGCAGAAAATAGCAAGCAAACTCTAGTACGACAGCCGGGGGACACTTCCCCGGCTTTTTTGTCCAAAGCCTTCGGGATACTCAGCAAAGCCGCAAAACAAGTCACTCAGAGTTCCATTTCTTCCAACATCTTGACCCAATGGTGGAAGTTATCGTATATTTAAGTACTATGGCAGATTCAAAAGACAAGGGAAAGAGTGGAGGCTTCTTCCAGCGGTTGCTGGACAACTTCTTCAGAAACAGTGATCCGGAGCTGGAAAAGAAACGGGTGATGAAAATCATTGCGAAGGAACTTTCAAAGACCAAGTATAAGTTCTACAAGCCCGGTACCGATGAGGTATTGCCAGCCTTTGCAAAGACCTTCTTTACAATATACAAGACCGTTTCTCCCGGACGCATCTATTTCCAGGCTAATGTCAATCCAAAGATATACCAACGCATGGTGCTCAATTTCATGATGCCAGAAAAATACTTGGATCTAGTGGAGCAGCTTTCCGAGGAGAGCATCCTTTCCGATGCAAAGTCCATGCCATTAAACCAGCTGAAGATTCAGGTAAAGGAAAAGAGCGAGACTCTGTTCACCTATTTCGATGCCACCATGATCAACCGCATCGACACCCTATACTCCCAGCTGATGCTGTTCAAGGCCTTCTGTGAATATGATTATTTCTTTATGCTCAAGAAATTCGATTCTTCCCTGCAGGAAGGAAATTTCTCTGTCACACCCCAGTTTGAGGCAATTACCGGACGATATGTGGTAGATGACCTGAAGGATTTCCTTGTTATTGCCTATTCCCTCACAGAGTATGACAACTGGAACGAACTGTTTGCCTTGCTGAAAAAGAGCAAGGACATAGAGCCTGTAGCCAAGGGAACCTGGAACCGCCTGATGAACAGGATCCAGGATATGCAGGCCAGCCGAGTCTTTGAGATGATGCTACAGCTGATCCAGCAGAATCCCGCCTACTTCACAAAGCCGGGAAAGAGCCAGGAACACATCACAGAAAAATACATAGACAGTATTCGTCAGGAGGCAGAAAAGACCCTGTCCCGCATTCAAATTGAGCAGAAATCATCCAAGATCGACTCCTTGGTGAACTCTATCTTCGGCACTACCTCCATCTCCAGAATGAAGAACTACACCGAAGAGCAGAGCGGCGTCTACGAGCGGCGGAACATCGGCTCCTTCTCCTTCCAGCAACCCATGAACTACTTGAGGGCCTTTTTGCTGGATTATGTAAAGAAGGACGTGCGGGAGCTGGCAGACTTGATTCTGGTCCGGGGAAAATGGTCCACCACTACCCTCTCTACCCCCATGTCGGAAGCCTACCACCAGATGCTGGAGCTATCCAACAAAATCATGGAGTTTGACGAAAACCTCAACGATGGAGGAGCAACAAGCGGAAAACTGAAAACCCTCCTGTCACGCTGTGACCGGGACAAGGAAGCCCAAAACATCATCCGCACCATTCTGAAGGACATCAACAGTGCTGCCAGGGATATTCTGGTAGCAGGAACCCAGGACATCATCTCCTTTGCCCGCAACCTAAAGCTGGTACTGGAAGACTATGCCAAACCCCATCCTGAGCTGGTGATCAACTGGAAGGAGCTGGAGCATTATGCCGACTACAACATCAAGGAGACTGCCGTGGCCGTCTACAAGAAGCTCCACCTCTTTGTAACGCTGATGCAGGGCTTCTTGGCAAATGGTGAGCTCTAATCTGAACAGGAAATAAGTTCAAAGACGAAAGACAGGATTGCCGCCCAAGGAAGTGCCAGCAACCCTGTCTTTTTTTTGCAAAAAAATAGACGTAACAGGGTGGCTCCCTGCTACGTCCCGTACTTACCTAGAATCCAGGCAAGATTCCAATCAGAATACCTTCACAACCTCGCCGTTGGGATAGTGGGTCTTGATGAACTCAACAATTTCCTGACTCTGGAGGGCCTCTACCAGGGCAACCACACGGGCATCAGCTTGATTTCCGTCCTTCACGGCGATGATGTTCACGTAGGGGGAGTCGGCTCCCTCCACAAACAGACCGTCAACGCTGGCGATGAGGCCGGCGGGAATGGCGTAGTTGCCGTTGATGACGGCAGCGTCCACATCAGTCAGGATGCGGGGCATGGTAGCAGCCTCCAGCTCGGTGAACTTCAGGTTCAGAGGGTTCTCCACAATGTTGATGGGTGTGGCGGTGATGCCAGCGGCAGGGTCCAGTTTGATGAGACCGGCAGACTGCAGCAGCAGCAGGGCACGTCCCTCGTTGGTGGGATCGTTGGGGATGGCGATGGTAGAACCAGCGGCAATCTCTGCCAAGGACTTCACCTTCTTGGAGTACAGTGCCATGGGCTCGATGTGGATGCCACCGGCATTTACCAGGTGGTAGCCCCGCTCCTGGTTGAAGGAGTCCATGTAGGGCAGGTGCTGGAAGAAGTTGGCATCAATCTGTCCACTCTCCAGCGCCTCGTTGGGAGTCACATAATCGGTGAATTCCAGCACCTTCAGGGTGATGCCCTGGGCGGCCAAATCATCCACCACCAGCTTCAGCATCTCGGCATGGGGCTCCGGAGTGGCGCCGACAGTCAACACACTGGTATCCTTCTCCTTGCCACCACCAGCAAAAAGGGAGGCAGCAACCAACAGAACGGTCAATGCAGAAACAATCTTCTTCATTTCGATTCGATTCTCCTAAAAATATCTTTCTTCTAATCCTACCAGATTAGTATGAATTACTATATACCAAAAATACA
>JAGARR010000053.1 GCA_017622135.1 Spirochaetaceae bacterium
TCTAACACTTTGTGACGGCTTTATAGCATAACATTGTGGAGACGACCCGGGAGCCGGGCCTTCCTTCTTTCCTAGCATACCACATCCCACCCACAAAGTCAAACCCTTTCCCGGACCTTCGGAATGGAGGGCAAGCACCGGGACACCAGCAACAAGCCAGCCCCTCCTGCCACGGCAAATCCCTCGTGCCACGCTCCATCCCGGAGAACCCCACCCAAAGCACGCCATCCCCACTTCACAGCACAGGCAGACCATCCTATACTGGAGCCACTGGAAGGCCCGGACTCCTTCCGGCGGTTGTCTCCCGAAACTCTACCGGCTTTTAGTCGGAATACTGGAATGAAGGGGGCTTGCGTATGACAGCTGAATTTGTCGTCGGACTGGTGACCTGTGTCGCCACCGTGGCAGGAACTGTTATCGCCGCTCTTTCGTACTTCAAGGACAAAGAGTAGAAAATAAAGCCGCCAGAGGACTCAAAACTGCTGACGGCTTTAGTCTGAAATCAGTGGAGACGACCCGGGAGCCGGGCCTTCCTTCTTTCCCAGCATACCACATCCCACCCACAAAGTCAAACGCTTTCCCGAACCTTCGGAATGGAGGGCAAGCAGCGGGACACCAGCAACAAGCCAGCCCCTCCTGCCACGCTCAGCCGCTGGGCCCTAGCAAGGCAAGACCTGCCGCTCCATCGTCTTTTCCAGATACATTTCCATCAGCCTGCCCACAATCTCCGTTTCTGTTGCCTTTACTGAAAGTCCGTATAACTCCAAGACGGCTTTGTCGTTGGCTTGGTGGGCTTTTACAAGGTCTGGGAATAAAAAGGAATTGTCACCGTACAGCTGTGCAGGTGAGCAGTCTGGATATTGTGCCCGCGCATCCAAAATGGCTTGGGCGGTTTGCGCCACCCTTGCCCTTTGCCCCTCCGTCAGCTGTGGCCAGGGGAAGTTGTTGTAGACGATATCCTTTGAGTAGCGATAGCGGCTTTCCAAACGACCGCATACCGCACGCATCCAGGCCATGTGGACGCTGGAAGTCAGGACTCCGAAATGATAGATTTCAGCATCAGGAATTAAAAAGACCAAATCACTTGCAAAAATATGAGAACTTAAAAACCCAACAGGAATATATGTACGCTTTTCAGAAGATACTTTTGGAACGACGATGTAGTTTCCTTTCGGCATATTCTCAACGTGGAAACGAGTTGGTTTTTCAGCCAATTTTCTGGTTCCCTCGCTCTTGCTGGCAAGTCTCAATTCCCGTACCGCCTGGACTCGCTTCAGGCATTCAGGCATTTTGAGAAGCTCGGCGGGACTACAGTCTCCGAGCCACAAACAATACCGATAATAGCCATTGATGAATTCATCAGCTCCAAGCCATTTTTTAAAGTATTTTTCGGACAGCGGCTCTTTCCTGACGAAGGCTTTCATCTCATCCTCTGTAAACAGATAGTTTCCGCCGTCAATGGGCTTATTGCCAATTCCAATTTCAGGGACGGCACAAAGCGGCTTGCTCCTGCTCTCGATAAAAATATCCGGGTTGTCCAACAGATACCCGTTGATGTTCTGGGCAAGAACGACGGTGCCGTCAGGATTGAAAATCCTCTTCCCTGTAGAATTGCGTGGCACTTCTGAATCCCTGTGGCAACTGAAGCCAACAATGACGCAGTGGACATGGGCCTTTGCATTTGACTCGCTGTCCCACCTGAAAGTCCTGTAGGCAAAATCGATTTTAACGCCCATTTCCATCAATGGCTTCCACATTATCGCAACCTGCTCACCCTGCGTTATTGAATTTGTAGATACGAGGGCTGCTTTTATGGTTGTATTCTTCATTGCATCGCTCGTTTTCTTGTACCAGCAGGAAACGTAATCGAGATTTCCAATGTTCTTTATTGCTCCCCAAACAGACAGCACATCCTCCTTCTGCTCCTTGCTCATGAGCCTGGCCCCCACAAAGGGCGGGTTTCCCATGATGTAGCTCAGCTGGCCTGTCGGCACAACAGATTCCCAGTCCATCTGCAGGGCGTTGCCCTCCACAATGTTCGCGTAGGATTTCAAGGGCAGGAACTCCAGGTTCCGCTGCAGGATGCTGGCAGTCTCCGCCATCATCTGGCTTTCTGCAATCCACAGGGCCGTCTTGGCCACAACGGCGGCAAAGTCATTTATCTCAATTCCATAAAACTGGTGGATCTTCACAAAAACAGTGTCCTCGAACACGTCCAGCACAGCATTATTGTTAAAACGCAACTTTAGGCATTCATTTTCCAACCGCCGCAGGCTCAGGTAGGCCTCCGTCAGGAAGTTGCCGCTGCCACAGGCTGGGTCCAGGAACTGCAGGCTTCCCAATTTCCTCTGGAATGCAATCAACCTTGTTTCCCTAGCCTTTTCCTGCTTCATCTCCTTTATGGCCGTAAACTCCTTCCATAACTCATCCATAAAAAGCGGGTCTATGACCTTGTGGATGTTCTCGATGCTAGTGTAGTGCATTCCTCCCGTGCGGCGGGTCTCCGGGTTCAGGGTGGACTCAAAGATTGCGCCGAAGATGGTGGGGCTGATCTCGCTCCAGTCGAATTCGCTGGAGGCGTGGCGTACCAAAAGCTCCTTGATTTCTTCAGTCAGCTGGGGGATGGTCCTGTCCGCCTCCGTAAAAAGTCCGCCGTTCACGTAGGGAAAGGCCAAAAGGCTTTCTTCCAGGTATTCGTCCCGCTCCTGCTCCCTTTGGTCCAGTATCTGGAACAAATCCAGCAGGGCCCGCCGCAGGTTTTTAGCCTCCTGCTGCTTGAGGTAGTCCCCGAACATGGACTTGTGCCCGAAGATTCCCGCATCCTCGGCATAGAGGCAGAACACAATGCGAACGCAGAGCATGTTCAGGCTTTTCAGGGTCTGGGGGCTAGGATTGTCAGCATCCTTGTACTGCCGGAGGATTGCATCATAGATTTCACCGATGATGTCCCCTGCTTTTTTAGAGATTTCAAGCTCCCGCTTGAGGTGGATGCTGCCCTGCTCCGTCAGGAAGGAAAGGCGGTAGTATTCCCGCTCAAGGTTCTCCAGTAGGATTGACTCAGGCTCCCCGTCGGGCTGCTCCATGTCATACACAAGGAATTCCTCAAAGTTGCACGTGACAACCCAGCGGGGATGCTGCGACAGAGGAAGTCCTGCAATGTATTTCTTTGCTTGCTGGAATGGCGTCAGCAAGGTTCCGTCGGACTGCCTGATTGCCTTCCTCAAATCCTTTCCAGAGCTCTTTTGCTCCACCATCACCTTGGTGGCGGGAATGTACACATCGATAAAGTTGGTTATGGTCTTGTCCTGGAATGTGTCCTTTATTTGGTTCTCAAAATGAACAAAATTGGCGAAGTCCTGCACACCAAAGACGTTGCACAGGAGATCAAGCCAAAACTTTTGGCTCTCTCCTTTTTCGTATCCTTTACCCTGCCAATCTTGGCTGAACTTCTTTGCGGCCCGCTGTTGTTCTGTCTGTGTCATGGGAAAAGTATAGCACGAGGTGGGAGGCATGAGAAGGCAGGAAACAGGAGCGAGTACTAAATCCTCACTCCTAACCACTAGCTCAGCAGCATCCTGTCGTTGGCAAGGTCATCTCCTCTGACGGTGTGGAACTTCTCCAGCATCATGATGAGTCGGTTGCCGTAGTGGATGGCATTCCTCATGTTATGGGTCACCATTGGGACACCACGTACAGGATGGTTTCCTTAAGAAAGAAGATTGGAATGGTCTCCTGCAAGCTCCGCTATGGCATTGCCGATGGCAAACCGCTGCTGCTCCTGCCCATAGTACACAGAGGCTTCCTCCTCACCTGATTTCAGGTTGCTCTGCTGCAGCCTGACCTCCACCCTCCGCTCCAATCATGACATGCACCCAGTGTACCACGAATTCCCCTTTCATTCCAACAACAGAGAGACTGTCATGGCATTGCAGGGGATAGTAACATGACACTACAAGGAACACTGTTATGGCAGGGAAAGGGGCTGTAACCAGTACAGGTTAGGGAGTGCATTCTAGCTAGAATGAGAGGTGCATAGTAGCTAGGATGAGAGGTTCATTCTACCTAGAATGAATGACTTGTGGTAGCTAGATATGGAAGGGATCGGAGCGTTTCCACCACGTCCCCAAGGGATGCGTCTTCTGGAGCAACCCCCTTTGAGGGAGATTCTAGAGGGAAATGCTGGCCCTGTCAATCCAACAAAAAAAGCCCCAACTGGAACCTTCCGGCTGGGGCCTCCTCATGTCGGGAGGAAGACCTTAGTCCTCCATGGGCTTCAGGTTGGGGCTGAAAATCAGCTTGCAGTACAGCAGGAGGAACAACGCCTTGTATCCCGGGACAAGGAGGCTACGGCAGCAACCGATGACTTCATCACAGATTTTCTCCAGCGGTTCTATCCGCAGGCTGCAGCCCCATCCCCGCCATCGAGACGATGGATGAGCCGCAGACTGCATATCCTGCACCGGGCCAAAAGAATATCGAAAATGAGAAAATCACCGAATCACAAACCAGAAGCATCCAGGAGGAATGCATCATCCCTTGATAACTACAATCCGCTCAAAATTGTACCGGTTCTCCTCCATCATCACGATGAAGGGAACCTCAAGGCAAAGGCTGTCACCATAATCAAAGACGGGAATGGAATAGTGCTGACCGCCACTGCCTTCAAAATACGCAAGGTCAATCTGGGGAATGATTTTCTTGCTTACCATTACCCTGCATTTAACGGAGGAGAACAAGGCCATCATCATCATCTGCTCATCATAATCACCTGAACTCATTTCTGAGGCGAAATTCACCTCCTGACTTCCGAGAATAAAGGGAATATAGAATTTTGAGCCAGAGACAGTGGGCAACATCCTGCGCTCCTCTGGATCTTGAGTTTTGGGATGTATTTTCAGGCCCAGCTCATATCCAATATCAAGGTCCGTGTTGATAAGCTCCATGGAAAAATTCTCCGGCATTCCCTCCAGTTCCTCTGGATTAAATTCGGAAAAAAAGTCCTCAGAATCAGTCTCCGCCAGTTCCATCATCAGGGTGGAGACCGTAAACTTCATGTATACACGGTACGTTCCATCCTCATAGGTTAAGGATTGAACATAATCGAAACAACCGGTGAACAAGAGCAGCGATCCCAGCATCACTAACACAAAAAATTTCTTCATATCATTCCTCTCCTAAAAACTGCCTTCCATTCTACCACAGTTTTTAAGCAATGGAAAAGATTACATCCATTCTGAAATGAAAAAAACTATCCCCACCATGATGAGGTTGACGTTTTAGCTCCGCCCGCTGTCGAACACCAACTCGTCGTAGCCTGTTTCCGGGTCGTCCTCCACCAAAATACGCACTCCAGGCAGCTGGCCAATAACCAGCTCACCGGTGGTGTTGATGATGCAGCCAGGCATCAGATGGCCGCCGATGGTAGACAAGTCTTCCCGGGACAAGGAGATGTGGAGATGGCAACGGTCGCTGCTGACGGTGCCCGTAAGACTCACAATTTCGCAGGGCTGCGGAATGTGGTGAAGCCGCTCCCCTCCAGCATCCCGCAGGCAACCCTCTGAAATGCAGCCCACCCCAGACAAAACCACACCTGCTTGGATACCTTGCTCCTGGCACAACTGCTGGATGGAAAGCAGCAGGTCATCACCCCGCCGCAGCCTGATGCAGTGAAACTCCATGACTCCCCTGCTCGATACAATGTCACCCCTCATATTACCTCCATGGACATTCGCTGCCCAGCGGTCGTACCCTACTCTTTCTGCAGTTCAGCTGCCCAGCTGTCACACCCTATTCTTTCTGCAGTTCAGCTGCCAGGAACAACTCGTCCTGATACCAGTCTATCCGCAGGGAAAAGAGCTCGTCCCTGTAGTCTGGAGACTGGGCCATGAACTGCCACACGGCTCCCGTCCGCAGCACCCCAGGATCCAGGCTGGTCAAGGGAGTCCAGCGGCCCTTGTACAGGACAGAAAAACTGGTTCGTCCCGTCAAATTCTTGCCCGTCTCTCGATCCACGGCGGAGCAATGAACGGTGATGTTCCGGGAGGCGTAGGGAGTCAGGTCAAGGTGGGCGGTAGCGGCCTCCTTCTTCATGCTCACGGACTTCCACCACACGTAGGGACCTGCCGCCACCTTGATGCGGTAGGCACCAGGACGCAGGTACACCTCCTTGGCCCGATACACCACCCCATCCTTGGAAGAAACTCCTCCACTGGATTTTTCATCTGCTTCCAGAATCCGCCGTGAGTCAAAGACCTCGGGAATCGTATCCCCGTCGTTCTTGAAGAAGAACACCCGGAAGGGCAGGTCAGCCTGGGCGGAGGCAGTGGCAGGCAGCGTCACGGAGACAGACAGGGGCTTGAAGAAGGGACTCAGCACCGACTTGTGGAACAGGTTGTTCCGCCACATTGCCATCAGCCCCAGAAGCAGCACCACACTGGCACAGGCAATGAGAAAAACATTGCGGAATGTATGCTTCTTTGGCTGAATCTGTGGCGGCTGGTAGGGCTTGTTCCCAGCACCCACCATTCGTGCAATCGTCACTTGCAGTGCCTGGGAATCATACTCCTTCAAATATCGCTTCACCAGCTTGATGACAGGATCCATGGACTGGAACCGTCGCTCCGGCTTTGACCTCATCATCTTCCAAATCAAAAAGCGGGGAATCAGCGAGATGGACTTGTCGATTTTATGGGGGGCAATGTACTTCCCCTTCATAATCAATTCCTTGGTGGTCTCCAGGGTTTTGCCCTTGAAGGGCTTGGCGCCCGTCAGCATCTCGTAGAGCATCACCCCCATGGCATAGATGTCAGCCCGCTTGTCCACCGACCCGCTGTCCTCAAACTGCTCCGGCGGCATGTAGGAGGGGGTACCCACTGTCACCCCCGTCTCGTCCACCGCATCGTCCAGCTCCTTCTCGCTGGTGGCAATGCCAAAGTCCGCCAGCTTTATCACAGACTTATTGGAAATCAGAATGTTCCCCGGCTTGATGTCACGGTGGACGATTTTCTGAGAATGGGCAAATTTCAGTCCCATGCAGGCACTGAGAAAAATCCTCATGGCAACCTGCTCCGGCAGCACCACCTGCTTTGCAATAAGCTTATCCAAGGACATGCCATCCACAAACTCCTGGGCGATGTAATGGTGCCTGCCCTCCACAAAGTAGTCGTAGGTGTGGACAATCTGGGGACACTGCAGGGAAAGCAGAATCCGCGCCTCCTGCTTGAACCGATCCCGGGCGGTGGAGTTGCCACGGATGGTGAGCCGCTTCAGGATGATTTCCTTCTTTAGTCCGGGGTGAATCACCTTGTACACCGTTCCCATGCCACCCTTGGCCACCACAGAAACCACATTGTACTTTCCAATCATTTGGGGCGGCTCAACCTTGGGGGCAGCAGATGGGGCCACTGTCCGAGAAGCCTTTCCTACCGTCTGGGAAACTGGAGAGGCTCCAGATGCACCTACCTTGCTCCTCCCTCCAGCACTGGAGATACCAGAAGCCTTGGCCACCGTCCCGGCAGAGGCCTTTTGGGGAGCTTTTTCTACTATTGTCTTGGGAATGTCATCCATCTATTCCTCCTGATTGTCCAGTCGAATGAAATCCTTGATAAAGTCAAAGGGGCGGTGGGGAAAAACCAGCGCCACCTGATGAAGTCTCGGATTGTGAATCTGTACAAACCGCCCTCCCTGCCGCAGCCGATATGACTCGGAAATGGAGCGATGGCCCCCAAAATACAGGGCAGAAAAGGGATTCTTCCCGAAAAGACTCTCCACCCCCTCTTCCTGGCCCCACCACTGGGGCAACAGCTCCTGCAGCATGGCAGCCACCGTTCCCTCCTGACTTTCGTCGTTCCTGGTCCAGGTGAGGCCATACACCACCTCCCCTGCCTCATCTGCCAGAGCCTCAACTATGTCCTGCCTGCTGAAAGGGCGAATCGGCTCGCTATGGGAAATCAGGCAGCGAGGAGCCATCACACAAAGGGGCAGCAGGGACTCAAAGTGACTGTACAGATAGAGCACGTCCTCCCCATACTGCTCCTCCATAAAACGGCGGCTCATCTCCCCCTCCCGAGCCAGCTTCCTGAAGGGACGGTCCCCCCCCGCCCACTGGTTTGTGATGTTCTCATGATTTCCCTTCAAAAAATGAAAGTTTCTGGGGAAGGCCACCTTGCACCGCATCACCAGCTCCATCAGAAAGAGCCCCTCCGTCATCTCCGCCTCCAAGGCGCCGCCAAGAACCTGTCCCCGCTCATACTCTGCCAAGGCATGGTGCCACCGCTCACGGTGCAGCTCCGAATGGAGGCCGTCCCCCACACACACCACATTCACCTTGCCTTGGGCAAGCAACGCTGCAACGGAAGCCGTCCCATCGAAGGGGCTGCAGGAATCGCCGGGAAAATCAGGGGTAAAATCGAGAATTTCTTGGAAGAACTGCCAGCGTCCGTGAAGATCCGGCACAACAATAGTGGGAAGCTGGGGAACTTGCGACACCAAGTCCACCAGACCACCAGGACGGCCACAGGAATCCTCAGGCCGCCAGGACGCATCCTCATGCTCCAGCACCGTCACCACCTGGCTCAACAGGTGAAAAAAATCCCCGCAGGTCAAAAGCTCCGGGAATCCTGAAAAATCGAGCACATCCCGGTGAAGCCTCCTGTCACGGGCAAAGAGAACAGTCCTCCTGTCCATGGGCTGCAATCCAACTGCTCAGGAAATGACCAGATTGTCATTGCCGATGGTAATCTTGTCTCCTGGATTCAGCTTCACATACTTTTCCGGCGGAATCCGCTGACCGTTGAGGAAGGTACCGTTGGTGCTCTTCTCATCCTTGATGAAATAGGCGTCCTTGATCTTCTGGATCACCGCATGATGACGGCTGGTGAGCTTATTGTTCACCACAATGTTGTTCTCAGGTGCCCTGCCGATGGTAATCTTTGCCACCAGCTGAATCTTGCTGTTGTTGAAGAAGATATGAGACACCACGTTCATATCATTGAGGCGCTCAAGCCGCTGGCCCACCTTGCTACTCGTTACAATTGTTTCATCCTGCATACTCTCAATATCGGCGGTTTGCAGGGCAAAATTAGTTTTTGTATCGAGCTAGACTACTACCGCCGGCCCTTCCTCCCACTCCGCTGTCTTGAGCCTGCGGAAAATCACCAGCAGACAAAGGAGGTGGCTCAACAAGGTAACCGTCCAGGTGACGGGATAGGAATAGAACAGCACCTCAAAGGTATGAAACCGTGGAATCTGGAAGATGGTGGCAATCCACAGGATTCTGATTCCACAGACACCGGCAATGCTCACCACCATGGGCAGCAGGGAATGTCCCAGTCCCCGCACCGTATTGGCCGTTACCTCCATCATACCACAGAGGGCGTACAAAAGACAGATGATGGAAATGCGGGTAGCACCTGCAGCAATGACAGCCGGATTGTCGGAATAGAGTCCCAAAAAGAATTCCCGAAACAAGAACACTACGCCACCCATCGCAAGTCCCGTCACCAGCACCGCCAGCTCAGACACCACCACTGCACGCTTCACCCTGTCAAGACGGCCAGCACCCAGGTTCTGGGAGGAAAAGGTCAACGCTCCCTGGGCAAAGCCATTCATGGCAGTATAAATGAATCCTTCAATATTACCTGCGGCAGAGCTTCCCGCCACCACCTGGGCACCAAAGGTGTTGATGGCAGACTGAATCACAATGTTCGAGAGGGAAAACACCATCCCCTGAAAACCAGCTGGCACGCCAATCTGTATCACCCGAATCAAAATGGCCCGCTCAATACGCAGCTTCCTCAAATTCAGGTGGAACTCCCCCTCCTCCCGCATCAGGGCACCAACAACCAAGGCTGCGGAGACACATTGGGAAATGATGGTGGCCAGGGCAACACCGGCCACATCCATCTTGAACAAAATCACAAAGAGCAAATTCAAGACGACATTGATAACGCCGGCAAAAAGCAAATAGTACATGGGTCGCTTGGTATCACCCTTTGCCCGCAACAGGGCGCTGCCAAAGTTATACACCATGGAAGCGGTAATTCCGGCAAAGTAGACCTTCAGGTAGAGGCTGGCCAAATCAAACACCTCCGCCGGTACCTGCATGAATTGCAAGATGAAGCTGGTGCCGAAAATCCCCACCACAGTCAGCAGGATGCCGCTGTAAATACTCACCAGGATGGCCGTATGAACAGATTGCTCCACCTCATGCTTTCGTCCTGCACCAAAAAAATGGGCGGTGATGACATTTGCCCCCACAGAAAGCCCCACAAAAAGATGCACCATCAAATTGATGAGGGCACCGGTAGCACCCACCGCCGCCAGAGAATTCTCCCCGGCAAAGCGTCCCACCACAATCACATCCGCCGCATTGAACAGCAGCTGCAGCATACTGGAAAAAATCAATGGAATGGAAAAGCTCAACAGTTTAGCCGGAATCGACCCCTCAGTCATGTTGATTTGATGTGGTTTGGAATGTGTACTGCTCATAGCCTATGTAATACCACTAAACTCATATACAATCAATAACAATTACCTATCAAAAAATAAATGAAAAAAAATCTAAAAATCAGATTCAACCTGTTGACAAAAAATCTTTGCTGTGATAGATTACTGAACGTCGAGAGGTTAAACACCGATACCCAATACGGGCGAGAGTGGTGAAATTGGCAGACACGCCAGACTTAGGATCTGGTGCCCTAGGCGTAAGGGTTCAAGTCCCTTCTCTCGCATCCTTTTAAGGTGCGTGATCAGGGATGCAGTGCTTTAGCCCTACGAAATCTTGCGGGAATAGCTCAGTGGTAGAGCGCGACCTTGCCAAGGTCGATGTCGCGGGTCCGACTCCCGTTTCCCGCTCTAAGGCGATTCGGAGTAATCTGAATCGCCTTTTTTATTTTGCAGCTTATTGCAGGCCGTGTGCGGACCAGCATGAACTGATAGGCAGCCTTCTGACTGCCAATATTTTTTATCATGAGGAAACCAGCCGTGAAAGTAACCAACGAAATCACTAAACTGGAGAATTCAGCGGTAAAGCTGACAGTTACCATTGCAAAGAAGGACGTGGCCGCAAGCTATAACGAGTCCATCACAAAGTATGCCAAGAACATTCAGATTCCTGGCTTCCGCAAGGGAAAGGTACCCGTTTCTGTCCTGGAGAGGAAATATGGCGAGGCATTGAAGGCAGAGGCTGCCTCAGACCTGGTTGAAAAGGCGCTGGGAGATGTTTTTGAAACCATAGAAGAGAAGCCACTGCCCTACGCACAGCCCACCATGGATGAGGTGCCTGTGCTGGACGTGACAAAGGACCTGACTTTTTCTGTTACTTACGACATTTTCCCCACCGTCAAGATTGAGAGCCTTGACGGCATCACCATCAAGGAGCCGGTGGTAGAGGTTGGCGAGGTCGAGCTGAACAAGGAGTTGCAGCAGATTCGTGAGCGCAACGCCATGGTTCTGGACAAGAAGGATGACGAGACTGCCGCAAAGGACGACATCGCCACGGTAAATTACTGCGAACTGGGGGATGACGGTGCCGAGCTGGAGGGAACCCAGCGCCAGGACTTTGTGTTCACCATCGGCAGCGGACAGAACATCTTCAAGTTCGATGACGACATCATCGGCATGAAGAAGGACGAGACAAAGGAAATCACCAAGACATACGGAGATGACTTTGAGGACAAGGAGCTGGCTGGAACCACCAAGAAGATCAAGGTGACTCTCACTGCCCTGAAGGTACGGAACCTTCCCGACCTGGACGACGAGCTGGCCCAGGACGTGAACGAGAAGTACAAGACTCTGGAGGACATGAAGAGCGACATTATGCGGAACATGGAGGCTATCCGGGATCGCCGCATCAATGAAATCAAATCAAACGCATTGCTGGAGCAGCTGGTGGAGAAATATAACTTCGATTTGCCAAAGTCAATGGTGCAGGCTGAGCTTGACCACCGCTGGCGCATGATGGCCCAGCAGTTCGGCACTACTCCTGAGCAGCTGGACAAGCTGGTGGCATCCAGCGGACAGAGCAAGGAGACCATGCTCACCGAGTGGACTGGCGATGCCGAGAAGATGCTGAAGAGCCGCATCATCGTGGAAAGCCTGCTGAAGGATCGCAACATCACCGTCACTCCCGAGGAAATTGAGCAGGAGATGGAAAGCATTGCCGAAAAATCAGGAGTTTCCGTTGAAGAGGTGAAAAAGCACTATGCGGACCCCCGCTCAAAAGAGTATCTTATAGATGACACCAAGGAACAAAAGTTGTATAAGGAACTGTTCGGCCAGGTAACGGTTACCACGGGTGACAAGATGGCCTTTGCAGACCTGTTCAAGCGATAAACTGCCTTGGTCAATGAGGACAAGCAATGAATGAACGAATGAATACCATGGTGCCCATGGTTGTTGAGCAGTCCGGTGGACATGAGCGAGCATACGACATCTATTCCCGTCTGTTGAAGGACAGAATCATCTTCATCGACGGGGAGATAAATGACATGAGCGCTGACTTGGTGGTGGCGCAGATTCTCTTCTTGGATTCACAGAATTCCGAGAAGGACATCAGTCTGTACATCAACTCACCGGGTGGCTCTGTCACCGCTGGGCTGGCTATCTATGATACCATCCAGTCCATCAAGTGCGACACCCAGACCATTTGTCTGGGGCAGGCCGCCAGTATGGCAGCAATCCTCCTGGCCAGCGGAACACCGGGCAAGCGATTTGCACTACCCTCCTCCCGGGTGATGATTCACCAGCCTTGGGGAGGCGCCCAGGGACAGTCCACCGACATCTCCATCCAGGCCAAGGAAATCATCCGGCTGAAGCGGCTCACTATCGACTACTTCGCCTCACACACTGGCAAGGCTGCCGACGTGGTGGAGGCCGACATGGAGCGGGACTTCTACATGTCAGCCCAAGAGGCGCTGGAGTACGGTATCGTGGACCAAATTCTGCCACGGAGGGAACATGGCACGAAAAAATAACGGTCAGTTCTGCTCATTCTGCGGGAAGCCAGCCGAACAGAGCCGCCGCATGGTGGCGGGTCCCGACAATATCTACATCTGCAACCAGTGCGTGGCCGTCTGCCAGAGTATTCTGGAGGACGATGAGATGGAGTTGGAGCCCATCGAGCTGGAGGACGTCCCTACACCACGGGAATTCAAGGAATATCTGGACCAATATGTTGTGGGTCAGGACTATGCAAAGAAGGCCCTGGCGGTGGCGGTGTACAACCACTACAAGCGGATGGCCATGCCAAAGACTGCCGACAACGATGTGCAGCTGGAAAAGTCCAATATCCTGCTGATTGGTCCCACTGGTTCTGGAAAGACCCTGCTGGCAAAGACCTTAGCCCAGCGGCTGAAAGTTCCCTTCGCCATTGCCGACGCCACCACCCTCACTGAAGCTGGCTACGTGGGTGAGGACGTGGAGAACGTGCTGCTGAAGCTCATCAATGCCGCTGACGGCAACATTGCCGCAGCCCAGCGTGGCATCATCTTCATCGACGAGATCGACAAGATTGCCCGCAAGTCCGAGAACACCTCTATCACCCGTGACGTGTCTGGCGAGGGTGTTCAGCAGGCCTTGCTGAAGATCATCGAGGGAACAAAGGCCAGCGTTCCCCCCCAAGGCGGACGCAAGCACCCCAACCAGGAGATGCTGGAGATCGACACCACCAATATCCTGTTCATCTGTGGTGGCGCCTTTGTAGGACTTGACAGCATCATCGAGACCCGTGTGGCGGACCGCACCATGGGCTTCGGCTGCACCACCAAGGATATGGACGAGGACGCCAAGGCAGACCTGCTGAACAAGGTGATTCCCGACGACTTGGTGAAGTTTGGACTGATTCCTGAGATTATCGGGCGCATGCCCATCTCAGTGGCCTTGAAGGAGCTCACCAAGGAGGATCTGAAGCTAATCCTCACCGAGCCCAAGAACGCCATCACCAAGCAGTACCAGACTTCCTTTGCCATAGACAACGTGGATTTGGAGTTCAGTGACGGTGCCATTGACGCCATTGCCGAGACCGCCATCCGTCACAAGACTGGTGCACGTGGATTGCGAGCCATTGTGGAGAAGATGCTTCTGGACATTATGTTCGAAATTCCCTCCATTCCCGGCCGCCGCACCCTCACCATCACTAAGGAGATGGTGGAGAGCAACAAGGTGGATGCCACCAACCTGCTGGAGGGGCAGAAGACAGCCTGATGGCAAGCCTTCATCTGTAGCAGGTGAACACACAAAAAAAAGCCACGAGATGCTCTCGTGGCTTTTTTTCGTCTGCAGCACCGAATGGAGGCTCTACCCCTTGGTGGCGGACAGAAGCACCTCCAGGGTTCTGGTGGCAGTACGCTCCCAGGAAAAACGGCGGGTCCAGTCAAGGCCGCCCTCCACCAGTTTTGCCCTCAGGCTCTGGTCGCTGACAATCTGCTCCAAGGCTCCGGCTGCCTCCTCCCCATTGTCCGGGTCAAAGTACAGGGCATGGACACCGGCTATCTCTGGCAGAGCACCTTCCTTGGCACAGGCAACGGGAATGCCACAGGCCATGGCCTCCAGCACCGGCAGCCCTACCCCTTCGTTCACCGAGGGAACAATGCAGGCGTCGGCATTGGAATACAGCTGGGGCAGGTTCTCATGGGGAAAGTAGCCCGTCAGAAAGATGTCCGAGGCATAGGGAGACTCCGCCGTCGCCTGGTGCACCTGCTGGGAATAGGTGTCGGCACTTCCTGCCAGCACCAGCCGATGGGGCAAGCCAGTCTTTTCCTTAAACAGGGAAAAGGCACGAATAAGCTCGATGTGCTTTTTCAACTGGTTCTGGAGCCGGGAGGCGTAAATCAGGTAGGGCCGCTTGATGGCAAAGGGCTTGATGTCCACAATGTCTCCCTCCAGCTCCCCACGGGGGTAGAAGAGGCTATGATCAATGCCGTTGTGCACCACGTGGATCTTGTCGGCGGCAACTCCCAGGGCAACCATATCCTTCTTGATAAACTGACTGGCTGCGATGATGCTGGTACATTTGTTCAGGGCAGCCTTTATCTGGAGGGAACTCAGGGGGCTTTTCATCTCCGGCAGCTCGGAGACAACATCGTTCACCACAATGACGCCGGGAGACTTGTAGGAGGTGGCGGCAAAACGGGGGCCACCAGCATAGAAGGTGACGTCATACCCCTGTTTGGCCACAAAGCTGCCACAACGGGAGGAGTGCCACAGGAATTCTGCCACGGAACTGTCGGGAATGGAGACAGTAGAATACGAAAAATTGCCTGAATTGGAGATGAAGGTGTATTTGTCGATTTTTGAGCCGAAAAGGTGAAAGTGAAGTTGTTCGTCCTTGGGAAAATTCGCAATGAGGGACATGAGATACAGTCCCACTCCTGACTGCCCATGGCCACAGCCAAAGGTATCTATTCCAATCTTCATACCTTGAATTGTAGCACATCAGCCACAAATATGCTATAGTTCCCCCATGGACAATCACGTGACATTTCAAGAGCTGGGGATTGCTTCCCAGTTGGTGGAGCGCCTGGCCGCTCTTTCCATCACCACTCCTACCACGGTACAGCAGCAGGCTATCCCTCCCCTTTCCCAGGGAAGTTCCCTGGTGTTCCAGTCTGAGACGGGAACCGGCAAAACACTGGCCTACCTCCTTCCCCTGCTGCAGCAGATTGACGAGAGCATACAACAAATCCAGCTGCTGATTGTGGCCCCCACCCACGAGCTTGCGTCCCAAATCAAAAGCCAGATTCAGCTGGTGACGGACATACCTGCGGTGCTATTGATTGGCGGCGCACCAATAAAGCGTCAGGTGGAAATGCTGAAGAAAAAGCCCTTGATTGCCGTTGGTGGTGCCGCCCGACTGATGGAGCTGGTATACCTGAAAAAACTGAAGGTGCATCAGGTAAAGGCCATTGTGCTGGATGAGGCGGATCGACTTTTGGCGCCAGAGCTGCGGGACGACACCACCGCCCTCTGCCAGGCCCTGCCAGCGGAAGTACAGCTGGCAGCCTGTTCCGCCACCATCAATGGCAAGACAGAGAAAATAATCCAGTCCCTAGTGAGACGCCAGCAGGATGAGGGTGAACTGGAAAAACGCATCCTTCCACCGGAGGACATCCTCCAGAAAAAAATCACCCATATCGCCATCTACAGCGAAACCCGTGACAAGGTGGATACCTTGCGAAGACTTTTAGTGGCAGAAATGGAGGCCGCCAACAAGGAGCAGCCCTTGAAGGCCATGGTCTTTACTGCCCGGCCTGCTGATGTGGACATCATCCTGTCCAAGCTCACCTACAAGAAGATGCAGTGCAGCGCCCTCCATGCCAAGCAGGACAAGGTGAAGCGCAAGCAGGCCCTGGACCAGTTCCGAAAGGGAAGCTGTCCTGTCCTCATCACCAGTGACCTGGCGGCCCGTGGACTTGATATTCCCGATGTAACCCACATCATCCAGCTGGACATGCCATCCAACATGGATTTCTTTGTTCACCGGGCAGGACGAACAGGCCGCAACGGCAGGTCAGGGCTGAACATCGTCATCGGAGACGGCTACGAGATGCGCCAGCTGGCCGCCGCCGAGAAAAAGCTCCACCTGGTGGTATATCCCAAGGTCCTGTACAAGGGAAAGCTGGTGGCCCCAGAGCAAGAACCATAGATGAAGCCCACCACCATCCTCTTACAGGACACCGGCCGCCCACTCAGATTACGTAAAACAAGGTGCAGCCCACCACCCGCTCCACACCAGCTTCCTTGAGGGCGCGGGCACAGGTTTCCAAGGTGACACCGGTGGTGAGAATGTCGTCCACCAGAATCACACTTTTGGGAAGGGTGATTCTGGACAGACGTTTCTTATCCACACAGTAGGCCTGCCCCAGGTTCTCCAGGCGACTCTTCCTGTCCAGCTTCTTCTGCTGCTCCACCGTCTTCCGTTCCAGCAGAGGCATAACCTGAAATCCGTGGTTTGTATGGAGATAGCTACACAGCTCCTGCACCTGGTCCCAGCCCTGACGGCGAACCTTGCCCTTTCTGGGAGGAACGGGAACCAGAGGCTCATCAGCCAGCTCCGGCAATTCCTTTCGCAAGAAATCTGCCATCAGCTGGGCAAACACCGGGGAAAGCTGCCGCATTCCTGCCGTTTTCCAGGAGAACAGCAGATCCTTCTTCCACAGACGATAGCTATGGATGGGCAGAACCCCATCAGTATGGGTCAGCAGGGGCTGGTTCCGGCAGGTAGTACAGAGCCCGATTTCAGAGACAAGCTCCCGCCCGCAGCAGGAACACCGTTCCTCCCTGCCAGTCCAGCGAAAAAGCCGTTCCTGCTGACACTCCTTGCACAGAGGAGCCATGATGGCATGCCGTCCGCAGCACAGGCAGGTGTCGCCTCCTGCCAGCAGGGACAAGAGGCCACCGGAGCCATTCCAAAGTGAATTGATAATTTTTTTTATAGACTTCATATAAATATTGTAGTGTGAGAAGAGTCGTTTTCTGACAAATTGACAAGATGAATTGCTTTTTTTGTGAAAAAAACGCAGGATAGCGGATATAAGCCTCCAAAATCATCCCACGCACAGGACTGAGGCTGGCTGCCGCACAAACCGCTTGTCACTGCCCGGAAAGGGCCTTTTTCCAGCGGGATATTTTCAGCAGGGCTTCGATGGGCGGCAGATTGTCCGTGTCGGTAGAAAGGATTTCATCCAGAATCAGCTCCTCGTCGGAGAAGAGGCCGGGAGACTGGAAGTTTTTAGCTTCCGACCGCTGTTCTGCATAGTTGGAGGCATTTTCCATCACCAATGGAGGAGACGCCTCCCCACAGACATCCTCTTGCGTTCCAATTCCCATCTGCTGGATGCCACCAGAAAGCCGTGGCCCCACCTTCTGGACAATCTCCTGCAACAAGGCTTCCGACCGTGCAATGACCTCCTGGGGAATGCCTGCCAGCTGGGCCACGTGGATTCCGTAGGAGTTGGCCACCGACCCGGCCTTAATCTTCTTCATAAAAGTGATGCGGCCCTCCTGCTCCAGCACCTCAAGGCACAGGGGAACCAGGGCCGGATGCTCAAGGCAGGTCAACTCATGGTAGTGAGTGGCGAACAGGGTGATGCAACGGATCTTGTTCAGCAAATATTCCGAAACAGCCCAGGCGATGGAAAGGCCGTCCTGGGTGGAGGTTCCCCGCCCCACCTCGTCCATAATCACCAAACTTTTATTGGTAGCGGAACGAAGGATATGAGCCGTCTCTGTCATCTCCACCAGGAAGGTGGACTCACCCTTCGCCAGATTGTCAGAGGCCCCCACCCGACAAAAAATCTTGTCCACCAGCCGAATTCTGGCGCTATCGGCCGGTACAAAGGAGCCTATCTGAGCCAGCAGCGTAATGAGAGCAGTCTGCCGAAGGTAGGTGCTCTTTCCCGCCATGTTTGGCCCAGTAATGAGGGCAAAATACTTTTCTTGGGAAAAGAATCCATCATTGGGAACAAATTCCCCAGAAGGAAGGTGTGCCTCCACCACGGGATGGCGGCCTCCCCTGATTTCCGTGGGTCCCTCATCCGCCACATCAGGCTGCACCCACTTGTTGTCCAGCGCCGCCTGAGCCAGAGCCGTAATGCAGTCGCTATAGGCCATCTCAGTGGCCAACTGGAAAAGGTAGCTGGTATGTTCCTTAATTTTCTCCCGCACCTCAAGAAAGAGCTTCCGCTCCAACTCAATAATGCGGCCCTGGGCGGAATTCAGCTCCTGCTCCAGCTCCTGCAACCGGATCGTAGTATAGCGGTTGCCGTTCACCATGGAGCGGCGAAGTATAAAATGCTCCGGCACACTGTCCAGCTTTGCCAGGGAAACCTCAATGTAGTAGCCAGAGATGCGATTGTAGCGCACCTTCAGACTAGAAATCCCAGTAACCTGCCGCTCCTCCTCCACGTAGGAGTCCAGGATGCTGTTGAAGTTGTCCCGCACGTCCATGAGATGGTCCAATTCCGCCGACCAGCCCCGCTTCATGAGCCCACCCTCCGTCAAAACAATGGGTGCGTCATCGGCGATGCTGAGGCCAATCATCTCCACCAGCTTCTGAGCCTGCTCCGTGTCTGTTCCGCCAAAATGATGCTGGTCCAGCAGTTTGTGAACCTGAATCCAGGAAGCAAGGCTTGCCCCCAACGCCAGTACATCCTTTCCATGGGCACGATCCATAGCCACACGGCCTGCCAGACGCTCCACATCAAGGATGGCCCCCAGCCGCTCCCGCACCTCCCGTAAAAGACTCCGCTGGTCCACCAGCTGTGCCACCAGATTCTGACGGGAACGGATCTTCTGGCAGTCACGGAGGGGGGCAAGAATCCAGCTCCGCAAAAGACGCTTTCCCATGGCGGTGACACAGAAATTCACCGTTTCCAGCAAACTGTACTGTAGGGAGCCATCCCGCAGATTGGCCACCAGCTCCATGTTGCGGCGGGAGGAATCGTCCATCACCACAAAATCGCTGTCGCTGTAGACGGAGATACCACGGATATGGGGCAAGGTGGAGTTGAAATTCTTGGAAAGATAGTCCAGCAAAAATCCTGCGGCTGGCACCTCGGCGGAGGTCTCCGTCAGAGAGAAGGAGCGGAGGTTTGCCGTCTTGAACTGATCCACCAGCTGCTTGTAGGAAAGCTCCGCAGAAAAATGCCAGTCAGGATAATAGGAGATGGAAATGGATGGATGCCCCTCCAGCACCTGCTGTACCACCGGCTGCTCCCTCAAAGACAGGGGAAGCAGCAACTCCCGTGGCATACAACGTCCCAGCTCCTTGGAAAACTCCTGAGCCATGTCGGAAAGACTCCAACTAGTGGCAGAAAAGGAACCGGTGCTCACATCGATGAAGGCAAAGCCAGCCCTTCCCCGGCTGCAACAGAGGCTGGCAAGGTAGTTGTGGCTCCCCTGCTCCAGATAGTCCGCCTCCACCGCCGTGCCGGGAGTGATGATCTCCACCACCTTCCGCTCCGCCAGCGTCCGTCCCCCCTGGGGCATGGAAACCTGCTCACAAATGGCAATCTTCTTCCCCAGACGCAGAAGCCGTGCGATATACACCTTGGAAGCATGATAGGGAATGCCGCACATAGGCTGTCCGGCACGATGGGTCAAGGTTAAATTCAAAAGCCGGGAAACCTCCACAGCGTCCGAGTCGAACATCTCGTAGAAGTCACCCAGACGGAAGAAAAGCACCTGGTCTGGATGCTGCTCCTTGAGGCCCCGGTACTGGAGCATCATGGGGGTCGCTTCTGCCATAGGCTACAATCCCAGGGCGCTGATTACCTCGTCAGTAACGTCTACGGAAGGACTGTACCAGAGGATGGAATTGGAATCCTGCAAACTCAAGATCATACTGTAACCACCGCCCTCAGCAATCCGTTCCAGAGTGCTATACAGCTTCTGATAGAAGCTATCGGAGGACTGGAGGGAACGGCGGAGGCTGTCCAGCTCCATGTTCTTGGCATTGGTATATTCCTTCAGATATTCGGTCTGCTTAGTAATCTGAGAGTCGAGCCGTTGGACAGTAGCCTCATTCTTGTTCTTCAATGCCTCCGCCCGCTTTGCCTGCAAGTCCTTCAGCTCCTGGGTGAGGCTGTCAATCTGCTTCTGGAAGTCAGCCTTCTTCTTCTCATAATTCCGTACAGGGCCTGTATCACGAAAGTAGGCCTCGTAAACACGGGATGTATCCACCACGCCGAATTTTGTAATCTGCTGGGCAGAGACAAAGCCACACAAAACCAAGGTGAGCAAAGCGAGTGCAAAAATTTTCTTGTTCATTACGACATCTCCTTATCTGTTGGTAATATTGAATGACAGAACGAACTGCCATTCAGGTCCGGAACCATTGCGCCAGTGGACGGAACCGTTCTTCACCTGGAAGGTATTCGCCAGCATCATCCGCAGGGGGAACTGGGGCAGCGAGAACCGGAATCCAGGACCAAAGCTGAAGTACACATCATTGATGTTCAAGTTCTTGAAGAAATTCTTGGGCGTATCCTTGATGACTGCCGCATCCAGGAAGAAGTCCAAGGAGAAGATACCGGGAGCCACAGGCATCCTCAGCTCCAGGGTATTGTTCCACAGGGCACGGCCACGGTTGGTTGAGTAAAGTGAACTCCATCCCCGTCCGGTAAACATTCCGTCAATATACAACATGTTGGAGACACTAAGATCTGAGTTGGGAGTTGGCTCCACAAAGGAAAGACTGGTGAGTCCCGCCAGAACGAACTTCAGGCTCCAGGTCTCGGACAGGGGCAGGTCCAGCAAAGTAAAATAGACTTCACCCTTTGTATCGCTGCGCAGGAAGAACTGATTCTCCAGTCCAGGAATCAGTCCTGTCCAGGAGAACTGCTGCTTTGCAAACCATCCCCTGGAGGGATCATAGTACAAGTCACGGTCGTCTACAGATCCGGCAATCCATACGCCGTTCTGCATGCTCCAACGCTCCCGTGCATCCGCAATGGTGGAATCAGCGGGGGTATAAATGCTTTCGTCATAGAAATTCCTCAGGATACTGCCATTTATACCACCGGAAAGGGAGAAGATGGCAAAGTCAGGAACCCATCTGCGGCCAACGGATCCGCCCAAGTCGATGGTCACCTGGTTGTAGTTCATGTAGTAGGATGTCTTGTCAACAGAGCCGTCAGGCATGATAACTGAACGCAGGGCATTATTGATTGAGTGGGACACCCCAAGATTGGCACTGACACTAACAGGCAGCCCCAGGAACCAGGAGTCTCCATAGCCAAGACTGATGGACTGGTTGTCAGTGGAAAGGGTGGTGTTGGCAGAAATAAGCTTTCCTGTACCAAAGAGGTTGGCATCCTGCCACTTGAAGAACAGGGACACCGGAAAGGCATCTGGATCTGCAATGCCGGAAAAGGTGACACCGAACTCGATGGAGGTGGTGGACTGCTCCTCCAGATTCAGCACCAGGTCCACCAGATTCTCCTCGGACCCCTGGACAATCTCGGGAACAATGGCAGAGAAGAACTGGAGGTTGAACAGGTTCCTCAGTCCTGATGTAATCTTTGCCTTGGAGAAAATATCTCCCGACTCAATGGGCAGCTCCCGAAGAATGACGTAATCCTTTGTCTTCTCGTTGCCCTTGATGAAGATGTTCTCGATATGGCTGCGGGGATTCTCCATAATCATGAAGTTCACCGCAATCTGCCGTGTCTCACCGTTCTTGTCCTCAATGGGATTGAAGTAATTGGAAGTATAGCCGTTCTCATAGTACAGGTCGGTGACAGCCACCAGTCCCTCCTGGAAGCGCCCCATATTGAACACCTCACCATCTTGAAGCCGCACAAGCTTCCGCAGCTGCTCTGTGGGGAAGATGGTGTTTCCCGTGAAGGTAATGCCGGCAAAGGTGTACTGGGCACCCTCTTGAATCACATATTGGATGGAAAGCTCGTCGCAATCATCATGCTCGTTGTAAGTGACAGTACGAACCACGTCAAGGATGGCTGCATCCACGTATCCTCGGTTCTGATAGTAGGCAAGAATGGCCTGCTTGTCCACCTCCAGCTGACTCTCCTGGAAGGAGCCCTTGGAAAAGAGTCCAGCAGTCTTCATGGAAAGGAGCCCCTTGAGGGTCTTGTGGGACACCACAGTATTTCCCATGAAGCTGATTTCCTTGACGATGGTGGATCGTCCCTCCGATATGTTGAAGATAACCTCAACGCCGTCCTCCTTCACCTCAGTGGAGGAGGATACCCGAACATTTGTATAACCTTTTTTGAGATACAAGTCTCGGATAGCTCTCTCGTCCAAGAGAATCCTGCTGGAATTGAAAATGCTCTTTGCCTTGGTGGATATTGTCTCCTTCAGCTCGGAGGCTCGGATATGGCGATTTCCGATGAATTTGAGGCTGGAGACAAAGGGCTTCTCCACCACGGTGAATTCCACCACCACGGAACTCCCCTTTGCATCGCCAGGCAGGGCGATGGGACTGATATCTTCAAACAAATCCAGAGCATACACCCTGTTCAACAGATCCAAGTACAGCTCATCAGTGAATTCCTTGCCGATGAAGGGAGTCGTCACTCCACTCAGCTCCATAGGACTGACATACTCCAACCCCTTGAATTCGATGTTCCTAATCTTCTTCCCATAATACCAGGTGTCAGAGGGCTGGGCAAAAACCATCCCGGACAAAGCTAACAATACGGTAAAAACCAGAAGATTACGAAAAATACACCTGCTGTTCTTCATATTCAATCCTTACAAAGCAAATTTCCATGATATACCGATGGAAGTTGACGGAACCCAAAGATGCTGCATATTTCCTACATCAGGAGCGATACTCCATCGTATGGTACCAAAGGGAGAATCCATCTCCAAGCCAATTTCCGGCTGGAACATCAAGCCAGACCCACCGCCCTCTTCAAGCGCCCTGTTCTCATCATAGGCAAAATGAAGCATGGCATCAGCATAAATGGAACTACCGAAATACTTACCTATATAAACAGTGGTATTGTCAAAAAAGTTACCGACGGTAAGCCTATTATCTTCACCACCAACGTTAAGCCATTGCTTGAGGCTATTTTGCAAACCCATGGTTCGCAGGGACAATATATCAAATTTAAGGAAATCACGCAATGCGTTTTCAATTTTGCGCAACACCAGCATCTGGAAGCCATAGTCCACACCTGACAACAGCACATCTAGACCAGACTGGGCATCAGCAGTGAGGGCCTGTCCCAGAATCCGCATCAGCTCCATCTCCGACTTTGGTGGCGAGGAGGTGTAGGTGGGAGAGAAGGCACTGAGGCGCTGGTTTTCTGCGGACAGGGTAATACGCACCGGCTCGCCAATCTCGTCATATTCACGAATCTCCGCCCGAACGGTGATAATGGGATCCAAGGATTCGTTCTCGGTGAATATAACCCGACCTTCTCGCAGGTAGAAGTTTCTGTTGAGATAGGTTATCTCTCCGCCCCGTAAAACAATATCACTGTCTATGGAATAAGTTCCAGCACTGGAGTCATAGCGGAGGATACCATTCGTGTTGGGGGCAATCAACCCCCGGAGCAAGGGATCGAAGAAAAGCTCCACGTGCTGACCGGTAGTAACACCCAAATCAAGGGTGACAGCAAAACGGCCAGCCCCGCTGGGATACACCAACCCCTCCTGCCGTGTGTTCTGTCCCCGCAGCCCCCCCGAAATGATGTCTATGTCAACATTGTCAACAAAGAACCTGCCCCTCACATCCACTGTCGACATGGTAACCTCTATGGCAAGGTTGCAGGTGGAGTATCCGTCGATGAGTACTGAAGGCGCTCCCGGAACTTGAGCCGGAATGTTCACCAGGGCTGGAACCATCACACCAGAGGGAGTATTGATGTCCAAGGTCAGCACATCCAGCATCCAGCGGTCCATCAGCAGCTGCAAGTCAAGGTATGCACTCCCCTCCGCAATCTTGAAGAAGGTATGTTCCAGTGTCAGGGCATTGTCCTGGAAATTGATCAGGGCAGTCGGGGCAATCATCAGTTCAGGCACATAGTCGGGACAATTGATGGTAAGGTTGGCAGCCTGGAGCTGCCCGTTGAATTCCGGATCTGCAAGTATTCCACCTATGTGGAGATTTCCCGTCAAATGGCCGCCATGGAGCATGATGAAGGGGAACGCCACCAGCCCCTTGAACCGGGACAGGTCCGAGACCATGTTCCGCAGCTGGATGTCAAGCTGCTCCTCGGCAACCTGCCCCTGAACCACAGCATGGAGGGGCATACGTCCGGCCAGATTCAGATTTATGAATCCCTCCTCCGTTACAATGCCTGATATTCCCAAGTCATCCTTGGAACTGATGGTGAAGAAGCCCGGCGTACGCACCACAGTGAGTCCCACTGGCTGGGGCTCCTTAAAGAAGGTTCCGCCCAAATTGGCGTTGGCATCGATGGATATCATCTCCGGCAGGCCGCTGGCCAGAACCTTTACAATGCCCATAAACCCGCTGGATGCCCCCTGCTGACCGCCAATAGCACCACCATCAGCCACAAAATCCCCCTCCCCAGACCTAGAGCTGGTGACACTTATGTCCAGCGGCACGTCGATTGTGTACACATCGCCCAGACTTGAGTCGTACTGGGCATGCAACGATCCGGAAAAATCCGACAGGGAGAAATGAGCCGAGATATCAGAGATAGTTTGTCCGCCAAACTGCACCTCTGTCTGATCCAAGAAAATGTCGCCGTCCTCCAGCCGCGCGGTGGCAAATACATTGAAGGGTACCCCGCCAAAGGATATGGAGGAGGGGTCAAGCTGGATGGAGACATAGGGGTTGTCGATGGTCCCCATGGCAGTGACCCGTCCGCTGGCCACATTCCCCGCGTTCTGCATGTGGCGGAACCGTGCCATAGGCAGGTTGTTCACCTCCATCTGGGCGGAGAAATAAAGGTCGGTGAAGAGCTTCAATTGGGAGAAGGGAGTCTGTGTTGGATTGGAGATGCTCACGTCGAGACTATAGGACTCACTGTTCAACGGATTTGCCAGACTCAGACTGATTCCCGCAGAATCAAGCCCTCCCTCGACAAAGCTCCACATGATGCCCCCGGAACCGTCCAAGGAGGAGACTGTATCCTGGAAGAGAAATGTGTCCAGCATGAATCCGTAGCTGGACACCTGTCCCGACATGGAAAGCCTGGGATTTGTGTGCATGACGTTGGATGCCTCCAGCAGGCTCAGATCGGACACGTCAACCCTGAAATCGGCAGGCTCAGTACGAGGAACAAAGCCGCTCATGTCAAGGGAGCAGAGCACCATGGCGTCACCAAAGGCTACGGGAAGTTCCTCCATGGAGACATGCCCCTCCACCATGTTCTCAGCACCATTCAAGGCCACCGTGACATTCAGCCCATAGTCCCCTGTCACATTCAGCCAGGAGCCATTGGTGTAGGAGCCAGAAAAGGAATAGGGAACGGAATTCACCGCCACATCGGCATTGAAGAAGGCGCTGGAATATTCCTCATCCAGGTCAAGGCCAGCTGTCATCTGCACATTCTGGCCGGCAAACAGCAGATCGAACTGGGAGATGGAGACTGTGGACTCGTTTCCGGTGAAGGAGAAGATCAGCAGGTTGTCGTCATTGGCGGTGTCCGCAAGAATCCAGTAGTCCACGTTGTAGCTCATCGAGGAAAAATCCGTGGACAGATACAGCTCGTTGGTGGTGACATAGGGGGCCAGGGTCTTCGCCAGGGACTCCAGCTTTTCCCTCTGTTCCTGGGGAACGAAGAAGGAAGCCGCATCCACCGCCGAGGCGATGAAGAAGTCATTTATTCCCAGGTTGGCCTGAAGATAGGGCTTGTCCTCATTCAGAAGGCTGCCGGACACCTTCACAAGACCCGGCATACCGAAGTCGATGCGGGAGTAATCCGAGGCCTCGAACTCAAAGTCAAAGGACTTGGCTGCCTGGTCTGGAATCATGGTGAGCTGGAGGGCGGTGAAGCTACGATCACCATAATACAGCTGAGGCACAAAGCAAGTGAAGCCCCGGTCCAGCGGATCGATGTACAGCTCAGCCGATATGTCCCCGCTGCCGGGAACAGAGAAGCGTTCCAGGAAGGCAAAGCCCGACGCCCGGAAGCTGGGAATGTTGAAGCTGCCCTCCAAGGAGAAGTCCAGATTCTGGTTGGACACCCGGAACTGGTCAATCAGAATGTCCTCCTTGTCTCCGGAAAATCCATAGTCCAGCACCAAGTCCCCCGGCAGGGCCGCGCTGGCCAGTAATTTCTCCGGCAGGGACAGTCCGCCGTTTCCCTTGTAGTTGAAATCCAGGCTCTTGGTGTTCAGGTTGAATTCGTAGAGGCCAGAAATCCTAGTACCCTGTACACGCTCCAGCAGGGGGACAGCACGCCGCAGTCTCACGAAGGAGAAGGGATCCAATTCGTCCATCTGGGCCAAAACACGTACATGGCCTTCCCTCGTGTCCATCTCGGCCATGACAGAAAGGGGAATGATCCCCTGCATGGAGGATACTGTAATCACCCCCTGCTGGTATTCCGCCAGAAAGCTTGTTCTTGCCAGGGAGAAGGCAGGGCTTGCGATGGAGGAGAGCTTTATTCCCGCCGTGCTTCCGTCCAGTTTGGGAATGATGGATGCATCCAGAGAAAAGTCCATGTCCATGCTCCTGACACCCTGCTGAACCTCCTTCGGCAGCGAGGCCAGCACCTGGTCCTGCAGTATCACGTGGCACTGGCCGTCAGCACTGGCAGACAGAAAGCCTTGACTGGAGGTCTCCTCCATACGAATCTCCCGAAAGGACACCAGCACGTCAACCATGGTGTCCAGGTAGTGGAGGGACACATCCTGTATGTCCACGTCGAAGGGAAGGCTCACCAGGAATTCACTTCCTGACTCAGCCCCTCCTCCAGCTCCAAGGCCTTCCTCCTGATCAGCCTCTCCCGATGTGGACACCAGTGCCAGGAGCTTTTCCACCACCTTATTGCTCTGCAGGGCATCGTACTCCAGGGTGATGCCCGTCACCGTCAGCTTGGAGAAGGCGGCGTCCATATTTCCGGAAAGGAGGGCTGGAATGCTATAGGAGAGGCTTGCCTTGCGGATGGAAAGCACAGGAATTCCCGTGTCGGCAGCGGAAAGGACTATACCTTTTATGCGGAATGCTGATAGAATGGCGGGTGACAAGGAGTCGTAGGAGACCCGCAGCCCCGTCTTTGCCTCCACCAGTGACAACACCTGGTCACGGTAATCCTGCAGCCGCTGTGCAAAGCCGCCAATAGCCGGCCGCACCAGCGCCAGGGATGCGAAAATCAGTGAGAAGAAGAGAATGGTGCTGACGCCGACTTTGATGACTCGGGACTTCATACGGGTATAGTATCCTGTTCTAGACTATAGTAAATTTCGGAAAAAATTGGTAGGTCTATCATGATATTGAAGAATTTCATCGTTTTCGAGGGCATTGACGGAGCCGGCACCACCACCCAGCAACGACTGCTGCAGGATCGGCTCCAAGCTCAATTCCCCCACATTGGATGCCACGCCACGGCGGAGCCAAGCTCTGGACCCACGGGAACATTCCTGCGGTCCGTGCTGCGGGGGGAGGTGCAGGTGTCACCCCGGACTGCAGCCTACCTCTTCGCCGCAGACCGGCAGGAGCATCTGGCGGCACCAGGGGGAATAGAGGAGCTGTGCAGGCACAACACCATCGTCATCAGCGACCGCTACCTCTTCTCCAGCCTGGCTTACCAGAGCGCCGCCTGCGGCCCGGAGCTACCCCGGCTCTTGAATTCCAGCTTCCCCCTGCCGGAATACCTTTTCTTCTTCGACATAGAACCTAACCAATCACTAAAACGAATTTCAGGCCGGGGTGTTACGGAAATCTACGAGAACCAAGCCTTCCTTGAGGCCACAGCGGCGGAATATCGCCGGGTCATCGGGGAATACGAAGCCATGGACACGGGCATGACCATCCTGCGGCTGGACGCATCCGAAAGCATAGAAAAAGTGTCTGCAAACATCTGGAGTGCCGTGGAAAACATGCCGATACTACAAGGGTGAAGTCTGCACCCAACCCTTCGGCTAAAAAAAGAAATTTTCCCCTCAAGTGGCTCGTGGCCCTGGCACTGCTACTGGTGCTTTCTGCAGGAACTGGCTTCTCCTACTTTGTGGTCTACAAGGAGCAGTTCTACCGCCTCTTCCATGTCCACTACCAGCAGTATCCCGATGACGTGATAGAGAACATCTACTGGCTTGAGAAAGCCGTCAAGGCGGACTTCTGCAACCCCCGTAACGCCCTGGCCAAGATCACCAGCGAGAAGGATTGGGAAAAATACCGCTACCTCTTCATGATGCATGTAAATCTGAAGCTCATCGAGCAGCACATGCGGCTGGCTGCCACCTTCGACAAGGAGGTGGCCTACTTCTACGAGGCCCCCTGGAAGGACCAGTATCTGCGGGATCTGGAGAAGGCCCAGCAGTGCTTCCAGACAGGGCTGGTGTACTGGCAGGAGGCCAAGCTCTGGGCCGAGAAGGCCAGCACCGGCAACTTCCAGTTCCTCTTCCTGCCGGACATCCAGAACTGGGAGGACGAGCGCTACAGAATCGCCAACGGAGAGCTGAACTACGAGAAGATACTGAACCGGGAGCTGGCCCGCCTCGCCAAGGTTCGTGACACCTTCCTTGCAATGGATGAAGAAACCTATTAGAATGATTCCATGACACAGGACACATTCACCATCAACTATCCGGCGATTTCTGTTGGAACAGAAAAGACTGACATTATTTTTTATACTTCGGAGGAGACTCCCAACATCCATTCAATCCTGATTCCTGCCGGCCAGCAGGGAAGGATTCTCGTCACCGACACCACGGTTATTGGGCTGCCTGTGATGCAGCCGGTGGCCAAGGCCTTCGGTGTGGATGCCACAGTGGAGGCAGGCTCCTGCTACAGGAATGGAGCCCACACCCTGCTGGTGCTGGGGCCGGGAGAAAGCCACAAGACCATCGAGAACATCCTGACCATCATTCGCACCGCCTTGGACTCAGGGCTCCAGCGGTCCAGCACCTTTGTGGGAATCGGCGGTGGTGTCATCTGCGACATGACCGCCTTCGCCGCCTCCATCTTCAAGCGGGGAGCACGGCTGGAGCTGGTGCCCACCACCCTGCTGGCCATGGTGGATGCCGCCGTGGGGGGAAAGACCGGCTGCGACTTCGAGAGCTACAAGAACATGATCGGAACCTTCTATCCGGCGGCTCGGCTCCACATGTTCAGCGAATTCCTCCAGACCCTGCCAGCCAGCGAGTACCGCTCAGGCTTGGCTGAAACCCTGAAAACTGCCCTCCTCTACGCACCCAAGCTCTTCTCCATTCTCCAGAACCAGAAGGAGCAGGTACTGGAGCGGGAGCCAGAACTGGTGCGCCAGATCATCCGCCGCTGCGTCATCGCGAAGGCCAGCATCGTGGAGAAGGACCTGACGGAAACCGGACTGCGGATGCAGCTGAATCTGGGCCACACCTTTGCCCACGCTTTGGAGACCTGCGCAGGACTGGGGGCCATTCCCCACGGCGATGCAGTGGCTTGGGGCATCGGCCGTGCACTGCAGCTTTCCCTTAACGTAGGACTCTGCGACCAGGAGTACCGTGATGACGTGGAGGCTGTGCTGGAACAATACGGCTGGTGCAAGGACCCCTATCATCCCGTGCTGGAGGGAAAAATCTCCCCCCAGGATGCAGGCTGCCTTCTGCTGTCTGCCATGAAGAAGGACAAGAAGAACAGCAGCTCCTCCGTCCGGTTCATCCTGCAGCGGGAAATCAACAGCACGGTGATTCAGGAAGTGGACGAGGACACGGTTCTCAAGGTGCTGGAAGCATAGCATGAAGAACAACAATCCCATGAAGGAGCTTCTTTACTTTGACTGGGCAGCCACCGCACCGATGGAGGCTGACATCATCCGTCAGGCAGCAGAGATTGCCATCCAGCATTTCGGCAATCCCTCCAGCACCCACCTGGCAGGAGCTGATGCAAAGAGCCTGCTGGCCCAGATACGCTCAGCCTGTGCCAAGACCCTGGAGGTCAAGCCGGAGCAGCTTTTTTTCACCAGTGGCGGCACCGAGGCAAACCACCTTCCCCTCCTCTCCCTCCTGCAGCGACCGTCTGCCGGAACTGTCGTCATCAGCGCCATCGAGCATCCGGCAATCCGTGAGCAGGCGGACATGCTCAGGCATTGCGGCTGGAAGGTGGTGCAGGTTCGCCCCGGCTCAACCGGCATTGTAGAGCCAGACGCCATCCAGGCTGCCCTCACCAACGATACCATCTTGGTGTGCCTCATGGCTGTCAACAACGAGACCGGGGCCATCCAGCCCGTCTACCAGGTGGCGGATTTCCTTACCAAAAATGCCAAGGAGACAGGAAAGCGGCGGCCACGGCTCCACGTGGATTGTGTCCAGGCGGCGGGAAAGGTGCCCCTTTGTCTTTCCTATCCCGGCATAGACAGCGCCGCCTTCAGCGCCCACAAGATTGGTGGCCCCAGAGGCATCGGAATATTGTACTTGTCGCAAAAAATCGAGAGCTTTGTGCGGGGCGGCGGTCAGGAGCAGGGAATACGCTCTGGCACAGAAAATCTGGGGGGAGCCTGGGCTTTGAGCAAGTGTCTGGAGCGCCATTATCTGGCGGCAGGCTTTGATTCCGTCAGCCAGAAGGCAGCGCCCAAGGCCTCTCCGGCATTGGATAGATTCTTGCAGCAGAAGGAAATGACAAGTCACTTCCTAACCCAGCTGAAGGCCATCAAGGGATGCACCCTCATACCAGAGTGCCGCCTCGATCCGGCCCAGGAGGACAAATTCTCCCCTTGGATTGTTCAGGCCGCCTTTACAGGCATACCGGGAGAGGTGCTTGTTCGTGCCATGTCTGAAAGGGGAATTGCTATATCCACCGGGTCCGCCTGTTCCAGCCGCAAGCTGAGTCGTCCGGTACTGGAAGCCATGGGAATCTCCCGGGATCTGGCCACCAACGGAGTCCGCTTCTCCTTCGGGCCGACCACCACAGGGCAGGACATGGACAGGCTTCTGTCAGCCCTCAGGGAAATCCGCCAGCTTTTCTAGTTGCCAGAAATCACTGCTTCTCGCTGAAAATCCTGTAGTTCATCCACGGATGGGCGGAGTAGAAATATCCCCCTCGGGAGCTACTGCTTCTTGCTGAAGATCCTGTAGTTCATCCACGGGAACAGAGGATGCTCCTGCTCCAGTCGGGTAAGCCATTCAGTGCTGATGGTGTTGGCTCCCAAGGAGTCATAGACCGTGATGAAGGACTGGACGTTCTTCTTGAACTGGGCCTCGGCATACTCAGGGAACAGTCCCTCGCTGAGCATCTTGGGCCAATCCAGTGACTGGGCCAGAAGAACCTCCCGAGCAGCCATATTCAAGGCACGGGCTTTCAAACCGGTGTCCTCCGGGAAACGGTCCGCCAGCTGGTTCATCCGCTGGCAGGCCTTCCGTGCATACCGCAGCATCCAGTCATTCTTCGTGTCCAAGAAATTTTCCCCGTAGCCGGTGCCAGTGGCGGCAGACATGAAGGGATTCACCTGCTGCAAGTCCTTCTTGTGGTCCAGCATGTCGTAGCATTGGGCCAGCTCCAGCTCCTGACTTTCCGCCACCAATCTGATGACCTGCTCCAGCCAATACATGCCCTCATGCCACAGCTGACCGAAATCCTTGGCATAAAAGGCGCAGACTATGGAGACATCCTCGCTCTCCAAGGCATGGCTGGCCATGGAAAGCTTCTCCTCATATTTCCGTACGAAGGCTTGGGCATCGACACGAGCCTGGGCCTGGGCCGCCTCCCTGCAGTACAATTCCTGGTCATCGCCACGAGTCCAGTACTTGTAGCCAGAAGGCAGGCGAACCTTGTTTTCCACCAGGAAACCCTCCAGCTGCTGGTCGGTGGCCTCAAAGGCGAAGTCACGGTTCTGGTCACGATACACATCCTGATGCATGAATCCTCCAGGACCCACCACGCACTCCTCGGCAGTATGGTCCTGACCGAAGACCCACAGGCCGTTATGGCACAATGCAGGCATAAAGATACCGTTCCGCGGCATGGGGTCGCCAAAAAGCAGGCCGTGGGAATCAAGGATAGTATAGCCAAAGCCATAGCTTTTGATGACTTCCTCCAAGCCGGGGACATAGCCCATGGCCGGAAGCCAGAATCCATCGGGAACCAAGCCGAAGAACTGGCGATGGGAATGGAGACCGGCCTCCACCTGGGCATTCACCGCCTCAGGAAGGTCGATGTAGTGAGGGAGGAAGGCGGCGGTGGCGGCGGTGGCCATCAGCTCGATACTGCCTCGATCGGCATAATACCGGAAGGCTGCCAGCAAGTCACTTTTGTAGACGTTTATGAAGTCATCCTTGCACTTGCGCACCCGTTCCAGCTCTGCCTCCACCAAAGGGAACAGGGAATCGGACTCATCCAGCCCCTCCAGCTGGTGCTCACCCAGCAGAATCAGCTTGTCCAGCCAGCCGACGTACTGCTCCTGAACAGAATAGTCTGAAAGCAGAGTGCAGAGGGTGGGAGTCATGACAATCCCCAGCTTGAAGGGAACATGCTGGAGATCCAGTGTCTCGAACATATTCAACAGGGGAATGTAGGTGTCGGAGATGCCTGCGAAAAGAAGCTCTATTTCCGGATGGGAAAGCTCCTGGACGCTATTGGGACAAAAATATCCCTGATGGGCCACCAATGTTAGGACGAGTTTCTTTTTCGACATTGACTTAGACTCCTAGAAAAAAGACTGACGATGGTTCATGTAGTGGGTGCGCAGCAGCTCCGGCAAGCCAGATAGTTTCAGCACTGGTGAAACGGGCGTGTCGGGCAAGGGATTGGCAAGCCTCGCAGAGACATGGGGCAGCCGTATCATTCCGGTACTGGCCCACACCTCGTGCATATCCTCCTCCAGCTCCAGCACCAGGTCCACCCGGGCAAAGCCGAATCCCGCAGGCAACAGCACATAGCGGTTCCGATCGTCTATGGTGATGGGAACATCGAAGGCGTCGGCTACAACATCGGGATTTTCACGATGGAACATGGCAACCCGCAGACTCAGGGTCTGCACCTTGCTGGATTTTTGAATCTGGACAATATGGTCTTTCTTTACATCCCAATAGACAAAAAGCCACACCGGATTGCGAAGCACGGCAGAAATCACTGTCTCATTGTATGTCTGGGGCAGGTCCGCTGTCTCCAGTTGGTCGGACTCCTCCAAGTCATCCTCGAATTCGTCCCATTCCTCTGCAGCCTCCAACAACTCACCAATTATAAATCGTCTATTTAAATTCTCTGGAATATCTATGCCATACTCATCTGCCAAGGCAATCAAATCCGCCGTTGGCAAGGTCTCCAGATGTGCCCTACTCAGCCTCATGTCACTCATATCCGCTCATGATGAATAAAAATAAAACTTCTGTCAATATGGACAGCCACTATTGCCGAAAGAACAATCGTGGCCCGTCAGAAATACAGAAGGTCAAATCACTCCTTTCCGGTAATCCCCGGCACACCAAAGCGGTTTACTGGCCAGAACCGAAGAACTGTTGTCCCAAGAATATCCCTGGCACCCACCGCCTGGGGAGCGATATTTGAATAGTACAGAAGAGAATAAGGATCAAAGGAGGTAACTGCCACCAGCCGAGAGTCATAGGAATGGCGCATATCGAGGGAGTTAAACCTGTTGTCTCCCATCATGAAGTATGAATTCTCTGGAATATATGCAGGCTGGCCATCCTGATTGGCAGGGAACACCGGCATGCTCCGCAGGTCCAGCAGCATCAGGTACTGGTGCAGCATCTGAATCTCATCCAGGGCGGCCATACGAACCGCATCCTGCCGCCAGCCGGCCATGGAAGTGCCACTGGCAGTGAGACGGGCATTCTGCACCACCAGCCGCCCGAAGGCCAGCTTTGCCATGAGGTTCAGGCGGAAATTGGAGTCGCTGTAGCGGTCGCCCCCCACCAGCATCCCATTGTCCTGGAAGCATTCCTGCGGAATCTGGTCAATCCAAGCAGTCATATACTCCTTGAACCAGCGACCGCCACCATCCACCGTCAGCAGGCGGCGGGAAATCTCGTCGGAACGGGAGAAGAAGGTGTACTCAAAGAGGTCCGCCATGGGAACGATGGTGGTGCCAGCTCCCGGAGCAGCTGAATCAAGACCAGACAACTGGTTCCGCACAGCCACAAATTCATCCACCAACTGCAGGACTTCCTGACGCACCTGATTGTAGACCAACTGGTTCTTCAGCTCCTCGCAACGAATCATGGACCGATAGGCTGATTCCGGCAGGGGAATGTCCTGCACATGCTCCAGTGTCTTTTCCGGCAGAGCGGCCACATTCCATTCCGCCCATCGTGCATCCTCCGCCACCACCGTGAACTCTGGAGAGTCGGCAGTACGGGAATAGAGCACACCATCCACCATCATCAGCTGCTCTCCCGGAAGGCCCGTGACCCGCTTCACCAGGGGATCCGCCTTCAGGTTGCCCTCCTCATCCACATTCAGGTTCACCATGGTAAAGGTGAGGGTATACACCAGCTGGGACACAAAGGTGCGTACCTCGGACTGACGGTCACGGCTATAGTGGGGATTGCGGAACACCACGATGTCTCCACGGCCGTAGGAGCGCAGTTGGGGAATACCCACGTTGGACAGGGGAAACTTGGGGCCGGAGGCCGTCTTGAACACCACCACCCGATCCCGTACCAGGAATTCCGGCACCATGGATTCGGAGGGAATCTCGTATAGCTGGATGATGAAGATGTTCAGCAGGGCCACTGTAAAGGCAGCCTGGATGAAGGCGTCCACCCACTCAAAAAGCTCCTTGAAGAACCGCTTGATTTTATTGGACTTTGTATGCTCCCTCTCCTGCTGGAATTCCTCCCACCGGGGAAAGGTGGAGACAAGGCGCTTGTTTCCCAGCAGGAACTGCACCCCAAGCCCACAAATCGTAGCCAGCAGCCACACCAGCACGGAAAGCAGGTCGAAGCCATGGCTTGTTCCCTGGGCACCGGCACGACGGAGCACAAAGGCCACCAGCAGGATGAAGGGCAGGTACTGATAGAGCTTGCGAACAAGAAAGACCACCGCCAGATTCCCCTTTCGGTACATCTGGAAATAAGAAAAATAAGTCAGCACAGCGGAAAAAAGCAGGGCAACGGGAAAAGCAGCCGTCGAAATGTCGGGAGCAAAGACAATGTTCAAAAAAGAAAAGGCCAAGCTCAGGCCGAGGCTTCCGTACAGGAAGAGCGTCATGAAGTTCATGTACTAAATATAGCAAAAAAAAGAGAAATATACTATAATGCAACCCATGGAAAAATGCACCATACCTTTGATTGACATAAATGAAGCCTTGGAGCGGCTTGACAATGACATGAGCCTCTACATGATTCTGGTGGATGCCTTTCTTGAAGACAAGGCTTTTCAGCCGGACAAGCTGCGGGAATTAGAAAGCCAGTTCCACAGAAACGAATCACGGGAATTCTTGGAGGCTGCCCAGTACATCCATCGGCTCAAAGGAGCTGCCCGCCAGCTGAGTGCAAATCCCTTGGCGGCAGAGGCTCAAAAACTGGAGGATATCTTCAGGGGCAAGGTACCAGCCGGTTCCTCCGGAGAGGCCAACTACACCGCCATGCTAGTAGAGCGAATCCTCGACCTGTACCAGCAGACTCTGCAGGAACTGCGGTCCATCTCTAGCTAGCCCTCTTTTGCTCCTGAGTGGAACAAGGAGAAGAAATTGCTCAGCAGTTGGGCTTTTAACCCCACTTCTCCAACACCACAAATTTTAGCAAATTCTCCATACACAAGCTCTATATCCTCAGGTGGCGTTGCAGCCTGGTGACGCAGTGTCTGGTAGGGGGCATCTGTCTCCGCCAGCAGCCGCTCCAAGGGCAGGGATTCCACGCACTGGATACTGTTCCTCCTGCCACGAATCAGCTCCTTGCCGAAGGAAAAGTAGGCGTTCACCCCACGTCGCAGCAGGTTTCCAGCCTCCTGTAGCGAACCTGGATAGGCGTGGAACACCACAGCGGGCAGGGCCTTCAATTCCTTTGTATACATAAAAACCTTGTCCATAGCCTTGCGGCAATGCACCACCAATGGCAGCTGGTATTTCTTGGCCAGCTCCAGCTGCAGGTGCCAGACCTCCAGTTGCTGCGGGAGCCCGGCCGCCAATTCCGGGGTAAAAAGGTCGAATCCAGCCTCTCCCACCGCCTGAATCCGCTTCTGACAGGCCAGCTCCTCCAGCACAGGATAGAGGGTGGCATCCGGGTTCTGGGGATGGATGCCAAAGCTTGCCGCTACCCTGCCGGGATGCTCCTGGACAGCTCTTTCCACCAGCTGGAATTCCTTCCAAGAATGGGCGGAGGAGCAGACCACCGTATCCGGAGGCAGCCTCCAGTTGACACAGTCAGCGATATGGATGTGGGCATCAGCGCATTCCACGGCAAACCTCACAAAAAAAAAAGCTAATATCCTCATGCGGGAAAACCGAAAATAGGATGTAGGCGCAGGCTCCGGCCCGCCCGCCATGAACCGTAGTCCAATTCGGGAGGAAACTAAATGGATTTCTACAGACTCAAAAGCTCCAACCCATCTGATTATATGACAATTCTCAGGGAGATGGAAGACGGCTATGTAGTCAAGATTGTCCGGGACAGGGACGGATACGAGGAGGAGACCACCGACTTCCTCAGCAAGAGCCTCTTCGAGAGCTGCCTGCGGACAGGATACATCGAAAAAGTTGCCACAAGGAACAAGCTGGCGGCAAATGCCTGATTGAAGGCTGTCCAACCTCAAGTTGCCGAACTAAGGCAGGAAGTCCAGCCTGACAGACCGCAGGCCGACATCATTGCCAAGGCCTCACCAATGCGTTGCTCCACAGTTCCGGGAGCAAGCCAGTGTATTTTCACACCCTTTCGCTCCATGCCCCGGAACCAGGTTTCCTGACGCTTGGCAAACTGGCCAATGGCCCTGTTCAGCTGGGAAAAGAGCTCATCCTCACCAGCAATCTTTCCTTGCAAAAACTGGGCCACAAACTTATACTCCAAGCCCAACCGCTCCAGCCGCTCCCATCCGATGCCTGAGTCGTGGATGGACTGCACCTCCTGAATCAGCCCCTCCTTCAGCCGGGAGCGCAGCCGAGCCTTGACGTTCTGCCGCAGCTGGTCCCGGGGGAAGGTGGTGCCGAAAACCAAGGGGCGGAAATCAGGTCTGGGGGGCATGTCCGCTTCCACCACCTCGCCACCATTTGCCTGAAATTCTGCAATTTCAATGGCCCGCAGGAGCCGGTGACGCTCCGTCAAGTCAGTATTGTTGTGCAAGGCTCCCCGAACAGCACGCAGCCGCTGGGCCAGCTCATCCATGGACATGCCCGTCAGCTCCTGCCGCAGGGCCTCGTTGGTGGGCACCCGAACCAGGTCATAGCCCCGCACCAAGGCATCCAGGTACATTCCCGTTCCGCCCACCACCACCGGCAGCCGTCCCCGTGCCAAAATCGAGGCGATGGATTGGTAGGCATCCCGCTGGTAGTCATAGACACTGTACTCTTGGGGCAGCTGCGCCACGTCAATCAGATGGTAGGGAACCTGAAGCCTGTCTCCGGCGGCCGTCGCAACCGTATACTCCCCAAAATCCTTTCCGCTGCCAATGTCAAGGTGTCGGTACACCTGACGGGAATCGGCGGAAACCACCTCGCCGTTGCATTGGGCAGCAATCCCCACTCCCACCGCCGTCTTGCCACAGGCCGTGGGCCCCAGAACAACCACCGCATTGTACATTACAGCACCCTCACCACAGCGCACTTGAGGTACTCCCCCTTGTCATAGCCCACCAGCTGGGGATGGTCAGAAGCCGCACCACGACGCTGGATAATCTGTACCTGACGGTGGGCATCCTTGGCGGCATGGGCAATCATATCATAGAAGGTGGTAGCATCCATAAAGTGGGAGCAGGAGCAGGTCACCAGAAGGCCGCCCTTCACCAGCAGCTTCATGGCCCGCAGGTTAATCTCCTTGTAGCCGCCATATGCCTTGTCCACCTTGCCGGCACTCTTGGCAAAGGCGGGCGGGTCCAGCACAATCAGGTCGAACTGGCGGTCCTCCTCCTGATAGCGGCGCAGCAAGTCAAAGACATCGCAGCAGACAGCCTCCATGGTGTGGCCCTCCTTGCACAGGGCCTTGTTGAGGGCGATGTTTTCCTCCACCGTGGCCACCGCCTCCGGGGAAATGTCCACGGAAACCACCGACTTGGCCCCGCCAGAGAGGGCATTCAGACCAAAGGCCCCCGTGTGGGTAAAGGTATCCAGCACCCGCCGCCCCTGGGAAAGGCTAGCAACCACCCGGCGGTTTTCCTTCTGATCAAGGAAATATCCCGTCTTCTGCCCCTGCTCCAGGTCCACCTTCAGCAGGATGCCATTCTCCCTGATGGTGATGCGGGGATTCCGCTCCGGACCAATCCAGCCCTTCCGCAGCTCCAGTCCCTCTAGCTCACGGACATGGACATCGCTGCGCTCGAAGATACCGAAGGGATGGCACAGGCTCTCCAGAGCAGAAAGAATCTCCTGTCGAAAGAGTTCCACCGCCAGGCTCAAGAACTGGACAGAAAGGAACACCCGCCCCTCCACATCGTAGTAGCGATCCACCACCAGACCGGGAATCCCGTCAGACTCCCCGAAGATCAGCCGGTAGGAGTCGGCCTTTTTATAGAAGAGATACCGCAGGTCCAGCGCCCTTTTTACCAACTGCAGGAAGAAGTCCTTGGTGGCCTGACTGTGGAGCAGCCCATGGAAGGCATCCCCGTCATCAGCCGCGTTCCTCTCCGCCAAGCCAGACAGATCACCAAAAATCTCCTCGGGCTTTTCCCGACTCAGCAGCCGGATGGCAATCTTTGACCTGCCGTTGAAGATGCCCGTCCCCAGGAACAGCCCCGACTTGGAGTACACCTCCACGGGCATACCGTCACCCACCGGAAAAGTTCCCCGGCCACCAGTCCCATCCCTTCCTGCCACCGGGAATTCCTGCTGCTGAATCCGCCCCTCCTTCAGGTACTTGACGAAGAGAATCTCATTGTCATATATCCAAGGAGAACCCAGGAGAACCTCATGCTCCTCCCGTGCCTTAAGAAAAAATCGTGGAAAAAACATCTTGCACCTCACCCTTGCATCTGCAGGTGTGCACCGACAGATGCCGCTCTGAAAAAAATCGAGCCATCCAAAGGACGGCCCGAAATAAAACCTACCAAAACAGTTGGAACCATGACAGGAGGTTAACCATCTGCCCGAGAACGTTGAACCATTGTCGGGCAGGTTCTCGAATGAGCCTGCCCCAGACTAGCAGCGCTCCAGCCTGATGGTCTTTGTGGTGAGGTCGCACACCTCGGAAGGACCGTAGTACTGGATGGCTCCGGGGAAGAGGTAGCTGGTTTCGATGGCCCACTGGTCACGATGGGCAGCGAACTCCAGGAAGGGCTTGCCGTCCAGCTCCACCAGAGCCTTGCGGATAACGGGCTTCTTGGAGCCGTGCCGCTGCTCCATGTTCATCATCATGGTCAGGGGGATTCCGCCGGCCGTCCACTGGGCTGCAGGGGCAGTCAGATTGCGGACGGAGGAAAGGTAGCCGGTCACGCCACTGGCAATCAGCAGGAATGCGGTGTATCCCAGGGCATAGCAGTAGTCGGCATCAAAGTTGGAGGGGAAGGCACAGCGTCCCTCGTAGCCGAAGAAGTGGGTGTAGGAGCTGAAGGTACCCTTGTAGCTGCCCTCCTTCTTCATCACCGCCAGCCGCTCCTCCACCATGGAGGCCAAAAGCTTCTCCGTCTCGATGCGGGACACCTGCACATTTCCATGGGGATCCCGGTCCGCTAGGAACTGGGCGGCAATGGCCTCCGGCAGGGAGGCGAAGGTCTCGTAGGAGGCGGCAGTCAGGTGGGACTTGAGCCAGTCCTTGCGGGCGGCAAAATTCGCCAGGCTGTTGAACTCCTCCTGGTGTCCCGCCATGGTGTCGTTCAGCTCGGCGATGAGGGCCTTCATCTCAGGAATGAACTCCACCAGCCCCTCTGGAATCAGCACCACGCCGAAGTTCTCCTTGTTCTCCGCCCGCCGTGCGATGACAGTGCAGATGTCATCGGTAATGGCCCGCAGGGTCATTTTCTTAGCCTCCACCTCCTCGGAAATCAGGCAGATGTTGGGCTGTGTCTGGAGGGCGCACTCAAGGGCGATGTGGCTGGCGGAACGGCCCATCAGCTTGATGAAGTGCCAGTACTTCTTGGCGCTGTTGGCATCACGGCCAATGTTTCCGATGAGCTCGGAATAGGTCTTGCAGGCGGTGTCAAAGCCAAAGCTCGTCTCGATCTGCTGGTTCTTCAGGTCTCCGTCGATAGTCTTGGGCACGCCGATGACCCGGGTCTTCTTACCCAACTCCAGAAAACGCTCCGCCAGAAGGGCGGCGTTGGTGTTGGAGTCGTCGCCGCCGATGATGACGATGGCATCCAGGTCCAGCTTCTCGGCGGTGGCCACGCTGGCGGCATACTGCTCAGGCGACTCAATCTTGGTGCGGCCGGAGCCAATCATGTCGAATCCGCCGGTGTTGCGGTACTCATCCATGAAGGAGTCAGTAATCTCCACATAGTCTCCCTCGATGAGGCCGGAGGGCCCGCCCTTGAAACCAAGCACCACGGAATCCCTGTTCCCCTTCTTGATGCCGTCGTAGAGGCCGGCGATGACGTTGTGGCCACCGGGAGCCTGTCCGCCGGAAAGGATGATTCCCACCCGCAGCTTCTTTCCTGCATCGGGATTGCTTCCCTTCTGGAACAGTGCCTCAGGCTTTCCATAGGTATTCTTGAACAGCTTCTCCAGCTCCGCCTGGTCGGCAATGGCGCTGGTGGGCTCTCCAAAATCGATTACAATATCTTGGGGCTGATTGTCCGCCAGGACGGCAGGCAACTTTGGCTGGTACCCGTAGCGGGCCTTCTGCAGTGCAGATACAGTCTTCATGGCTTCTCCTCAAATGATGCGGCTCCCACAAACTCCCGAAATGGCAGCTCCCTTTTCACCGCATGTAATTAGATATATTTTACACTATTTCAGTAGTCTTTATCAAGGCAACAAAAAAACATGCAATGACTCTTGACTATTTCACCATTGTCTGATACATTATTCTTCGTTACGGCGACATAGCTCAGTAGGTAGAGCAAACGGCTCATATCCGTTCGGTCATAGGTTCGATCCCTATTGTCGCTACTACGAGAAGGTAATTTGTCGAGTGCAAATTACCTTTTTTTGTTTCTGGAATGCTGCCAGCAGACCGGAACGAGGGAACGCATTTTGCGGCCCCAGTACACTATCCCGGAGGAAAGCATGCTGCCGGAAATTTTCAAGGCTCCCTTCAAGGGACGCTCCCTGCTCAACTGGATTGACTACACACCCCAAGAAATCCTTCAAATCCTTGATTTGGCCGCACAGGTCAAGGCCGAGTCAAGGCGAGGAGAGGTTCACCAGCGGTTCCGAGGCAAGACCATAGCCCTCATCTTTGAGAAGCGGTCCACCAGAACCCGCTGCTCCTTCGAGACTGCCTTTGGCGAGGAGGGAGGCCATCCCGTCTTCCTCTCCTCCCAGGATATTCAGCTAGGCGCCAAGGAGTCGATTGAGGACACTGCCCGGGTTCTGGGCCGTATGTTCTCTGCCATTGAATTCCGTGGCTTCTCCCAGCGGCACGTGGAGCTGCTGGCCCAGCATTCCGGTGTGCCAGTCATCAACGGACTCACCGACGAGTATCACCCCACTCAGGTGCTGGCAGACGTGCTGACCCTCAAGGAGCGTTTTGGTAAGCTGGCGGGACTGACGGTGGCATTCTGTGGAGACGGCCGGAACAACGTGGCCCGCTCCTTGATGCTCATCTTTTCAAAGCTGGGAATCAACTTCACCATCCTCAGCCCGGAGGAATTGTTCCCCGATCCAGAGATTCAGGCCATCTGCGAGCCCTTTGCAGAAAAATCCGGAGCCAAAATTACCATTTCCAAGGATATTTCTCTTGTAAAAGACGCAGATTGCGTTTATACTGATGTATGGACTTCTATGGGAGAAGAGGCTCTCAAGGAAAGTCGCACGGCCTTATTGACACCCTACCAGGTCAACCAGTCCCTCATGCAGGCAACCGGCAAGGAGAATTCCGTTTTTCTCCATTGTCTTCCTGCAGTCAAGGGAGAGGAGGTTACTGAGGAGGTGTTTGAAGGGTCCAACAGCTTCGTATGGGAGCAGGCGGAAAACCGCAAGCATACGATCAAGGCGATTATGTTGTCCTTGATCTAGGTTCCTGTGCTGGTTAAAGATGTATCCTAACAATTAGGAAATAAAAGGAGTTGCAGTATGAAGAAAAGCTTGCTTGCATTGTTGCTGGTAGTTGGTCTTTCTGTCGGTGGTGCCTTTGCTCAAGAACAGGCTGGGCAGCCAAACAAGTACGACGGAAACATCACCTATCGCAACGTTGTTGTCTACAAGGTTTTTGATCACAAGGATGTGGTTATTGTCATGTATGCAAAGCATGGCAAGGACATGGGTCAGGTCATGATTCCCAAATCATGGATGTACGAAAATCCCCGGAAGCTCACCTACCGAGAGCTGCCTAAGGGCTTGAACCCCTATATGTCCGTTGTAGAGAAGGATGGAGAATTCCACAAGGTTGTCCTGAACCTCCCCCCTGTCAGAAGCCCCGACAGCACCTGGACAGTGGCCAAGCCCTACACCGATATTGGTGACGCAGCCAGTGCCGAAACCTTGGAGTTGGACTACTAATTACATGACTTGTCTTGAAAAGATACAAGTTGTCTCACAACAGGAGTCAGCCGTCTCAGCTTTGGACGGCTGGCTTTTTACTGATTTTGCAGGCAGAGACAACCTTACCAAAGACCTGCTTCAATTACCTGTTGATGGAATGACCACCCGACGGTGGATTTATATTGTGCCGCCAGTGGGTGAGCCACAAAAGATTCTCCATGCCATCGAGCCACATGTCCTAGACAGTCTCCCCGGAGAGAACAAGGTGTTTTACTCTTCCCAGCAGGAGCTGAAGACAATTCTTTCCCAGTACAAGGACAAGACCCTTGCCCTGCTATGGGACTGCAACCTGCCGGTGATTTCCACCGTGGACGGCGGCTTTGTCACCCTGCTCCAACAACAGGGAGTACAGCTCACCAGCGCCGCCAACCTACTGCAGCGATACCGTGGCATACTTTCGCAAGCCAGCATCAACAGCCAGGAGCGGTCTGCAGCCCTCCTCTATAAAATCATCCGAGACACCTGGAATTTCATCTGCCAGCACTACCGCTCCCAGGAGCCGCTTACTGAGCGGGCAGTCCAAATATTCATACTAGAACAGTTCGTACATTACAAGCTGACAACAAACCATAGTCCTGTGGTAGCCTTTGGAGCAAACAGCGGAAATCCCCACTATGAGGTACCAGAAGATGGCGGCAGGATAGCCCAAGAAGGTGATATCATCCAGCTGGACATTTGGGCAAAGGAACGACTGGCCACCGACGAGGATGGCTCTGTTTCCGCATCCATTCCAGCCTATGCCGATATTTCTTGGGTGGGAATATATGGAAAAACCGTTCCTCAAGAGGCGGAAAAACGGTTTGCCGTCCTTTGCCAGGCACGAGACTCTGTGGCGACCACCATTGCCAGTGCAGCTGCCCAAGGCAAACGGATTACGGGAGCAGAGCTAGACCTGCAGGTTCGCTCCATCATCCAGGAAGCCGGATATAGTAGCTACATCAAGCACCGCACCGGCCACGGCATCGACACCGAGGTTCATGGCAGCGGCGTCAACCTTGACGGCAGCGAATTCCCCGACTACCGCCTCATCATGCCCGGCAGCAGCTTCTCAGTGGAGCCAGGCATCTACGGACAGGACTTTGGCATGAGGACAGAAATCGACATCTACATCGACCAGCAGGGAATGCCGGTTATCTCTGGCCAGAAATTCCAGGCAGCCAATAATCTCGAATTCAGCATCCCCCAGCAAAAGATACTAACGACAGAGGAACAGCCATGAGGATAATTACTGATCAACAAGCCCAGCAATTCAAGGATTTCGTCAGTTCTTACGACCACTTTATCGTGGTGGGCCACAAGGAGCCAGATGGCGACTGCATCGCCTCCTCCCTGGGGGTGGCAGCCATCCTGAAGCAGTTGGGCAAGCCCTACCAGCTGCTTTCCGCCGGTCCCTTCAAACGGACGGAAATCAAGCCCTACGAAAAATTCTTTGCAAAGCAGGCCACTCTCCTCCAAACAGGAAAGACAGCCTGCATCATTGTGGACTGTGGCGAGTTCAAGCGCATCGGAGAGGTCTTCCCTCCAGAGGCCTTGATAACGGACGCATCGCAAATTCCCACCTTCTTTGTGGATCACCACAAAACATCCACCCCTGAGTCCGAGACTTCCATCATCGAGCCCGATTCCCCAGCCACTTCCTATCTGGTCCAGCAGCTTTATGAAAAGCTCATCGGCCCGTTGGATCTGGAGACGGCGGCAATCCTGTTTTTCGGCCTTTCCACAGACACAGGATACTTCCGCTTCCTGGAAAAAAATTCTAGCGACATTTTCATGGCCGCTGCCAGACTGGTGGAGGCTGGAGTCAGCCCTCGTGCCACCTACGACAGCATGACCAGCGGAAAGCCCTTCTCCACCAGAAAGCTGCTGGGCATCATGCTGGACCGCGCCACCCAATATTTCGACGGCAAGCTCATCGTCACCTATGAGACCATGGAGGACACCCGCCGCTGGGGAACAGAAGGACGGGACTCCGACAGTCTCTACCAGCTGCTACTCTCCTGCACATCGGTGGAGGCAGTGGTTTTCATCCGCCAGGAGACGGAGCAGTCCTGCACCATGGGATTGCGATCCAGAGATGAAGTGGACGTCAGTGCAGTTGCTACCGTCTTCGGCGGTGGTGGTCATAAGAATGCCTCTGGGGGCAGCACTGCCGGCACCATCGAAGAGCTGCTTCCCAAGATTCTGAAGGAATTTGAAGGAAAGCTCTAAAAAGCATTGCTTAAACCGTAAGGATGGTTCTCGTCGGAACCATCCTTTTTTTTAAATTTGTAAATTTTTAAAATTGAAAATTCCTTAAATAAATTTATCTTTCTGATAAAATAAATTTATTTAAGAAAAATAATGATACAATAAATCAATTATCTCCATTAAAACAAGCGATAAAAGAGGAAAATACTTGGCATGATTCTTGCTATTACACTGTATCACATTTCTAGGAGCGTAGATTATGATACCTACCGTCAACAAAATTTACCTACAATACCGTGCGAAGAAGCTCACACGGAATGAGACCGAATCCCTGCTTCTGGCAGAAATCTTCAAGTCACCAAAGTACTATGGACTGGTGAATCCCAGCGAGGATGACATAAGCAACTTCCTGCTGTGGATCCATCAATACATCCCTATCATTCTGGAAAAATACAATCCTACAGAAAGCACCTTTCTCACCTACTTTACCACCGCCATCAGGCTACGTTACCGCAGCTGGAAACGCCAGATAGTAAAGGAAAAGGTTTTGCAGGAAATTCTGGACAACTATCATTACCAGGAATCATTAAAAAACGAGGAGTATTACATAGAGGTAGCCGAGCTAGAACCAACATATCTCCCCAGTTGCAGTCAGGAACTGCAACCAAGGTATCCCCTGTCAACAATACAAGCCACAACAGTCTTGGTACTGGCATTACGGTCCATTCATTCCCTTTCAGATTCCATCATCAACAAAATCAGCCAGTTGACAGGTATTTCTCGGGAGGAATTTCAAAGGTGTATCGAAAGTGTTGAGTCATACATCGAGAAGAAAAAACAATTGCAACAGCAGCTGGAAAGGAAAATTAACCGCACCTATATTTTTTGCCAGCAGCATAAGCAGGAACTGGAAGCCCTGGAACCATCAATGTCCCAATATCACATCGTTGCCCGTCAATACGAGTACAAGAAGAAATTATTGGAAAAACTACGCAACGATAAGAAAAATGCAGGTTTCTATCCTCCCAACAAGCTGATAGAGGAAGCCCTGAATCTTCCCAAAGGAAGCGTCCGACGGATTTTACGCAATGCAGACAAACGTATTGCCCAAATCAAGGCACTTCTTGACCTGGAAAATGAGTAAGTGATAGGATGTTCCCATGAAAATATATTTTGCCTCAGGCAATCTCCACAAGAAACAGGAGATGTCTGCCCTCTTTCCCGAATTTGACCTTGTCATTCCTTCAGAGGAAGGTATTTCCTTCAATCCAGAGGAGACAGGAAAAACCTTTCTAGAAAATAGCATCATCAAGGCCCAGGAATTGTGGAACCTGGTGCACCAGCCAGTCATTGCTGACGATTCTGGAATCTGCGTGGATATACTGAATGGTGTACCAGGAATCTATTCTGCCCGTTACGCAGGCAAGGATTTCCACCAAGGTCGGAATGACGGAACAAAGCCAACCCAAGAGGAGCAGAACCGCCTGCTTCTGGAGGAAACCGACCTGGCCTTGACCGATTACAGCGCAAAAGCAATGCCTCTGCCAGAAAACCCTCGCAGTTGTCGCTATGTTTGTGCCATGGTGCTCTATCTGGGACCAGACCGATTCTATTCCGCCCAAGAAACCATGGAGGGAAGCCTCATCCCAAGCCTTGACCTCTCCCGTGGAACCGGTGGATTTGGCTACGACCCCATCGTCATACTGGCAGGAACAGATAGAACCATTGCCCAGCTGTCGGCCCAGGAAAAGAACAGCCTGTCTCACCGAGGCAAGGCAGCTGCAGGAATCCGTCAAATTCTTCTCCAACTAAATAAATAAGTCTCAGGCATCTCCCTGCTTTCTAAACAGAAAGATTCTGGGAGATGCCTTGCCCAAATACTCCAGTCCACTGGCGGCTCCACAGGCAGTCATGGCCTTCTCCGTATAGAATGAAACGTGGGTCAAATCGTCCTTGTACCACCAGCCCTTGAACCCCTCCGGTATGTTCATGGAATCTGGAATGGGCAAAGTACCAACTGCCACATAGCCACCCTCAGCACAGCAGGCGGCCAAATTATGAAAGCCTGCCAGAGGCTCCTCAAAATGCTCTGCCACCTCAAGGCAAAGAACAAGGGAAGCTGTCCCCGGCACCATCCTTTCTCCTGGGGCAAAAAATGGATCCCACCCCAAAATACAATCTGGTTCCGGCAGTGGAGGAAGCTGCACGGCCAACAGGTCCACCAACTGCTCCAAGGAAGCAACCTGTTGAAAATCCACACTACCTGAACCTTCAATATTCCCTCCTTCTCCCCCACTCCGCTGCCTGGCAGACACCTTCTGCATCAGCTGAATCAAGGCGGGATTCGGCCCACAGCCGTAATCCAGCACAATCTGTGGAGAATAGTTTGGCAGGAAAGAAAAGCAATCTCGCAGGAAGGTGGCAAGGAAAACGGCATACCCCAAATCCTCCAAAAAATTGTGATGATGGACATATCTCTCTTTCTGTTGCTCATGCGAAAGAAAACATTTATCTAACAAAGAAATAGCACCACAATTCTCACACTGGAAATATTCTAAAGTTTTTTTTCTCGTCACAATGGGAAATGAAAGCAGATTATTTTCACCACAAAATTTACATCTGGAAAAAGGCATATAAAACTATAAATTATCCTCAAGAAAAATACAATTGCCACCGATAAAATTAGTGAAAAGTTGTGTGGGTGGACAGCTTCGTTGAAGAATCCTACCATACATTTTCACCGTAAGTTATCACTAATGTAGCCTTGTAGTGTAAACTTGCAACGGACAGCAGGGAAGTTGTCCGAACACAATTCCATGGAGGAAAAATATGGTTATCAACCACAACATGTCAGCTATGTATTCCAACCGCCAGCTTGGTGTAACAGGCGTAAGCGTACGGAAGGACATTGAGAAGCTCTCATCCGGAATGAAGATCAACCGGGCAGGCGATGATGCATCAGGACTTGCTGTATCTGAGAAGATGCGCAGTCAGATCCGCGGCTTGAACCAGGCATCACGGAACGCATCCAATGGTATCAGCTTCATCCAGGCAACCGAAGGTTACCTGCAGGAGACCACCGATATCATGCAGCGCATCCGCGAGCTGGCTGTTCAGTCATCCAACGGAATCTACACTGATGAAGATCGTATGCAGATTCAGGTTGAAATCTCTCAGCTGGTTGCAGAAGTAGACCGCATCGCCAGTTCCGCACAGTTCAACGGATTGAACATGCTCACTGGTCGTTTTGCAAAGCAAACAGGCGAAAACTCTGTAACAGGTTCTATGTGGTTCCATATCGGCGCCAACATGGACCAGCGCATGGAAGTTTACATCGGTACTATGACCGCTGTAGCTCTGGGCGTTCGCGAACTGGGCGACGAGACAATCATTAGCTTGGCATCACCGGCTGAGGCCAATCGTGCAATCGGTACTATCGACGAAGCTCTGAAGAAGATCAACAAGCAGCGTGCTGACTTGGGTGGATACCAGAATCGTCTGGAGCATGCAGTCAAGGGCATTGACATTGCCGCTGAGAACCTGCAGGCCGCTGAGTCACGCATCCGTGACACAGACATGGCAGCTCAGATGGTTGAGTACACCAAGAACCAGGTCCTGACACAGGCTGGAACTGCAATGCTGGCTCAGGCCAACACACAGTCCCAGAATGTTCTGACACTCCTCAGATAAGGGTCGTAGTATTAACCGGAAATAGTGTGGATTTCTCTGCACTATTTCCGGGTGTTTGCGTTATTTAAAAAAATTACTTTTTTTATCTTTACAACTCCTAAAATAATCTGTATAATAATAAAAGATTTAGGTATGAATTTAGACATGCCGTTCGATCTTTGACACTTACTTTCCATGTTGTCTATGACAGTATGAACAGACATAGTCTCAGACCATGTCTCTTTATGCTGATGGGTCTAAAACAGTAAGGAAGGCGCAACTCTTTGCTGGCCACATGGGCATAAAATAAATTGAGGACAGGGAATGTCCTCGTGTATTATCACATGGAGGGTAAACATGATTATTAATCACAACATGAGTTCTATGTACGCCAATCGTACACTGGGTGTTTCAAATGCACAGATTCAGGGCAACATAGAGAAACTCAGTTCTGGTCAGCGCATAAACAGAGCTGGCGATGATGCTTCAGGATTGGCTGTATCTGAGAAGATGCGGTCACAGATTCGTGGTTTGAATCAGGCTGAAAGAAATATCCAGAATGGTGTTTCCTTCATCCAGACTACAGAAGGTTATCTCCAGGAGACCACCGACATTCTGCAGCGCATTCGTGAGCTCGCAGTACAGTCTGCTAACGGTATCTACACAGATGAGGATCGCATGCAGATTCAGGTTGAGGTTTCCCAGCTCATTTCTGAGGTGGACCGCATCGCAAGTCAGGCTCAGTTCAACGGAATGAACATGCTTACCGGTGCTTTCGCAACAGATTCTGCATCAAACCGCATAATGCAGCTGCAGATTGGCGCAAACATGGATCAGAATGCACGTGTGTACATCGGTACCATGACTGCTCAGGCACTTGGCCTGGTTGGTGCTCAGGGTTCAGACGAGAGTATCGCCATCAATTCCCCCGAAGCTGCCAACGTGGCCATCGGATCTGTTGATGCCGCCCTCAAGGCCGTTTCAAGACAGCGCGCCGACTTGGGAGCATACCAGAATCGCTTTGAGATGGCAGCAAATGGTGTTGCAATCGCAGCCGAAAACCTGCAGGCAGCCGAGTCTCGCATCCGCGACACAGACATGGCTTCTGAAATGGTGGAGTACACCAAGAACCAGATCCTGACACAGGCAGGAACTGCAATGCTGGCTCAGGCTAACGTACAGTCACAGAACGTATTGGCTCTGTTGAGTTAAGCAATACCTCATCAAAGAGATCTCTGGATGTCATCTTTTTGGTGAAAAACGAACCAGGAGAGGTGCGCCCCTCTCCTGGTTTTATTTAGGAGGAGCCCATGAGTGGAATTCAATCGTTCGGGCGGAATTTGGCAATGGATGGCCAGCCTTACTTTTCACCTCATCGTGTACCCACTGGTAGTAGCCAGCAGGTTCATATTCCTGTTAGCGAAATGCCAGATGTGGCTGCTACCCTTGCTGATAATCTCGCTAAAGCTAGAACCGATGTACAGCAATTGCAAAAAGTTGCTGATACGATGGGTAAGAAAATTCGATTTAACGTCAATGAAGAACTTGGACAAGTTGTTGTCAAGATTGTCGATCCTTCAACCGATAAGGTATTAAGGGAGATACCGTCTGAAGATATGCAACAACTCCGAATCACAATCAGGCACACCATCGGGCTGCTGGTTGACGAGGTAGTTTAAAGGCATCTCGTCGGGCATAGGTGAGCAATGGCTGGAATCAGTATACCCGGTGTTGGTGACAAATACAAAACAAACGACCTCATAGAAGCCCTCATCAATCAGGAGAAGCTTCCACTGGAACGGGAGCAGAAAACCCTTGATGGATATAAGGTGCAGAAGGATGCGTTGCGGAGCATCAATCAGAATATGTCCTCCTTGCGCGAAAGTGTCCGTGGCTTGTATTCCTTTGACAATCCCTTCAACGACAAGTTGGGCATCTCCTCCGATGAGGACGCTATATCCGCCGATCCGGGGCGGAATGCGGCCTTTGACTCCTTCAAAGTCGATGTGCTCCAACCTGCTACTACAGACCGATTCCTATCTAAAGAAATTTCCAATAGTTATAGGGTTGAGGCAGGAAATTATATCTTCAAATCCGGGGAAAAGAGTGTCAATATGAACTGGAAGGGTGGAACCCTCAAGGATTTTATATCCTCCCTTAACAAGCGCAGCAAGGACATTGTGAAAGGAACATTGGTAGGTGTTTCACCTGGCAAACAAGCCCTGATGATTGAGTCCATGCAGACAGGAGAGGAAAACCGCCTTGTCTTTGAGGGGGATGCACTGGATTTTGCCAAGGAAATTGGAATGATCCAGAAGGTTCAACCCCAAGGCACTCCCCTCTCCTCTGCCAATTCTATAAAAGAGGCTCCAGTCAACACACGTTCCATTTCTACTACAGAGGAGCAGGTTGGAATGCCGGCATTGTCTTCCAGCGGAGTGAAGGTGGAGGACGGCAAGATTATCGTGCCACCCCGGGGCAGTTTTTCTATTCCAGTTCCGTCGAATATCGCCTCGGATCCAAACCAGTACATCCAGTTTTCCATCGGACAGATGGACGTTGCAGACATTACCACAGGATTGAACGAGGCAGCCCAAGGGCCTGTTCTTCCCAGTGCAGGAGGCATCAACTTTAAGGGAATTCGAGTGGACAACATCCAGTCGGACACAACCCTGGGTAGCAACCAAGCTACTGTACCGAAGAATCCCCTGACACCAATCAGCAACGATCAGATTGTGTCTATCAGGATGAGAGACGGTACCGAAATTGAGGTGCCCCATCAGCAGGGAGAGACGAATGAGGATGGCAGCAAGCAGGTTTCTATCCAAGTTTCAGACTATCCCGATATAGACTCAATTGTTGTGCGGAACAGGAATACCGGCAAGGAACTGACCCTCAGTACCATCGAGTCTTTCAACAAGAATGCTGACTTGGGCTTTGAGCCCATCAATCCCGCCAGCATCGCCCAAGATGCAAAGCTCAAATATGAGGGAATAACCATTACTCGCCCCACCAATGAGATTGACGACATCGTTCCTGACGTGACATTGCGGGTTAAGCAGAAGACGGAGAAAACCGCCACCATCGACATCAAGCCTAATACCGAGACTGCCAAGGAAGCCCTCATCACCTTTGTGGGAACCTACAACCAGGTAATGGCAGAGATAAATGTGCTGACCCAGACAAAGGAAGAGATTATCTCCGAGCTGGAATACCTTTCCGATGAGGAAGTGGAAAAGTATCAGGAATGGCTGGGGCTGTTTCAAAGCGACTTTTCATTGAAAAACGGAAAGAGTGCCATGCAGACCATCGTCGCATCCCCTTACATTGTAGAGGTAAACAAGGAGATATCCATGCTTTCCCAGATGGGAATTTCCACCAGTGCCGACAACTATGCAGGATATTCAGCCAGCAGGTTGCTGGGATACCTTGAGATAAACGAGGGGGAGCTGGACAAGGCACTGGAAAACAATTTGCTTGAGATAAAGAACATTTTTGGCTATGATACTGATGGTGATATGGTCATCGACAGCGGCATTGCCTTCCAGCTGGATCACCGGCTCCAGAGTTTTGTCCAGTCGGGGGGCATTTTTTCCGCAAAGATCTCTGGTCTGGATACGAGAATTGCCAGTTCTGAGACACGTATAGAAAAGCTGGAGACACAGATTGAGGCTAAGGAACAGGAATTGAAGAAGAAATACGGACAGATGGAGTCGACGCTGAACAGTCTTGAGGCCCAATCAGAATCCATTACTAATAGCTTTAGCAATTTGAACGGTAATAAGTCCAAATAATGGGGGTAAACAGTGAAAATATACATCAACGGACAGGAAGCAGATATTACCCTTGACACGGAGCGAAATCTTGGAGATGTGCTGAAATCCTTCGAGATGGAGTGCGAAAGAAACAATGCTACAACCATCAATATTGTTGTGAACGGCCAGGAACTGTTGGCAAATGAGTTTGACACAATCATACTAAAGTCTATTGAGGAAATCGAGACTCTAGAGCTGACTACAATTACAGAGAATGACGTGCTGGCCTCTCTGCAGGATATTGGGGAGCGCTTCTGTCAGATTGTTGATGACTTGAAGATGATTTCTGTCCAATTCCAGAATGGACATGACAAGCAAGCCTTTGCCACAGTGACAAAGCTGGCGGACAATGTGGATTATTTCTGCAAGGCAACAGCCTTGTCTTCCCTTTTTCCAGAGCGTTTTGTCAATATGGACGTGGAAGGCGTAAAGGTACAGGATTTCTTTGCAGATTTTTCGTCAGTCCTGGCTGAATTTGAGGAAGCCTTCAAGAATTCTGATTCGATTATGCTGGGAGACCTTGCCGAATATGAGATTACGCCAAGGATTGAGTCCATCGTTGCAATGATAAACACTTTGAGCTAATAGTATACCCAAATTGGAGTTTTAGGATGCAGATATTAAAATTAAATGACGTAAAAAAGAGTGAGGGTGTAATATATTATCGCCGACAGTACACCGCAGAAGCGGAAATTGAACTGCCAAACTGTGTGGACAAGATTCCCATCTCATTTATCATCGAGACGGGTCCCTTGGGGGACAAGCAGTTCGACTTGGAGTTTGACCCTTACAAAGTCAACTATCCCTTCATCCCCATCAAAAAAGCCCTAAAAGAATATATCCTCAACATTGACCAGATGGGAGCCCTTCCCCTATGACCTTTGTCACCCATTCAGCTGAGGAAACCATTCAGCTGGGAAAAAAGATTGGTTCCATGCTACAGCCAGGTGCAATAATTGCCATGGAAGGAAATCTGGCGGTAGGAAAGACCACCATTACCAAGGGAATTGCCGAGTCGCTGGGCATTGAAGAAGCCATAACAAGTCCTACCTTTACCTTAATTTCTGAATATGAGGGAAAAATGCCCCTCTACCACATGGACGTGTACAGACTTGATTCCTGTGAGGATTTCATCAACCTTGGTGTTGAGGATCTGATGTATGGAGATGGGGTGAGCATCATCGAATGGAGCGAGCGCGTGCGGGAGGAACTACCTAAATTCACCATTACACTGCGCCTAGAGATTCGTGGGGATGGAGGAAGAGACATTACACTTGAAAACTGGCCCTACGGAGAAATACAAGAATGAAGGCTCTAGCAATAGATTCAGCTGTACCATGCATCAGTCTGGCAGCCTGTAACCAGCAGAAGAAGGCCTCGGTCACATTGGACATCGGAATGAGGCAGTCAGAAAAGCTCGTTCCAGCCATAGCGTATGTGTTGGAGCAGGTTGACCTTCAGCCTACAGACCTAGAGCTCATTGCATTGAGTGGTGGCCCCGGTTCCTTTACCGGTTTACGCCTGGGATTTGCTGCCGCCAAGGGATTGCAACTTTCCACAGGCTGTCCCGTCTATTCAATTCCTACCTTGGAAGCACAGGCGCTGCCCTATTCATGCTGGCCGGGAGTCGTTGTTTCCGCCATAGATGCAAAGAAGGATAGGTTTTACGTCCAATTCTTTTCAAATGGTAAAAAACAATCAGAACCAATGGATGCCGAGATAGAGGAGATTGTCCAGACAATTGGTTCCCAAGAAGCCTTGATTGTTGGTCCCGACAGTCTTGTCCTTCATAACAGGCTCAAGGCCCAAGACAACAATCTGCGGCTTCATCGTCTGCCAGACCTGTCATCTTCCATTACCGACGCATTGTTTTCCATGGCACAGAAGGCCTATGAACGGCAAGAAGCCCAACTGGAACCATATCAAGGGCCCATTTATCTGAGAAAGAGTGAGGCTGAGGAAAACCAGCGGTAAGGGAAAGCTGTCATGACGATTGGGTCATGGCAGCTTTTTTTTACCTGATGTCAAAGTAGAATCGACTCAGATAGGTAAACCTATTCTTCGCACGCTTCCAGAAGGGGCTTTGTGGATAGGAATCCACCACATGCTTATAGGCCTTCTGCGCTTCCTTGATATTTCGAATGGATGACTTTGACTCCAGAACCTGTCCCTTGAGGTAATAGGCTGCATCAAAGTCATTTACCGCAATGGCAAAGAACTGGTTGAGGTAATCCAGTGAGGCAGAATAATCCTCGGCATAGAAACATTCCTGGGCCTTGGCCAGCAAGGCATCCTGCTCCTCCAAACGGCGCTCCAGTTGGTTCTGCCGCTCCGAGGAGTCGGCTTCAGATTGAGCGGAACCAGCCTGCTGGATGTCAGCGGTTCTTTGGCGCTCAAGCTCCTCCTGCACCCAAGGGAGCTGAAGGTCTTCCATAGACATACCTGTCTGGGGATTGTAATTACTGGGAGCAGAAGCAGTTGAAGAGGCACTTTCTGGCTGATATATTTCCTGCTGTCGAACAGCTGAAACATCGGGCTGAGATTGGATAGCCTGGCTGGGGACAGGAACAGCATCCCGAGGAGGAACAATCTGTAGAGCGCCAACCTGGTTCTGGACAGGTTCCTGTGAAAGCTGGCTGTCAGCCTGAACAATACCGGTGACGGGAGCCTGCTGATTTGTAGCCGGTACTGCAGTACTCGTGTCAGACGGTGTATCAGTGGTGCTGGAATCCACAGGACGAGTTTCCACTGTGGGGGGCTGGGTGATGGAGGAATCAGCTGTGGTGGCAGGACTAGAGGAGTCCGCGACAGCAACCCATTGTTGGGCTTGAGCAACAGTGGCATCACCAGCAGCTTTTGTACCATCGGTAGCTGAAGGGTCAGCAGATACTGCGGATGTAGGACTGGCAGGAACATTATATGTTGAACTAGCAGAAGCCATATCAGTGGTAGAAGGAGCTACAGGTTCTGGAACTTTGGGTGTAGAAACCTCTGGTTCAGAAACTATGGATGGCTCTTGTTCCACTGCTGCCAGCATCTCTTGGGATGGCTCTGCTTGCACATAGTCGGAGGGCTTGGGGACGATATCCTGATAGCCGGGTATCACAGAGTCGTAGTTGGGAGCTATAACACGAGAACCTGTCTGGGCTACCCTGTCGGTGATAGTCACCTGAACAAAATCATCGATGAAGGTGGCAGTCAGCACATCCTGCTTGTAGAAATGAAGGATTGTAGATCCAGACTTAATGGACCGAAGGGTAAAATTGGTGTCATTGCTGGTGCGACGACGACCAAAATACGTGAAATTTGGAGTTCCGATGGAAAGTCCCTCCGTTGTCACCTCACCGAGATATACCCAGCCATTGCCTGGATACCGCAGGTCAAGGAACTGCTGGTTGTCCATGATGATTGTGCGGGAAGGCTCCACAGGAGTAACAACCCCTTGTATTGCGTTAACATCAATGGGAGATGCTTCTTCTGGAACAAACTCCTCCGGTTGAGAATCAGACTGTTCCTGGGAAACAATTTCTGGAATGGCAGCATCCTCCGTCTCAACAAGAAGGGACTCATCTTCCATAATCGGTGCTTCAGTCGGGGACTCAAGCTCCCCAGCATCAGGAACGGCAGTGTCCACCACTTCCTCCACAACAAGTGCTAGCTCATCATCTGGCTGTGGCAGCGGCTCAAGAACAGGCTCCACTCCTTCATTGGCGGGGGTCTCCACCACCAGGGCTACCTCAGGCTCATCGACCATACTCTGTGGATCATCAATAACCATGGCCATATTTTCCAGGTCATCCATAAAAGGAGCCTGTTGCTGGTCTAAATCTATAATTTCAATTTCCTGCAGATACTCTGTCTCTTCCAGAGGAACGACATCGTCCAAAGCACTCTCTTCCAGCTCAAGGAATTCAGTGGTGGGGAAAACCTCGGAGGAACCATCCTCCAAGGAGCCATCTTCCAAGGAAGTATCCCCTCCCTCCTGAACAGTCTGTTCTTCCAAGGCAGCGACTTCTTCTGGCTGGACTCCATCTGTAGTGACGGATTCAGTTGGAGCCACATCCTCATGATGTTCTGAAGGTGGCGTGGAGGAACAGGAAATCATCAAAAGACAAAGGATGAGACAGTATGGAATATACTTCAAGGAGCCACCTCCAGCAAATCGGAAATAACAGCATCATTGGCTGCCTGGAGGGAATCCAGCAGCTCTTTGTCAGGGGGACTAAACCACCTTTCTATGTCATCCTCCGTCCAAACATAGTCCTTTGGCCGCACCAGATGGTACTCATCAGGCATGGACGGAGGCTGTGGAGCCACCAGGGGCTGATGGAGAATTATGGAATCATCGAATACAATGTTTTTCTTTCCAAAAAAAGTGCCATCTCCCACCAAGATAATTATAACAGCAATGAGAAAAAATGCTAGTAGAATCACTATGCCGATCTTGGCGAATTTTGGAATGTCAATCCTGCTCATGTTGATTATCTCCAGAAACTACAGGTTTTATTCTTTTGGGTGGATGGGGCGGGATGTAGACATCCTCCTCCACAGCCACATCCTCCTCCTCGAAAGGCTCCATGTCAGGTAGGGTGGCACCGCCGCCAGCACCCTCATTCTCCAGCCTGATGGTAATGACCTTGCTGACGCCAGACTCCTCCATGGTGACACCCAGCATGGTTCCCGCGCCAGACACGGTCTTCTTGTTGTGGGTGATGACAATGTACTGACTCACATTGGCAAAGTCCCGCAGGGTGTGGATGAAGCGGAGGACGTTCTGCTCGTCCAAGGCGGCGTCAATCTCGTCCAAAAGACAGAAGGGAGATGGACGCACCATGTAGGTGGCGAACAGGAGGGACACTGCCGTCATGGTCTTCTCTCCACCGGAAAGCAGGGCGATGTTCTCCAGCTTCTTTCCCGGAGGCTGGGCAAAGATGTCGATGCCGGACTCCAGCACATTCTGGGGATTCACCAGCCGCAGCTCCGCCCGACCTCCGCCAAAGAGACGACGGAACATATTGTGGAAGTTCTTCTTGATTTTGTTGTAGGTGGCCAGGAACAACTCCGTGGACTCCGCACGAATCTCCTCGGTGATACGCTGAAGGTCGTCCTTTGCCTTCTGCAGGTCTGCAATCTGGGCCACCAGGAAATCGTAGCGCTCCTTTGTCTCGGCAAACTCCTCCGGGGCGGACAGGTTCACGTTGCCCAAATCCTTCATGGACTGACGGGCCTTGGCCAGCTTGTCCCGCAGTTCGGCGGATGGTGCGGTGATGGTGTACATCCGCTCCTCGAATTCCATCAGGTCGCGGGAATGGTTCTCCCGGAAATTCTCCTTCACGTTGCGAATGTCCGTCTCGATGGTCGCCAGATCCAGACTATATTTTTCCAGCAGGGCCTGGCACTTTGATAGCTCCGCTGTCTTTTTCTTGACCTCTTCCTTCTTACCAGACACATCGCTGTTGCGGGAACGAATCTCCTGCTCCAGCTCCTGCAGCTCGGCAGTCATGGTCACACCCCTGCGCTCGATGGAGGCAATCTCTCCCTCCAGCTCCACCAGCTGGTCGTGGACGTCCTCCAGCCGCTTGCGCTCGGCAAAAAGCTCGTTTTCCACATCGTGAAGGGCAGACTCCTGGGAGGCCAAAGTACGACGCAGCAACTTGATCTTGTCCTCGGCAGACTGGATGTGGGTCTGCATCTGGGCCTTCTGGATACGCAGCTCCTCCAGGGTGCCACGATACTCGTCGATTTTTCCCACCAGGCCCGCATTCTCGCTTTTCAGGGAGGAAATCCGCTCCCGCAGGCCGTCCTGACGCTCATGAATCTGGGCAATCTCCCGGTCGATGGAGCGTTTGCGGGTGATAATTCCTTCCGGTGCCAGAAAATCGTCAATAAACTGAGGCGTGGAATCCATGTACTGGGCAAGGGCTTCCTTCAGCTGCTGCAGCAGTGATTCCATTTCCGTAAAGGACTCAAGCCCGGTCTTGGTGAACCTTCCCGCATCGTTGGCGGAAGGATTGGCAATGGAGGCAAAGTCAGAGAAGATGTTCTTGCGACCAGTGGCAAGGGCAAGGAGCTTTCCCACAAGCTCGTCCACCCGTTCCCGGGCGGCGGCACAGGCTGAAGATGAGTAGCCGGCATCCTTGAGGCGGGAATCCAGCTCTGTAACAATATCCTCAGTGATAGACTCCAAGTCCTTGCGATGGTTAAAAGCCTCTCCATCCAGCTCCTGGATTGTTGACTCATGCTGGGCGGCCTGACGGTCGTTTTCCGTGATGCGGCTACCAGCAAGATTGATGTTCTCCTCGAAGGAGGTGATGTTCTTGCCCACCTCCTCAATGCGCCGCCGCTGCTGGTGGAGCCCGGATTCCTGCTCGCCAATGTCCTCCTGCAAGGATTCAATCTGCTCTGTCAGAAATGACTGGCGACCCTCCAGTTGGGTGAGCTTCTGCTTGATCTCTCCCTGGCGCTGGTTCAGCTGCTTTGCCTGCTGGTCCTTGCCGTTCTTTTCGATGGCAAGACCGTGGATCTGCTTTTCCAGCTCCACCAGGCGGTTTTCCATGGAGTTCACCTCCTCCATGTTCTCGGAAAGGGATTCGTTGATGGCATCGATTTCCTGGGTCACCTGCTCCCGCTGCTGGGAGGCCTTCTCAACCTCCTTGCTCTTGCGGTCCTGATCCAGGACAAAGCCCTTGAGACGAAGCAGCTGGATGTCCAGCTCAAAGTTGAAGATGTCCTCCCGGAGACTGCGGCAGGCAATGGCCTTGTCGGCCTGGACCTTCAGCACATCATAGGAACGCTTCACCTCTCCCAGAATGCCCTCGATTTGCCTCATGTTCTCTTCGGTTCGCTCCAGCTTGCGCTCGGCCTCCGCCCGCTTTGCCTTGAAGCGGGTAATACCGGCAGCCTCCTCAAAGAGGTAGCGGCGGTCCTCCGGCTTGCTGGAAAGGATTTGATCAATCTTGCCCTGCTCCATCACAGAGTAGGCGGCCTTTCCTACACCAGTGTCCCAGAACAGCTCCCGAATATCCTTGAGCTTCACCTGGTTGTTGTTGATATAGTATTCGCTCTCACCGGAACGATAGAGCCGCCGCTTGATGGTAATCTCGCTGACATCAAGGGGAAGCAGACCGTTGTCATTGGCAATGGTGAGGATAACCTCCGCAACATTCAAGGGCTTGCGGGTTTCGGTACCGTTGAAGATGATGTCCTCCATCTTCTCGGCACGCATATTCTTTGCGCTCTGCTCTCCCAGCACCCATTTCACAGCATCCACAACATTGCTCTTTCCACAACCATTGGGACCCAGCAGTGCGGTGATACCATCGGAGAATTCAATTCGGGTACGGTCAACAAATGATTTAAAGCCAAATATTTCAAGACTTTTTAGAAACACAAGAACCCCTAAGAAAAAAATTGGCCAAAACCGGTCCAATATAATCAAGCATGAGAAAGACTCCTACTCAGGACAGATTGTACCAGTTTTGGCCAATGCTTTCAATATCATCCAAGGAACCCCGAAGCAAAACATGGGGGAGCAACCTTCAACGAGATTAACTTAATAGTAGAAGGACAGGGCGAAGGCTCCATGAACCTGGGAAGATGCTCCAGGGTCAATTCCCTTCTCCTTTCCATAGATTGCCATGGACAGATGGAAGGGCCCAAGGTCAATTCCTGCTCCAGCAGCAAGATAGGGACCCCTCATCCCAAAACGCAGGGCAATGGTCTTGAACAAAACAGCCTCAAGTCCTGCGGAGAGGTTCAGCAAGGGATGAGGAAGGAAAACAGCCTTCTCCTTGTTGAAGATGCTGGTGAAGCTGTCGTAGTCAACATACACAGAGAAACTGGTCAATACCTTCTTCAAGATGCCGGTGGGAACCTGGACTCCCACACCGAGGCTCAAGTCTCCATTCTGCATGAATTTACACCACTCTTCCTCATTGGAGAACGACATGGATGTGATGGTTCCCAGTCCGTGACTCATACCTAGGTACAGGTCCTTCCAGACAGCGGATAAGGACAAGATATCCCACAGGATATAGGTGGCTCCCACATCAAATCCAGCTGCCAAGGTCATGTCCGCAGGAAGGCTGTCAAACTCCATTGAGGTGAGTCCAGTGACTGAACCGGTGTATATGATATTGAAACGTCCCACCAGCTTTGTCGATATACCGAGAGAAAGCCGATGAAAATCATTATTGAGAATGGGGACGGAGAAACCACCTGCCAGCATCAGGTCGCCGCCTGCAATGGCAGTAACGGAGGATATAGAGGGCAAGTCGCCCCGCACAAAGATATTGTTGTAGAAGCCAATCCCCCAATTGTTTGCTACACGGGAGAAGGTCAAAGGCAGCATCATGTCCAGGTCAATGAAGATTCCGTTGCTTTCCTTCAGCATGTCCACCAACATATCTGTCATGGATCCACCATCCGATGACTTCACTAGATCGAAAAGCTTTGAGGCTGCAGCTGGCGGTCCTCCCAAGTCGAAGGCCAGGGATGGCAGGAAAACCTGCTTTCCGCTAAAGCTCATTCCGCAAGGATTGTTCAGCAGGACAAAGGGCTGCTTAAAATCACAGAGATAGCTGCCACCCATTCCTGCTGCACGGACATCCAGCACCGTGGGAGTCAGGAATTCGCTGGCGAAGACAGAGAAACTACCTATGACAAAAGTTAACCACACAATGAGAAAACGCTTTTTCATGATTCTTTTCCTGTCAAATCATCCAGCAAGCCACCAAGGCTAAAACCTCCCACACTAATCTTCTCGGTATCTTCCTTTCTGTTGGGCTTTCCCTCCCCTGCTGTGCCGGTCAAAACACTCGTTGTGTTCATGGCAGTTGTCAAGGCAGACACCGAGTCTGCACTAAAGCCCTTTTCTTCAAGCTGTTTTTTGAACGTTGATTCGTCAAAGACACCACCAGTTGTGGCACCCTTCACGGCCTCCTGAAAAGCGTCCATCTTCTCATCACCACCTTCCTTCTTAATGGTATTCGTTATGAGACTGGCGGCTCCCAGTGTAAGTGTGGTAGCATCAGTATTCTCAAGGACATCCTCATCCCCAAGGACAGTCTCCAGAGCCTTTGTATCTACATCAGGAGAGTTGCTGGTAAGAGTATCCATGATTTTTTTATAATCCTTCTCCCCTTCACCGGAGGTCAGCTGGTCCACCGTCTCCCCCAATTGAGAGGTGGGAAGAATGGCTCCCACTCCAGCCTCCAGAAGCTTTTCCTTTTCATCTCTGGGCAGCTTTTTGACTTCATCCTGGTCGCGGTCAGCCAACTCACTCAAGACATCCGCCACCTTTTCAGGATCAGAAGAGAATTTGTCGATGTTACCTGCTAAATCCTCGGTAGACATGGAACCGATGGTTCCTGTAATGTCTCGGGACAGGGTATACATGGGCCTGGAAAAGAACTCGCAGGAAGCAAGAAAACTTATAATAATCAAAGGAAATAAGATAATCATATATTTTTTCACTACAAAACTCCTACATTCCAGATGGTGCGATTTTATCAAAAAAATCTCTAAAATACAATGTAAAAAAAAATCACTGATTATAATCAATTTATCGGCCGAAATGACAAAAAAAAATTATACTTTATGATGTGGAGAAAAAAATGAAACAAAAGACTTTCCTTACTATCTTACTGTTGGTCTGTATCAGTTTACTTCCTGCAGACGAGGGAAACACCAAGGATAACCAGAGAAAAAGTGACTTTCTCTCCCTTGCCCTCGTCAGCAGCACAGACTCCATCAAGACCTCCGTGAACCTGGAGCTGGGACTCACCATCTTTTCCAATGAAAGGTTCCAGCTGCGGAGCCTCACCGCCATTACCGGGGCAAAGGTTTATGACGACGAACCAAACCTGTACCAGTTGGGACTGATGGAAAAGCTCAGCTTTGGCCAGGTGGATGCCTACACCGGTGGAATTTCCGCCGCCCGGTATGGATTCTGCTTCGCCAGCTTTGGCTTCATGTCCTTTGACCGGAACGGGGCATCAAAATTCCTGTTCAGTCCGCCCTACTATTGGGAAGTGGGTGGTGGTGCCGGCGTGAACATTCGCATGAGCCAGCTGGTGGCCCTCGTCGCAGAGGTGGGTGGCGGCCTCCATCTGGTACCGGAGGATGAGTTCATGAAAAAATTACGGAAGGCAGGATTTGGCAGGATGAGCCTGGGATTCAGGTATTTCTTGTAAAAAACAGGTTCAGGAAATACCTCCTGAACCTGCTCGTTACTCCCTACAGGGATGTATATCACCACTAAAAATTACAGATTCACCTCAGGAGCGGTATAGGTGCGGCTGCCAAGGTCGGAGTCCAGCAGGTACAGGGCACGGGAATCCCCACCAAACAGCTCCATCTTGGAGATGAGCTCATGGGTATTGGCCTCTTCCTCACCCTGCTCCTTTACGAACCAGTCCAGGAACTGCATGGTGCGGTAGTCCTTCACCTCCTCAGCAGCCCGATAGATCTCGTTGATGGAGGTAGTTACGCCGCACTCATGGGCCAAGGCCATCTGCAGGGGGGACTCGAGCTTCTCATAGGTCTTGTTGGGGCGGGCAATAGTGTCCAATTCCACCAGCTCGTTGTTATTATGCAGGTACTGGTACATCAGCATGGCATGATCCAACTCCTCCTTTGCCTGGATGCGGAACCAATTTGCAAAGCCCTTCAACCCCTTGTGCTCATAGTAGTTTGAGAAGTCAAGGTAGAGATAGGCGGAAAAAAATTCATTGTTCACCTGCTTGGTGAGCAACGATACAATCTTTTTGTCCAACATAGAAAACCTCCAGTATCTTTCGAGGAATCTTGCGGGAGCCGGATCTCAAAATTGATGCTGGACTCTGCCCAAGGTTCCTAAACTGCTACATTAAATATATCCTTCTCACAAAAGAAAAGCAAGGCTGAAACGAGCATATTTTTGTTTCGATACAAATTTACTGAAATTTCCCTTCACAAAATCCATTTTCTGATTTATACTGAGCCTATGGCTAAACAAAAAATTCCCGCTACTCCGTCAATCCGTCGGCTTCCCTCCTATCTCCACCTCATCAAGCAGGTACGATCGGAGGGGTACGAATTCATCTCTGGTACCGTCATAGCCCAGGAGTTGAACCTTGAGCCCATCCAGGTCCGCAAGGATTTGGCAATCACTGGCATCATCGGGAAACCGAAGCGTGGATATCCTGTTGCCCCCCTCATTTCTGCCATCGAGCATTTTCTCAGCTGGGATGACGCCAAAAAGGCTATCATTGTGGGAGCGGGAAATTTAGCCACTGCCCTCACCGGTTATGGCGAGTTCCAGTATCACGGCTTGAATTTTGTAGCTGCCTTCGACAAGGACAATACAAAGATTGGAAAGGAAATCCACGGCGTTCCTGTTTTTTCCATCAACGAGCTGGGAGAAAAGATTAAGGGACATGATGTTTCCCTAGCAATTCTCACCGTCCCCTCCACCTTCGCACAGGAGACTGCCGACATCATCGTCAAAGCTGGAGTGAAGGCCATCTGGAACTTTACCAACGCAAAGCTGAAGTTACCAGAGGATGTGGTGTGCCAGCAGGAGGATTTGACCTCAGGCTACGCCATGCTCTGCGTCATGATGGATGCCCAGCGTGAGAAACCTGTAAAAGAATGAGCAATTTCCCGCACAATACTCCCTCCGCCCCGCAAGACACGCCTTTCCAGGAAAAGGTGGCGTATCAGGCGCAGCTTTTGCATAATCGCCTTGCGAAGCGGTTCCAGCACCTAAGGAAATGGGCCAGACGAAGTGACATTGGCTGTTACCGGCTCTACGACAAGGATATTCCAGAGATTCCCCTGGCCATCGATGTGTTCCACCTGCAGCAGGAGCACCCTACGTCAGCGGCAACTGAAAACCAGCAGGACAGGTACCTCCGAATCTACCTTTACCAGCGTCCCTATGAACGGGATGAGGGGGAGGAGGAATGCTGGCTGGCAGCCATGAGCCAGGCCGCAGCCCAAGTAGTGGGAGTAGATGCCAGTCATGTGGTGACAAAAACACGAATGCGGCAGCGGGGAACGGACCAGTACGAAAAGCAGGAGACACAGGACTCCATCACCGGCATTGTGCAGGAGCAGGGCCACCGGTTTTTCGTGAACCTCAGCAATTATCTTGATACAGGATTGTTCATGGACCACCGCCCCCTGCGAAAGCAGGTGGAGTCAGAAGCGGCGGGAAAGGCCCTGCTCAATCTCTTCTGCTACACCGCCTCCTTTTCCGTCTACGGAGCCGTCGGAGGAGCCAGTCGGGTTGACTCAGTGGACCTTTCCAACACCTACCTGGCCTGGGGAGAACGGAATTTCGCCCTCAACGGATTGGGTGGGCGGCCTGAATATCGGTTCATCAGAAGGGATGTGGCCACCTTCTTGAAGGACACCAAGGACAGCTGGGACCTCATTGTGCTGGATCCCCCCACCTTCTCAAACTCCAAGAAAACCAAGGACAGCCTGGACATAAACCGTGACTGGCACAGGCTGGTAAACGGCTGCCTTGACCATCTGAATCCCGGCGGCACCTTGTATTTTTCCACCAACAGCCGCCAGTTGAAATTCGATGCTGAATTACTGGCAACTACGAAAAATGACGAGGAGATTGTGGTGGAGGACATTACCGCCGCCACCATCCCAGAGGATTTCCGCAACCAGAAAATCCATCGTTGCTGGAAAATCAGCCTCAAATCTTGAGCGAGCCGGCGAGTACGAGTCCACCGTCCCCTACTCCAGTCTCGTCATCACCTCCACAGTACAGGCGGCGGTGGCCAGATTGATTTCCTCCTCCAACAGCTGCAGCTCCTCGGTGATTTTGGCCATGTGGGCCTGCAGCACATCACGGCGGGAACCATATCCAGAGCTGGCCACCCGCTGGGCCCGCTGCAGGTCAGCTTCCGCAGTCTGGATTTTCAGCCGCTGGTAGTCGATTCTCAGGCTGGCCATGGTCATGGCGTTTATCTGCCGGGACAGCTCCAGCCTGATGGAGGAGCGGGCCTGCTCCAGGTCGAGCTCCGCATCCCGCAGCTGGGACTGGGTTCGGCGCAGCTGGTTCAGCTTCTTGCCGCCATCCCAGAGGGTGGTCTTGAGTCTCAGCGAAAGGTTGGCCACCAGATCGGACTTTGGATCTGTCTCTCCCTTGAACAGCTTTTCCATGTCCCCAGTGAGGCCGAAGGAAATCTGCAGCGCAATGTCTGGCTTGCCGTACATATTGCCGGAGGCAATCTTTCGGCTGAATTCCGCCGCATCGTGGAGATTCTGGAGGATTGCAAGGGATTCCTGGGCAGGATTCAAGGCAAGGCTTTCCAGCTGGACGGAATCCTTCTGGGCAAGGGCCACAAAATCCTCCCGAAAGGCCTGGGTCTCAGAAATGAAGCCTATCTGCCGTGCCTCCAGCTGTGGCAGCCCTGTCAACTCCCGCAGCTCCAGCAGGATCACCTCCTTGTTGTGGCGAACCTGCTGGAGGCTCAGGGGAACCAGGGCCTCCTGCATCCTGGCCTCCAGCACCTCCTGCTCCAGCAGGACTCCTTGAGCCTTGGCTGCCACCGTCAGCTCCACCAGTTCCCGGGCGTAGGTTTCCTGCTGGGACAACAGCTCCTCCATCTGGAGGAGATACTGGAGCGCCAGCACCTGGGCCTTGAGGGAGCCACGCTTCTGCTTCCGCAGCGACGAAAGCTGGAGCTGGCGAACCTCCGCCACCGAGGAGTAAATCTTCACGCCGTTGGTGATTTTTCCCCAGGTAAAGATGGGCTGCTGCAGGTCCAGCTGGAAGGTGTAGCCGAAATTGGGCAGGCCGTCGAATACCTTGAGCTCCTGGTTGGGAATGGGAACCTCCACCATCCCGCTCGTAGCAGGATTTGCCACGGGAATGGAGCCAAATTCCCCCACTCCCAGGGTGACCCCCTTGATGAGGGGATTGGCGGTGTAGCTGCCCCCTAGGGTCAGGTCGATCTTGGGATGGTAGCCGGCCCGTGCATCCTGTACGTCCAGCTGGGCCTGCACCAATGCCTCCCGTGCCTTCCGCAAGTCAGTGTTATTCAGCTCCAGGGCCGCCAGCAGATCCGTGTAGGAAAGTGGGGTTTGGGCGGCGGATGGCGGAGCGGACAGCAGCAGCAGGGGAATCAACAGCAGCAAGGACCGCAGGGTGGCAGCATCCTTTTTCCTTGTCTTTCGGATCACTGTCCGCCGTTCCGTCATGTAGTACAGCACCGGAATGATGAAGAGGGTTATCAGGGTGGAGGTCAGAAGGCCGCCGGCAATGGCCTGTCCCAGGGGAGCGTAGATTTCCGCCCCCTCGCCCTTCGCCATGGCCATGGGAACCACCCCCAGCATGGTGGTGAGGGTAGTCATGAATATGGGACGGAGGCGGCTGGCGGAGCCTGCAATGACCCAGTGGCGTAGCCCCTCCTCCGACTCCGCTGTCCCGTCGGCAGCAGAGCGTTCCCGCAGCAGGTTGATGTAGTCTATCAGGATGATTCCATTGTTCACCACCACACCCCCCAGGGAGATGACCCCCAGCAGAGCCACCAGACTCATGCTGGAGCGGAACAACAGCAGCCCCAGCACCACGCCGATGAGACAGAAGGGAATAGTGGCCATAACGATGAGGGGCTGTCGGAACCGCTGGAACTGCAGCACCATCACGGTGTACACCAAAAACCAGGCGACGGCCAAGGCCGTGATGAGGGAAGGCAGGGATTCACCGATGAGCTCCGTGATGCCGCCAGCCTGGGTGGAGACACCTGCTGGCAAGGGATGCTCCTTCAGCCACTGTCCCACCCGGCCATCCACCCCCGATGTATCCTCGGAAATCAAGGTGGCGGACACGGTGACGGTCTTGGCCCTGTCCGTATGGTTGATCTGGGATATGGTCTGCTCACGGCGAAGCTCGCTGATGTTGGACAGGGCCACCGGAACGCCGGCAGCGGACACAATCCTGATGGCGTTGAAGTCGTCCATGGTAATCTCCTTGTCCGCCCTGTCGGAATAGAGCCTGATGGTGTACCGGTCGTCTCCGCTACGGAAGCGTCCCACATCCATCCCCTGGAAAAGGATGGCGCTGGTGATGCCCGCTTCGTAGCTCGACACACCCAGGGAGCTCATGTACTCATGCACCATGTCCAAGGTCAAAGCCTGGGTGTCAAAGTCCGTGTCCATCTCCACGCTCACCACCTCCGGATCCTGCTGGAGATAGTCTGAAAAATCGGCGGCCACCTGGTACAGGGACAGCACATCCTCCCCCACAAAGGTAAGACCGTAGCCACCGCCGCCGGAAACGTAGCCCAACAGCTTGTCAAAGCCACCGTTGGAGACCTTTGCCGTCACGTCGGGGATGGTACTGGAAATCAGATACTGCACCTCAAGGATAATCTGGTGGATGTCACGATTCCGCTGGGCCACGGGAGCCAGCACCACATGGATGTAGCCTGCATTGGCCACCTCCTGTCCACTGCCCAGAGACTCCTCCAGCCCCACAAAGAACACCGCATCCTGCACCTCCGGCACCGCCTGGTACAACAAATCCGCCACCCGCTCCATCTCCGCCCTTGTCCTGGACAGGGGATAACCGCCGGGGAACTGCAGGTTGATGTAGAAGTCGCTGTTGTCCGTGGAAGGCAGGAAGGCCAGTCCTAAGGATCCGAGAATCATCATGGTGGCCACCAGCACCACCACCGCCAAAAATAGGATGAATTTCCAAGAGGTGAGGCTCCAGTCCAGCATCCGGCGGTATTTTTCCTCGATGGTGGCCATGGTCTTGTCCACCACCAGCCGCAGCCGGGAAAGGCCTCCGGTTCCCCCGCTGTCATCTGGCCTCAGCAGGAGCTTCATCAGGAAGGGCACAATCACCACGGCAGAAATCAAGGAGGCGGTGAGGGCCATAATGAGGGTCAGGGACACGTCCTTCAGAATCATCCCCACCACACCGGACAGGGCCGCAATGGGAACGAAGACCACCACCGTGGTGGCAGTGCTGGCAAAGATGGACAGTCCCACCTCGTCGGCCCCCAGCAGAATGGCATCCTCAGGATTGCCCTCCTTCTTGTAGTGGCGGAACACCTGCTCGATCATGACGATGGAGCCGTCCACCACCATGCCCAGGGCCACCACCATGCCAGACAGGCTCATGAGGTTGATGGTGACACCGGTGAGCCGCATGGCAATGAAGGTGAAGAGGATGGACAGGGGAATTGACAGGGCAATGATGAGGGTAGCCCTGAGATTGCCTAGGAACAGGAAGATCACCAGCACCGCCATGATAATGCCACCGATGCCGGAAGAAATCACCGTCTTCATGGAGGCGGAGACAATGCGGCTGTCGTCACTGATGGTGTTGAACTCCAGGGCTCCACTGCTTTCCTGCTGGGCCTGAGCCAGCACCGCCTTCACCTCCCGGGCAATGGCCATGGTGTTGCCATCGCTGCGCTTCATCACCTCCACCAGAATCAGGGGCTGGTATCCGTCGGTGACGTGGTGCTTTGGTTCAGGATAGTCGAGGCTCACACTAGCCACATCCTGCAGCCGCACTACAACCCCGTCTCCAGCGCTACCTACTGGCAGCTGGCGGATGTCATCCAAGGAGGAAAGCTCCCCACGATACCTGATGGCCACCGCCTGCCCCTGCACAATGGCGGAGCCCGCAGGAAGGAACTGGTTGCCGTACTGCAGGGTCTGGTACACCGTCAGGGCAGACACACCCCTAGCCTCCAGCTGGTCCAGCAGGAGCTCCACCTTCACCTGCAGCTCCTGTCCGCCGGAGACACTGACGTTGGACACGCCGCTGATGGCCGTCAGCCGGGGACGCAGGGTTTCCTGGATGTAGTCGGTGATGGCTCCCCCATCCGAGTCGCCGGAAACGGAGAAGGAGAAGATGGGCAACATCTCGGCTCCCCCCACCAGCACCTCCGGCGTCCCCTGGATTCCCTGGGGCAGATCTGGCATGAGCCGGTTGATGCGGTCCCGCACCTCGGTGATGCGGTCGTAGGGATCAATGCCGTCACGAAATGTTATTTCTATAGTACTGAATGAATTGGATGATGAACTGGAAACCGACTTAAAGTCTGGTAGGGTGACAAAGTTATCCTCCAGTACGCTGGTGACATCGGCCTCCACATCCTCCGCATCGGCGCCGGGGTAAATGGACACCACGATGACGGTGGGAGCCGAAACATCCCCCATAAACTCGATGTTGATGGAGGAAAGAGCCAAGGCACCGAATACCCCCAGCACAATCAGAAGCATTCCGATGACCACCGGATGGCGGACAGCAAAGTGGGACAGTTTCACGGCACCGGCTCCCCTTTTTGGGATGCACCCTCCAACTCTTGGGCAGCACCTTCTCCCTGCCAGCTTACAGGCTGCCAGTCAAGCTCCTCCCAGCTGGCATCCACCAACTGACCAGACAGCAGACTTCCCTGGCCCGCCACCACAAAGGCTTCTTGGCTGTATTCCTCCGGCACCATAATCCAGTGGCTGTCCCTCAGCGGGGAATCCAACTGCACCAGGCGGGCCACGCCGGGAGTCCTCCCCTCCGATGCCAGGGACTCACCCTCCGTCGCCTCGAACCGGTAGAGGCCTCCATCCTTGGTGAGGGCTGTCACCGGCAGCAAGGCAACCTCTTGATGGGAAGCGAACACCACCTCCACCCGCCCAAACATTCCGGGACTGAAGTCCTCAATAGCCGCCGAGTCCAGCTTGAACACCGTCTCGAAGGTTTTGGACGCACCGTCAATGTAGGGAGCCATGGTGTCCACCACGGCCTCCACCACCGCTCCCGACTCAGGCCGCATGACAATGGCCCGAAGCTGGTGGCGGTTCTGGGCAAAGAGGGAAAAATATTTTTCTGGCACGTCAAGGCGCACCACCAGGTCCGACAAATCCGCCACCACCGCCACCGGTTGGGGGGCGGCAGCCACACTTCCCACCGACAGGGGAGCGGCCAAAATTGTCCCTGCCACTGGAGAGGACACCGACGCATAGCCCAGCTGCAACACCGCCAAGTCATACTGGGCCTTGGCCGCATCCCGCTGGGACTTGAGGGTGTCATACTCCTGACGAGTGGCGGCCCCTGCCTGGTACAGTCCCTCCACCCGACGGAAGCTGCTTTCGTAGCCAGTATAGGCCGCCTGAGCCTGGAGCATCTGCTGGCGGAAGGGCTCCGGGTCGATTTGAGCCAGCAACTGCCCCTCCTCCACCGATTCACCGGCCCGGGCGGGATAGTCCAGAATCGTGCCACTCACCAAGGGAATCACCGGAATCATGGAACGGGCCTCCACGTGGCCGTTTAGGGTCAGGCTCTCTGTCATGGTTCCCCGAACTGGATAGGCCACCGTCACCGCAGGCCGAGGGAGGGTATAGGATACCTCCTTCCCTCCGCCAAAGAAACGTACTGCCAGCACCACCACCACGGCAGCAACTACCACAAGAATGTACTTTAGAACGCCGCTTTTTTTCATACCAATCCTTCTTTTTTAGTATAAGAATGGAGTCAATTCCTTGTCAACAAAGAAAAACCACTGCCGCAATTAAGCCACAGCATTTTTAGACAGGTTCTCCACAGTGAGCAAAGTCAAAACGAGACATTTCGCCGTCATTCATTTCCCACTGATTTAAAAATTCTCCTGGCATGAGACAACATGGCAATGGTCTTCTCCAGAAACAGCGCATCCTCATCAAAATAATAGAAATGGTGGATTCCGGCCTTCCGCTATCTACAGAAAGCCCTCTATGGTCAAGTTTTGAACTGGATTTAAAAATAAAAAAAGGCAACTCATTTCTGAGTTGCCTTTGCCCGGAACAAGACTTGAACTTGCACACCCTTACGAGCTCTAGTACCTGAAACTAGCGTGTCTACCAATTCCACCATCCGGGCTTGTTAATGAACATATAGTATCATCAATCAATATATTTGTCAACAGGAAAAACATATTTTTTGAAAAAATACCCTTCTCGCTAACCTGCAAGTTTACCGCAGCACCTCGCCCTTGTGCCACAGCTTCTCCAGCTCGTAGAATTCCCGGGCACCTTCGGACATCAGGTGCACCACGACAGTGCCAATGTCGATGAGATTCCAGTCATCACCGTCAGAGGTCTTTTTATTGGTGATGTGAATCTCCATGTCATTGTCCCGGACATAGTCCTTCACCAGCTTGTACAAGCCCTTCCAATGGACGGAACTATTTACCGTTACAATAACAAAATAATCTGTCCAGCTGTTGAGCTGGGACACATCGATGACAGTAACGTCACGTCCCTTTCCGTCATCCATCAGCTGGGCAATTTCCAGCGCCTTTTCCTTTTCACTCTTCATTTCCACCTCGCTTACCGCACATAGCGGCCGTCAAAATCCTTTCCAAGAATAATTGTAAAGTCAACACGGGATTCCGCTTCCATTCCAGCACTCTCCGGCAGAATCTCCTCCGTTATTATATTTTTACAACTAATTATATCGCCTAAATTTTTGGCAACCTCATCATTGCCAATATGATTGATAATCACCGTCTCCTGGTAGTCGTTCCTGTCGGCGTTGACAGAGCTCAACACATCGAATCCAAAGCCCTGCAACAGGATGGAGGTATTCCGTGCCAGCCCCTGTACAGTGGTTCCATTTTGAACTTCAAGTACATAAATTCGGTCATAGATGGTGTCCACCGCAGAAACCAGGGAGCTCACCGTCTGCTTGAACAGGTCCTTCACCAGTTCCCCGTCGTAGTGGGGAAACAGCAGGGACTTGTCGTCAACAGTCCTGACAGAGCCAGTGATGCTTCTGGGAGCCAGCCGCTCGGAATCAACACGGGACACCGTCTCCAGCACAATCCGCAGGTCCTTGTCCTCCAGGTTGCTGGAAAGGAGTCTGCTGTAATGCTTGAAATTCTCCTCCAGGAACATGGTGGAAAGATTCTTGTTCAGGGCAGCCAAGAAGGCTACCATCACGTTCTGGTACCTGTCCTGCACCTCACCGGAACTCTCCTCCGGCGACTGATAGTACAGATAGGTCACCACCTTGTCGCCATCAAGATTGTTCACCCCGGAGGGCAGCAGCCAGCGGCTGCCATTGTCCGCCTGAATGTCCACGGGATAGGGCACAAAGATTCTCAGGCCACCCAGCAAGTCGGTCATGGTACTGAAGTCATCCACAGAGCAGACAATGGAGAAAGGAATGGTCTGCCCAGAAAGGGTCTCTATCTCCTTGCGGTAGGCATCGATTCCCTTCTCGTGGTAGACGGCGTCAATGCGGTCTACCCTTCCCAAACTGCTGTAAATGGCGCCGGTATTTCCCGGAATATTGAACAAGGCTCCTCGTCCAGACACCGGATAATAGATGAATACATCGGTGAACAGAACCTTCTCATCATCCTCCAGCACAAAGAGAATCTTGATTGGCTCCTCATTTTCGATTATCACTTCCACAGGATTAACCTGCAGGGCAGACACAATGACGATGGAAGTGATGATGATAATCAGGAAGACCAACAGCAAGAAGATCATACTCTTCTCCAGTCCTCCCCCTCTTCTGTTTCTCATTTCTTCTCCAAAAACGAAAGCAGCTGCAGAGAAGCAGGCGCAATCTTCTTGCCCCTGGCCCGCAAATAACCCACATTTTCTTTCAGCACAAAAAGAAAAACCTCATCCAGTCCCATGGCGTAGGCTCGGTCTAGATATGCTGCCGTCACATGGGATCGACCCGGCTCTATCTTGTCCGCCACGTAGAGCACCTTCGACAGATTCCCCATGTCAAGGGCACCAAAGGTATGAAGCCGCACCGCCTCAAGAATGTCCTCATCCTCCACCGAAAAATCCTTCCGTAGAACAGTGGCGGCGGCCCTCCCGTGAAGGAGACTGGGCTTGTCCTCCTCAAGCTTGGAGACAGGCCCTCCATCCAGTGCTGCCAGAGACAAAACCAGCGGCCCCTTCATTTCCTTGCAGATGTCATGGGCAATACCGGCAAAGTACCCCCTCTGAGGATCAAGACCGTGGATACCGCAAAGCTTCTCCGCAGTCTGGGCTACCCGCACCGAGTGCTCGTAGCGACTTTGGGACACCATGGCAAGAGCATATTTTCGTACACGTTCAGTCAGCTGTGCATCCATACAAGTTTCCTTGTATAATATAGCGATAAACAGATTCTGGAACAAGATACCGCCAAGAGCCGCCATCCCCATTCCTAGCCCTGCGAATCTGACTGGAGGAGACTGGCAGGATACCGTTGTCCAGCTCAATGTGACGATAGGGAAACTCCTTGCGCACAGTCCCATCCCAGCAAATGCGTCGGGCAAGGATAATGTCAGCAAGCTCAGGCAGCTCCTGATAATGGCCCCACTCCTCAAAGCCTTCCACCAGGTCATCCCCCATGATCAGACCAATCTTGCCCTCCAGCTGGCCGGCATATTTCCCTTTCAAACAAGAAATCGTATCATACGTGTATGAAATGCCGCCCCTCTCCAGCTCGCAGGTGTCCACCGCAAAGCGGGAATTTCCTGCAATGGACAGCCGCACCATCTCCAAACGCTGTTCCGAGGTGGCTCCATCAGCCAGCTCCTTGTGGGGAGGAAGGTTCACCGGCACAAAAAGCACCTTGTCATAGGCCAACCGATGGCATACCTCGTCAGCCAGCAGGAGATGTCCTATGTGGATGGGGTTGAAGCTTCCCCCCAGCATGGCCAGCCGCATACCTACTCCTCTGAATCGTCGCTGCCGGGATACTGAATGGGATACACATCACAGACGGAACGGCTCTTCAGAAACTCAGACTTTGCATCCTTCTCCGTCGCAACGGGCTTACCTGTGGTGGTGCTCTTGTAGCCACCAGCCTCCATCCGCTGAACCAGCGCCAGAATCTCCCGTCGCACCTGGTCCAAGCCAGTGCGGGAAAAGATTGACAGGGGAATCACCACCTGCTCTGGCTCCTTCTGATGGATGGACTGCTCAATCATCTTGGCCCGCTCAGGAGCCCCCTCCGTATCCATCTTGTTGCAGAGAATCAAGCGGGGCTTCCGTGCCAATTCCTGGGAAAAATTCTCCAGCTCCGACTGCAGGGTGTCGTAGGCGGTGAGACAGTCGTCGTCGGAGCAGTCGATCATGAACAAGAGGCCCGCCGTGCGGGAAATGTGCTTCAAGAACCTGATTCCCAGCCCCGCACCCTGGGAAGCCCCCTCAATAATGCCGGGAATGTCTGCGATGATGATGTCCCGCTCCGCATCGGCGTGGAGCACCCCAAGGTTCGGAATCTTTGTGGTAAAGGGATAGGGAGCGATTTTGGGGCGGGCATTGGTGAACAGGTCCAGCAGGGATGACTTTCCCGCATTGGGGAATCCCACCAGTCCCACGTCGGCCATAATGCTCAGCTCCACCCGCAGACGGCGAACCTCACCGGGCTTTCCCTCCAAGGCAATGCGGGGTGCCTGGTTGGTGGAGGACTTGAAGTGGGTGTTTCCCCAGCCGCCATTGCCGCCCTCCAGAAACACAAACAGCTCGTCCTCAGCCTCCGTGGTAAACTCACGGATGAGCTCACCGGTGTCGTAGTCAAAGAGGGAGGTTCCCGGCGGCACGGGAATCACCACGTCGTCACCGTTCTTTCCAAACCGGTTGGCGCCCTCCCCGTCACCACCATTGCGAGCCTTGAACACCTGCTTGTACCGCAGGTGGGCCAGAGTCCGAAGGTTCCGCTTCACATGGAACACCACACTGCCACCCTTTCCACCATCTCCACCAGCGGGTCCACCCATGGGAACATACTTTTCTCGACGGAAGGCAACACAACCGTTGCCCCCCTTCCCGGAACGCACCTCGATTACCGCTTCATCTGCAAATTGAATCACAATCTCACCTATAAAAATACCCGAAGAAGGACAAGCCTGCTTCGGGTACGTAATCAACAAACAAACGTAAAATGACTTATGCCTCAACTGGTGCAATGGAAGCAAGCTTGCGTCCCTTGCGCTCGTGGTACACCACCGTTCCTGTGGCTGTAGCAAAGAGGGTGTCATCCTTTCCCCTTCCTACATTCTCACCGGGATGAATCTTTGTACCCCGCTGGCGAACCAAGATTGATCCTGCAGGAACAAGCTCTCCGCCATACACCTTCACACCAAGATATTTAGGATTTGAGTCACGACCATTCTTTGCGCCGCTACCACCCTTCTTACGTCCCATAGTATTCCTCCGCTTTATTCAGCAATTATTTCCGTAAAAGCTACATACTGCGGATACTCAACTTGCAGGGACTGTAACCCTACCCGCAAAAAATCCGCCGTATATATCAATCGGGATTCATCATCAATCCCATCCTGCACCCGGAACTCCAAGTTTCCCGGAACAGGAGCATTTACCTCAACCGATGCCCCGCAAGTATCCAACAAGACCTGCGCTGCCGTCCGCAACAAAACCGTGGCGGCGGCACACACAATGTCACAACCAGTCGGAGCATACCCCGCATGACCCTTCCCGCAACAGGAACGGAACTGACCGTCCCTGCCACACGTCAGGCACACTTCCATCATTAGGCTACGACAATCTCCTGCACACGAATGGTGGTGTACTCCTGGCGATGACCGATAGTCCGGTGGTAGTCCTTCTTGCTCTTGTACTTGTATACAATAACCTTCTTGTCCCGGATGGAATCCTCGACAATAGCCTTCACCTTGGCACCCTTTACATAGGGAGCACCAACGCTGACAGAACCATCGTTGCTCACCAACAAAACGGTGTCAATCTCGATGGTCGCGCCCTTTTCGGCATCAATCTTGTCAACCTGAATCAGAGCGTCCTTCTCTGCCTTATACTGCTTGCCCTTATACTCTACAAGTGCGTACATCTGTTACCTCTGTATGTCTTTATTCTGGGACAAAGAATCCCACCAACGCTCCGGTACTAACGGGACATACCGAAATCGTATTATATGATTAGAAGCCATTATATCGGACTTTATGGGATATAGTCAAGCGTAAAACTTCTAAACCATAAAGTTTTCCATCCGATAATGGTTTCCGGCTACATGGTCTCCAAAAAGGGAACCAGAATCAGCTCCAGGCCATTCTCCAGCACCTGCCGGGTGCAGGTCACCAAGAAGAGACGTGCGGCGGCCAATTCCCTATTCTCCTGGGCTAGGGACAACGTTGGACACTCGTGGTAGAAACGACTGAAAGCCTTAGCTACATCATAGAGATAGCCCGCCAGCTGGGAGGGATCCAGATTCTGGGCCGCCTTCAGCAGCACCTTGGGATACTGCTCCAACACCTTCACCAGCTCCCATTCGGCATCATGGCACAACAATCCTGCAGCCTGGGTGGCGGAAAGGGGTGCAAGTCCGGCCTCCTGAGCCTTCCGCAGGATAGAGCATATTCTCGCCCCCATATACTGAAGGTAGGGTCCAGTGTCTCCATTGAAGGAAAGGGACTCCTTGGGATTGAACAGCATGTCCTTGGTGGGTGTCGCCTTCAGCAGGTAGTAATGGAGGGCACCCAGGGCAATCTTTTCCGCAACAGCGGCAGGGTCTCCCACGGCCTCCTCACGGCCCTTGGCGGTAATCTCCTCCAGGGCACCATCCCGCAGGCTGTTGATGAGGTCGTCGGCGTCAACCACCGTACCCTCTCGGCTCTTCATCTTGCCCTCCGGCAGGTTCACCATGCCGTAGGACAGGTGGTACAGCTGGTCCGCCCACTGGTAGCCCAATTTTTTCAGCACATAGAACAGCACCTTGAAGTGGTACTGCTGCTCGCTACCCACCACGTAGACCAGCTGATTGAAGGGCCAGTCACCGTGGCGGTAAATGGCAGTACCAATGTCCTGGGTCATGTAGAGGGCGGTGCCGTCCTTCCGCAGCAGCACCTTCTTGTCCAGGTTGATTTCCTCCAAGTCCACCCATACGGAGCCGTCCTCCTCCTTGTAGAAGATGCCGTCCTCCAGCCCCTTGAGAATTTCGTCCCTTCCCTTCAGGTAGGTCTCGCTCTCGTAGTACAGCTTGTCAAAGGTGATGCCTGTCCGCTGGTAGGTCTGGGTGATGCCCTGAATGGCCCACTCGTTCATCTGCTTCCAAAGCTGGTGGACCTCCTGGTCTCCCTGCTCCCACTTCACCAAGAGCTCCTGGGCCAGCTTTTCGGCGGAGGAGTCCTCCTTGTTCCACTTGTCGAACTCAACGTAGCAGTCGCCGACAAAGCGGTCGCTCTTGAGGCCGAGGCTTTCCGGGGTCTCCCCCTTCTCCTGGTGGAATTTCTGGTAAGCCAGCATGGACTTGCAGATATGAACACCACGGTTGTTGATGATGTTCACCTTGAAGACCGCTGCACCGGCTGCTTTGAGGATGCGGGAGATGCTCTCTCCCAGTGCGTCGTTTCGCAGGTGGCCCAGATGCAGGGGCTTGTTAGTGTTGGGGCTGGAGAATTCCACCATGACCCGGCGGCCCTCCAAAAATTTCGTGCCTTCCTCAGCAAGGGAACCATACTGCTCCTTCTGACTGGCAATCTTGTCAAGGATACCACAGATGGCCGCCGCCTTGTTCAGCTTGACGTTGATGTAGGGACCCACCGCTGCAAAGGATCCCACGGCGGAGGTGCCCTCCTGCTGCTGCACCAAGGCCACCACCTTCGCCGCAATGGCAGGAGGAGCCTGTCGGAAGGATTTTGCAAAGGGAAACAGGGGGATTCCCACATCCCCCATATCGGGGTTTGGTGGAGTCTCCATCACCAGGGCCGCCGCCGTGGTCACGTCCCCCACGCCCAGTTCTTTACCGAATGCATTCAAGGCATCCGCCACTAAAATCCGGCACTGCTCCTTCAAGTCTGCCATAACACCATCCTAAAAATAAACTTGGAAAGAACATACTATCAAAAAACATGATTTTGTTCTATAACGTGGCGGAACGTAGCGGAATCTGGATGACCATGAACAAAGCTGCAAGGCAGCGGCGGCAAGGCTATCTGACGAAGGCCATCATGGTAGTAAAGCGGCGGAGTTTTTCCTCCAAGACCATCTCTGCCGGCAAGGAAGCCGTTTCCCGACGGAAGGAGCCCAGACGAGGGTCGCAGCAGGTACAGTCGCTGCAGCAGAAAACATTGTCCTCTGGCACCCCAAAGTCCCGCAGCAGATTGATGTTCGCCCGGGCAAGGGAAAGGCTATTGGGAGGCAGGATACAGGAGGAACCAAAATTGGTGACAAAATACTGGATTCGCTCCTCCTCCACCTGATAGCAGCAGGACTGGATGTGGGGCCCAACCACCACGGAAAAGCCCTGGGGCTTGGCTCCGTACAACTGTTCCGCCAACTTTATAGCCTCCCCTACAATGCCGGTTCCCTTCCAGCCGGAATGCACCACCCCGCAGCACCCAGTTCCTTGGTGATAGAGGAAGATGGGAAGACAGTCTGCCACCGTCACCACCGGCACAATTCCCTTGCATCTGGTTATGAGTCCATCTCCACGACACAAGTCCAGGGCCTCGGGATGGCTTCCCGCCCTGCCCTCCAGCATTAGCCTTCCATCCTCATCCTGAGTCAGGGCAAAGACCACCTGGGAATGAATCAGCTCCACCGGCACGGAAACAGGTTGCGTTGCAGGAAAAGTTAGCAGTGGAACAGCGGGGCCTGAGGCGGGAGAGAAGATTCCCTCCTGCAGGAAAAACTCAGTGCGACGGGAATTTTCCTCATTCCAGCGGAATCGCATGGAACCAGCGGCGGCAGTAGTGAGATGGCAGCGGGGATGAGATTTTTCCAAGGGACAGCCCTGGAAAAAAAACGGCAGGGACAAGAGGTCATCCCTGCCGGAATTGGATAGAGTGAAGGCAGAACCTTGTATCACAGCAGCCTACCGGATTGTCTCAAGGTCCTTGATGACTTCCAAAGCCCGCTCAAAGCCCAACTGCATCTCGTCCAGCTTGTGACGGAACTTCTCGTTGTACTGCCCCTGGATGGAAGACAGGTTGGACAGGGTGTCGTAGCGGGAATTCCTTGCACCAGTGATGATTCCCTTGAGGATGAGCTCCACAGAACGGGAGGAGGCACACCACTGGGCGAGAATCAGGGCCGCATCGGTCTCCAAGGACTTCATCAGTGAGTCCAGCTTTGCCTTGTCCTTTGGATTCAGCATATTCTGCTGCATAAGATTCTCAAACATGATGCCGGCCTCTCCGTCAGGAGCAACGCTTGCCTTGAACCTGTTGAGGGCGGCCCGCTGGCGGTCCAGCTCGGCACAAACATCTGTCAGCTCAATGAGGTTTTCCTTCTGGTAGAACACACCCTCCACCATCAGGATTTTCAGCAGCTTGGCATAATCAGGATAAACATCATCGTAGAAGACTGAGATGAATCCCAGCACGTAGTCGTACATGAAGGAAACCCCACCGAGAATCTTCCGCCAAGGCCTACAGGGCAACACAGGAAGATGCTTGAATCCAAAAGTCTGCCTCAGCACATCCTCTGCTAGGTGCTTCTTCCTTTCGGCAATCCACTGGTCCCACTGCTTGTCAAAATTCCTGCGCCAGGCGGACTTGTACTTGACGAACCAGTCCTCGCTTCCCTCAGGTTTGTCGGGAAGCCAGAAGGCATCGAACCACACAATGGAACCAACGGACCTCATGGGCACAGTGGAGATGAACATCTTGATCATGGCAATGTGGGACGCTGCATCCTCCATGTATTTTGACATCCTGTCAGTGAAAATGTCCTTGTTGGCCTCGGACATATTGAAGGACAACACGAAGAAAGCCTCCAGCACCTCGGACTGTATATTTTTTCCATGGCACAGCACCTTGGCAAACTGTGCGATCTCGTTCTTCACGTTGTCGAAGGGACAGACCAGTTGACCGTTCTCCTCGGTGAAGGCAGAAAGAATCCTCTTGAAGGGCAGATGCACAAACTGGCGGATCCACTCGGTATTGCAGACGGCACCGTACAGGGCAGCCCGCTTGATGGAAGGCATGCCCTGGACGATGGACTCGAGATTCCGCACCATAGAAAGGCGAAGCTCGCTGGTAACCTCCCTGGAGAAGGGAAGTTTCAGGGGATTTACCTCCTCCGCAATTCTTTCATTCACCTCGGGAGCGATGAGGGAGGAGAGGAACACATCGAATCCTCCCTGGTCAGCGTCATAAGCTTCGATGCCCCCCTCAAAGAACTCAGCACACTTACTCAGTTCCTCCACCTGATCAAAGAAGCCTTTCAGGAACATGCGGCGGGTAATATCGATGAGGCCGGGCTCCCTCTTTTCTATGTCATGTCCCTTCTTGAGGACAATCTGGGCATTATACAATGTCTTGATGTCGGTATTGGTAAACACTGATTTGATCATCAGCCAAATCCGAGTGAAAAAGGACTCGTTCTTCAGCTGCAACTCAATGTCAGGTACAATTTTTGGTCCCTGCATCTCCACAGACACCAGGGACTGGCTTTCTGGATTGACGATAGCCTGCACCTTTTCCAGCATTGCTGCCCGCTCCGCCGGGGTGAGAGAAACTACCATACGGTCAAAAGATGAGTAAGAATCCATAATAATATATTCTAGAACAGAAAAAATCCCCTGTCAACCGAGTTTTTCTTCATTTGCAAAACATTCCATAACATACCAAAACTGAGAATGTTACTGCATCATGGAGCTTTTCATTCAATTTTGACGCAGGACAACGCTACCGTCTGGCCTTGAGTCCCCGCTTGAACTGGGGGATTCTGGCAGAGGCAGTGGTGCTCCAGGGACTGGTTTCCCCCTGCTTCAGGTACTGGTAGCCTAGGCCCGCAATCATGGCACCGTTGTCGGTACAGAGCTTCAGGGGCGGGAATATACAGGTGAGCTCCTTGCGGGCCGCCAGCATCTCCCGAAGCCGTGAGTTGGCTGCCACCCCGCCGCCGGCCACAATGGTGGTGAGGCCGGTATCCTCCACTGCCCGCAGAATCCTCGTGACGAGAATTCGTACCGCCGTCTCCTGGAAGGCCGCCGCAATGTTCTCCGGTGTCTTGGGGAAATCGGGATTCCAGAACTGGTCAATCTGGTTGATGACGGCGGTCTTGAGGCCGGAATAGGACACATCGTAGCGGTGCTCCCCCTTGTGGAGGGAGGGAATAGGAAAGCTCGCGGCCTTGGGATTCCCCTCCTTGGCCAGCTTGTCGATGATGAGGCCGCCGGGATAGCCAAGACCGTAGAATTTTGCCACCTTGTCGAAGGCCTCACCGGGAGCGTCGTCCACGGTGGTACCCAGAACGGTGATGTCGTCAAAGCCAGCCACCCTGCAGATGATGCAGTGGCCGCCAGAAACCAGCAGTCCCAGGTAGGGATAGGCGATGTCCTGGAAAAGGTGGGCGGCATAGAGGTGGGCCAGCATGTGGTTCACCGCAATGAAGGGCTTGTTCCGGGACCAGGCCAGGGTTTTGGCAAAGGTGAGCCCCACCAGCAGGGAGCCCATGAGTCCCGGCCGATTGGTGGCGGCAATGCCGTCAATGTCCTCTAGGGTGAGACTCGCCTCGTCAAGGGCCTGCTGCACCACCGGCATAATCCACTCGGCGTGCTTGCGGCTGGCAATCTCCGGCACCACCCCGTTGAACTGCTGGTGGAAGGGAATCTGGGTGGCCACCACATTGCTAAGGATGGTCCTACCGTCCTCCACAATGGCTGCCGCCGTCTCGTCACAGGACGACTCAACTCCCAAAATTCTCATACAAACCTCCCACCGTTGAAAATGAATAGCCTTGGGCCTTCAGCACAGGATACAATTCTTGCATGATTTGTGCAAGGTTGCTGCCAGACCATACGTGACCAATCATGATGGCGTAGCCCTTCTTGTTGGCCACGGCAAGACCCCGTTGGATTTGCTCCAGAATATCGGCTCGTTTCTGCGTATTGTCCAAGAACACATCCCGTTCCCAAATCTTTGCTCCCAGCTCCAAGGCAGCTTGGGGTGCGGCAGTGGCGGAGGTGGTGCGGGAGTCCAGGAAGAAGATGCCCTGCTTCTGACAGATTTCTATCACCTTGCCCACCTTCACCTTTGATTCGGTAATGAGGGAGCCCTCGTGGTTGTTCATGCCCGCCACCGGACCAATTTCCAGGAGATTCTTCCTGACGATGGCATCGATTTCCGTGGTGGTCATGGTGGGCGTGATGGCTCCGGGGCCGGGATCGACAGAAAGGTTGATGGCCTGCATGGGCTGGTGCAGCAGCAGCTCGTGGCGGCCAGAGGCACGGACACGGCGGGCAGCCTCCACAGAATGGCTCAACTGGGGCAGCACCGCCACCGCCACAGGAAAGGGAAGATTCAGGTAGTGCTGGAGGTCAGAAAGACTCTGGCCGCCGTCATCCAGCACAAACACCAAGGTGGCTCCGGGACGAGCTGCGGGGATGGTGTAGTCCTTGGCCGCCACCGCGGTGCCGCCAGCAGACTGGCCGGCGGATGCACTTCCCGTGGAGGGGGGTGTCCCGGCACGTTCCGTGCCACCCATGGCCAACTGACGAGCCTGGCTTGAGGAAGCGCCACCATTGTAGGAGGCTGTGCTGCTTTCCTTGGGGGTACCGCTGGAAGATGTGTTTTTTGAGGATGAAGCCTTTTCTGCAGCCAGCTTTTCTGCACGAGCCTTTTCCGCAGCCAGCCTCTCAGCCGTTGTCTTTTCCCGGACGGAGGCTTGTTCCGCCGCATTCTTTTCTCGCTCAGCAGCCTTTTCTGCCTCCTTTGCCCGTTTCTCCGCCTCCGAAGCACGACGCTCGGCCTCTTTAGCCCGCCGCTCCGCCGCCTCCAGCTGGGCCACCACCTGGGCAACCCCGTCGTCCTGAAGGGGAACAGCCTCCACTGTAGCGGAATTTGCCAAGGCTTCCGGAGAGGAGCTCTCCTGGGAGACTGAGGCAGCGTCAGGCGTGGCGGACTGGGGCGAGGTGATGATGGCCACCGTCAGCATACAGGCGCAGACTGCCACAATGGTGGCTGCCAGTACAATCACCTGCTTTTTCTTCAATAAAACCTTTGGCTTCTTTTTCTTTTGGGCCATTATTCAATTTCCTCGCAAAAATTCTTGTGGATCAGGGAAAAGTACAGGGGGCCGCTGCCAAGGCTGTGGCTACAGTCCGGCAGAACATGGAAGCCCCGCTCCGTCACCTCCGGCGTTGGCAATGGGGCGCTACAGAATCTGGTCACGGCCGCTGGCACCGGCGGCAGCTCCCTGACAAGCTCCACATCGGCGAACTTTCCCTCCAGCCGCTCCACCACCTTGTCGTTTTCATCCGGGGACAGGGCGCAGGTAGCATACACCAGATAGCCTCCGGGATTCAGCATGCGATAGGCAGAGGACAGGAGGGCCCACTGGGTCACCGCCAAGGTCTTGATCCGGGCGGGAGACCACTGCTCCAGGTGACGAGGGGAAGCCAGGACATGGCGCTCCGAGGAACAGGGTGCATCCAGCAGAATCCGGTCGAAGGCATTGGCGGGATTTCGGCAGAGGGTGGCCCCATCCCTTCCTGATATGGTGACACGGCGCCGCACGGACTCACCCATGTGCTGATCCGCCACCCGATGGAGACGGGAAAGCCGCTCCCTGGAACGCTCGTTGGAAAGGAGGCAGGCATCCTCCTCCATGAGGGAGGAAATCACCAGCGTCTTGCCACCGGGAGCGGCACAAAGGTCCAGCAGGGAGGCAGCTCCATCCAGCGGCAGGCTCACCGCGGCACGAATGCTGGCACTGTCCAGATAATAGGCCGGTCGGCCTGGTTCTGTCTGCCAGGCGACAGGCTCCGACTCCTTCAACAGGGCCTGGTAAAGACCTGACCACCGCTGGCCGTAGAGCTGGCTGTAATATGACTGGAATCCTGACTCCCCCTGAAGCTTGTCCCGATCCTTCTTTCCCATATCAATCCTTCTTGATTCCTGAACGCAGGGAACCACACCCCAGCCCCACTGGGAAGGCATGAGTCCTCGGCAGAAATCAACTATACAAATATACAGATTATCGGCACAAAAATCCAGTGCAAGAGAGCCACAGGTTGTCCTCCTTGGGAGGGTGGCAGGCAAGGGACAGCTGCGCTCCCGTGATTGGATGGGGAAACACCAGCTTGTAGGCGTGGAGCCGGATGCCGCCACCCCGCTCCGACCGCTTGGCACCGTATTTCAAGTCACCCTTGATGGGGCGGCCGATGGAGGCCAGCTGGCAGCGGATCTGATGGCTGCGGCCGGTGAGGGGCTCCACCACCAGAAAGTCGTAGCGGTCCCCCCGCCCCACCACCTTGTACCGCAGCCGGGCTTCCTTTGCACCCCGATGTCCAGGACTCACAATCCGTGACTTTTTCCGACTGGAGTCAAAGACCATGAGACAACTGAGCAGCTGCCACTCCCCAGTCTCCAGAAGGGCTCCTGGCGAGCAGTTTTCCACAGAGTCATGATTCTGGAGGAAGCGTTCCGTAACAGCACAGTAGGTCTTTTGGACCAATCCCTGGGCAAAGGCCTTTGACAGAGCTGACAGGGATTTTTCAGTCAAGGCAAGGATACAAAGACCACTGACGGGCTGGTCAAGGCGATGGACGCACTGGCAGAGCTCCACCCCATGGCCCAGAGCTGCCTCAATGACGGGACGTATCCTGCGGGACAGGGACTGGGGCACTTTGTCTTGACAGAGCTCCCCCACTCCCTTGACCACCACAGCCAAGTCCTTGTCCAAGAACACAATGCCATCGGGAAGCTGGCGGCTGGCATCACTCACTGGTGCCCCCGAAGACTGAGCAGTACAGCTCCATTCCCTGCTGGTGGACAGCATCCCAGTCCTCCTGGCTCCAAGGAGACCTCTGGGTGGGCACCAGCTCCAGTGCTCCAGCAGACTCCCCCACCAGCTGGAAGGTCAAAAGTCCGGCCTGTACCTTGGCGGCTACCACTCGCTCCACTGCCCTATCCAGCAGGGCGGCAAAATCAGCGTCGCTCTGGCTCCTGTCAAGAATCAGCCGCAGCACGGAGCCAAACCGCTTCTCAGAGAGCATAATCACGTCAACGCCAGCTTCCAGGGCCAGCATCACCGCCTTGTGGGGGGGGAAGCCGTTCTTTTCCAGGGCCGCCATAAAAATATCGTCGGAAAGGATGAGCCCTCCATAGCCGAAACGTTGACGCAGCACCTCCGTCACCCAAAAGTGGGAGAGGCAGGCGGGTGTCTCGGAATCCTGCTCTGGAGAGGCGGTGGTGCCACTGGTACTGATCCGGGCATGGGACATGAGGACCGCCCACGGATCGCTTTCCTGCAGCACCCGGCGGAAGGGCTCCAGATAGAACCGCTCCAGCTCCTGCTGCTCCAGGGCAATCTCCGGCAGTCCTGAGTGGGGGTCGTCGTTGGTGTTTCCGGGAAAGTGCTTGGCAACCGCTATCAGTCCCTGACTCTGGAACCCTTTGATGGCGGCACCGGCAAATTCCTCCATGGTTCCAAGACCCCCAAAGCTGCGGCTGTCCAGAAAGGTGCTGTTGTGCTGGCTTTCCGCCTCGGCCACCGGGGCAAGATTCATCTGGAAGCCCAGCAAGCTCATCTGTGTGGCCTGGGTGGCGTACAGGGATTGGGCCTGGCTGGAGGTGAGGGACTGGGCCACCTGCCGGGCCGAGGGCAAGGGGGAGGTTACAGAACGGAGGCGGTTCACCATGCCGCCCTCCTGGTCCACTGCCAGTAGTGGCGGAACCATGCCCCGCTGCTGGCTCCAGCTCTGGATGGAGGCGGTGAATTCCGCCACCTGGGCTGGTGTTTCGGCGATGTTGTATGAAAAGAAAAGATAGCCTCCGGGCAGCAGGGCCTCCTCAGGAAGGTCACCCCACTGGAATGACTCTACCGGGGAAAAGCTCCTGCTTCCCTCCAGATTCACCAAAAACAGCTGGCTGTACCGTTGCACCGGATCCAGAGACTGAACAAAGGCGCGGATAGCCTCCTCTTGCTGACTGCGGGCCAACTCCTCTGGAGCGACTGCTTGTGGTGATGACACCTCATTGTTTGAATTGAAAGTATCTTTTGTTGGATTATCCTTGCCGCTGCAGGAAAGGACCAGCAGGGCCGTTGCGGTAAAAAACAGGAATCTTCCGATTCGTGTCATCTTTTTTCGTGCCATGGTCACACTATAGCTGAAAAGCGGGAACTTTCCAAGGGAGGGGATGGAGGGTGGATGTGCAACTCACAGGGGTACGCCTTTTGGTTTATTCACGTATTCTTACCCTTGACAATTCCCCCATGTCTCTTTTGTTCCATAAAAAGTATGCTTTTCTGCCGCCATGGAAATACCAGTGGAGGTACAACCACCGCAATGATGATTTGGTCAGCGAGCTGGCTAAAATCCTGAAAAGATACTAGTCTAGCACCTTAAATTTACACCCACCGCTCTCCATTCTACCACAGTCCCTGTCCCAAACAATGCCACAGGCTGAAAGAAATTTTCCCTACAGTACAAAACTATTTTCTTTTTGGTACAAAACATTATTCCGACAGTCCAAAAACATTTTCCTGACAGTACAAAAAGATTCTCCTTTCAGCATGAGGCCATGCTTCTGTCAGCCTCCATCCTGATGATTCGGTCCGCCACCAGCTGGGCCTCCTCCTGGTCGTGGGTGACGAAGATGCCGGCGAAGCCGAATTCCCCCTGCATCCGGCGGATGTCCTGGGCGAGGCGGCGGCGCAAAGGGGCATCCAGGGCGGAAAGTGGCTCGTCAAAGAGGATGAGCTTGGGTCTGACGATGAGGGTACGGGCCAGGGACACCCGCTGGGCCTCACCACCGGAAAGGGATTCGGGACGGCGGCGGGCGAAGTCCTTCATGCCGAAGCCTTCCAGCAGCGCCATGGCCTGCCGCCGAGACTCCGCCCTCCCCATTCCCTGACAGCGCAGCCCGTAGGCAACATTGTCGTCGGTACGGAGATGGGGAAAGAGGGAGGGCTGCTGGAACACCATGCCAATCTGTCGTTTTCCCGGCGGCACCGGCAGCAGGCTCCGTCCCTCAAGCCGCAGCACCGGCGACTCCTGGCCATCCTCTACATCCGGGGTCAGGAGCCCCGCAATGAGCCGCAGCACCGTGGACTTGCCGCAGCCGGAGGGTCCCAGCAGGGCCACCATCTCCCCCGCCTGCAAATCCAGCGAGAAGTCCACCTGCAGCCGCTGCTCCTCGGACTGCCAGGTCTTCCTCAAATTCCTGGCCTGAAAGTAGACCTCATTCCGATCACCCATGATTCTCCTCCTTGAAACGCTTTTTCCCCGGCTGCCGTCCCGTTCTTCCCCGGTCACCGAGAAAGAACAGGGGCATGGACAGTGCCGCCAGCACCAGACCGCTGCAGCAGGCTTCCCCAAAGCGATAGGCTCCTGCCAGATTGTAGGTGTACAGGGCAAGGGTCTCGAAGCGGGGAATCCCCAGAACCAGCGGCAGGGTGGTGTCCCCGCAGCCCAGGGCCAGGCAGAATCCCAGGGCAGACAGGAGGCTTTTTCGGCACAGGGGCAGGTAGATTCTGAACACAGGGTCAAGGGGAAAGCCAGAGAGCATGGTGGCCGCATCTGTCATGGCGGGGGGAATCTTGTCCATGGCCACGGAAACCTGCCGGAAGGCCAGGGGCCAGTGGAGGGCGGCCTGCAGCAGCACCAGCATCCAGGGGCTTCCTGTCAGGCCAGGCCACCAGGAGGCCATCAGCCGGGTTGCACCAAAGCCCAGCACCACTGAGGACACCGCCATGGGCAGCAGGGGCAGAATCCTGCCAAGAACGCCACGTCTCCTGCTCCAGGCAATCCGACGCTCCCATTCCTTCAGGACAACTGACAGAAAGAGGGCGGCCGCCACCGCCAGCACCGATGACAGGGCTGAAGTTGCCAGGGTGTTCTTCAGGGAGATGAAAAAGCCGGGGCGGGAAAGGAGGGAGCGGAAGTTCATCAGGGAAAGGCCCTGTCCGGAGGGAAGGCTTCTGGATGTGAGGGCAGACACCACCAGCTGCAGCAGGGGCAGCAGGAAGAACAGCACCACCGCCACCGTCAGCAGGGCAAATCCCGCCACCTCGCAGAAACCGCCCAAGGGTCTTCTTCCAAATCCTGCAGCATCCAGGGCCAGTCCACGGTTCTCCCGTCCCCGTCCCTCCGCAAGGCTGTAGAGCCACACCACCAGCACCGCCACCGCCGTCTCCACTAGAGCCAGGGCCGAGGCCAGCGGGAAGTTCAGGCTGGAGCGGGCCGCCTGATATATCTCCACCTCCAGCACCGAGGTTCCCACCCCGCCAAAGAGCAGCACCAGCACAAAGCTGAAGAAGCAATAGAGGAACACCATCATGGTGGCAGAGGCAATGGAGGGCAGGAGCTGCACCAGCGTCACGGTCCTGAACACACGGAAGGGGCTGGCTCCCAGCAGCAGGGCGGCATCATGCTGGTTGGCGGGAAGCTGGCTCCAGCAGTCTCCGCAGGTCTTCATCACCAGGGGAAAGTTGTAGAAGCCCTGGGCCACCACGATTCCCAGGGAGGAGTACAGAAAGGTGAATGGAGGCTCCTCCAGTCCCACCAGGGCCTGGGCCATGTCGTTGGCCACACCCTGCATTCCCCAGAACATGACGTAACCCAGGGCCACCAGCAGCGGCGGCACACAGAGGGGCACTGCAGACAGGGAAAGGAGCAGACGGCGGCCGGGAAATCTTCTGGTAGCGGTAAAGAAGGCGGCGGGAATCCCTATCACCAGGGCCAACAGGGAGGAAAGCAGCGCCAGAACCAATGTCCTGAATGCAACCCGCACCACCCTGCTGGAAAACACAAGGGAGAGCCCGCCGCCAGCATCCTTCAACGGAAGAACGGCGTGAACAAGGGGCAGCACAAAGGCCAGCACCAGAGCCGCCAGCACAACGCCGCCCAGAACAGCGGCGGCAACCTGGCCACCCCTCCTGACAAGGCCACCGGCAGACAATCTGCCCGTCTTCCCAACGAACATCCTTTCTTCCATAGAAGTCAGCACAGAGGGTCGGCCTATTCCGCCAGCAGGCTCATCACCGCCTCCACAGCCGCCGCCAGGGTCTCATTGTCCACCGTCAGGGCCTTGCCTGCCTGGGGAGCCGCCTGGTAGGAGGCGGGCAACTCCACCTGCGGGTTCACGGGGTACATCCACTGGGTCAGGGGCAGCATCTCCTGGGCCTGCTGTGAGACCAGGAAGTCCAGGAAGCGGCGGCCTCCTTCAGCATTGGGAGCCCCCTTCACCAGGGCCGCCCCCTCAATCTGGAGGGAATGCCCCTCCGGGAAGATGAGGGCCTGGAACTGGTCCCCCTCGCCATATTCCAGGTGGTAAGCAGGACTGGTGGTATAGCTCACCACCAAGGGGGCCTCCCCGGCGGTGAAGAATCCGTAGCCCGTGCTCCAGGAGGGAGCCATGGTGAGGATGTTGGGCTTGAGCGCCCGCCAGTAGTCAAGGTAGTCCTCACCAAAGACTGCCACCGTCCAGGCCACAAAGCCCAGGCCGGGCGTGCTGGTGCGGGGGTCCATCAGGATTATCTTCTTGCGGTACACCTCACTGGTCAAATCCTGCAGCGATGTGGGAGCGGGAACCGACGAGCGGCTGTCGTGAATCATGGCGAAGTAGCTCCAGTCGTAGGGGGTCAAAAGCCAGTCCTCCGTGAGGCGGAGATGCTGCGGCACCAGCTGGGCTCCATCCTGCGGCTGGTAGGGCTCCAGCACGCCGGAGCTGCGGGCCAAATCGACTTGGTTGTTGTCCACTCCGATGACCACATCGGCCTGGGGAGCCGACGACTCAAGGATGGTGCGGGAGAGAATCTGGGCCCCGTCCCCCACCACAATCATGGTGCATTTTAGACCTGTTTTTTCTTCAAAGGCCTTGGCCAGCTGCGGTCCTGGCCCCCACTCCCCTGCAAAGGAGTCGTAGGTGTAGACCACCACCTCGTCGGTTCGTTGGGAATTGTCCTTGGCACCAAAGGCAGCCACAGAACAAACAATACATGTAGATAGGAAAATGGTAAAAAGACGTGTCTTCATACTTCCTCCGCCGGCATTATCCGGATCAGGTTGGGACAGCCCTACGGCCATCCTGCGGGTATATTCTCAGAGAGCATGGAATGCCACGCTCACACCCCGGTGATGGGTTTGAGTATAGTGGATTTATCTAGGAATGACAAGGTGGGATGTGGATGAGAGACAATGGATCATTATATTCATCTTTTACAAGATTTATTAAGAGAAATCAATCTCAGTCATCTTATATCATACTTTAATCCCTATTTTGTTTCTTAAATCATCGAAAGAAGCAACGTGGTCATAGTGAACTTCCTTTGATGAAACCACATTGAACAGTTTTTTTGCACATTCAATTTTATTTGCTTCTATCTTTCTCAATTGCAAATCTTCCAAACGTCCCTTTGTTTCAGCAACAAAGAAAATATGTTTTACCCTATCCTTATCAAAGGCAATGGCCCAATCCGGTGCATAATTTCCCACAGGTGTTGGAATTTGGAATGAACGGGGAAGTCTTGCATAGACCACCACTTCTGTAGCACCATCAAGCTGTTCAACAAATTTCCATTCAGTATCACTATCTACAAAAACTAAATCTTGAATGCACTTTGATGCAGGAAAAGCATCTTTATTAGATAAATTACCAGCTGTAAAAATACTTGAATCATAAGTATCTGATAATTCATGATACTCAATATGCTCAACTATTTTTGTAGATTTTTGAGCATTAATGATATTGATTACATCACGAATAAATTTTTCTGGATTAAATCCAAATTGCTCCATCTCTTTTATTGTAAGTTGACTCAGAATTGTAGCCACCGTCTTTCTGGTTAGCTTGCAGCCTTTTGCAATATCACCTACAAGGTCATATTTTACTGTACTAGATGTAGCTTTACGAACTATCTTTGATTCACTTTTCGTTTCACCAAAGGAAGAACCTGCTTTTAATTCAGCTTCATCCATTTTATCTTTTTGTTTTCCCACCTCCAAGGTATAACGCATAGGAGCAACATGAAGCTCCTTTTTAATTGCATCAACAGCATTGTTTATCAACTCTTCGCTATTAAACTGGCAAGTATATGAATACTTATGATTGATTTTATGCCACAACTCTTGGAAAATCTCCTTATCAAAGTTTCTGTTCAACGGATTTCCATTTTCCCATTTTGGATGCTGTGCATTATCAATCATTCCAGAAAGCATGGAAGGATTATAAACGGCCTGAACAAGTCTTTGGATTTGTTCAAACATCTCTAGGCGAGCTTGGGGATTTGTTTGTATTTCATCCGGTAAAGTATATTCAATACTTTCAGGAATTCTTTGCAAACAACCGTTTTCTACCGACTCTTTATATATTTGTGTTGGTTGATCATTTTCATCGATATAATCGTTCTTTAACAAATACTGATAAATGATTTTTGCTTGTTTTGCATCAAGTTCTATCTTGTAGCCACAAACAGTAATTACCTTACCGACAAAATAATCAATATCAGCAATTTTAGGGCGTGTATCAGAAAGTTCTGCTGCAATATCTTTTTGCAAACCATCCACAAAATCTTTATAACTTTCACTGGCAATAACGGTGAGAGTATTAATTTCATGGACACTTTCGCCAAGGATATCTTTATCTTGACGTGCACCATCCTCATTTACGCAAAGTCGCATACCCCGCCCCACTTCTTGGCGACGAGAAACAGTGTTATCGGAATGCTTTAAAGTACAAATCTGGAATACATTGGGATTATCCCACCCTTCTCGCAATGCAGAGTGAGAAAAAATAAACCGTATTGGCACAGTAAAATCTAAGAGCAGCTCCTTTCGTTTAAGAATCAAATCATAAGTTGAAACATCCTCTTCTGACTCCCCATTAGAATTGGTTAATCTGCCTTTTTTATCCCGACTAAAATACCCTTCATGACAGGAACTAATTTCTTTTGCAGTTGGAAGCAAATACTTTTGATAATAACTATCAGGAGAAATATGAAGAAACTCATTCATGACATTGACATATTCCTCCTCAAACATTTGACCATATTCACCAGGAATTTCAGAACCATCTTCTTCTGTAGCACGATATTTTGCAACTTCATCGATAAAGAAAAGAGAAAGAACTTTTATTTTCAATCCCTGCTCATAAAATTCCCTCTCCTTTTCAAAATGACTACGAATGGTTTCTCTAATTTGAACTCGACGAATATCCTTTTCTGCAACATTTCCTGTTACTTGTCCCATAAACAACATAGTAGGATCTGCATTGGAACTTACAGACACATTAAATCTAACTGCATTTATTTCTGGCAATATTTCGGCAATGTAAATTCCCTTATATTCTTCCAAACCTTTTGACACAACATCAAGCTTATCTCCAGTTAAAAGTTTTACTGGAAGCCGTTTAATTCCGTTTGCTTGCTTTACATCAATTTCTAATTTTACCATTGGTGGTTGTTTGGGAGAAAGGATGATACTTTCTGCATAAATATAGGTTTGGGTTCCTGCTATATTGTCTAGCCTAAATCCTTTTACCTTAATTTTTTTTACGAGCTTTTGATTATATGCATCAAGAGCATCAAGACGATATATAAGATTATGCTGAACCTTGTGTGTAGCAGAATAATTTATTGTAAACAAAGGGATAAACTGCTTTAATGCATTTTGAGTTGCAGCACCACCCATTTTTTGAGGTTCATCCAAAATGAGAATAGGACGATTTGCAGCAATAACATCAATGGGGCGACGGCTAGCAAATTCATCACGCTTAGTATAAATAATACGTGCAGCCTCATTCCCCTTTCTGCCTGCTACATTTTTATCTTTGTTTAAGGAGCTATTAAATGCCTGCATATTGATTATCATGACATTGATATCAGCACTGCTAGAATACTGATCCAGCAAATTCAATCTTTTGCTATTATAGATAAAGTAGCGGATTTTTTTTCCATAACGCTGCATGAAGTGATCTTGGGTATATTCGAGACTTTTAAAAACTCCTTCACGAATGGGAAGAGAAGGTACAACTATAATGAACTTACTCCAACCGTAAACCTTGTTCAGTTCATACATTGTATTAGTATACACATAGGTTTTTCCAGTTCCTGTCTCCATTTCAATATCAAAACTTGGACTGTTTGCTGTTTTTTCAATTTTTTCAGAATGAATTATAAAATTCCTGTCTTGAATTTTATGGATATTATCTAAAAGTTCTTTATCACTTAAAATCAAATCTGCATTACGATATCCCGTATCTGATTCTTCCAGTTGTTCATCTTCTGTCTTTTGTTTTTCAAACAATTCTGTTTGGACGTCTTGTTTTACCAATTTGGGCATTAAACCTTTATCACGCAAATATTGTACTCCGTTTGCAGGTAACTGTCCCTCAAAGCAATCTACAAGTGAAGCTACGGCTTCTGTCTGATATTGTTGTATCTTAAAAGTAAACTTCATTATAGAACCTTCCTTACTGTGTCAGCAGAATATGTTGTGAATATCTGCTCAAAGTTTGTGGCGACACTATCACTGGCAAAGCCGCTGTCTCGCATTACAAAATAATATGGTTTTTCTTTTGCAATCTGAGTGATTGTTTCTTCTGTAATATCTTGATCAAAACAGGCTACAAGATAATTGTCGTTTACAAAATAAACTGTTTTTTCATTAACTTTTTTTGTTTTGATTTTGCTTGAAAGTTGTACGCCTAAATCAAGCATTACTTGGAACAGTAAATCTTCTGCGGTTCGGTCTGGTTTTACGTTGTCTTGAAACAAGTCTTGTTTGTGTACATTCTCGGGGGAATAATACACATCCTGCATATTGGATGAATCGATTTTTAATACCCTGAAACCTATATCTAGGCTACTAGGAGCATCGCCTGTACCCCCCCCCTGGTATCTTTAACCAAAAACTGATTTCCTGCACGGCGAATGCGTTCTTTGCCGATTTCACAGATGTTTTTAAAACCAGCTTTGTATGCTTCTGATTTTTCATTTGTTACTTCGGGAAGCTGCACCATAATGAATTTACGTTTGCCACCGTCTTCTGCGTTAAGTTGCATGACGGCATGGGCGGTTGTTGCTGAACCAGAGAAGAAATCAAAGATGATTGCATTTTCATCATGTATAGACTGAATAAGGAATTTTATTAAACTAGCCGGTTTTGGGAAGCTAAAGACTTTATTTCCAACAAGTGAATCAACTTCTTTTGAACCGTTTTCATTCATTCCTATGTCACTTGGTAAGGCAGTAGAAACACTTTTCAAAAAATTAGTTGTACCATATTTTTCAAATGCTTTTTTTCTGTCTTCGCTTTCAAATACTCTGTAGGCAGGTATAGAAATATTTAAGAAATCATAATCATCTGGAAAAACAATTTTTCCTTTATCATAATAACTTGGAAATGTATCTTTTGTAATGGCCCATAATCGTTTTGGATTATATTTATACTCTTTTCCTGTTTTTGGATCAATTAAATTAAAAGCAGAATTTGGACGCTGACTTTCAATTTTTTGAGTAGTTAAATCTGATAAACGCCATCTATCATTAGGATAATCTGGGCTTGAATAGTATTTTCTTTCTACTGGCACACCTGCAAAGAATTTCTGAGATTTAGCATAAACAAGGACCCATTCAAAATCTTGTGAAATTCCGAATGGTACATCTGTTTTAGTAGTCCTTTTTCTGTAAGGTATTATTCCAGCAAAATTTACGCTTCCGAAAATCTCATTTCCAATATTAATAAGATTTTTTACTTCCTTATCATCTATACTAATAAATATAACTCCATCGTCCGTTAATAGGTCTTTTGCGATTTTCAATCTTGGGTACATCATGTTAAGCCAGTCGGTGTGGAATCTTCCGTTACTTTCAGTGTTTGCTACAAGACGATTTCCTTCTCCATCTAGCTGCCCACTGTTTGCAATGTAATCATCTGCGTTTTGTGCAAAATCATCCTCATACACAAAGTCATTTCCCGTGTTATAAGGTGGGTCGATGTAAATCATTTTGATTTTTCCAAGATATGTTTCCTGCAACAGTTTTAGAACTTCTAGGTTGTCGCCTTCTATGTACAGGTTTTCTGTGGTGTCAAAGTTTACGCTTTCTTCTCGACAGGGACGAAGGGTTTTGTTTATTGGAGCATTTGCTGTAAGAATGGCTTGTTTCTTGTCTGGCCAAGTGAATTGGTAACGTTCCTCTCGACCTTCGACTACTTTGCAATTAATTTCTTGCATGAGAATATCTTTATCTATCGCACGTACTACATTTCCATTTTCATCAGTGCTTTCTGTCACTGCATTTGGAAAAAGAACTGCCAGTTTTTCATAGTTTTCATTTGCTAAGTTTTTTGTTTGCATTTTGAGTTTATCCATTAGTTACTCCTTTTCTTGTGTAATGGTTATGTTGAAAAATTTGTTTTTTTTTCAACATAATGACCTACATATGTTGAAAAAATATAATTTTTTCAACATATGATTCTATCCATGTAAAGTTCCCTGATTCATTAATAACTCTACCAATCTATCATTAATGTAATAATTACTTGTTCCAATCTTAATTTTCGAAAGTAATTTTAATTCTACGATTAAGTCCAAATATTTCGATGCTGTAAAACGAGAAACATTCAAATCATTTTGAATAAATTCAATTTTTGTATAAGGATGATTAAATAAATTATTTAGTAATTCATGATTATATTTTGTTCCAAAAGCATCTCTTATTTTTCCTTTATATTCATCCATCAAAAATTTAATTTGTTGAACTAATTCAACAGTTTGCTTAGCCGTTTCTTCAATCCCTTTCAATATAAAAAACACCCAATTTTCCCAATCAGCATTGTTATTACCAGAATTATCCCTTATCTTTTGAATTAGTGAATAATATTCAATTTTATTATGTGTAATGTATCTACTTAAATATAAAATTGGCAAATCTAATAAATCATTTACTACAAGATATAAAACTGAAATAATTCTTCCTGTCCTTCCGTTTCCGTCATAAAATGGATGAATACTTTCAAATTGATGATGAATTATTGCAAGCTTAACAAGCGGATCAAGTTCCGATAAAGATGAATCATTTATAAACTTTTCCAAATTTCCCATGTATTTTTCAATTTCCTGTAGAGTTTGAGGTGGCGTATACACCGTTTCACCCACATTATTTTCAAGATGTGTGCCCGGTAAGGTTCTAAAACCAGCTTTATTTTGCTCCAGTTCTTGTTGTATTTCTTTTATGATACTATTTGTTAGAAGTTTAGCTTTTCTTACTTTTGAAAAACCTAATTGCATGGCTTGTCTATATCTCAATACTTCTTTTGCAGCAATTCGTTTAGCAGTTTGCTCTATTTCTTTCATATTTAAATCTGTTTTAAACAAATCATCTTGAGTAGTAACTATATTTTCAATTTCGGAACTATCTTTTGCTTCTTGCAAAATAAGTGTATTTAATAAAATTTGTTCATTAGGAATTGTTTTTGCAACTCCTTTCAATTCTGCTAAAGCACGAGAAGCCAAATTTTGTTGTTTTAGAATCTTTTTAGTTTCTAAATCTATGTTTAGCGGAAGAACAGGAATTTCATACAGACCTGTATTAATGTTTGTCATTACAATACCTTCCTCAATCTAAGATATTTTCATCTATTTTGTTTAGTGAGTGCATTTTTAGGTGTGTCATGGGAGAGCTCCTTATCAGTTTCTATTTTCATCATCATATAGTCCACTTACTATTCTACCATGTTTCTTATAACTTCTTTAGTTCTTTAAACACTTCTCGTATATTTTCATATTCTTCCCAAGGTATTTGGGTTAAAATCTTATATCGTTGACGAAAATGATTTTTAGTTGGTTCAATACGAATCGCAAAATAAGCATATAATTTTGCTTTTGTTACAAATCCCCTATGAGTAAGATATTTTTTTTCAGGATCTGCACTATCAACAAATTCTTTTGCTTTTCTTATGATTTCAGCGTCATAAGAATCTGCTTTAGAAACAGAGTCCAACAAAAAAGTTTCTAAAGCACCATTCTCATTAAATGGAATTATTAGAAGCAATAATTCACAATTAAATTGATTTTGAGAGGCATCTTTAAAAGTTAATGATGTCCAATTGTTATTACTACTTATCGGAATATTATTTTTTACAGAATCATTTAATTCAGATACAATTCTTGTTTCAACACAGTCATCATCATTATCTGTAAGAACGACAATCTTTGTATATCGCTCACTATCTTCTATTTCATTTTCATTTTTACGAATTACTTCTTCAAAAACAGTTTTTATATTTCCACATCCACCACAAGAAATAATTGTAAGCATATTAGAATCTTTAAAAAAATCACGACTTAGCGAATTGTGAACATGTGAGTTAAAGGAAGGATTGGAATTTTGTTTCGAATCTTTCCATCCATTGACTTTAATCATAAAGTGCTGAAGAAAAACAAAATCTGTTTCTCCTTCACAAATAATTATTGATTTCATTATCTGAGCTCCTGATTAAAGTTATAATCTGCCTCTATTGCTCTTTCTGCACTCAGTTTTCTTGCAATATTTTTTCCATTTTTTTTGTATAGAGTAAAAAGAGTAATATCACCTTTTAATTCAATATCTGAATTGAGTGCAAGAATTTTTTGTAAAGCTTCTTTACTATGAGTGGTCAAAAAAAGTTGAATATTAAGTTTCTTACAAGTCTTTAGAATCCACTCATAAATTTTTGTCATTGCTGAGGTGTGAATCGCAGTCTCAAACTCATCAATCAATAAGACTCCATTTTTTACATGAAGAATAGCAGTGGCTAGTTGTATAACTTTTTTTAATCCATCACCATACACAGTAAGAGGAAGTAATTTTCCCATAGATTTTGAACGAATTTGATAACTGTTTTTTAGTGGAAATGGAATATCATATTCTCTAATAGTTGGAACAATATCTAGAATATCTTCATCAAAAAGTCGTAAAACAGATAGAAATTCCTCTTGTTTTTCATTTTCTTTTAATATCTTAGTTATCTCAGTATCATAGTCTTCAGTATATACACAGGGTGGAATATACACTATTTCATATTGGGTATAAGGTTTTCTAATATTTTCTACGAAACCATCAAAGCGAGTTACATTAAAAACACCAAACCCATCAACAAGCTTTTCGTTGTAAAAAAAATCAGTATGCAATTCTACCAGCTCTGCTTCAGAAAATTCTTCTTCAGGACTACAGCCAATGTGAGCCTCTTCACAGTATTCCCTTTTAAATACTTTGTTTTTACTGATAGAACCTTTTAATTCTACAGACGAAACGCCATTTTTGTCATCTTCTTTTTTATATGCTATACGCATTTCACTTTCAGCAATCGAATATAAATTTTTTATCGACTCAAAAACAGTTTGAGAAGGGTTGGGGTATTTTGTAGTTCTGCCTAATCGACTCCAAACTACAGGTGAACAAGGATTGCCTACCGTTTGGAGCACTTCAAGAACACTGGTCTTTCCACAATTATTGTCACCAGTAAAAATATTGACCCCAGTGAAGCTTTCTAAATGAAGATTATGTATACCTCTATACGTTTCAATGTTCAATGACTTGACGTGAATATTTCCCATATTTCACCACACCTCTTCTACAAGTATAAAGCCACCCCATTCTATCATATCCGTAGCTTTTCTTCTATCTTTCATAAACCATTCAACTCATCTTCCAAGTTTCGCTTCTGACTGACAAGTTCAAACTTCTTCTTTGGCTGGATTTCTTTCCTTGCAAGTTTTTCAAGTTTAGCTATCTCTTTCTGAAGCTTTTCTTTTTTTTCTTTTAATTCTATGTTTTCAGAAAGAGAAAGATTTGAATCCCATTCTCCACCTTCTATTTTTTTAATGATATTTTCCCACACTTCATCAAAGGTAAGCCCCTGTAATTCAAGCTGAACTTGTGCTTCAGGTATCCAGGCTGTGGTAAACATTCTTTCACAAAATACAGCCAGCTGGATTTCTTCTTCAAACTGAAGTGCAAACACAAGATTTTGTGGTATCAGCTTTGCAATTCTTTCTATATTCTTGTAATCAATGATTTTTTTCTTTAGCCTTACACTAAGAACATAAAAACTTTTTACCTTGGAACCTACTCTAATTGCAGGAATTGTTCTGCTACTAATCTCGTTCACAATATCTATCCTGCTAATATCCAAGTCAAATTTCGTTTGTTGTGCATTATTCAACTGAAACTTTTTATAAATCTGAGACTTTGGTAAGTTTTTTTGCAATTGAGTGATTTCTGGAAGATTAAGCATATGTACCCTCTTTTATAACTAAAAAGCAAATAAGTTCAAAGTCATCTAAACCATTAATTTGTCCATGTTTAAAATCAACAGAATCACCACTTAAGAATAAATCCATATCACTTTCGTCTTTAACTTCTATAATTGAGGCAATTGAATCACCCAAAAGCTTGTTGAAGAATTTCATGTTACGGCCATCCTTTGTCTGTTCATTAAATTGTTTGTACACTTCTACAATAGGTTCATCTTGACCCTTGCACAGTAACCTCATTTTATCTAACATATTTTTGGGATTTAAATGATTACACACCACAGTACCATCTTCTGCAATATAAACCATGTAAAATGGGTGTAGGCAATTTTGATTATCAATGTTTACATTATTGTTTCTATTTTTAAGAATATAAATAACACCAGAAGGACAATCTTCTGAGGCCTTTACAACTGCATGAAGTCCAAAAGGAGTGGCATCTAAATAACCATTATCTTTAACGTATTCTAACAAATCTAAGCGAAACTCATTTAAACCTAAGTCCATAATACTGATTCCAGTATTCATTTCTTCAATATCCACCACTTCCTCTTTTAATTTTTGTAATTGAGCCTTTCTGTACTCCAGATCCTTTTGGTTATCATCCAAAAGATTGTCGTCTGCTGTAGCAGTCATATCCACAATCTTCATACGAGTTTCTACTCGGTTTTTAAGATTTATATATTCATCTAAAGTTAAATCTGGCCAGAAATTTACCAGCTGAATTACATTATTTTTACTACCAATTCGGTCAATACGACCAAATCTCTGAATAATACGAACAGGATTCCAATGAATGTCGTAATTAACGAGATAGTCACAGTCCTGCAAATTTTGGCCTTCCGAAATACAATCCGTGGCAATAAGTACATCAATACTTCTTTCATCTCCAGGATAAATTACATCCTTATCTTTTGACATTGGAGAAAAATACGTCAAAACAGCATTCAAATCACATTTAAACTTTTCCAAGGTAGTTTTTCCTTCAGAAGTTCCACTTATTTTTGCTGAATTGAGAGAGTATTTTTCCTTTACATATACGCTCACTTGCTCATAAAGATAATCTGCCGTATCAGCAAATGCTGAAAAAACTATAATTTTCTTATTGTCTGAATTGATAGGTTTTTCTATTTTACCACTTATTATTTCCAGCAATTTTTGCAATTTTGAATCCTTTGCTGGAGTTATATCTTCAATGAGGCTTTCTAAGCCTGATAAAATATTTGCGTCATTCGTTAAATCATTAAGCCATGAAATATAATCCATGTCCTTCAGATCTATTTTGACTTTCTTGCCAATGGTAAAAATATCACAGGTATTCTGATCATCAAAATCATAGTCCCTGTCAAAAGACATATCTTGAATAGCAATCTCTGAAGTTGAATCATGAGAATGAAAATTGTTCACCATTTCAATCGTGTGTTGTACATATTCTTTTACCCGTTGAATAGTTAAACGAAAAGAATAAACAGAGCTTTCCAAACGCTTTAGTAGATTTATCGCCATCAACCGACGGACTCCTAATTCTCGTCCCATTTGGTCAAAACCACCAGCATCATCAATTTCATACTTCGCCCTTTTACTTGGATGAATAAACAATGAGGGAACATACACTGTCAGTTTTAATTTTTCTAACTCTTCAAAAATCAAGTTAAATGTTGTTTCATTTTCCCGCTCTGTCAGTGGTGTATGTATAGAAATCGGCTTCAATCTTTTAGGAAATGTCCCAATGTCTTTTGTATCATAATATTTTTGAATATGCTTTCTTGAACGAGCTATAGTAACACTATCAAGCACTTCAAAAAAATCAAAACTAAGCATTGCCAAAAGATTTTCTGTTGTTCGATCTGCTGTTACCAACTGGCTCCATTTATTAAATGCAACTTGAGCTTGGCGGAATATATCATCAATAGATTTTTTTGTTTTTAATTGTGAGTCAATATTTTCTACGACTCCTTCATAGGCTAATGCAAGTTGATTTTTTAAATCGATAAATCGGTTATTGACTGGAGTTGCAGAAAGCATAAGTACTTTTGTTTTCACCCCCTGCTTAATAACCTTGTTCATCAACTGCATATATCTATTTTCTTTTGTATTTGAATGAGTTCCAATACCATTCCTGAAATTGTGAGATTCATCGATAACAACTAAATCATAATTTTCCCAATTTATAAAAGCTAAGTCATTTCCATTAGAGTATCCAGAAGTTCTATTTAAATCTGTGTGAAATAACACATCATATCGCAATCTGTCGTCTGAAATGGGATTGTTCTTGTAATTGTTTTTATAGATATTCCAGTTATTCGAAAGTTTTTTGGGGCAAAGAACAAGTACCCTATTATTACGGCTTTCGTAGTATTTTATGACAGCAAGTGCAGTGAATGTTTTTCCAAGTCCCACACTATCAGCAAGAATGCAACCATTATATTTTTCTAGCTTATTAATAATTGCTAAACAGGCATCTTGTTGAAAATTATACAATTTTGACCATACTTTGCTGTTTCTAAAACCTGTATCTTCTTTTGGTAGTACATCTTCATTTATATCATCTAAAAATTCTTTGAAAATATTATAGAGCGTTACAAAATAAATAAATTCTGGTGCATTTTCATTATATGCAGATGCGATATTCTCTATTACTTGTTCAGTAACATCCTGCATAATAGTTTTGTTCTCCCAGAACTGTTCAAATAACTGTAAAAAACTAAGACTCATAGGAGCTTTCATTTTGGTAATTGCAAAAGCTGCATTGTTACCTTTTTCTACTCCAAGTTCAACGGCAGTGAATTCTTTTACTGGATTATAGCTTACCTCATCAACATTAATAAAACTTGGCATAGCCTGTTGTGTCACATTTGACTTGAAAATTGCCTTTTCTTTGATCCATTGTGCACATTCTTTTGCAATAGCTTTTTGACTTAACTCATTCCTTAATTTAACTTCAAATTCTGTTCCATACAAACTTCTTTCTCTATTTAGACGTGGAATATAAAACTCTCGTTTTTCTTTCTTTACTTTTTCAGCAAGAAATGTGGGGGAAGTAAAGATGAAACGGAACTCGTCAATATTCTTAAGTTCATTTTGTAACTCTTGATATGCATAAATAGAAAAACAAGCAGCTGCAATGGACACTTTACTACTAGGCCTTAATTCTTCTTTCATACTTTGACCAAGCGTTTTCTGTATGTTATCAATAAACTCAACAGCAGAAGTATCCATAGTTGTTCAACCCTCTTATTTTTGGAATTGTATTACTTATACTTTCACTATTTTATCACAAAATATCTATTCTGACACGCTAAGTTGACCATTTTAATCAATTCCTTCCCCAATCCCCATTCTACCCCCACCCCCAGTCCCAAATAACCCTACAACCAGCAAAGTATTGTATCATTTCCATCAAGGTGATTTCTCACTGAGAAAGGGCTGGAAACTCAGTGAGAAAAATTTTTTTCTCACTGGAAAACCACTGCTTTCTCACTGAAAAACCGCTACAGTCTCACTGAGAAATTAGATGGTGGACATCAGAATCATTCCCATAGCCTAAAAATATTCTTCTGATAGCTTATCAGAATCTTTCTCATAGCCTATCCAAATCATCCTGATAGGCTATCCGAATCCTTCCCATAGCCTACCACAATCTTTCCAATAGCTTATCTGAATTATTCCTATAGCTTATCCAAAGAATTCTGACAGGTTAAAGCCATCTTTACCTGTCACGACAACCTTTCTAGCTAGACAGCTTCCCCTGCATTTGGGCTAGTACAGTGTGTAAGACGGTGAATCCTAAAAGGGAGCCGACGAGATGAATTCCACTGGCAGCTTTGTTTTGGGGTGGGCAAAGCGCAGGAGACAGGCGTGGAGCATGAGCCGTTTCCCCTCCAGCCCCTTGCACCGCTGACCAGTAGAGGGGGTTTCCTCCCCTAAACCACCATTCTGTTGATTCCAAGAAACAAATAGGACACCCTGAGTCCAAAACCTGTGTTAGAATGAAAAAAGCAAAACAACATTTTAACAGAGGTGAAGATGAGAACAGGGTGTCCCATGCACATTGTAACAGTATTGCCGCACCAGAA
>JAGARR010000054.1 GCA_017622135.1 Spirochaetaceae bacterium
CCTTCAGCTCACAGACTAGACACTGCATCCAAGTCCCGTAGTGCACAGCTGCCACGACTTGGAGCAGTACGTGCAGTTCCTTCAGCTTGTTGAGGAGGCCAGGGCAGCAGGCCACAAGCACACGCTCAAGTGGGCCATCCAGGAGGCAGTGCGCCGCAACATCTTGCGTGACTACCTTGAACGGAAGGGAGGTGAGGTTTTGAGCATTTTGATGACTGAATACGATTACGCCACCGACATGGCGGTACTGAAGGAGGAGGCCTACGAGGACGGGCGTGAGGAGGGCATCTCCATCGGACTGGAGCGTGGACTCGCACAAGGAGCCTACCAGAAGGCGCTGGAGACGGTGAGAAGACTTGTTATCCGAGGGTTTTCCGCCGAGGACATCGCTGATTTGACGGGTCTTGACCTTCTCCAGATAGAGGAGTTGGGAGACTAACCTCGTCAATGTCTGCCTTGTAGGCACTCCACCACCTGTGAATCTACTTGTTCTTTCTACACAACAAGTGGATTTGCTCGGAACTAACATTCCTCGCTTTTCCTGCCGTGAGTTCCGTCAGGAACGAACAAATCCGTTTGTATGACCCCATCCTTGAACTGCAGCCCCACAAAAAAGCACCCGCCAGACCACAGCCCGGCGGATGCTAGAAGCGAGGAGCGAATGCTTAGTGGCTAGTGGTTAGGAGACAGGAGCGAGAAACGAGAACAAATCCTGCCCCCTATTTCCTACTCCCCTCTACGGCAAGTGGGAAACTGGAATACACAAAGCCGGAACAACGCCCCCATTTGTGTAGTTGACGATGCCGTAGTCGTAGGCGTCGCCAAGGCCGTTGATGCCGCGCGCGTAGCCCTCGTAGTCGTAGTTGGGCGAGAGCAGCCACCAAAAGCCGCCAGAGCAAGCTGTGGAGTTCTGGTTTGCCCCAGTGGCCTTGGCGTAGTCCGTGGTGACACGGATCCGGGTGCTGGTGGTCGTACCGTTACTATCGCCCACCCACCTGTCGTACTCATCAAAGCCATAGTCCTCGGTGATACCCTTATCTCTCAGATGGACACCGGTGGTGGCCTCCTGCTGGCTCAGCAGGAAGACCTTGTCCGTGGTCTTGCCGCAGGCATACGGATTGTTGCCACCACTCCACAGATTGGGATTGGACGCAGGGTTGGTGCTGGCGGCACTGTTGTCCACGGTGGTGTCTGCTATCAGCTTCCGGGCGGATTCGGTGAAGGCGGTCTGGAGGAAGCCGATGCCTCGCCTTCCTTGAAAGTCCCTTTGAATGGCCTTTCCCCAGTTGCTTCTGGCGGGGCAATACTGTTACAATGTGCATGGGACACCCTGTTCTCATCTTCACCTGTGTTAAAATGTTGTTTCCTTTTTTTTCATTCTAACACAGGTTTTGGACTCAGGGTGTCCTATTTGTTTCTTGGAATCAACAGGGCTTGAATGTAGCAAAGTGTAAGCCGGCAGTGGGCTCCATGGCTTCCCCTCCCCCTTTTACTATTAGTTTCCCCATGCTATACTGTAGCCCATGAAGAAGAAATCCTTACTGGCGGCCGGTGCCCAGCTTTCCCTGCTGACCCTCGTCTCCCGCATTCTGGGGCTGGTGCGGGAAGCAACCAAGGCGGCCTTTCTTGGAACCTCCGCCCTGGCGGATGCCTTTGGCATTGCCTTTATGATTCCCAACCTGTTCCGCCGCCTCTTTGCAGAGAACAGCATCTCGGTGGCCTTCATCCCCACCTTCAAGGCCTACCTTGAGACTGCCGACACGGAGGAGGGACGGAAGGAAACCCAGGATTTCGTCAACGCCACCTGCACACTGGTAACCTTCCTCACCACAACGGTAGTGGTGCTGGGAATCATCCTCACACCCCTGCTGGTTCCCCTTTTCTACAAGGATGGCAACCTGACCGTGCTGGTGGAAACCACACTGCTAACCCGCATCATGTTTCCCTACCTGCTGGTGATTTCCGTGGCGGCCTTTTTCCAGGGCATCCTCAACGGACTGAAAATCTTCGCTCCGTCAGGATTTACCCCCATACTTTTCAACATCATCGTCATTGCCGCCACCTACCTGCTTTCACCCTTCACCGCCAATCCCGCCCGAGCCATGGCAATTGGTGTTATGGCAGGAGGAACGGTTCAGGCAGCCTTTCAATTGCCCTTCGTGCTGAAAGGCGGCTGGAGGGTGTCCCTCACCTCATTGAAAAAGGCCTTCTCCAACCCCGGCACCAGAAAGGTTGTTGCCCTGGTAGGTCCCACCGTCATCGGAATGGCTGCCTACCAGCTGAACGACGTGGTTTCCACCTCCCTGGCCGGTCACGCAGGGACAGGAATTGTCTCCAGCCTCCAGTACTCCCTGCGGCTCCAGGAATTGATTCTGGGCATCTTCGCCGTCTCCATCGGCACGGTCATCCTGCCGGACATGGCTGGACTGGCAAAGCGTCAGGAGTGGGATGAATTCTCCAGAATGCTTACCCAGTCTGTAAAAATCATTGCCCTCATCACCATTCCCATCACCTTTTTTTCCCTCGTTACTGGAGAAAACATCATTTCCCTGGTCTACAAGTCCAAGAGCTTTGACCAAGACTCCGTGGCCCTCACCCTAGAGGCCTTTACCTTCCATATAATGGGCCTCTTCTTCATCGCCGTAAACCGAGTCATCTCCCCAGCCTTCTACGCACAGGGCAACACCAAGTCCCCCGCCACTGCCGGCATCCTGGGCTTTGCCGTGAACATTGTCCTGGCCCTCATCCTTGTGGGTTCCATGAAGGGCGGAGGAATTGCCCTGGCTCTTAGCCTTGCAAGCCTTGCCAACACAGTGTTCCTGCTCTTGTTCCTGGCCCGAACAAAACGATTCGGCATGGGCTCCATTGTAAAGGGAATGATTTTCTACTCCATCAAAATGGTGATTCTTTCCATCATCGCCTCTGTACCGCTTCTGCTCTTAAAAGACAGGATTTTTTCACTCTTTACCTTTGGCAATAGAATCCTGCAGGAAGGACTCCCCCTCATTCTGTCTGCCCTCCTCTTTGCCCTGGTAGGAGTGTTGCTCCTCATTATTACCCGAGATTCCTTGATAAAAATCATCGCTCAAAAAATAAGGAGAAGAATATGAGCCAGCTGAACGAACCAAAGCCATCTTCCGGAACTGACGGTGGACAGCCAAAGCTTGCCGAGTTCTTGCGTCGCCGCCAAAATGCCTTTGCAAAGATTCTAAAGGAGAAGAACATCCATCTAGCCTTTTTTGAGGACACCGAAGGCCGCCGTGACCCTTCAGTGCGGTACTTCACCGGCCAGCCCTCCGATGCCCTGCTGATTATTACTGCAGAAGGCAAGTCCATCCTCATTCCCTGGGACGTGAACATGGCACGGGAAATGGCCACGGTAGATGCAATCCTTCCTTATACCGACTTTGGCCGCAATGCAACCACCACCCTGTCCCAAATTTTATGCAGAAAGGATTACCTAGGGGAGCTTCCAGCAGAAATTTCCCTTGAGCTGCCCCCAAGCACCCCCTACCCCGCCTATCAAAACTACCAGCAAGCGATTTCCCAGACCATGGAAAATTGCAGCGCCCCCAAAGCGGTAAGACTCTTGTGCAGGGAAGACGGGGTCCATCAGGATGCGGTACATATGCGTGCCATCAAGGATGAGTATGAAATTTACTGCATCAAGAGGGCAACTGCCATCACCGACCAGCTCATCCTGCTGCTGGAACAGGGAGTCCGGGATGGTTCCATCACCACAGAGCTGGATGCCGCCCTGTTGATTGAGCGGGAATGCCGTGCCGCTGGCTGCGAGGGTACAGGCTTCGAGACTTTGGCTGCCGGCCCTAGTCGAAGCTTCGGCATCCACTGCTTTCCTCCCTACACCGCCGGTGCCTTTCCCGCCCAGGGACTTTCCATCCTGGACTTTGGGGTGGTGGTGGAGGGCTACACCAGTGACGTCACCCTCACCTTTGCCAAGGGTCCCCTGACGGCGGAGCAAGAGCGGCAGCTGGAGCTTGTCCAGACAGCCTACAACGAAGCTCTGGAGCTCTACAAGCCGGGGCTTTCCATCAAGGAGGCTGCACAAAAAGTGGATGCCATTTTCGCCGCCGCAGGAAGAACCATGCCCCATTCCCTGGGACACGGCTATGGACTGGAGGCTCACGAGTGGCCCACCGTCCGCCCCAGCCAGCCAGCCACTGCCTGCTTCCAGCCCGGCATGGTGGTGACACTGGAGCCGGGCCTCTACGACCCAAGCATCGGCGGCTGCCGACTGGAGAACGACATCCTCATTACAGAGGAAGGAAACCAGGTGCTCACCAAAGCCCGCATCATCCACCTCTAAAGGAAAAGGCCCGAAGGACGCACCTTCGGGCCTTGCTTCTTCATATAACGGGATGTCCACGAACCTACAGTGCCGCCAACCGCTCCAGCACGTTCCGTAGGGAACCATCCAAAGACAGGGCATCATTCTTGTCCGGCAGCTGCTGCACCAAGGGGCGCATCAAACCAATAACACGGGCGGAAACAGCCGGCTCATCGAACCGCTCCACGATGTCGTACTTCTCGTCGGGCACACTCACCAGTCCCTTGTCCCGCAGACTTTCCGCCACCGTCATCAGCCCTGGCTTGCCGGACAGCTTGCTGATGATATAATCCATCTGCATCCGCTTCATGCCGGCGTGGAACCCTTCTCGCTGCGCCTTGGGAAGGAACTCGCACAGACGCTTCATCTCATGGAAGAGCCCCACCAAGTCACCGTGCCTTTCCAACAGCTCCTTGTTCTCCAGCAGTCGAGTGATCTCCAGAAGAATGCCCTGGGGAACCAGTTCCTCCACATCATCAAAACTATCATCAAAACTATCATCAGGCACGGCTTCCAGCTCCTCTGGCTCCGGTTCCGGCTCCAAATCACTGGGGTCGCCGTCAAAGTCCCAAGGCATGGCCAACTCATCCTCGGAAGGCTCCCTATCCTTCGGTCTCTCCAGTTCCGTTCTAGGAGGCTCTGGAGCAATCTCGAAATCATCCGCCATCAGTTCCCGCTCCGCAGGGGACTCCTCATGGACTGGCAACTCAGGAAGCACCCGCTCCTGAGAAGCTCGATGCGCCTTATCAGAAAGCGGCTGCCGGGGCATTTCCTGAAGGAAATACTCCTCCGGAATCTGGTCCACATTATCGAATATAGCCTCCTCCTCGTCATGAAAGGAGAGGGGCGCATTGAAAGCATTCAATGGCTCGTAGTCCACCGGACCATCATCGTGGGCCAAGGCTGAAAGACCCGGAAGAGGAATATCCATATTATTGTCAGGCTCATCGGAATGAATCACCAACGGATCGTAGTGATCCATCCCCTTTGATTTGGTGGAGGAGTCCAGCTCCAGGATGGGCATCACCGGTTCTGGTTCAGATGACACATACAGCTCCTCCACGTGAGAGTCCTGCCGCACCTCCTCCTGCTCCAGTGTGGGATAGTCATCCACACGCTCCATCAAGGATGGAGTCACAACAGGTGGAATCGATGCAGGCTTTGTCAGCTGTGATTCCTGGAACCCCAGCTCGGAAACCCGAGAAATTCGCTCCAAGGCTCCCTGCAGCATGGAATTCTGGGAATCCTTGTTGAGAGCCTGCTGGTAGAATCGCATGGCATCCCCATACTGGTTGCACTGCTCATAGCAGGAGGCCAAGGCTGCCAAGGCCACCGGATCATTGGGCAGATGCTTCAGATACTCCACCAAATACACCTGAGTCCGCTCGAAGTTGCCAATCTGACGGAACCTAAGGGCAATGTCCAGAAAATGAAGGAAATAGGAGCTATCCAGAGAATTGATTCTGTCCAGACTCTGATCCAGCCGTGCCATATCATTGCAGCAGGCATAATACTCCGCCACCAGATGAACGGTGGCCAGGTCATAGTCATACTCATCCAGCAACCCCTTGATGAGGGCTCCCGCCGAGTCGAATTTGTTGGCGTTCAGGAGACTGCGGGCATACTGCATCCGCTCACCCTTGCTCCTGAGGGGCATGGACTCCACCTTCTCCAGCAGATTGGATGCCTCAATTTCCCGCCCTTCATAGACATAGACATCGGCCAAGCCCATCATGGCCATGGAATCGTCGCTATCGTACTCCAACACTGTTCTGAACCGCTGGCCTGCATCGCCGTACTCACCCCGCTTCAGCTGCACCATTCCCATGGCCTGATGCAATGACATATTCTCAGGGGTAACCTGGATTCCCTGGGAGAGAATCTCGTAGGCCTCCTTGTACCTGTTGTGGGACATCAGGAAGTGAGCATAGCTGTTGATGGCCTCGCTCCACCCCGGCTTAGCCCGGAGGGCAGCCTCATACTCAGTCTGCACCTCATCGTCACGCCCCAGTTTCTCGTACTCGTAGGCAAGGTTGTAGTGGAGAATGGGATGGTTGGCATCCAGCTGCAATCCCCGTCGATAGGAAGATATGGCATTCTTGCTGTCATCCCGCAGCGAATAGATGCGTCCCAGATGATTGTAGGCCAGAATATCAGTTGGATCGTCCTCGATTACATTGTTGAAGCATTCCAAGGCATCATCATACCGCCCCATCTGCTTGTAGGTAAACCCTAGATTGTAATAGGTCTGGACGCTGTTCTCGTCCAGAGCCAGAGCCCGCTCCAACACGGAGACAGACTCCTCGTAGCGGCCAAGACGACGGTAGATTCCACCGAGACTCACCAAGGCACCAAAATCATTCCTATCCTTCTCAAGAATCTGCTGGCAAACTAGGAGGGCCTGACCATCCTGTCCGCTGCGGACATAGGCGGAGGCCAACTCATGCATCACCTCGATACTGTCGGGATGCGCCTTCAGCACCCGCTTGAAAAGTCTCGTAGCCAAATCAAAGTCCCGGGACAAAACAGCAGACTTAGCACGAAAGAGAGTGTTTTTGTGAACGGACGAAACCTCTGGTGTCATAATATCCCCTTTCTCTAATACGATTGAACCGTGGGCCGGGCATAAACCTCCTGGGACAAGGGTCCTATCTGACCGTTGTATTCGGACGCTACAGCAAAATAGTAGATTCTGCCGTTCTTCAGCCCGGTGAGCCTGATGGAATTCTGAATTCCCACCTTTACCGGAGAGTCTCCTTCCAGAGCAACCCGTCCCAGATACTCCCCTGGCCGCTCCCCATAGTACACGTAGTAGCTATTGGACTTGTCGATGGTGTGGGACCAGATTAAATCCACGTAACCGCTGCCAGCAGTAGCCTTCACGTAGAAGGGTGGCAACGGAGGCTCATTCTCCCTGTATGTCAAGGTGATGGAGGTGACGGAAGGTGTCTTTGTCCCCGCTCCGTCAGGGTACATCCGCACCAGCACCTGGAAAAAGCGCCCCTGAACCCCCTCAATGGGCTGTCCCGGCCGAGCTGGAACCCAGGCGGGACTGCTCTGGTTCCAGCTGTAGAAGTTGTCTCCAGCACGAACGAAATATTCCACCCCCGTCTCCTCCGGGACAATGGAGCTGGCATCGAGACGAAGCAGCTGACTGCCGGCAGGCACCTCCAGGGGCTGGCTGATAAAGCTTCCACCGTCAACAGTGTACCGCACAGCTGTCCAGCCGGTCTGGTGGTTTTCCTGATTTTGGTAGAAGAACTCCTCGGTGTTGGAGATATAAGCATTCAGTACTCTAAAGTCGTCAATCTTTCCCGCATAAGAGGCAGCAATCTCCAGGGGTGCAGGATTCCCCAGCACCAAGGGATAGACGCCCCCCCGCTCCTTTCCCGTGATGGTGATGTACTTTAAGTCCTCCACCAGACCGTTCACCCGATATTCCAGCAGCCCGGACTCATCGTTGTAGGTGAGGATGTGGTGGGACCACTTGCCGGGAATGATGCTCTTGGAACCAGTGAGGGTAATCTCGCCCTTGTTGTAGGTGTAACCGGCAAAGAGGTTGGTAAAATTCCAGCGGATCCTGTTGTTGACAAAGCTGGCAGACAGAATCTGGTACAGGGAATAGCCGTCCACAGTGCGGCTGGACTTCCAGGAGATGACCGTCTCGCCGTTGTCCACCACCGAGGGGCAGAGCCAGAATTCCATGGAGAAGGAACCGGACCAATCCAGGGTGGAGAAGATGGAGCCGGGAGGTCCGATAACAGAAAAACCGGTGTCCCCTCCCTTGGAAAGTCCCGCACCCTTGCCCATGGCCGCATCCTGCACCAGGCGGATACCGGAGCTGGCCACGGAGAAGCGCCCCGCTTCATCCTGCAGCTGCTCTCCCTCGAAGGAGAACAGCATCTCCGTGTGGGGCGAGACCCTACGGGAGGCAGTGGCCAGCTCAAGGGAGGCCTCTCCGAACCTGCCGGGGCCGGTGGTGATGCCATCCATGGCGGAAATCTGGCTCCAGCCCTTGCTTCCCCCCAGCTGTATGATCTTTTCCATGGAGAAAACCGACTGGAGGGAGCCCACCAGTAGACAAAGGAGGGCAAAACAGGGTATGACTTTTCTATTCACTTGTATCGACATGAAAACGGACAACAAAGAACGACGACAACAACTCCACGACACGGCTCACAAAGCTCCTTCTACAAGCGGCGTCTACTTCTGGAAAGACGAGGCAGGCACCGTGATTTATGTGGGAAAGGCGAAGAATCTGAGGAACCGCCTCTCCTCCTATTTTTCCGGCCGCAAGGACATCAAGACGCAGATTCTTGTGTCGAGGGCCGCATCCATTGAATACATCACCACAGCCAACGAATATGAGGCCTTTATCCTGGAAAACAACATGATAAAGGAGCACAATCCCCGGTACAACATCAACCTGAAGGACGGAAAGTCCTATCCGGTGCTGCGGATTACCAACGAGCCCTTTCCAAGGCTCTTTAAAACACGGCGTATTCTTCAAGATGGCTCCAAGTATTTTGGACCATTTCCCGATGTGGGGGCCTTGGACACCTTCATCGAAACCCTCCACCGGCTCTATCCCCTGCGCCGCTGCAAAATCCTGCGTAAACGTGAATCTCCCTGTATGTACTATCATATTGGAAGATGTGGAGCACCTTGTTGCGATCGGGAATCAGAACACACCTATAACGAGTATATCGGTGAGATAGAAAGGATTCTTGAGGGCAAAGGAGCCGACACGGAGGCCCGGCTCACAGCTGAAATGAGGCAGGCGGCCAAGGAGCTGAAGTTCGAGAAGGCAGCCCGACTGCGGGATGGCATCGCCGCCCTGCGGGTGCTCCGCAGCCAGAACGTGGTGGAGGACTTCGACCCGGAAGACCGGGACTACATCGCCTATTTCAGCGAGGGGGAGCTGGCCAGCTTCACCGTGCTCAAGATGCGGCAGGGCAAGCTTTTAGGCAGGGACAACTACCGCACCGTCAGTCTCAATGAGACCGAGGAGCTGCTGGGTGAATTCCTTTCGGCCTACTACACCGAGGCTGCCATAATCCCCCCGAAAATCTTTGTCCCCACCACCACGGGCCTTGACTTGACCAGGCAATGGTTTGCCACCGCCCTGAACTCCCACCCGGACATCCAGGTGGTGTCCGAGCACACAAATCCCGGAGCCCAGCCGGACTACAAGCGCCACCTGGCAGCCATGAACATGGCCTTCCAGAACGCCCGGGAGGACATCATCCGCCGCCTGCGGGAACGGGGAGACATGCCTGCCATGGAGGAGCTGCAGCATCACCTGCACCTGCCCCATCTGCCCGTCCGCATCGAGGGCTTTGACATTGCCCACATCGGCGGGCGGCTTCCCGTGGCCAGCCTCATCAGCTTCTACAACGGCAACCCGGACAAGAAGAACTACCGCTACTTCCGCCTGAAGACCACCGACGGCATCATCGACGACTTTGCCTCCATGCGTGAGGCAGTGGCCCGCCGCTACACCCGGCTTCTGAACGAGCAGGCAGACCTGCCGGACCTGATTCTGATAGACGGAGGCATCGGCCAGGTAAACGCCGTCCAGTCCGTGCTTTCCGCCCTCCAGCTGGACATTCCCGTGGCGGGATTGGCAAAGCGGGACGAGGAAATCTACCGCCCCGGCAACAGCAAACCCATCCGCCTGCCCAAACGCAGCGATGCATTACGGCTGCTGCAGCGAGTCCGGGATGAGACCCACCGCTTTGCCACCAGCCGGAACCAGCGACTGCGTACCAAGGAGAACACCGTCAGCGTCTTCGCCGGAATGCCCCACGTGGGAGACAAGCGGGCTCGGAGCCTCATGCTCACCTTCACCAGCCCGGAGCAGCTGGTAAAGGACTGCCACAGCTATCTGGCGGAGGCGCAGGCTACCATGAAGGCCACCGGCAAACCCCTGCTGCCCAGCCAAGACACCCACAAGGCGGCCATCAAAACCTCCGCCGGAAGCATCAGCCTCCCAGCGGGCCCCCAGGAACAGGAAATCTACGAGGCGGCTCCCATCGCCGCCCTCCTCCACATCCCCCGAAGCCAGGCGGAGGACATCCTGGCCGCCTGCAAGGAATTCGTGGCAGCCCAGAAATCCACCGCCCAGCGGTTGACCGCCAGCCTTCAGATGCCTTCCCACCAGACAAATCCCCCAGGAACCCAAGGCTCCGCCAGCTCCACGGCAACTGCCCAGCTGGCAGACCAGCTCTTTGATGACGAGTACAGCTTTGAGGAGGGGGAGGAATCCTTGGCGGCGGAGGAAAAGCCTCCCTACGGAGAATAAGTCCACCGCCACCACGCGAGATGGAGCGGGAGCCAGCCTACAGCAGGCTCTTCCCGGTGAGGGTGCGCCACAGCTCCCGCAGAATAATCATGTGGGCAGCCTCGTTGGGATGGATTCTGTCCGGCGAAAAGTTGCAGGTGTAGCGGCGGGACAGGGCCTGGTCGAAGGCGGCCTGTAGGTCCACAAAGGGCAGGTGGAATTCAGCGGCCACCTCACGGGCGGCGGCGGCGTACTGGCGCACCATGGAACCAAGAGGATCGGCGGTGTTCAGCTCCAGCATGAAGGGGGACAGCACCATCATGGCCGCCCCGCAGTCCAAGCCGGATCGAATCATCCTGCGGCAATTTTCCTGGTAGCCCGCCACATCGATGAGCTCGCTGGTCCTGGCATGGCCGTCAAAGTGACGCCAGGCATCGTTCACCCCAATGAGGATGGAGATAAGGTCGGGCCGCAAATCCAACACGTCCTCCTGCCACCGCTCCAATAGCTGGGCTGAGGTGTCGCCGCCCACCCCACGATTGACAACCTGCACGTTCAGCTCAGGGCAGAACCCTGTCAGGGCAGCCTGCAGGAAATAGGCGTAGCCGTTGCCCAGGGATTCGCTCTTCCAGGTGGGCGCCAAAAAGTCACGGTCGCAGTCAGTGACGGAGTCCCCCGCCACCACAAAGATTGCATCCTTCTTTAAAATCATAGTTCACCTCAAAAAAAGGGACGACTCACCAGCCGCCCCTCAAAACTGATGCCGTCAGGAGCTAGCCCTCCTTGCCGGCCTCCTCTTCCTTTTTGGCCTCGTTCTTGTCCTTTAAGTCTGCGATGCCGATGAACACGGAAATCAGCCCCACAAAGGCCGCCAGCACTGGGGCACACCCCTTCAGGAAGGCAATGATTTCAGCTCCCCAGGCAAGTCCGCCGGGAAGGGCCGCAAACACCGTAAACGCAATCAATACAATTCCGACAATAATTGCCACCATAAGATGACCTCCATACCCCATTATCACATATTTCACCGCTTCTTGCAATATTTTAGGAGAGACGGCCCCTCTCAGGTGGATTTTCAAAAGGCTACACGGCAGGCCACCGGCAGATGGTCAGAGTAGCCCTCATCCCGCCACATGGCATACCGATGGGGAATTTTTTGCCCCAGTTCATTCACCTGCACCCAGGGGCCAGAGTCCACCGCCTCAAAGCCCAGAAGTTGAATCCTTCCGGCGGCAAACACGTGGTCAATCCGCTCCCAATCATCCTGGTACCAGTAGCTGCCGGAGCTGGTGGTGTTGGGATGGAGCCAGCCGTTTTCCGCCGCCACGGCTCCCAGAAAGACCTGCCTTCCACCCGAGGACACGGAGGAAAACTCATCTAGGTCACGGTTAAAGTCTCCGCACACCAGAGCCCTCCCCGTACCAGTAGGACTGGTGAGCACCCGCTGCAGCTGGAGCTCCAGCAGGGCCTCCTGCTGCAGCTGCCAGAAGGCAGCCTCCTCCGCTCCGCCAGACTTAGACTTCCAATGGCACACAAAGAGAGTCAGGGCGGCTGCAGCCTCATCAGAACCACTACCCTCACCGAGAAGCACCTCCACCTCCAGCAAGGGCCGCAGCTGGGGCTGCTCGCCACGAATCCTGCAGTCAACCTGGTGCACCAGCTTCCGTCCCAAGGGCAGGCGGGAAAAGACACCGCAGCCGATGGCACTTCCCTCCTCCACATGGAAGCTCATCCAGCCGTAGGCATCGTTGCCCCGCAGCCTGCCCGTCAACCGGTTGGAAATGTCATACATCACCGCCATGTTCTCGATTTCCTGCAGGACAAGGATGTCGGCATCCAGCAGCTCGATTGCCTCTGCCAGCCGTTCTAGGCGGGCCTCGTACAATTCCCGGCTCCATCGACTCTTGCTGCCCCTGAACTCCGAATACTCCAGCCCGGAGGTCTGTGCGTCAAAAAAGGTCTGCACGTTCCAGCTCACCACATGGAGCTGTTTTCCAGCACCTTTCCCAGATACCACCTCATCCTGCTGGTGGGAGCAAGACAAGAGCAGGGGTAGCATCAGACAGACCGCCACCAACCGCAGCATCCAAACAAACACACTCCGCCAATTCACCAATACACCCATTTGCACCTCCACAAATATGACCACAATTAGAAACAGGTCTCATACTAATTATAGGTGCTGACAGGGTGATTTTTGACAAAATGGCAGAAAAAAAACAAAAAAATGGAAGATATGCGAACATATCTTCCACAATAAATTGGTATTACAGGTTAGATTCCCAAGACAAAACTACCCTTACACATTGAACTTGAAGAAAATTACGTCGCCGTCCTGAACGACATACTCCTTGCCCTCCATGCGGTACTTGCCGGCGGCCTTGATCTCCGCCTCGCTGCCGTACTGCACCAGATCGTCGTAGCTGTACACCTCGGCCTTGATAAAGCCCCGCTCAAAGTCCGAATGGATGACCCCGGCCGCCTTGGGCGCGGTGTCTCCCACCTTGATGGTCCAGGCACGGCATTCCTCCACACCAGCGGTAAAATAGGTGCGCAGCCCCATCAGATGGTAGGCAGCCCGAGCCAGGGTGGCAAGGCCAGACTCCTTCAGACCGATTTCCGCCAGGAATTCCTCCCGTTCCTCGGCACTGTCCATCTCTGCCAGGTCCGCCTCGAACTTGCCGCAGATGACCACCACATCGCTGCCCTGCTCCTGGGCAATCTTCCGCACTGCCTCCACGTGGGGACTTCCCTGCTGGATGCCCTCCTCGTCCACATTGCACACGTACATCATGGGCTTCATGGTAATCAGGTGGCAGTCATAGAGGGCTGCCTTCTCGTCGTCGCTCAGGTCGGCGGTGCGGGCGGCCTGTCCGTTTTCCAGCAGGGGCTTCACCTTGTTCAGGGCGGACAGCACGGCGGCGGCCTTCTTCTGGTCCTCCTTGCCCATCACCCTGGCATTCCGCTGGGCCTTCTCAATCCTCTTGTTCACCGTATCCAGGTCGGCGAAGGCCAGCTCCATGTTGATGGTCTCGATGTCGTCCGCCGGGTCAATCCTGTTGCTCACGTGGACAATGTCCTCGTTCTCAAAGCAGCGCACCACGTGGGCAATGACCCCCACCTCCCGGATGTGGGCCAAAAACTGGTTCCCCAGCCCCTCACCCTTGGAGGCACCCTTCACCAAACCAGCAATGTCCACAAATTCCACCGTGGCGGGCACCTTCCGCTTCGTCTCGAATTTCTTGGTCAGGAAGTCCAGCCGGGAGTCCGGCAGGTCCACAATGCCCACGTTGGGATTTATCGTGCAGAATGGATAGTTTGCCGCCTCGGCGGGGGCGGCGGTCAGTGCAGAAAAAATAGTGGACTTGCCCACGTTGGGCAGCCCCACAATACCGCAGTTAATAGCCATGCTTCACCCTCTTGATAAAATAGATGTCCCACCACTATATCATGGAAGAAAGTGGCAGTGCAAGTTGCCAGAATACACGGCCCTGCAGGTTATGGATTGCAGATATTTTTTTAGATAATCCATAATTATCTATCTATAAAAAAACAAACAATATTTTCAGAACAACTTGACCACTATTTTATTCTATTTTAGAATGGAATTCATGAGAACCAACACATTCAAGGGCGGAATTCATCCGCCAGAGTTCAAAGAACTGACACATGAAATGAAGCTTGAGTCTGTCAGTCCCGCAACAAAGACTGTGGCCATTCCTGTTACACAGGGCGGTGCTCCCAACACACCCTGTGTCAAGGTTGGTGACAGCGTTGCCAGGGGACAGAAGATTGCCTGCGGCGAAAGTCCCATGTCGGTGCCAGTCCATGCATCCATTGCAGGAACGGTAAAAAAAATAGAGGTCCGCATGGTCTCTGGCAATCTGGAGGCTCCCTGTATCGTCATCCAGTCCGACGATTCCAACAGGACTGAGTTCATGCCACCTCTGGACCCCTTCAAGTGCAGCAAGGAAGAGTCCTTGGCCCGCATCAAGGAGGCCGGTATCGTGGGAATGGGTGGAGCAGGCTTCCCCACCCACATCAAGTTCAATCCTCCCGCTGGCAAGACCATCGAGTACGTGCTGGCCAACGCCGCTGAGTGCGAGCCCTACCTCACCGTGGACGAGCGGGCCATGGCGGAGACTCCCGACACCTTTATAGACGGTCTGGCCATCGCCATGAAGATTACCGGTGCCCAGAAGGGAATCATCGTCCTGGAGGACAACAAGGCCTATCTCTGCGAAACCCTGCAGAAGGCCATCGAGAAAAACATCCACGGCAGTCCCATCTCAATCTGCCTGTGCAAGACAAAATATCCCCAGGGTGGAGAGAAGAGCGTCACTATGGCCGCCCTTGGCCGTGAGATTCCTGCCGGTGGCCTCCCTGCCGACATCGGATGCTGCATCAGCAACGTCACCACCCTCTGCGCCATCTCCGAAGCCTTCCGGGAGGGAAAGCCCGTCATCGACCGCACCGTCACCTTCTCCGGAATGGGATGCAAGACACGACGGAACCTGCGGCTCCCCCTCGGAACCATCATCTCTGACCTGATGCCCCAGGAGATTGAGGCCGACGACACGGTGGTGAAGATTGTGGCCGGCGGCCCCATGATGGGCATGGCCATGACAAACACCACTTTCCCGGTCACCAAGACCACCTCTGGTGTGCTCTTCCTGACTGCAAAGGAAACCTTCCTGGTAGAGGAGGATCCCTGCATCGGTTGCGGCAGCTGCATCGACCACTGCCCCTACCGCCTCTCGCCAGTACTGATGGTTCGTTCCATGAGTGCCGACGACTACAACGAGGCCAACCGCTACGGTTTGATGGACTGTGTGGAATGCGGAACCTGTTCCTATGTCTGCCCCTCCCACATCCGGCTGGTGCAGCGGTTCAAGGTGGGCAAGTCCATCTTCAGAGAACAGATGGCCAAAGAAAAGGCTAAGGCCGAAAAGGAGAAGCGTAATGGCTGATGAAAACAAGGTATATCTTTCCCCTGGACCCCACGTCTCGTCCAAGCGGACCACCCAAAGCGTCATGCTCTTTGTCATCATCGCACTGCTGCCCCTCTGCATCTGCGGAGTTGTGGTGTTCGGCATTCCAGCCTTAGTGACATTGATTGTTTCCGTGGCTTCCGCAGTCATCTTCGAGATGCTGTTCCAGAAGCTCACCAAGCAGACCGTCAGAATCAAGGACCTGTCCGCTGTGGTGACAGGAATCATGCTGGCACTGGTGCTGCCTCCCTCCACCCCGGTCTGGATCACCATGCTGGGTGCCCTCTTTGCCATCGTAGTGGCAAAGGGCTTCTTCGGCGGAATCGGAGCCAACGTGTTCAATCCCGCCCTCACCGGCCGCGCCTTCCTGTTCACCAGCTTTCCCGTGGCCATGTCCACCTGGACACTGCCCTTTGACACCGAGACCGGAGCCACCATCCTGAGCACCATGAAGGGATTCGACACCTCCACAGGAGCCTCCATCATGGAGAATGTAGCCATAGAGAACGCCAGTACCATCACCGAGTCCTACCTTCCCTTCATCTTGGGAACACGGGCGGGATGTATCGGCGAGACCAGTACCCTGCTGATTCTCATCGCCTTCGTCTTCCTGCTGGTGACAAAAATCATCGACTGGAGGGCTCCTGTCGCCATGATTGTGGTGACGGTAGCTTGCTCTGCCCTTGCAGGAACCCCTCCCGGGCTGGCCCTGATGTCCGGTGGACTGCTCTTTGGTGCTGTTTTCATGACAACAGACTACGCCACAGCCCCTGTTACAAAGACTGGACGCCTGATTTTTGGTGCTGGAGCTGGTCTGATTACCTTCCTTATCCGTCAGTTTGGCGGCTATCCAGAAGGCGTTATGTTTAGTATCCTGATTATGAATGCCCTCACACCCTTCTTGAACAAGATTATTCCTGCAAAGTATGGATACAAGGGCAAAAAGGCAGGTGCAAGATGAAAGAAATGCTAAAACTCGGCCTCTCACTGGCCATCTTTGCCAGCGTCGCCTGTGTCTGTCTGGCATTGGTGAACAATGTCACCGCCCCAGCCATTGCCGCCGTCAAGGAGCGGGAGCTGAACGCTGGCCTTGCGGTGGTATTCCCCGAGGCAGATACCTTCCAGGCTGCCCCTGAATTCACCCCCGACACTGCAAATTCAGTGAAGGTGACAAGCCTCTACCTTGCAAAGCAGGGTGACCAGGTGCTGGGTGCCGTTGTCCAGGCAAATGGCCCCACCTACGACAAGGCCGAGATGCTCATCGGCGTGACCCTCCACCGGGCCATCACCGGCATCCAGTTCCTGACTCTCACTGACACTCCCGGCTTCGGCCAGAAGGCCACCGAGCCAGAGTGGATGGCACAGTTTCCCGGCAAGTCTGTGGACGATTCCTTTGTTGCTGGACAGGACGTGGACAAGATTAGCGGTGCCACCATCTCTTCTGATGGAATTGCCCAGCTCATCAAGTATGCCGCCTATGTTGCCAGTGAATTCCTTGCTGCCAATTATGGTGGCGCAGCAGGCTCAGGAGAGGCCCCAGTTCTTGCCGCTGAGGTCACAGCATTCACCTTTGAGGATGCCTGTATCTCCCTGTTCCCTCCGGAGGAGTATGCCGACCTGGCGTTCACCGAGGTTCCAGAGGGAATCGGAGCTATTGTCCGCACCATGATTGTGGAAAACCAGGTGCTGGTAAGCACCAACGACAAGATTATTGCCGCCATGGTGGCTGTCCGTGGACAGACCTATAAGGATGGTGGTGTGGTACTGACCGCCGTGGGAGTTGACGGAAACATAATCGGATCACGCATTCTGGAGCTGAAGGATGACAAGAACCAGGGACAGCTTGTCTTGAAGGCTAGCTTCTATAACCAGTTTAGCGGTCTTCCCGTAAGCCAGACCATCTTGAATGGCGAGGGCAAGTACGATGCCATCACTGGAGCCACCATCACCTCCGACTGCATTGCAGACATGGTGAAGGTTGGTGCTGTAGAGGCTATCAATGTGCTGGCAGCACATGGTATTGTCCCCGCTTCCATCGACCAGAACAGCTACCAGCTGAACGAAAACTATTTGGAGGAGTAGCAGCAGCATGAAAAAATATTGGAGTATCTTTACAAACGGCCTGATAAAGGAAAATCCGCTGCTGGTGCTGATGATTGGTCTGTGTTCATCACTGGCCGTTACCACCAGCTTCAGCAACGGTCTGGGAATGGGTCTGGCCATGACCTTCGTTCTTCTCATGAGTGAGGTCATCATCAGCCTATTCCGCAAGTTGATTCCCGACTCAATCCGTATCCCGGTGTTCATCATCGTCATTGCTACGTTTGTGACCATCGTAGACTTGTTGATGCAGGCATACGTACCTGCCTTGGCAAAGTCATTGGGTGTATTCATTCCCCTGATTGTAGTGAACTGCATCATCATGGGACGGGTAGAGTCCTTCGCCTTCAAGCGGACGGTGACGGAAGCCGCCTGTGACGCCTTAGGCATGGGCATCGGCTATCTGTGGGTGCTCTGCGGCATCTCCATCGTCCGGGAACTCTTGGGTGGAGGCACGCTCTTCGGCATGGAAGTGATTCCAGAAGCCTATAGGATTGGCTTCTTTACCAATGCACCCGGAGGATTCTTTGTGTTCGGAATTTTCATTTCCCTGAATATGCTCTTGAAGAACATCGTTTCCAAAAAATCAGGAGGAACGGCATAATGAACGAATATCTGAAAATCTTCCTTTCATCCATGTTGATTGACAACGTTGTCTTCATCCAGTTCCTGGCCCTCTGCCCCTTCATCGGAATGACTGCCGACACGGGCAAGGCGGTAGGAATGGGTATTGCCGCCTCCTTCGTCATGATTCTGGCAACGGTGGCAACCTGGCCTCTGTATCACTACGTCATGGTTCCACTGGGACTCAGCTTCCTCCAGACCCTGATCTTCATTCTGGTGATTGCAAGCCTTGTACAGCTGGTGGAATTCTATCTGAAGAAGTCGGCGCCAGCGCTCTACAGCTCCATGGGTGTGTACCTGGCCCTGATTACCACCAACTGTGCCATTCTGGCTGTTACTCTGAACTGCATCAGCAAGGAGTACAACTTTGTTGAGTCCATCGTGTATGCCATTGGTACTGCCGCAGGCTTCCTGCTGGCTATGGTGCTTATGGCTGGAATCCGCCAGAGAATTAAGATTGCCTCTGTTCCCAACATCCTGAAGGGAACGCCGGTATTGTTCGTAGCAGCAGGGCTTTTGTCCATGGCCTTCAGCGGCTTTGCTGGACTGATTAAATAAGGAGACGAGATGAATACTGTATTGATTACATTGGGCGTTTCCTTCGGTCTCGCCTTTATCCTAGGTGTGCTCCTGGGATTCTTCAAGAAATTCTTCCATGTACCGGTAGATCCCACGGTGGAGCGGGTGCGTGAGGTGCTGCCCAGCGCCAACTGCGGCGCCTGTGGATATCCCGGCTGTGACGGCTTTGCCGCCGCTGTGGCCGCTGGAGAGGCACCCGTAACAGGTTGTACAGCCGGTGGTCCCGCCACTGCAGAGGCTGTTGGTAAGGTGCTGGGTGTTGATGCCGAAGCTGTAGCAAAGGTTGCTCTGCTGGCCTGCCAAGGCTGCAAGGAGAACGCCAAGGACCGGGGATTATACTCCGGCGTCAAGTCCTGCAAGGCGGCAAAGATCAGCGTCAACGGCACAAAGCTCTGCCAATTCGGCTGCATCGGCTTTGGAGACTGCTGCGATGTCTGTAACTTTGACGCCCTGGCAATGGGTGAGGACGGGCTGCCCCACGTGAACTATGCCAATTGTACTGGCTGCACCATGTGTGCCCAGACCTGTCCCCAGAGCCTGTTCTCCATGGTTCCTGCCACACAGAAGGGATCCGTGGCCCTATGCTCCAACCGCAGCGAGATGTCTCCCCGGCTGAAGCAGAACTGCAGCACTGCCTGCATCAAGTGCAAAAAATGTGAGAAGGTTTGTCCTGAGACGTGCATCGTCGTGACCAACGGCATTCCTGTGGTGGACTACAGCAAGTGCACATCCTGCAAGAAGTGCATCGAGGGCTGCCCCACAAAGGTTCTTGTGTTGCTAGAAGACACGGTTACTGTGGTGGCATAAAAAAGGGCTGGCACGTGCCCTATACAATAAAAGCGGCTGTGGAATGCTCTTCAGAACATCCACAGCCGCTTTTTTTCAGCCAAATCAATCGTCGGAAGGGAATCAATTCTCGCTCAAGGTGAACCGAGCACCGATGCCCTCCATGGCCTGAAAGAAATCCGGGAAGGAGACGGCACAGCAGTGGGCATCCCGTACCGTCACCGGCTCCTGCAAGGCCAACCCCAGCACAGCCAAGGACATGGCTACCCGATGGTCGTCGTAGCTTTCCACTACCCCACCGTGAAGCTTGAAGTCAGGATTTGCCGATCCGCTGGCAGTCACGGGACTGTGACCATGGATTACCAGATAGTCCGGCCCCTCCTCAACGTCAGCCCCCAATTTGGTCAACTCCTGGCGCATCACGTCAATCCGGTCCGTCTCCTTCTTGCGGCACACACCAATGTCCTCGATAACGGTGGTTCCCTCGATAAAGCAGGCCGCCACCGAAAGGGCCGGCACTGCGTCGGGAAAGCCTGAACAATTGATGCGCAAAGTCTGCTCTGGCAGATGCTCCGTTGAAAGGCGGCCGCGGACACCATTGGTGGCAGGGAAGTCTGTCTTTTTCCGGGCCTCTGTGCCGCCGTACACCACCAGCTCCTCACGCTCCCGACTCCACTCCACACAGGCTCCCACCGACTGCAGCACCTGAACAATGGCCTCATCCCCCTGGCTGCCACTTCCGTCAATGTGCTGGATGGTGATACAGCTATCGGTCAGGAGGGCCGCCACCAGAGGAAAGGCCACCGCCTCCCAATCCGAGGGAATGGTACGGTCAAAGGCAGGGATCTGGTGGGGGCCGCCCACCACAATCCGCTTATAGTCATCGCTCATCTCCACGGGGATGCCCAGGGACTCAAGCCACATCCTGGTCATATCCAGATAGGGCACCTCCTTGGGATCCGTCAGATGGATTTCCAGCTGTCCGTCAATCCGGGAGGCTGCCATCATCAAGCCGCTGATGTACTGGGAAAGCCGACCGTCGGTAACAACCCTCCCTGCTTGAATGGGGCCCTGCACCAGCAGCGGAGGCGCATCGGCTTCAGGGCGGGAAATGTGGGTGGTGGCCCCCAGCTGCTCCAGTGCCTGTGCCAGATGACGCACCGGACGTGTCCTGATGGACTCGTCCCCAGTAAAGATGCTCCAGCCAGGAAAGGTGGTGGCAATGGGAGTCAGGAAATACAGCACGGAACCAGAGTTGCCCACATCCACCACATTGGCAGGCAGATGCACATTCCTTCCCGCACCGTGGACTGTCCAGAGGTTGTTGTCCCCGCTCATCTCCACCTGGGCACCAATCTCTGCAATGCAGCGGGCGGCGCTGAGACAGTCGGCACTGGGGAGGGGATTACGGATATAAGAGGTTCCTTCTGCCAGGGCAGCAAGAAGGCAGGCCCTGATGGTATGGCTTTTTGAGCCTGGCACAGAAATGGCACCAGACAATGTACTTTGAGCGGTAATGCAGTCCATAGGTGTTCCTTATTTAGAAAGTAAGGGAGTCTTTATTGTCTCCTCAAGAAAATCAATACACAATATAAAGGCTTTTTTCCCTTCCTGCAACCGCACAGCCAAGGTGCGGCACATATTGCCGGAGGCCGAGGAAAGGTGTTTGTCTGCAAAGAAGCGATTGATTTTAAATGCCTTAAAGCAGGTAAAATACGGCCGAAGGCTATGGTCACAGCCCTTTTCCGCCACCCGGAAGATGTAGGAATGGGGCTTTGCCTTGATGTGGGGAGCTACCACCATATCGGTCACCTGGATTCTGTCCTCATCAAGGACAAAGATGCTCTCTATCTCCGAATTCACGATGATAAATTCCTCAAAGATTGTCTCCATGGACTCGATGGGCTGACAGTCAATCTGTCGAACCAACCAATCTGCTACAGAATTCACATCACTGGTGAGATAGCTTGTCTCCTTCAACCGACTGACAATCTGCTTCCGCAGATGATTTTGACAACTCTTAATCTTCTTTAGGGCCGACTTCTCTATCTTCTTCAAGTCAGCGTCAGGGCGGCCGATGGCAAATCCCTGCAGGAGATTCACCCCCAAAAGGGCACAGGTCAGAAGCTCCGCCTCTGTCTCCACACCTTCTGCCAGACAAACAGATCCAGTCATTTCCGACAGGCTCACAATGGACTTAAGGATGGACTGACGATAAGCATCCTTGTCAATGCCGTGGATGATGTTCCGATCAATCTTGATGATATCAGGATGAATCAAAATCAAGCGTTCGATGTTGGAGTGCTCGCTACCGAAATCATCCACCACGATGAGAAATCCACTCTCCCGCTGCTGACGTACGAAATATATCAACTCATGGGAGGAATTTGCCTTTGACTCGATGAATTCCAAGCCTATAACACTGGGATGAAAGCCCATGCGTTCCGTCAGGTCTGGAAGCACCCCATCGTCCACAGACTCCTTGTAGATGCAATTGGTGTGGATGTTCATAAAAAGGAGCGCGTCGTTGTTGTTGTCGAATTCCTTGAAGTTTTCCAAGGCCAACTGTTGGCAAAGCTGATCAAAGTCTTGGGTAAGCTGCAGGGAATCAGAAAGGGCAAAAAGCTCTGAGGGAGAGATGGGCTCCTTCGTGTCAACCACCCATCCACGAATCAAGGCTTCGTAGGCAAAAATCTTGCCTGTCTTGAGACAGATGATGGGCTGAAAATACGGACAAATTTCAATATCCTCCAGCACACTGGAAAGCAATCTTTTTTTTATAGAATAATCCATAGACATATAACCGTTCGGTTTACCCTTCCCTCAGTTTATCATTCTCTCCATTATACAGCAAAACACATCTATTCTATTATCGACACGTTCAAACAAAAACACTAATCCTTTCTATTTGCATCAAAAAAAGGGACTCCTGAAACTCAATTTCAGAAGTCCCTTTCTCTGGGTACAGGCTCAGAACGTCAGCTCAGAGAACCAACTTCCCAAGCCAGATAAAATCATCTCATCCTATTTGTTCAGAATGAATTCAACCCGGCGGTTCTTCCACCAGTTGTCCCTATCCTCACGGGGAACAACCGGCTGACGGCCACCAACTCCTACGGTGGACAGGCGGCTTGCAGACACGCCAAATTCCACCAGCATCTTTCGTACCGTCTCGGCACGAGCCTCGGATAGGGGAACCAGCGGAATATTGCCGTTGGCAGTGGATGTCTCCTCAGCCTCAGTACCGCTGATGTTGTTGGCGTGGCCCTCAATGCGGACGGTATAATCCTTGAACTTGTTCAGCACCTCAGCAATGCGGCGGAGAACACGGAGATTGTTGTCAATCACCCCTTGGTCCAGACCCTTCACCGGATCCTCGTCCTTTCCCTTGAAGTCCGCATTGTCACTTCTAAAGATGATGGAGGGAACCTGCATCTTCAGCACGTCACCAATTCTGATGACCAGCACGTCAACGGAAATGATTCCAGCCACCTCGGAAGCCATTCCCAATTCGTCGGCAACGGAGAAGATGAAAGGATAGTCAGTGGCGGACTGAACCAGCTCGCCGTTGTTGCCACGGCCATCCCAAACCAGCCGCTCTGTGACGGAACCAGTTCCCGATCGGGACCAGAACACCTTGCCGTTCTCCGGGTCATAGACCTGGAAGGACCAACTCTTGAAGGGCACCGCAGAAACGGCCCCCAGGGAAATGAACAGGTCGTCGTCCACACCATCGTTGTCGGGACTGAAATACTCGGGGGCTGTCCGAACGCTCAGCTGAGGCGGTGTCACGGAGCTGACAAAGGGAGATGTGGCGGCAGTAAGCACCGCACCATTAGCATAGTGAACCACCAGATTTCCTGTCAACGTTCCCTCCGCAGGGACACCGCCGGAAGAGAGGCCGTCCCAGGTGACAGTAGCAGGAACATTGGCGGAGTCATCTTGATTCCAGGACCGCACCACACCGTCGTTCTGGTTCTTTATGTCGAACTGCCAGCTCTCAATGCCTTCCGTCAGGGTCATCCTGATGGTGAACTTCTGCTGATCTTGGAAGCCGTCTCCGTTGGGGGAGATGGCAGACTGGTCGGCAGTCAGGTACACCTTTCCATGGCGGGTATCCACCTTCAAGTCGGAGATGGTGGCCATCCCCCTATTGCCAGCCGCATCCTGGGAGGAGATGGTGAGTCTGTAGCTGCCATCCTCCACCAAGTTGCCGGAATCATTTGTTCCGTCCCACTCAAAGGACTGGGCTGTACCTTCCCAGGTAATTTCCTGCACCAAGGCTCCCCGCTGGTTCTCGATCCGGGCGGTCCACTTCTCCTCCTGACTGGAGCTGACGGCAAATGGAACCATATCCTTCGCACCATCTCCATCCGGCGAGAAGAGTGTGTAGGGAGCAGATACGGTGATTTCTGGAACAATGGTGTCCATCACAAAGGGCTGGCTCACGGTGGTGGCCATGGAACCGTTCTTGGAGATTGTTTCCAGGGTGGCAGTGTAGGTGCCGTCCGCACAGCGTGTTCCCTCGTCAGCCAGGCCGTTCCAGGTAAAGCGGGACGGCAGAGAGCCTGTGCTGGAGATTGTCTTGACGGCAGAACCAGCTTCATCCTTGATCTGGAGCTTGTAGGAAGCAATGCCACTCTCGGACTTCACCACAGGAGTCAGGGCCACAGACTCCTGCACGCCGTCCCCATTGGGAGAGAAGGCGGGAGGCTGAACTGTCAGGATGACCTCAGTTGCACCCGTATTCAGCTCGAAGGGACGGGAAAGGGCCTGCCCCACATTGCCTGCCTGATCTACAGAGGAAAGCCGGTAAGTGTACGAACCGTCCTCACAGAGCCGTCCCTGTGCATCCAATCCTTCCCACAGGAATGAGGCGGAGGGCTTTCCTCCAAAGTCATAAGTGCGCACCACCCTACCCTGGGCATCAAGAATCTCTCCCTTCCACGCCCTTTCCAAGGTTGCCTCCTGATGGAGACCCAAGGTATCCAGACGCCCATCTCCATCAGGGGAGAATATGGTTGAGTCAGAGCGGACAGTAGCGGAAGGAGCGACGGTATCCAGCACAAAATAGGGAGAGCGCAAGGGCATGGTCTCGTAGCCGTTGGAATACTGTGCAGTCACCACCGCCTGATAGGAGCCATCTGCCAGCACCTTCCCCCCCTGGTCAGTTCCATCGTACAAAAGGACAACTGGAGGATTATCCCCCCCCTCAAAGGTTCTGACGATTATTTCAGCGGTGTTTATAATGTCAATCTTCCAATGCACCAGCTGATTCCCAGTTGCTGCCTTGCCGCTTCCTACAGGAATGGTCACGTCAAGGAGCATAGTGTCCTGCACCGTGTCACCATTGGGTGAGAAATAGCGGCTGCCATTGATGAGGATATTGGTAGTCGGCTTCTCGGCAGAATAAATGATGTTGGAAATCTGCGCCACCATGGAGGTGTTGCCCGCTCGGTCAGTGGAGGTGATGCTGTAGCTGTATACACCGTCATCCACCGGCACACCATTGTCATTACGTCCATCCCAGGAGAATGCAGCAGGAGCACCTGCCTTCCACTCAATCTTTCGTACCACATTACCAGTTGTATCCACAAAGGTTCCTGTCCACAAGTCCTCTTGAGAGCCGAACTGCTGTATGCCGAACTCAGCCTTGCTACCCTCACCAAAAATCTTGTCGTTATCAGTGACAGGCTGGGCCAGATGGATGGTGGGAGGGGTACTGTCCACCACCACTTTCAGCTTGTCGGTACTGCTGCTGTTGTCGTTATCATCCTTGGCGGCAAAATAGTAAAGATACGTACCGTCAGGAGCAATCTCACCAGTGTCCAGGGTTCCGTCCCAGATGACAGACTCAGGCACTGCAACTCCCGACTTTGCGTTGAAGAAACGGGTCAGAAAATTCTTGAAGGTAATCTTTTCCGGCAAACTCACCTTGTTGCCGATGGTACGGACAATATTGCCCGACTCATCGGTAATGATGAACTGCCATTCGGTTATGTAACGCTTGTCCTTGATGGACAGTGGCACCTCCAGCTGATCCTGTACACCGTCACTGTTGGGAGAAATATATAAGGTCTCCTTCTGGGCAAAGGCTGGCAGACTAACTCCAGCCAGCAGGCAACCCAGTGCAAAAAGTACAATCACTCGTCTCATCACTACTCCTCGTTCCACATTTTGATTACAGGGGCTTCCGTGTCCCGTAGGCCAAGATTGATGGCGGCACCGGCAGAGGCGGCATGAACTCCCTCATAAACATTCTGCCAAGCCCCGCTGGTGGTTATCTCGCTCTGCTGCCAGCCCTTATCTATCATGAACTGATTCTTCTTTGTATTGATGCCAAACCGCACTGTCACCCCAACGGACGGCAGGAGGTTCAAATCCTTGTGGGCCACCTCCCAAACATTCAGCTGCCAACCAGACTTCACGGTGATAATCTTTGCAATCCGCAGCTGCAGTCCCAGGTCAACAACCATATTCGTGAACATGGGAAACGAGACATCAGAAGAAAAGGCTCCCGCCACATTGTCATTGGCCACGGAAAAGAGGGTGGCGGCAATGCCAGCCTTCGGAGTGACTACACCGGGCATTCCCAGCTGATACGGCTTGCCCAAGCCGCTCAGGACACCGGAAATACGGGTATCCTTCAAGAATCCCAAGGTTCCCCAATGGTACACAAAACCCATGTCAAAACCAATCATCCAGTCCGTGCGGTCTCCCCATTGGACACCCACATTCAAGTCAAGCCCTGCATACAACCGCTCCGTCACATCCTTGGAGAATCCGCCCCTCAGGTGAACCAAATTGCCAAAACTCAGCTTGCCCACATCACAGAAAATGCCGTCCAGGGTAGTGGAGAACACCCCCCAACGACTGGGAATCAACAGGGCAAGCTGTGCCCCTGATCCAAAGCGGGCATCATCCCCCGTGTTGAACAGCGCCGTGTACCCTAGATTCAGCATCACCCGCTGGTCATTGGCTGTCAACGCAGGATTCATCACAATGGAACTGGGGCCTGAGCTGTAGAATCCCCCTCCGGCCGAAGAACCAGCCCCTGAAAGCAGTTCAGGGTTGGTCAGTCTAAAAATGTAGTCCCCTCCTGCGGGAAAATCCAAGGCAGGCAAAAGGGAAAATGCAGAAAGCATCACTAGCAGTACAGAAACAAGTCGTTTGTTCATAACCCCTCCCATAAAAGAATCGGCACATTATATTACAATAACAATCTATTTTCCAGCAGGAAACAAAATAAGCCACTATGCAAGCAAGACACCCCCATTCATAGGACTCGGGGTGCAACGAGGTTCTCGGCACAGTTTGTGGCCACAGGATCCTGTCTCTAGACTCATGAGGTGTGAAACTGGCGGAATGTGGACTTGCCACCATGCTTTGCCTGATACAGTGCCTGGTCAGCAGCCGTATACAGTTCCTGGAAGGTTGTCCCCACAGCAGGAGCCATGGCAAAGCCAGCAGAGGCGGAGATGGTCACAGACTTGTCATCCTGGGTATAGGCAATCCGCAGCTTCCTCATCAGGACAGACAGCTTTGCCTCCACATTGGCACAGCTGATGTTCTTCAGGAACACCACGAATTCATCACCACCGAGACGGCACACCACATCCTCCTTGCGGAAGAAGGTGGTGAGAATCTGAGCCACATCCTGCAGAGCCTTGTCACCCGTCTTGTGCAGCAGGGTGTCGTTCAGCACCTTGAAGTTGTCCAAGTCAAGAATGACAAAGGCGTGTGTCACCTTGGGGTCGTGGGTATGCAGATGAAGGAATACATTGATCAGATCTGTGGCGGTGCTTCTATTGTAGAGCCCAGTCAGGGCATCACGCTCAGCCTTCACCTTCAGGGCATTCTCCAGCCGCTTCTTCTCATCGATATTCCTGACGATGATGTATACAATCACGTGGCCAGACTCGTAGTCATTCTCCATGTGGATGTCGCACTGACACCACCGCAACTTGTCCTTCCTATCCACCGCCCGATATTCCTGAGAAACCCGAGCGATGCCCTTGGAAAAGATCTCAAAAAGATTGTCCACCGCCAGAATACGGGCCATCTTCCCCTGGGACTCTTGGTCAACCTTCTGGTTCACATAGACCTCCATCAGATGGGAGAAGGGCATGGAGCCTTCTGGCAAACCCAGAGCCTGGGAGCAATATATCACCTTGTCCTCGTTGAGGTCTGTCTGGACAAAACCCTCGATATCGGAAAAGAGCTTTTCCCGCAGCTGGAACTCTTTGTTTCGCTCCACATTTATTTCCTTTTTCATAAAGAAAATAAACAGCACACACAAAAGCAGCAATGGAACAATGACACAAACCATCAGAATGTTGATGTTAGTATCCAGCAGGGATGAAATATGCTTGCTGATCTCATCCTTGGGCATCAGCACCACGGTGTACCAGTCGTTAAGGGTCAATGGTGAAAAGCATAGGATAAAGTCTTTGCCCAGAAACCGAGCCTCGGTCTGGAGGGCAGTTCCCGCCTGGAGATTGGAGCGAATGAGCTCAGCATTTCCACGACTATCCTCCTGTGCCAGCTCTTGGAAGATGGTGGCATAATTCCAAGACTCAGCATGCTTTGTGTCCCGAAGGATAAAGGCTCCAGTACGATCCACCACGAACACCAGGTAGTTCCCCATGTCCACCCGTCCGGCCTCGTAGCCCTGGAACTCATTCAAGGAAACGGCACCGTGGACAACCCCCACTACCCCACCGTCACGATTCACAATGGGAACGGCCACCACGAAAATCTGGTTGGAGGACACCAGGGAATCCTGGGCGTCGGTAATGATGGACGATCCTGCCAGCAGGTCCTTCCAGTAGCCCCTGCCGCTAATGTCGATGGTAAAGTCATCCTTGCCGTCAGTAGCCCAGACCACCCCATCCAGGGAGGAAAGACCGATGTGCTGGAACTGCTGGCTCTTTACCACCGCATTCAGCCGCTCACGGATAACCGGCCACTCCACATTCCGCAGCAGCATCAGGTCGGAAAGACCATGGAGGGTATTGAGATACCCCTCCAGCTTCACATCCATGTAGTTGCTGGTAAACTGAGACAGGTCGTACAAGGTGCCTTCCTGCAGCACCGTCTCCTTCTGCTGGAGCACCCGATAAAAGGCCACAATGGAGAGGAGGACAAAGGAAATTGCCAGAACAAACAGGGCAAACACCAGCCCCAAAAACTTTTTCTTAATGTATCCCACGATACCCCTCCTCTCCAGCGTATCACCGGCACAGCCCTTTCTCCCATTGCCGATTATTATATTTTCGCCACAAACCGGCAAAAACATGAATAAAAGCCTGACCGAGACGGCAGTTCCACCCTCATTTCCTGAACAGAGCCCAATCGTCACCTGAACAGGCACCTGAACAGGCGACGCACCACCGGCTGAATCAGGAAGACCTGCATGAACAGGGCGAAGGGAAAGTTCACGCACAGCAGCCGAGTCCAGAAGACCAGCACCTCCAGGAGGCTAAAATCTGCGTGGTGGGGATAATAGAGGAAGGCAGCCAGGAGGCTCATGGCAGGACACATGACTGCAACCGTGGCGGCAATGACGGCAAGCTCAAAGAGCACTGGGCTGGTGGAACGGGGGTCAAACATCCTCGTGGCAATCTTGAGGGACACGGGATGGCCAAGGGTCATCTCCAGCACCATGGCCAGGATGAATTCCAGCACAATCACCTGCCAGACCGGAACAATCTGGCCCCACATCATCACGCCCCCCTGACTCTTCAAGGCAGCCAGGACGGTGGACGCTCCAGTGGCAGCCATCAGGAATTCGCCGTTCACCACAAAGAGGCTGTAGTACACAAAGCAGTGAACCGTGAGAAACACAGTCAGCAGGGCAAACACCACCTGCTGAAATTTTGTCTGGGGAAATTTCATTTCCATAGGAACTCCTTGCCGCAGTTTAAAATAAAAACACACGCCTCCACCGAAGATTATGTCTGCATTCCGTAATCAGATTTACATACCTTCAGGTACTACGTGTGTCACTGCGAATTGATAAAAATATGCTCCGCACTGTAGCAAATTTCAGTTTTTTTGTCAAAACCTCCCCACAGAGAAGGCGTCCCAGTCCACCGCTAGAACTCCGCCAGCTTGGGTGCCCGTGGGAAGGGAATCACATCACGAATATTGGTCATGCCCGTGACGTAGAGCAACAACCGCTCGAATCCCAGTCCAAAGCCGGAATGAGGTACGGTGCCGAACTTCCGCAGGTCCAGATACCACCAGTAGTCTTGAGGATTCAAGCCCAAGTCCTTGATGCGTCCCAGCAGGGTGTCGTAGTCCGCCTCACGCTGGGAGCCGCCAATAATCTCTCCCAGTCCCGGCACCAGCACGTCCATGGCCCGCACCGTCTTTCCGTCCTGGTTCAGCTTCATGTAGAAGGCCTTGATTTCCTTGGGATAGTCGGTGACAATGACCGGCTTCTTGTAGACCACCTCCGTCAAATACTTCTCGTGCTCGCTCTGGAGGTCGCAGCCCCAGTAGGGCTTGAACTCGAATTTGTCGGCGTTCTTCTCCAGCTGGGCCACCGCCTCGGTATAGGTGACCCGGGCAAAGTCAGAGCTCACCACGTGGCGCAGGGTCTCAATCAAGCCCTTCTGAATCCGCTGGTCAAAGAATTCCATGTCGGCAGCACACTTGGTGAGAGCCCAGTTCAGCAGGTACTTGACGAATTCCTCCGCCAGATCCATGTTGTCCGCCAAGTCGAAGAAGGCCATCTCCGGCTCAATCATCCAGAACTCTGCCAGGTGGCGGGTGGTGTTGGAATTTTCCGCCCGGAAGGTGGGGCCAAAGGTGTAAACCCGAGACAGGGCGGTGGCATAGGTTTCTGCCTCCAGCTGGCCGGACACGGTGAGGCTGGCCTTCTTGCCGAAAAAGTCCTTGGAGTAGTCCACCAGGGCGGCAGCCTTCTCAGCCGCCATTCCCTTGGAACCGGCAACCACCGCCTTCTCCGCCAGCTTCTCCAGTCCCAGGGTAGTCACCTGGAACATTTCGCCGGCACCCTCCGCGTCGCTGGCAGTGATGATGGGGGTGTGGACGTAGTGGAAGCCCCGCTCCTGGAAGAAGGTGTGGATGGCGTAGGCCATCTGGCTTCGCATACGGGCCACGGCGCCGAAGGTATTGGTGCGTGCCCTCAGGTGGGCGTTCTCCCGAAGGAACTCCATGGAATGGTTTTTCTTCTGCAAAGGATAGCTGTCCGCAGGAGCCTGTCCCAGCACCTCCAGAGTCTCCAGCTGCAGCTCCACAGCCTGGCCAGAGGCAGGAGAGGGAACAAGCTTTCCAATGGCCCGCAGACTGGCTCCTGTAGTGATGGACTTGAGGCTGGCCTCCATCTGATTGAGGGTATCCTGGCAGCCGGGATTCTCCCGGTCATGGGTCAACTGCAGGGAGGCGAAGCAGGAGCCATCATTCACCTGCAGAAAGACAAGGTTCTTGGACTCACGCTTTGTGCGGACCCAACCGCTGACAGTGACAGCCCTTCCATCGGGCTCAGAAACAAGGATATCCTTAATCAGTTCAGTTTTCATAGCAATATATCATACCATGTTGCAGTAACATGGTCAAAGGGGCTGGTGTCTCAAGCCCCCACCCACCCCCTCACTATAACAACTGAACGGGAAGCAGGCCTTACTTGGTATACCTAAAAAAAACCACCCAGTATTGAGACAAACTGTCTCCTCCGGGTGGTATGTTTCCAAAGGAAGCCTTTATTTACTGCGGAAGCTGTACATTGACCACAATACTTCCCGTTGTAGGAGCAGGTGTGATGGCAGCCGGAACCTCCTGCTGAACAACTGCAACAGCACTTGAAGCACCAGCAGGAGCCACGGCCTCCTGGGCTGCAAGGCTTGTGGTGGCTGTCACGGAAACAGTAGCATTAGCAACACTTGTCTGTTGGGGGGTCTCTACAGCGGTAGGTGCAGTAATCCTTGCACTCTGGGTACCCTTCACCTCAATGGACTTGCCACTGCCGATAGGAGCCATGGCCCACACCCCGGTCAAACTCTGGAGCTGGCCCGTCGCACTGATGATTCCACTGGTACCACGGACAGAAGCGGTGGCGGTGGGACTACGAACGGTAAAGGCAGTGCTCTTGCCGGGCTTGGACTTTACATTCATCTTAAGCTTTCCGGTGGTAAGACTCATCTCGGTATCATAATTGCTGTCATTTTCAGTCAGCTTGTCGATGCTAATTCTAGACAAGGCCGCCACCGTAAACCGGGACTCACCAATGGCCAGCACTACAGAGGATTTGAATCCGGTGGAAATCACTGTTCCCTGATCCAAAACGGTACCCACAGCAATAGGAACCCAGCCCTGTGGAGTCTCATATTCAGCCTTTCCGGTGAAGGAAATCACCTCAGCCTTATCAGCAGTGGCGGCACAAACACCAGCCAAACCTGTCACCAACAGCAAAATCAAAAGTATCATTCGCTTCATCTTTATCCTCCTACCTCTTATTCTAACAAAGAATTTTCCTCAAAACAAATCCTTAGAAACTGATTGCAGCCCTCAAGCTGATCTTAGTGTAGTTGTTCTCCTCCATCTTGGCAAAGAACTGTGATACATTGACTCCCAGAGCCACATCGTTGAACAACTGATACTGGACGGAGCCAACTAAGCCTGCACCCTGGTACTCCATATCCTTTGCGGCCAACGGGAAATTCGTCTCCACTGCAACATACAGGTTAGACACTGGCAGCATGGACACCGACAGGGATGGCAGGAACACATTTGTCCAAGGCTCGCTCCTAACCATTCCACTGGTGGCCGTCACCGTCTCGAATTTCTCGGAGGCATAAGTAGCACCGGCATTTACCGCCAGTCCCAGCCAATCAAAATAATAGGAGAGAGTTGTAGAGCACAGCCCGGCCACCTCAGCTGTATCATTCCGAATCAAGCCGACAACAATTCCCTCTGTTGAATGGAAGAGGTTCCCGACGATAGCCCCGTTAAAAGTGATGGCTCCATAGACCTTGTTTGAATCAAGCTCCTGGATTCCTACAAACCCCCACGAACTAAGTCCCACATTCTGGTTGAGAAACAGATTGTTGAGTCCCACATTTGCCCCCACAACCATGTACGGCAGGGATGAGGTGTAAAAATCAGACTCAAATCCGGTATAGGCGTCAATGCCAGTCTCCACCATGGAAACAAAATATCTATTGACCAAGCCGGTATATCCAAAATACATGGATGCAACAAAGACATCTGTCGCAAAGGAGCCAAAGAGACCGTCACTTGTCTGGTTGAAAATCTTTCTTGTGTTGTCAGACATGGTAAACCGGCCGGCGGCAATATCCATGTATCCACTTCCAACGCCACCGCTATACCCCACCTTCAGCAGGGGGAGATTCAGGAAGTGGCTCATGTCCTCATCTGCATACTGGAACCGATAGGCAAACTCTGTGGACAAGGCTACACGGCCATCCTTCGTAAAAGGAACCCGCACGTATGCGGAGGCATCCAGCTTCTGGGAAAAGGCAAAGTCATTTTCCGCAACCTTCTCAAAGGAGGAGTTGCTGTCCAGCAATGCACCATACTCGATGGCAGACACACCAGTGGCTACCATAGCAACAAACAAAAAAGCTGTAATAATTCTCTTCATCAGACTGCCCCTTTATTCTTCAAACAGGACGGGATTCTTCAGTTCCATGCACCGGTACATGACATTCAATCCCTCAGCACCAGACAGATTGAAGGAAGGATCCCCATTGCTCGGCAGAAACTGCCGTGCCGCCAGCTCCTTGTAAGCGTAGCGGTTCGCCTTGGTCATCCGATAGAACAGCCCTCCCGGCACATTCCAGGCCTTCATGCACAGGCCAGCCAGCTCGTCAAGGCGGATGGGCTCGTTCACATCAACTCCATCCTTCAGCAGCCCCTGCTCCACAGCAAGCTGAGCTGCCTCGGCAAACCCCAGGGTCTCATTTGCAGGATCCAGCCAACTGGCCGCAACATACGAGGCCTGTGCCCGAGTCAGTTTCTCCGAGCCAAGGATTTCTGTGATTTTCGAGGCCTCCTGTCCATAGACGACAAAACCAAGGGATAAAAACAAAAGGAACAAAACACCTTTTTTCATCGACTCCTCCAACACTTTACGAATTGAAAATAATATTTCGAGTGACTTAAAGTATAACACGTGTTATAATGGAAGTCTATGAAGTCAAACCGTTTTGTCGAAATTTTTAAGAAAAAAACTATTTTTTTCGTTTGTTTTGGATTGATTTTAATTGTCGGTATTTTGGGAATTATGGATGCTTTCAATAATATTGACAACAGCATCTATGATCTTCTGCTCCGTGCCGTGCCGGAACCTCCAGCAGCAGAGGAAATCGTCTTTGTGGACGTGGAGGACCTTTCCCTGGAGGTGGTGGGGACCTGGCCCTGGCCCCGAGACGTTTTGGCAGACACCTTGATCCGTATGAAGGAGCTGGGAGCCAGGAGCGCCACCTTCGATATTGAGTACCTGTCTCCCTCCCAAGGCGGCATTGACCCCGAAGCACTGGCTGACATTCCCGGCAAGTTCGACGAGAGCCAAGGACTGGTGGTCTCCGTCATGGAGCAGCTGGCAGAAGCAGCAGCCGCAGGTCAGTTCCATCCAGCAGAATTGCCGGAAATCAGCGGCAGTGTGGTGGAGTCCGACATCCTGCCCACACTGGAGTCCCTGCGGGGCTCCGTTGACCGGCTGTTCCGGGACAACGATGACTACTTCGGCCGGGCGGTCCAGTTCTTTGGCAACACCTGGCTCACCGTCAACTACAACAACGTCATGTCATCCACGGAGGAAGACAAGGAATATGTGCGGCAGCGGATGCTGATGGACAATGTGGAGGATCCCGACAACTTCATCTATAGAAACAACCGCAAGACCATTGCCGACCAGAACATGGAGGAGGGCTTCTCCCCAGCCATCTCCGTCATGATGAGGCGGGCGGCAGGCGCAGGATTCACCAACGTAATCGTGGATGCTGACGGACTGCGGCGGCGGGTGGAGCTGCTGCACAAGTCCGGGGACAAGTATCTAGGGCAGCTGGTGTTCGCCCCCATGATGGATCTGCTGGACGTGAAATCCATCCAGCGGGAGAGCCGATCCCTCATCCTGAAAAATGCCCTGATTCCCGGAAGCGACACCCGCAAGGACATCACCATTCCCCTGGACCGCAACGGGCACATGCTCATCAACTGGCTCCACCGCACCTATGCCGAAAGCTTCATCCATATTCCCGTCATTGCCCTCCGCTATCTGGACGAGTACGAGGCCCAAATCATCTCCTGCCTGCGGTGGCTCTATGAGGACTGCTACCTGCTGGCGGCAGACGGCTCCTGGCTGGACTATTACACGGGAGCCTACAGCCTGCTGGAGGAGTATGCCATGCTGAAGGAGGCCAAGGAAGCCATGCTGGCTGGCTGCGAGGGCTTTGACGTGGAGGGCAATCCCCTGGGCATCAGCATCAGCCACCAGGACTACCAGGACTATTTTGCTGCCCGCCAGCAGTTCTTTACCAACTGCGGGGACTTTCTAGGTGGTGACAGCCTCCAGCAGATCACCACACGGCTGGAGGAGCTGGCCCAGGAGGGCGCCGACACTGCCGAGATTGAGTATTTCCTGACGGCGGTGGAGGAGACCTACACCATCTTCCGGGAATACTTGGATGGCTACAACACCAGCTTTGGGGAGCTGAAGGCCCAGCTTGAGGGTGCCTTCTGCATCCTGGGAAACAGCGCCACCGGCACCACCGATATGGGGGCCACCCCCTTCGAGGCCCGCTACGCCAATGTGGGCACCCACGGCAACGTCTACAACACCATTGTGTCAGAGCAATTCATCACCCCTTTGAACTGGGAGTGGGTATACTTCCCCATCGTGCTGGTTACCTTGCTGCTGACCCTTATCCTTGCGGGCAAGAAGCAGCGTACCCAGCTGGTGGGTGGGTTGCTGGGAGTGCTGGCCATTCCGGTAGGAGCCCTCCTGCTGATGCGGTTCGGACGAATCTACGCCCCCATCACCGCCACCTTCATCATCACGTTCCTCACCTATATGGCGGACGTGATTTTCCGCTTCCTCTATGCCGAGCACGACAAGCGATTCCTGCGGCAGGCATTCTCCACCTATCTTTCCAAGGACATCGTAGACGACCTGGTGAACAACCCTGAGTCCCTGGCGCTGGGTGGCTCCGAGAAGAACGTCACCGCCCTCTTCTCCGACATCAAAAGCTTCTCCACCCTGTCGGAACAGCTTTCCGCACCCCAGCTGGTCTCGATTCTGAACGAGTACCTCACCACCATGAGCGACGTAATCCTGGAGAACCAGGGTACCATCGACAAGTACATTGGCGACGCCATCGTCTCCTTCTTTGGCGCCCCCATGGATGTGCCGGACCACGCCTTCCGTGCCTGCGCCTCGGCAGTCCGCATGAAGCAGATGGAGCAAAAGCTGAACCAGCAGCTGGTGGCGGACGGCACCCTTCCTATGCCCATTCTCACCAGAATCGGAATCAACACAGGCAAGATGGTAATCGGCAACATGGGAACTGACAAGAAGATGAACTATACCATGATGGGCAACAACGTGAACATTGCCGCCCGACTGGAGGGTGTGAACAAGGCCTATTCCTCCTGGGTACTGGTATCGGAAAGCACCTGGACCGAAGCCAACAGCGGGGAACATCAAGGCAAGCTGCTGGCTCGGCGGCTGGACAAGGTGCGGGTCATGGGAATCGAAAAGCCGGTGCAGCTCTACAACATCATGGGCTTTGTATCGGAAATGACGGAGGAGGAGAAGGAGTCCGTAGAGGTTTTCCACCACGCCTTGGACCTGTACCTGCAGCGGAATTTCCAGCAGGCATTGGACCTGTTCAAGAAGGCGGGGCAGCTGAACCAGCAGGACAAAACTCCCGATGTCTTTGTGGAGCGGTGCCAGAAGTTCATCAAGACACCGCCTGCCAGCGACTGGAGCGGTGTCATGACCATGAGCACAAAGTAGCCAGCTCATGCTCATTCTTGGGCAGACTCTCAGTTACCCCTTATGACCTGCCCCGGAGAATCAGCAGCTCCGGGCGGTACTCAAAGTGGATGGTGTCCCACAGCATCCACTTGCCGCCCCACACAAAGCCATGCCGCTCAAAGATGTCCACCACCGACTGGGGCGGCATCCAGCGCTTTGACAGGGGAATCATCATCCAGTCCGAATCAAAGTCACTGATCCAGTTCCAGTAGAGGTTCTTCTTCTGCCAGCCCTTGGGGAGGATGTCCAGTGCCAGCCCCCAGCTGTGGAAGCTCCGGTCACTCCTATCACGGATTTCCCGCCAGTTGTAGCCCTCCACACTGCTGATATTGTCCACAAAATCCTCCACCTCTTGATTGTGTTCGGCCTCCTCCAGAATCCTCTTCTCCACTTGCGAAAGGGCTGGCACAATATCACGATGCACATCCACCCCCCTGCCCAGAAAAGACATGGAAACGATGTTCTGTTCTATTCTGACCTGATATTTGCCGTCATACAATGCATCGAAGAAATCCAGATGGTAGGAGGGCTGGCTGGCTCTGAAATCCGGGTGGGAGGTTCGCCTGATCTCCGAGATGATTTCCTGGGTGAAGGTTTCCGGGTCAGTAACCTTTTCAGGATAGAGGTAGTCCACCACCGGCCGCCACTCCTCCGCCTGGGAAGCCACCCTCGGTGGCAGGATACGCCCCCTTGCCCACTGGAATTCCTTCTGCCCCACCACAATGAACCAGTCCTGCACCCCCTTGTCATAGCCGTAGTCCGTAACCTTGGCAGGATAGGCCCGTTGAAAGGCAGACAACACCAGCCTAGCTGTTGACGGCCCCTCCATGTCGAATTGCTCCAGGTCGGTTCCATGGAACGGATTGCTTTTTTTGCCTAGCCCACCAAAATCGCAATTCTGGAGGATGAGCAGTCCCCCGAAGAATACTGAAAGCGCAACAATGATGGGAACAATGCGGACAAGAAAGAAGTGGTTCATTCACCCTTCCCCAAGGCTCCATTGTATTCATCCGTGGTGAGACTTGCTCCCGATATGGCCACTACCGCCGCCGACACCCTATTGGCCAGACCAACAGCCTGGGGAAGCTCCAGCCCTTGGTGCAGCGCTGCAATGACTGAACCCATGTGGGCATCTCCTGCGCCGATGGTGTCCACCACCACAGCCTTGCAGCCTTCCATATAGTGCATCTGCCCCTGATGGATGCAGCAGGCCCCCTGCGCTCCCCGAGTCACCACCACGGAATTCCTTGTCTGCCGATGCAGTGCTTCCACTGCCTCCGCCAAGACTGACCTTCCGGTAAAGCCGATGATTTCAGTTTCATTCAGATGGACAATGGGCGAAAGCCCAAGAATTCTGTCCATCAGCTGACCATCGATGGAAGTAATGCGGGGACCGGGAGCAAAGAAAATCTGGAGCTGGCGAAACGCCTCCCCCTGCCGTAGCTCCTCAAGGAAATCCACCAGATCAGATGAAGTCGCCTCCTCCAGCTCCAGCCCGCAGATGTAGATGGAGTCCACACCCGCCAGCACCTGTGGTGTAAACCATTCTCGGCGGAACAGATACTCCGCCCCATGGTGGGACAGGAAGGTACGCTCCCCCGATGGCTCCACCAGGCAATAGCAGCATCCGTTGGCCACATCCTCCAGTCGGGCAAAGAGGGGAATCCCCTGCTCCTCCAGGGAACGGGCCACAAAGTCGCCATACATTCCGCAGCCCACGGGGGAGCACAGCTGGTGGGGAACCCCCGCCAATTTGAGGATATGGGCCACATTGTAGGCACAGCCGCCCAGCTGGTGGCGCTGGCTGATGATGTTCACGTCCTGGGCTGTTGCGGGGAGCCGGGGCACCTTTACAATGACATCCACCACGGTGGAGCCCAGCACCAGCGTTTTTCCAGAGAGCCTTTTTTTCACAGCGGAAGGACAGTCCCCATGCAGCGACTTGTTGACCATGAAAGCTTAGTTGTAATCGGGAGACTTGGGCATGATGATGGCTGCAATGAGGTAGGCCACAATGCCTGCTCCGATACCCGCCAGGGCAAAGAACACCACCAGCAGTCTGATGAGGGTGGCATCCACCCCAAAGAATTCCGCTATCCCCCCGCAGACCCCCAGAAGCATCTTGTTGCCGGAACGCATGAGCTTCTTTTCGCCCCTGTCCTGATTGTCATAGCTGCTTGATTTGTTTTCTTCCTGTACTGACAATTCCTTTTCCTCCATTTTCTGGTTTACCTTCCTTCAGGTGGATTCGCTCCCCAATTCATCCGCAGGTAGCCACGGAATCCAACATGACAGCCACTATATTTTAGAAGAAAACCGCCATATCCGCAAGAGTAGACAGGAATGGAGGTTTCCAGTACTATTAAAGAATACTGTTGTACTACAGTATTTATTCATTTTCCTCCGATGGCATGCAGCCACAGCCAGCTCGTCGGAGACAGAGAGGTTTTATTTATGGAAAAGACGATTGCACTGATTCCCGGAGATGGAATCGGTCCAGATATTGTTCGTGAGGGCGTTCGTGTGCTGGATGCGGTGGCCGCAAAGTTTGGCCACAAGTTTACCTACAAGACCGTTCTGGCAGGTGGCGCCGCCATCGATGCCACCGGCGGTCCCCTGCCCCAGGAAACCCTGGACACCTGTCTTGCCAGCGACTCCGTGCTGCTGGGGGCGGTGGGCGGCCCCAAGTGGGACAATGTTCCCGGTGAGCTGCGGCCAGAGAAGGCGCTGTTGGGTCTCCGTGGCGGCATGAAGGTGTACGCAAACCTGCGTCCCGCCCTGATGTTCAAGCAGCTTTCCGACGCCTGCCCCCTGAAAAACGAGATTGTGGGCGACGGCCTTGACCTGCTGATTGTCCGGGAGCTCACCGGCGGCATCTACTTTGGCGAGCGGGGACGCAGCGACGACAAGCAGACTGCCTGGGACACGGAAAAGTACACTGCACCAGAAATTGAGCGGATTCTGAAGCTGGGATTTGAGTCCGCCATGAAGCGCCGCAAGAAGCTCTGCGTGGTGGACAAGGCCAACATCCTTGAAAGCAGCCGCCTGTGGCGTGAGGTGGCAGAAGCCATCAAGGGCCAGTATCCTGAGGTGGAGCTTTCCTTCATGTACGTGGACAATGCCGCCATGCAGCTGGTGCGGAACCCCGGCCAGTTCGACGTGATTGCCACCAGCAACATGTTCGGCGACATCCTTTCCGACGAGGCCAGCCAGATCACCGGCTCCATCGGAATGCTGGCCTCTGCCTCCCTGGGAGACGGCACCGGCCCCGGTCTCTACGAGCCCATCCACGGTTCCGCCCCCGACATCGCCGGCCAGGACAAGGCGAACCCCTTGGCCACCATCCTCTCCTGCGCCATGCTGCTGCGGTATGACTTTGGTCTCTCCGCTGAGGCCGATGCTATCGAGGCGGCGGTGGAAAAGGTGCTGGACGCTGGCTGGCGCACTGGTGACATTGCTGGAACAGGCGCCGCCCTTGAGGCAGTGAAGGCTGCCGGCAAGCTGGTGGGCACCAAGAAAATGGGCGACCTGGTGCTGGAGGCTCTATAAGGCTGGTCTTAAAAATCTCTAGAGGTTTCCAGACCCGAAACGACAGGAACCCACAACAAAAAGTCATCCTGACAGGACATGATTCCGCAGGATGACTTTTTTTATTGTCACCAACTAGAATAAAATTTTTCCAGTCTCCCCTGCAAAAACGCATAAAAACCCCCTCCCAGCACCTACAATATATATGAGACCCAAACAATGGAGGAACAATGCAGGACGAATCCCCCACCAACGAAAACCGCAGCCACAAGGACTCCCTCTTCGTGGACTACTTCTCCAAGGA
>JAGARR010000007.1 GCA_017622135.1 Spirochaetaceae bacterium
AGATACAAGTGACGAAACTTCACTTCCGGGGGTCTTGGGGGCAGGCAGCCCCCAAGCCGTGCTGGGGTTCTCGCAGCAAGCACGTAGTGCGTAGCTTCCAGCGAAGGGGAGGTTTTAGGAGGGGCAAGAGGCGAGACATCGCAGCCTCTTGCCCGCTTCCGAGTAGAGGGGTTGTCCCCTCCTAAAGAAATCACCCTTGAACTGAAGGTAAAAGTGTGTACAATTAAGAGTGAGCATCCAAGTCCCGTAGTGCACAGCTGCACAGACTTGGAGCAGTACGTACAGTTCCTGGAGCTCGTCGAGGAGGCCAGGGCAGCGGGCCACAAGCACACGCTCAAGTGGGCGATTCAGGAGGCCGTGCGCCGCAACATCTTGCGTGACTACCTTGAACGGAAGGGAGGTGAGGTTTTGAGCATTTTGATGACTGAGTACGACTACGCCACTGACATGGCAGTACTGAAGGAGGAGTCCTACGAGGACGGACTTTTCGTAGGTCTGGCAACCGGACGTGAGGAAGGTCGAGAAGAGGGCATCTCTATTGGGCTAGAACGAGGCTTGGAACAGGGACGTGCCACTGGCCGGGAAGAAGGTGCCTACCAGAACAAGCTGGAGACGGCCAAGACAATGATATCGATAGGATTGCCTGAGGAGCAGATTCAGTTGTGCACAAACCTTCCTTTGGAAACTATTCGAGACTTGATTCAGCCAGAGCCGTAGCTCCGTGCAGCCCATCCTTGCGGTCTGTCTAGTTTTTGGGCGGGGGTTTGCGGAAAAATTGCCACAGGGAGGCCGGAAGTCTACTTCAGCCTCCAGGGCGTTTACTAGGATTGAATCTGCATCACTGAACGAGGGTGAATGTTCCTCCCAGCAGCGGCTGATGGGTCATAGTCACACTCCCAATGGTTGACAAGAAATCTGGCTTTTGGGTGAACGTAAAGGTTGCCCCGTCATCAGAAAGTGTATAGGTTGCCGCCAGCTTGACACTGCCAATAGCCTCATCCAGCAAGCCGTCTAAGGTGGAGCTGGTTTCTCCAGTGGCAAGCTCACCTGCGATGGCAGCAATTTTTGCAACATCAGCTGTCGTGGTCAGCTTACTCGTTACCGCAGCAGCAATCTTCGTGGAAACAGCAGAGTCCATCATGTCCCCGTAATAGGGATACAGCTGGACGGAAAGACTGCCAGAAGTAGCGTCAGTCTTTTCAATCTCCGGAACACCAACATAGCTTGAGTCGCCAACCACAACCTTGAAGGGAATCAGGTTGCTGTAGTCGTTCAGCGTGAAGGTGGCAGAACCACTGGTTCCTGTCAATTTTGAGGAGGCATCGGTTAAATCCTTCTGGAACTGCTCGGTCAAAGTCAGTGTATCCTCTGTCAAATCGTAGTTAAACTTGATGACGCTCTCGTACTTTGCCTTGAGATAGATCTCCAACAGCTGCTGCTGGCTGTCGGTATAGGCCTTTGCCTTTGCAGTCACCTGACTCTTCACCTTGTCTTTTACAGAACCAAATCCAGAATACAAGGTGTCATCCGCTAGGGCTTTATTTACCGCCTGAGCCGTAGCGGAAACCTGCTGCTGTGCCGCCGCAAGCTGTTCCTCATAGTCCTGGGCCACACCAGTTCCCCAAACCTGACCCAGCTGGAATTCCAGCGTCTTGGGGATGGCCGCCGAATTCCAGCTGTACTGGTACTTCAGCAAGTCCTTCCAGGTGCTTGTGGTTGCCGAACGCAAGCTGCTGGAACTATCCGCATCAGCCTTGTAGGTCACGCTATCTCCAGAAAAAGCCAAGCTGTAGCTGGAACACTGGAAAGACTTTCCATTCAATTCGTTGTCTCCCTCAGACTGGCTGAGATTGTTCTGGATAGAATTGTCATTCTTTTCTGGCTCCGTAATATTGCTGCAGCCAAAGATCAAAAGGCTCGCCAAGAGACCAACAAAAAGAGATGCATGAATAGCTTTCATCTCCTACCCCCCATATAAAAGATACTTTTATTATATCACCTAAAAAGAGATACCATAATTTCAAGCAAAATTGAACTTTACTATTTTTCATCATTTTTTAACAAAAAAATCCACCTGCACAAACAGGTGGATTCCACATTCATCATGTATTGAAAGCTGTGGTCTTACGAGCAGCAGCTGCGTCCGTTCAGCTCGCCGGGCACCGGCACGGGATACTCCCCGTCAAAGCAGCCCTTGCAGTAGCCGTAGGTGTTGGGATTCAGCTCCTTCATGGCCTCGAACATGCCATCCAGGGAGATAAAGGCAAGGGAGTCGGCTCCGATAGCCTTGCAGACCTCCTCGGTGCTGTGCTCGGCGGAAATCAAATCTGCCCGGCTAGGGGTATCGATTCCAAAGTAGCAGGGATACTTTACCGGCGGTGAGGAGACACGGAAATGCACCTCCTTGGCTCCGGCCCGTCTCAGAATCTGAATCAGTCGGCGGCAGGTGGTGCCACGCACGATGGAGTCGTCAATCACCACCACCCGCTTTCCCTTCACGTCGCTCTGCATGGCGTTCAGCTTTACGAACACTAGGTTTTCCCGCTCGGCCTGGGTTGGGGCAATAAAGGTGCGTCCGATGTACTTGTTCTTCACAATTCCCATGGCGTAGGGAATGCCTGCCTCCACGGCATAGCCCATGGCGGCACCGAGTCCAGAATCCGGCACGCCAATCACCACGTCGGCAGGAACTCCGCTTTCCCTGGCCAGCACGGCACCCATCTTCATGCGGGCATCCTGGATGGAAATCCCGTCCATGATGGAGTCTGGCCGGGCAAAATACACGTACTCAAAGATGCAGGTTCGCTTGGCAGTCCGCTCGCCGAACTCAAAGGACAGTACCCCATCCTCATTGATGATGACAATTTCGCCCGGCTGGATGTCCCGCACAAAGGTCCCGCCCACCGCATCGATGGCGCAGCTCTCGCTGGCCAGCATCCAGCCTCCCTCCAGCTTGCCCAGACAGAGGGGACGGATGCCGTTGGGGTCACGGGCACCAATCAGACTGCTCTCGGTCATCACCGCCAGGGCAAAGGAGCCCTTGATCATCTGGATGGTGTCGGTGAGGGCCCGCTCCAAGCCCTTCTTGTAGCTCTTTCCGATGAGTTTGTTGATGACCTCGGTGTCGCTGGTGGAGGTAAAGGTGGAGCCGGTCTCCTCCAGGAATTCCTTCAGCTGCTCGTAGTTGGTGAGGGCTCCGTTGTGGGCTACCGCAATGCCCCCCAGCTTGAAGTGGGTCACAAAGGGCTGGGCGTTCTCAATGTGGGCGGCTCCGCTGGTGGAGTACAGCACGTGGCCCACCGCAATTTGACCTGCCATCTCCTCCAGCTTCTGGGCGGTGAACACGTCTGCCACCAAGCCCATGGCCTTGTGGGTTTCAATCCGCTCTCCATTGGAGACGGAGATTCCCGCACTCTCCTGACCACGATGCTGGAGGGAATACAGACCGTAGTAGGCCAGCTTTGCAGCATTGAACTCGTCGTTCCGGTCCTTCTTGTTCAGATAGATTCCCAGGATGCCGCACTTTTCCTCCAGCTTGTCCTGGTCCTTGTCCAAAAATGTATCCTGCTCTTTGAGCGTCAATGTAGTATCTCCCACTAGTTCTTTCCTGTAATGCGGTTCAGCATCTCCACGTAGGCTTCCTTTACGTTGCCCAAGTCCCGGCGGAAGCGGTCCTTGTCCAGCTTTTCGTTTGTCTTGGCATCCCAGAAGCGGCAGGTGTCGGGGGAAATCTCGTCGGCAAGGATGATGTTTCCCTGGCTGTCACGGCCGAACTCCAGCTTGAAGTCGATGAGCCGAACGCCGCAGCCCAAGAAGAAGTCCTTGAGGATGTCGTTGATTTTGGCCGTGATGTCGTAGATGACCTTCAGGTCGTCCCAGGTTGCCGCACCGATGGCCACGGCATGGTAGTCGTTGATGAGGGGATCCCCCAGCTCGTCGTCCTTGTAGGAAAGCTCGAAGATGGTGGTCTTGAGCTCGGAGCCCTCCGGCACCGCCAGACGCTTGCTGAAGGAGCCTGCGGCCACATTCCGCACGATGACCTCCAGTGGCACGATGCTCACCTTCTTGCACAGCACCTCCCGGTCGCTGAGCTTGGCGATGAAGTGGGTGGGAATGTCCTTCTGGTTCAGCATCTGGAAGATGGAGGCGGCGATGGTGTTGTTCAGGATGCCCTTCTCGTCAATCTCGCCCTTCTTCTCACCGTTGAAGGCGGTGGCAGAATCCTTGTATTCCATGATGACCAGCTCCGGGTCGGTGGTGGCAAAAATCTTTTTCGCCTTCCCCTCGTACATCTGATCGCACTTCTTCACGCTGTTCACATCAATGCTCATAATTCAACTCCTGCGCCGCCGTTTGCTGCGGCCTCTTCCATAAGTTTTTTCCTGAACTCCAGCAGCTTTTCCCGAAGCTCAGGATATTTGATTCCAAGGATTTCCACCGCCAGATAGGCGGCGTTTGCGGCGTTGCCAATTCCCACGGTGGCCACAGGAATCTGCTTGGGCATCTGCACGATGGACAGGAGGGCATCCATGCCCCCCAAACCGTTGCTGCCGCCGGAAATGCACTCCAGTGGCACACCGATTACTGGCAGCACCGTCATGGAGGCGATCACCCCCGGTAGATGGGCGGCAAGTCCAGCTCCAGCGATGATAACCTCGCAGCCTGCAGCCTCCGCCTCCTGCAGCCGTTGACGCAGCAGCTCGCCACTGCGATGGGCAGAAAGCACATAGGAGCAATAGTCCACTCCGAATTCCTTCAACACGGCGGCGGCCTTTTTCATTGTGTCTGTATCTGATTTTGAACCAAAAAAGATGGCAACCTTCATTTCAAATCCGTCCTTCAAATGATGTCTCGGCGGCTCGAACAATCACGGCGGCACCCTTGCGGCAGTCGCTTCCCTTGCGGAAGCAGAACGGCACCCCAACATTGCCAAAAAAGAACGTACTCATAGTCAGCCGTTGCTGGTGGCTGGTAGAGACTTTCACACCATGGTCAATGTGTCTTCAGCACAGGCAAAAGACAGCAGTGAGGAGGATGACCAAGACAGGCAGAAGCCCGCCCCACGTGAAATTATATGAGCCGTCGATATAGGATACTACCATAAATTCACTGCAGATTCAATAGATTGAACCAGTACTTTGAATCCACTGTCCAGAGATTTGCACGAATCAAGCCTCTCCAAAAGCGTGCTCCACATTGACGCAAAAAAATGATTCTTGTATCCTTGGATAAGAACAATAAGGAGCACATCATGCCATACTACAACACGAATCTGGACAACATCCAATTATACTACGAGGATCGGGGACAGGGTGAGCCTGTCGTCTTTATCCACGGTTGGTCCGGCAGCGGCAAGACCCTCATGCCCATGGCGGAAATTCTAAAAAACCGCTACCGCTGCATCACCTACGACCACCGGGGACTGGGAGCCTCCACCCGGGCCACCAAGGGCCTCACCATTGCCCAGCTGGCCCGTGACCTGAAGGAGTTGATTGCCTATTTGGGACTGAAGGAGGTAACTCTGGTGGGCCACAGCATGGGAGCCGCCACCGTCTACAGCTACCTGGGGCAGTTCGGCTGCGAGAACCTGAAGCGGTGCGTCTTTATCGATATGTCCCCCAAGACCCTCAACGACCAGGAGTGGAAATTCGGCTACCACGAGGAGGAGCTCTACGACCTACCCAAGCTTTTGGCAGACATGGAGCTGATGAACGAGAATTTCGGTGCTTTCCAGCTGCGGTTCATGTCGGGGCTGGTGCCTGCCATGAAGTCCATCCCGGACCTCCTTGCCCCCAACCTGGCGGCGGGGCTTTTGGGGGTGAACGACATCCAGGTGCTCAAAAGCTTCTGGTTCTCCATGTTCATCGCCGACCACCGCCCCGCCATGGAAAAGCTCACCGTGCCCAGCCTCTACATCTATCCTGAGCAGGGCCTCTATCCCATGGGCGCCCCGGACTTCATCAAGTCAGCCGCCAAGGCCCCTGTGGAGTTGGTGTCCATCCCCAACGCCGGCCACCTGATTCCCATGGTGAACCCGCCGCTGGTGGCCCAGCATCTGGCGGACTTTTTGGCCAGAACGTGATTCCAACTGCCTCCGCGGTTGACCCAGCGGAACCCGGAGGCTGCACCCTGCTGGGGGGGCAACGATGATGCCGTCGATCCCTACCTTCGTCCCCTTCCACCGTGGCAGGCCAATCTACCGGTTCCAGACCATCTGCCCCGAAGATGACGAACCGATTTTCCTGAATAATGGCACAGACCGGCGGATTCCCATCTGGCTCTTGGGATTCCTATACTGAAACGGCAGACGGAAGCCAGGCTACCTCCTGAATGCGGCCAATATGACTCTCCGCTCCAAAATCAGCAGGCCAGCCACAATCAGGATGCCTCCCGCCAAGTCCTGCACGCCGTAAGTTCTTGCCCGCACTTTCATTTCCCATGCCAACGTGGTAGAATGTCGCCAGCCACAAGGAGTTTGCTGTGACAAGAGAACGTCTGCTGCCGCCCCACTTTTCCCGTACCCTGCTGACCATCGCCCTGCCCATCATCCTGCAGAACCTGATGCAGTCATTGGTGAACATGCTGGACACCATTATGGTGGGGCAGCTGGGAGCGGTGGCCATTGCCGCCGTGGGGCTGGGAAACCAAATCTTTTTTCTATTAAACATGATTCTCTTTGGCATATCCTCTGGGGCGGCAATCTTTGTGGCCCAGTATTGGGGCAAGAGGGATATTGCTGGAGTGAGGAGAACACTGGGGCTGGCACTGACTTTGGCGGCGGTGGTGGCAACCCTGTTTATGCTGGCGGCCATGACTGCACCCTATTTTTTGATAGGCTTATATTCAAATGACCCCTTGGTAATACAAGAGGGCGGAAAATACCTGCAACTGGTGGCCATCAGTTATCCAATTACCGCCATAAGCTTTGTTTATGCCCAAGCCTTTAGAAGCACCGAGCACGTTCGTCTGCCCATGGTGGCCACACTTATTTCTCTAACAGCAAACGCAATCTTGAACTATCTGCTGATTTTCGGCATGGGATTTTTTCCTGCCATGGGGGTACAGGGAGCTGCAGTGGCTACCGTTGTTTCACGTACAATAGAACTAATCATCCTTATGGGAATAGGGTATAAAAAGAAATATGAGGCTGCCGCCAATTTAAGGGAAATCCTTTCCTTTGACACGGGTTTTGCCGGGCGTTACATGAGAGTAGCCTTGCCAGTTATTTTCAACGAGACATTCTGGGGCTTGGGAATTACCCTGCAAAATTCTATTTTTTCCCATGCTGGAACAGATGCAATTTCTGCCTTCAATATTTGCAGCACCATCTCCCAGTTGACATGGATTTTCTTCATTGGTACTGGCAGTGCGGCGGCCATCATCATCGGCAAGCAGATTGGAGCGGGACAGCGGGAGGCCGCCATCAAGTCCGCAAACACCTTCAGCTGGTTTATGCCTGCCTTGGCCGCCGTTGTGTCTATTGCGCTCATTCCCCTGTCCATGCTGCTGCCAATCTTCTTTGATGTGGAAGAAGAGATTTTGCGACAGGCTCGAATGATGCTGATGGTGCTGATGGTCTCCTACCCCTTCAAGAGCTTCAATATGTGTATTATTGTTGGAGTATGCCGTTCCGGGGGAGACACCATCTTTGCGGCCATCATGGATGTATTGACACTGTGGGTGGTTGCATTGCCAATTGGATACATCACCGCACTGGTATTGGGGCTGGAGCCATGGATGGCATACGCCTTTATCTTGGCAGAGGAACCAATCAAAACAATCATGGGATTCATCCGATTGCGGTCTCAAAAGTGGCTCCATGACGTGACGAAATAGCAATTGGTAAATACAATATATTGTTTTTGTCTTTACATAATGCTATAATTTTGAATGTGCGAGGTATAATTTATGGGACAAACATTAGTCAATATCCGTATGGATGAAGATTTGAAAAAAAGCATGGAATCAATTTGTCAGGAACTGGGAATGAATCTCACAACAGCCTTTACAATTTTTGCCCGTAAGGTAAGCCGGGAAAAGCGTATTCCCTTTGAGGTTTCTGTTGACCCCTTCTACTCTGAAAGCAATCTCTCGCATCTTCGTCGAGGTATCGCTGCATTAAATGCGGGCAAAGGATTGGAACACGAACTCATTGAGGAGTAATCGATGAGAAAAATTTGGTTTGACGAAGCATGGGAAGATTACCTTTGGTGGCAACAGCAAGATAAAAAAATTCTGAAAAAAATCAATACACTCATAAAAGACATTGAACGCGGGGGATACGATGGAATAGGAAAGCCGGAAGCCCTAAAAAATGAATTTGAAGGTTTTTGGAGTAGAAGAATAGACAACGAACATAGATTAATCTATAGAGTTGTAGAAGAGGTAGTAGAAATTCTTTCCTGCAAAGGACATTACAATGACTGATATTGATTTCAATCTCCTTCTCAGGATTTTAGCCTTGGGATGCTACCTTGTGGTTCTGGCTACTTGGCCCGGCAGAAAGAAGCGGGTGACGGCAAGGCTGGGCAAACTGGTGCTGCCACTTACCGGAACTGCAAACCGATTCGTGGTGCCGGTGCTGGTGCTGGCTCCCCTGCTGATTCTGTTCCAGTGGTTCCGGGACTTTGGCCTGATGATAAACGTCGTCCTGTGTGCCGTGGCTGTGCTGGCGGCGGAGCTGGTGGTTCGGGAACGGGTGCTGGGAGCCATGGCCGGGGTGTACCAGAAGGGGCTGGTGGTGGACGGACGGCTGCTGTTGTTCAGCGACATCCACGCCCTGCCCACCTTGAGCTACGAGGATGAGCTGACGGAGCAGGACGAGTTCTACCGCCGCACGCTGGAGGTGGTGACCGAGAATTCCGGCACCATCCGGGTGGGCTTTGTTAGTGTGGAAGAAAGGGAGTCTGCGGTGGCCACGATGGTGGAGCTGGAGCCTCGGCTGCAGTAGAGCCTGGGGGAAGCAATGGTAAAGGGGAAGAGGAGTTAGTGGCTAGAGGTTAGGAGACAGGAGGGAGGAGGAGCCTGGGACTTGCCGGGCACTTATATCTCCCGCCCGGCTTGGGAGTTTAGTGAGCAGACAGCGAACCAACGCCATCTGCCCTATAATAGATTATTCCGTTGCAGGAGCCTCCACAATCACCAATGGCTGTGCTTCCTTGGTGGCAGCAT
>JAGARR010000055.1 GCA_017622135.1 Spirochaetaceae bacterium
CAGCTCCATCTCCAAGTTGAAGCAGGAAAAGGAGGAGCGAAGCATGTATCTCACCTACACATCCCGCATGATGGAATGCCGCCGTGATGGTTATGAAGAAGGACTGCACACAGGCCGTGAGGAGGGTGCCTACCAGACCAAGCTGGAGACGGCCAGGAATCTTCTTGCCATGGGGCTTGAGCCAGAACAGGTAGCCCAAGGCACCGGTCTCTCTCTGGAGGTTATCCTTCAGCTCATCGGCTAGACACTGCATCCAAGTCCCGTGGTGCACAGCTGCACGGACTTGGAGCAGTACGTGCAGTTCCTCCAGCTCATCGAGGAGGCTAAGGCGACAGGCCACAAGCACCCGCTCAAGTGGGCCATCCAGGAGGCAGTGCGCCGCAACATCTTGCGTGACTATCTTGAACGAAAAGGAGGGGAAGCCAGGGGGTGCCTGCCGGCGGCGCCCTCTGAGCGCAGCGAAGTGTAAGCCGACGGTGGGCTCCTGGCTTCCCCTCCCCCTTTTACTATTAGTTTACATCTGCTATACTGCACCCCATGGAGAAACAGCTTTCCCAGCTTTTGCAGGCTCTGGAACAGGAGCTTGTCTCATCAAATCGCTTTCATTGGAATTCTCCCCTTTCTGGAGCACCCCAGTCCCAGACCTCGGAGAATCCTCTTATCACCAGCCTCTGCTTTGACTCCCGCTCCGCATGTCCCGGAAGCCTTTTCTTTGCCCTTCCCGGCATCCACGTCCACGGAAACACCTTCATCCCCCAGGCCTTGGAGCGGGGGGCGGCGGCAATCATCTATCAGGACCAGCTGCCGGATAACGTGCAGGAGGCCATCAGCCAGCGGAGGCAGCAAGGGCTTACGGTGCCGCCACTGGTGCAGGTGCCGGATTCCCGCTTTGCCATGTCCCCCATCGCCGACTGCTTCTACGACTCCCCATCCTCCAAGCTGGTGGTCATCGGTGTGACGGGTACCGAGGGGAAGAGCTCCACCGTGTCCTTTGTGTGGCAGCTTTTGCGGCTGATGGGAAAGAAGGCGGGCTTCATCTCCACCGTGCAGTACTCTTTGGGAGGTGAGGCCATCCCCAACCCGGAGCATCAGACCACACCGGAGGCTCCCATTGTCCAGCGGCAGCTCCAGGAAATGGTTCAGGCGGGCTGCGAATATGCCGTGGTGGAGTCCTCCTCCCACGGACTTTCCCCCCGCACCAACCGACTTGGCGACGTGCAGTTTGACGGTGCCCTGTGGATGAACGTCACCCAGGAGCACCTGGAATTCCACGGAACCTACCAGCAGTATCGGGACGACAAGGCAAACCTCTTCCGAGCACTGGACAGGCATGACCACAAAAAGACCATCGGCGGACAGCTCCGTCAGGTGCCCGCCTTCGGCATCGTGAACCTAGAGGATCCGGCGGCAGAGCACTTTGTGCAGGCCACCAAATCCCCGGTGATGGGCTTTACCAGCCACGGGGAAGCAGGACGTGGCTCCTCCTTTGTGGCAGAAAATTCCCCGGACATTCCCTTTGTAGAGGCAAAGAATATTGGCCTAAAACAAGATGGCACAGGAATTAGCTTTAGGCTTGGAGGCAATGCAGCTGGTCTGGCGGGTAAGGAATTTGTCGTTGAAGCCCCCACCAGCGGAGCCTTCAACGCCTACAACATCATGGCAGCAGCCCTAGCCGTCTCCACCACCACCACCCTGCCGCTGGAGCAGGTGCTGGCACAGGCCGCCTGTCTGGAGCCAGTCACCGGCCGCATGACCGTGGTGGACTGCGGGCAGCCCTTCCGGGTCATTGTGGACTACGCCCACACCCCCTCCTCCTTCCAGACCATCTTCCCGCCCCTGCGCAAGGAAATTGCAGGCCGCATCTTCGCTGTCTTCGGCTCAGGCGGCGAGCGGGACACCACCAAGCGGCCGGAGCAGGGCCGAATTGCCGCCCGCTGGTGCGACGTGGTGGTGCTGGCGGACGAGGATCCCAGGGGTGAGGACTCCATGGCCCTGCTGGAGGACATCGCAGCAGGCTGCCGTCAGGAGGGCAAGGGCAATGAAAATTCCGGCCTCCTCATCATCCCCCATCGGCAGACCGCCATCAGAAGGGCCTTTTCCATGGCAAAACCAGGAGATTTGGTATTGCTTTTGGGAAAAGCGCACGAAAATTCTATCATCTACAAGGATTTTGTGATGCCCTACGACGAGATTGCCGAGGCAAAATCTGCCTTGGCTGAAATGGGCTACAAGGGGAATACATGAACATAGCAGTGATTTACGGCGGACGCTCCGGCGAGCATGAGGTTTCCATCGTCTCCGCCACATCCATTGTCCGCCATCTGGACAGGGCAAAATACCAGATTACCCTCATCGGTATATCAAAGGAGGGGCGCTGGTTCTACCAGGATCCCAGTCAGATTGACAAGGTTCGTGAGGAGGAGGACACCTTGCTGGAAATCGTGCAGGATGCCCAGCGGGAGGTGATGGTAATTCCTGGTGGCGGCTGTGCCGGCGGACTGCGGGTGGCAGGAGCGGGCGGCACCTTTGTGCACATCAGAATCGACCTGGCCTTCATCGTCCTTCACGGAACCTACGGCGAGGATGGAACCATCCAGGGACTGTTCGACATGGTAGGCATCCCCTACACTGGCTGTGGCTGTCTTTCCAGCGCCATTACCATGGATAAAGAGGTCACCAAAGCTATTTGGAAAAATGCGGGCTTACCTGTGTTACCCCACATCTGTCTTCATAGTGGAGATGTGGAAAAAACAGGGTGGAATGCTGCTAAACTGCAAGCCCTAGTGTCTTCCGCCGAAAGGGACTTTGGCTATCCCCTCTTTGTAAAGCCATGCAGTGCAGGCAGTTCCGTGGGAGCTGCAAAGGCGGCAAGCTTCCAGCAGCTGGTGGAGGCATTGCAGGAAGCCTTCAAGTGGGACTACAAGGTACTGATTGAACCAGGATTAAATCCCAGAGAAATAGAATGTTCTGTTACCGGAAATGGAGCGGACTTTTCTCCAATAGTGGGAGAGGAACACCTCCATGAAGAAAGCCTTTCTGTGGACGAATTAAGGGCGGAATTACAGCAGTCAGAACCAGATGTAAATAAGGTTCGAGCCTATATTCCCGGAGAAATAGCCCCCACCCACCAGTTCTACGACTACGACGCAAAATACACCGACCCAAATGGTGCCCGCCTCATAATTCCGGCCGAGCTGACGGACCCGCAGCGGGAGGAAATCCGCTCCATCGCCATCAGAGCCTACAAGGCCCTAGACTGTACCGGCCTCTCCCGGGTGGACTTCTTCCTGGAAAAGGACACGGGCAGGCTCTACCTGAACGAAATCAACACCATGCCTGGATTCACCTCCATCAGCATGTTTCCCAAGATGTGCCAGGCGGCGGGACTTGACTACAGCCAGCTGCTGGACCTCATCGTCCGGCAGGGCCTGGACCGCTTCCAGCAGCGGTCAGCATTACAAACCAGCAGGAGCTAGACCATGAGCAAAGCACACACGTATCCGCCGGGATGCAGCATCCAGTCTCTGGAAGACATTGCCGGCAAAAGAGTCACCATCATGGGACTTGGACTCAACGGCGGCGGCGAGGCGGCCACCCGGTTCTTCCTGAAGCATGGTGCCATGGTCACTGTCACCGACATGAAAACAAAGGAGGAGCTGTCCCGAACCCTGCGGAGCCTGACTCCCGACATGCGGATGTATGGCAAACGGATAAAATTCGTGCTGGGAGGTCACAAGGAGACTGACTTCTCCTCGGCGGATATCGTCATCAAGAATCCCGGCGTGAAGATTCAGGGCAACCGCTATCTGGCCGCCGCCAAGGCCATCGAAACGGACCTGTCCATCTTCCTGGCCCTCACCAAGGCCCCCATCATCGCTGTCACCGGCAGCAAGGGCAAGTCCTCCACCGTCAGTGCCATCCACCACGGACTGAAGGCAGCAGGCTTCAACGCCTTTCTGGGGGGGAACATCACCGTCAGCCCCCTCAGCTTTCTGGAGGACACAAACGAGACCACTCCAGTTGTGCTGGAGCTTTCCAGCTGGCAGCTGGCTGATTTGCGGGGACGGGGTCTGCTGAAGCCGAAGGTGAGCCTCATCACTACCATCGTGCCGGACCACCAGAACTGGTACGGCTCCATGGAAGCATACGTGGCGGACAAGAAGCTCATTTATGCAGACCAGGCGGCCAATCAGTGGACCATTTGCGGCACCGACAGCTGGGGCGAGTCATTTGCCTCGGAGACGAAGGGACGGGTTCTGCGGTACGCTGCCGACACCCTGCCCACCGGACAGCTCCCTGACTTCAAGAACGGCGGCTGCTGGCTTGACGCAGAGGGGCGAGGCTGGGTTTCCCTGCCCACGGAGCAGTTTCCCAACTTCGCCCAGAATGCAGGAACAAGAGCGCCAGGCCAGGTCTGCCAGCCCCAGCTGGTGCTGGACAAGCTGCTGGTGCCGGGACTCCACTCACGGCAGAACGCACTGAACGCCGCATTGGTGCTGGCCCTGATCCAGGTGCCGCCCAAACGGATTCGAGAGGTGATGGCCCAGTGGAGCGGCATCTCCCATCGGCTGGAATTCTTCCACAGCTGGAACATCTTCATGCGGGAAACAGGCTACCTACTGGAGTACCGGTTCTTCAACGACTCCGCTGCCACGGTGCCAGAAGCGGCGGCGGCGGCAGCAACCTCCTTCTCCACTCCCCTCCAGCTGATTTGCGGTGGTACCGACAAGGACTTGGACTTTGCCCCCCTGGTGGAGCAACTCAAGGAGAAGCCCTCAGCAAGCCTCCATCTGCTGGCCGGTACCGCCACCAACAAGCTGCTTCCCCTGCTGGTACAGTCCGGAATCCCCTACCGCGGGCCATACCCCAGCCTGGACCAATTACTGATGGAGTTGAAGCGCTATCTGGAGGCAAATGCAGCCCGCTTTGCCAGCCAGCTGAATCTAACAGCGGGAACCCTCCAGCCCGACTTCATCCCCGTAGTCTTCTCTCCGGGAGCAGCCTCCTTCGGCCTGTTCCAAAATGAGTTCCACCGGGGGGACAGCTTCAAGAATCTGGTGAAGACCCTCTTCTAGGCTACAATTTTGCCCAGCAGCCCCAACCTGTCCCTTGCCGCCCAGCAGGAATCTTCCTTAAAATGAGCCGACTCAAAGGAGGCTCCATTGAACAGAAAGGAACAGAAGCGATTCCGCATGGCCATGGACAAGGAAATCAAGGAGCACCGAAATTCCTTCATCGTGTTCTCCGTGCTGCGACTGCTGGTGATTGCATCAATGGTGCGGCAGGTGATGCTGGGAAATTACGAAGGGGTCTTCTTCTGTGGACTTACCTTCCTGCTGCTCTACATCCCCAGCTGGGTGCAGGTGCGCTTCCACGTGGAGCTGCCGCCACCGCTGGAGATTACCATCCTATGCTTTATCTTTGCGGCGGAGATTCTGGGCGAGGTAAATGCCTTCTACGTGCTGATTCCCGGCTGGGACACCATCCTGCACACCCTCAACGGCTTTCTGGCAGCGGCGGTGGGATTCTCCCTAGTGATGCTCCTCAACGACAACGAGGGGCTTACCTTCGACCTTTCGCCCTTCTTTCTGGCCCTCACCGCCTTCTGCTTTTCCATGACCATCGGCGTGCTGTGGGAATTCTTCGAGTTTGCCATGGACTGATTCTTCCATACCGACATGCAGAAGGACACGGTCATCCACACGAATTAAAACTAAGAAGCAAGGCATTTCTTGCTATTCGAGAGATGGCAAACACATAAGTCTCATAATCTCTCTAACACTTAAATATCTATCTTCAGTTGGACGCCGACTTTTTAGAAAGATGGAATAGACTTTTAAAAGATCCTGAGATGACTCGAACTAAAAAAGGTGTATCATTTAATCTCAATCTGCGTATTTCTTTAACAGGAACCAGAGACAATCAACAACCATCTTATCTTGACCTGTTAATTCAATTTCCATAATATCACGCTTGTTTTCTACAGTGAAATTCATATCATCAAAAAACTTACAAAGTTCTTGATAATGCTTATACATATTGCTCTTATAACGAGCACCCCAACCAAAGAACCCTCGACAATATATTGTCCATTGTAACCAAGGCCACCAATGAAGACGACTTGATACCTTTCTGGTGATATTTTGTTTGTCAATATCTACCATATCAGCAATTAAAACACCATAAAGCATACTGAGATTGATTTCGTCAAAAAGATCTGCCATCTTTTGAGTAAATTCCTTGTCTCTATAGCAAGGATATTCTTCATTTAACCAAGCAGAGTGCATAAATCTTCTCGTCTTTATCAAGAATTGGATTGTCTCTCTTGATACGGTATATAATTCTTTATTCTTCTTCATAGCAACCATCCTTACAATTACAATATAAAAAGATGGAATAGACTTTTAAAAGATCCTGAGATGACTCGAACTAAAAAAGGTGTATCATCATCTCTCAATCTGCGTATTTTTTTAAGAGGAACCAAGCACCGTCTTCTTCAAGCATATCACCCTCTTCTACAGGGACACTCATAATCTCACGTATGTTTTCTTCAGTTAACTTCCCATCAAGATATCTACAAATATCTTGATAACCTTCATATATGTCTCTCCTAAGAGCAGCACCAATTCCAAAGATTCCTCTTAAGATAATTCTTCTCTTTAACCAATAACACCATTGGATGTAAGGAACAATATGGTCCAAAACAAATTTGCGTGCTTTAACATGTGTTGGGTCAAACATTACAACACCTATAAGCATGTCATAGAGTCCACCCTCTTTAAAGAATGTATCAGTCAGTCTTTCTCTAAGTTCTTCGTCCTTAAAACAAAATCTATCTGTTTCAACGGTTGCATAATAAACATATCTTTTCAACTTTGTAAAAAAGTGAAGTGTCTCTCTTGATACAATGTATGTCTTCTTATTCTTCTTTGTTTTCATGTTGGTCATTATCAATCCATATATTTCTTTAACATGAAACAGAGATTATAGAAAATCATCATGTCACAACCTGTCAATTCAATTTCCATAATGTCACGCTTGTTTTCTACAGTGAAATTCATATCATCAAAAAATTTACACATTTCTTGATAATGCTTATACATATTGCTCTTATAACGAGCTCCCCAACCAAAGAAACCTCGACAATATATTGTCCACTGCAGCCAAGGCCACCATGAAAGACGACTTGTTAGAATTTTTGTAATCCTCGTCTTATTCAAGTCATCATCATCAATCAAAACGCCAAGGAATTTATCAAGTGCAATCTCATCAAAAAGATTTGCCATCTTTTGAGTAAATTCCTTGTCTCTGTAGCAAGGATAATCTTCCTGCAACCAAGCAGAGTGCATAAATCGTCTCGCCTTTACCAGGAAAAGAATTGTATCTTTTGATACAGCATATGTCTTTTCATTCTTCTTTTTCATAGCAATCATCCTTGCAATTATAATTTAAAAAGAAAAATTAAAACAGTTTAAAAATCACGTTAATATATAGCCCTAAATTCGAGTTTTAATTCTAGGAAAAGATTTCAATCTGCATTCCAGAATGTATGCTGTAACAGGACCCACTCCAAACTGGCTCCTCCGGTCAATGCTCAAAGAGTCGATTACAGAAACAATGAGCTGGTCTAGGTCAAAGGAGGGATTGTTTCCCCGCCCATCGCTGGTGGGGGCATAGGACAACATGGTAAACCAGCCCTTTTGCTCTGGTAACTCTACGGCAACACCTCTTCCTCCATAGGCTTGGCCAGCAAGAGTAATCTGGAACTGAGCCAAGGAACAGTCAGTTTGTCTCCATTCCACAGCGTCAATGTCGGTGCTGGAGGCAGAAAGCTTGTTCAAGGTATCTTGTAAAGCAGCCTGTGCAGACTGGTAGCGTTTTGTTTCATATATTCTGATAATGATTTATGCAGAACAAAATTGATGTTTAAACTGGTAGCCTCGTCCATCTCCTGTGTTTTCCGTCACTACAAAGCCTTCTGGTAGGTCAAGGGAAAATCCAAAGGTAGCAGAGCCCATTTGATCTGCCAGCACTGGAATAGTACAAAAAAGGACAAAGGCTATAATTAACAAACCGTGATACAATCTTTTTCTCTGCAAAACCTTCCTCCTACTATGGATTTTGTATGGTAAATGATTATCAATAAAACAATAGAAAGCAAAAACAAGATACCAAAAATGAGGAAAAAGGTCTATTTGTGGGTGCAACCTTAGCCCTAACTTCAAGATTTGGTGGTAAATTATACCCCCCCCCCTATATTTGTTGAGGAATCAAATGTGGCCGATCGGTAATTCATTTGTAAAATGTCGTTTATTACGGCTTGGATGTGGGCAATTTGTAGCTCGGTAAGTCCTTCGGTGTTTAGGTTGTGCTTTTCCGACAGCCCCAAAAGATAGTCGGTGGAAACAGAAAAAAACTGGGCAATTTTTATCAGCATATCGATGGAAGGGCATATATTTTCATTTTCCCAGTTGGAAACACTTTGTTTTGTCACTCCCAATATTTTTGCCAAATCTACTTGGCTCAAGCCTCGATTTATTCTCAATATTTTTATCTTATCACCAAACATATGTCACACCGTAAAGTCATATTTGACCATTGTATAAAATTAGTTGACAAGATAAAAATACTTTAGTACAATAAAAATTGACCATAAAAGAAGGTTAAACTACGGCTAAGGAAAGTGAGCCGAAAGGAGGTAAAACTATGGCATATACAAAGCCCGTTGTTGTTGCACAGAATAGTGCTTCTGGTAGCTACGCTGCAGGATGTCCTGCAAACTTAAGAAGGGTTCCTAGTGACTGTGTCGATTGTGAGCGTACAGCATAGTTGATGGCTATTGTATGGTAGTTACACCCCGCCATGTAAAATAAGGTGGGTGTGATTTTTTTTAGGAGAAGGTAATGAGTGAGTCTGTCATTACAGGGGTATTCACGCTTTTTGGTGTGTTGGTTACAGCTACTGTTGCCATAATATCTCAGAATCAGCAGATTAAGTCAAATGAGAGGATACTAAAGCATAAGAGACTTGTAAACGAGATGATTAGCAATTTGGATGCGTTCCACCATCTAGAGGAGGAATACATTGCCACATTGATTGCTTACAGAACACAGAAGGGAGACACCACCTTTGTGACTCATGATGCCATCCTTAAAGAATTTAGAAAGAAATTGCGGGAAAAGGATATGGATTTAGATTTTTCCCCCTCATATATTGCCTATTACAAGAAAATTTTCGATTGCTAGGAGAATTAGAGTGTTATACCGTCAGAAAAAGGACACCTATATCAGAAATTACAGCGGGGTAGGCTACATTACTTCCACCGGCTTGTTTAACGACCGTACCGTAAACCAAAGCGGTACGGTATTTTTGTGTGCTATTAATCGCCAGCCCCAAAGTCTAGAGCAGCTGGTGGACAAGATTCTGCCCCAGTTTGTGGGAGTAGACAGGGACACCATTGCTGCCGACGCCCAAGAATTCTATGATACTCTTGTGGAAGATGGCTTTTTACTGCGGGGAGAGACGCCCCAGGAATTGGATGCTCAAGACACGGGTTTTACCTACAGCGTCTTCCAGCCAAAGACTATCCGAGAAGACTTTACCCCAGGTGTACAGCGAGCAGACAAGGATACCCAGGAATTCTTAGAGGAGCATTTTAAGGATAAGCCTCAGCTTACCTCTTTCCAGATAGAGCTTACCAGCCGCTGTAATGAGCGGTGTATCCACTGTTACATTCCCCACGAGTGCAAGCTTCACGACATTACTCCAGAAATGTTCTATAGTGTGCTGGAACAGCTTAGCAAGATGAACGTGCTTTCTGTTACCCTTAGCGGTGGTGAGCCCATGATGCACCCCCATTTTGTGGAATTTCTTAGGGCAGCAAAAAAATATGACTTTTACGTAAACATCCTGTCTAACCTCACCCTCCTTACTGACGAAATTGTGGAGGAAATGAAGGCAGGCAATGTTTCCAGTGTTCAGGTATCCCTGTATTCCATGAATCCAGAGCATCACGACACCATCACTGCCGTAAAGGGTAGCTTTGAAAAAACAAAGGCAGCCATCCTCAAGCTGGTGGAAAACGACATTCCCCTCCATATTTCTTGCCCCACCATGAAGGCCAACAAGGATGATTTTAAAGAGGTACTGGACTGGGCTCACAGCCTCAAGGTTCGGGCTAACACCGACTATATCATGATGGCAGAGTATAATCATGATACCTCCAATTTGGCAAACCGTCTTTCCGTTCAGGAAGCAGGAGCAGTAATTTCCTCCATCCTAGAAGGGGACGAGGACTATCAAAAGGTTATCCTTGAGCCAGACTTTGAGCAGCGGTGCAATGAGATTCAGTTTAATCCTGAGCGTCGTCTTTGTGGGGTAGGTGTTTCTACTGCCTGTATGGTATCCAATGGTAATGTATACCCCTGTGCTGGCTGGCAGGAAATGGTGTTAGGAAACTTGAACCAGCAGACGTTGCAGGATATTTGGGATAATTCAGAGAAAATCAAGTGGCTCCGTGGTCTCAAGATGAAGGATATGGGAGGTGGTGAGTGCTGTAACTGCGACAGGGCAGCCTTCTGTTCCCCCTGTATGGTGCGGAACGCCAACGAGAATCCCGATGGAGATCCTCTCAAGATTAACCGTCACTTTTGTGCCGTAGCAGCAAAGAACAAGCAAATTGTACTGGACTGGCGAAAGGCCCACTTGTAATGGTTGATTATCACGTTCACATTGGACAATGGGCAGAAATGTATTTTCCTGCCCATTGGGTTTTTGATGAACTAAAAGCCAATGGTGTAGAAGAAGCTTGGTTTTCTTCTACATCATCCTGTCGTTATTGCAGGGAAAGCTTTGATGTCATACAAAAAACTTTGGATACTTCTGATTTACCAACAGCTTTGGAATTGTATGATTTTATTAAAAATGAAATGAAAGAAGCCTTGTCCTATGGAAAAAGTATTGGTCTAAAAACGGTTCCCCTGTACTGGGTAGTTCCAGAGTTTCATTTTTCAAAGGAAGTGAACCTTTCCGTTGCCAAGGCAATGGAAGAAGTTCCGTACCAAGGATTTAAACTTCACCCACGAGGTAATCACTGGGATTTATCCCATAAAAAGACCTATGAGCTAGTAGATGAAGTCTTTTCTTATGCCAACCGTCACAATTTACCAATTTTAATTCATTGCGGCTATGATGATTTTGAAAATCCAAGATTCTTTGAGGAATTTATTGCAAAGTATCAAAATGTAATGATTCAACTTGCACATTGTAAGCCTGTAGAAGACACTCTGTACATGTTGCAGACCTATTCTAATACGTTTTGTGACACTTCCTTTGTGCCACAGGGTGTTCAAGAACAAATTGAAGTTGCAGGATTTAAATCAAGAATGCGTTATGGAAGCGATTTTCCCATAACCTATTGGTATGAACAGTTGCACTGATAAATCCACAAAAAATTTTAACAAGGATTGCATCACATTTATAAATGATAAAGAAGGGGGGAAATTCAGAGACGATTAAAAGATTTTACCCTTGTAGCTTTGAGATCTGGTATTTCAACAGGAGTTTCTAACAAGCTCGGTAATGTATTATTATTCTGGATTGAATTAAAACGACGGCTTGATCCGAAATATGAGACAAAAACTCTTCAATATGTGTATCAATTAGAACATATTATGCCTCAAAAGTGGGAAGACAATTGGAAAGATGTTGTTTATGTTGATGAAAATGGAAATATTTTACCCGATAATGAAAAGTCAAAAGCAGATCGTTATATAAAGATTTATTCTCTAGGAAATATGACATTGTTAAATGGTCGATTAAATGCAAGCATAGGAAATAAAGATTTTAAAACTAAAATGGAAGGAATGGGAAGAAAAAAAGGTGTAATAAAATATTCGCCTAAAAGTCGAGTTTTTTGAAAATAATTCTTGAAAAATAGAACGGCTGGTATCACCGACACGAAAATATCGAGATTTTTCTGTACAGAAATATGGTAGAACATTCTGGTCGCACACCCTTTTTTACATTTTCTTAAACTCGAAATTAGGGCTATTTAGGAGGATTATAGTATGGCAGTACCAACAACGGTGACCGCTCCTGCAATAGCGGCAGCGGTGGATGGATTCAAGGATGTAACAAATGGAACGTTCCAGACCCTTGCGACCATGAACCTCAACAACAATAAGCGCAAGGTTCTAATCGAACAAATTAAGGGCGATGTGACAATGTATCTTGCAAAGTTGGATGCAGAGCTGCGACCAAGCATGGAAGTTATGAACCGCCTTCATGCTGTTTATGAAAAACAATTAGATGACTCTAACTTAACCTTTGATGAGAAGAGAACCTTATTGAATGAATTTGCCAACTATATGTTGAGAACGATAGGATGCTAGATGATGGACAGACCCGATTCAACACCCAAATCTCGCCGCCCGTTTCTTGAGAAGCTGAAGGGTTCATTCCAAAATGCGAAGGACTTCACCAATCTCTGCAAGGAGATGGATGCCCAGGCCGAGGCGGAGATTGCCGAAATCCAGCGTGACACGGAGCTGTACAAGCAGAAGATGGCGGAGCACACGGCAGGCCAGCTAAAGCAGATGGACCTCATCTCAGAAAAGCTCAAGCTGGGGCTGGAGGACAAGGATCCGGCCTTCGTCCAGTCCCAGATAGAGGCCATGCTCTCCCTGCTGGAGGAAAAGCCCGACATCCAGCAGGAAATTGACGACAGCAAGCTGAAGTCCGCCAACTGAG
>JAGARR010000056.1 GCA_017622135.1 Spirochaetaceae bacterium
CGCAATGGCGGCGGGGGGAACCCTCTCGCTTGACGCAGATCTTACCGATGTAACGAAGCCGATTCTCATCCCTGCCGGCAAGGATTTCACCCTGGACCTGAAGGGCCACACCATCAGCGGGACGGCTGACTTTATTCTGGAAGTTCAGGAGTCTGCCAAGCTCACCATAATTGACAGTTCATCAGGGAAGAAGGGAGCCATCACGGCCACTGGTATGCATGGCGCTGGAGTGGACAATTACGGTACCCTAGAGGTGAGCGGCGGGACCATCACTGGTAATGATGCTGGAGTGTACAATGCCGACATCCTAGAGGTGAGCGGCGGGACCATCACAGCCACTGGTAACAATGGCTGTGGAGTGTACAATTTTGGCATCCTAGAGGTGAGCGGCGGGACCATCACTAGTGGGAATTACACCGGAGTGTACAATGACGGCACCCTTAAGGTGAGCGGAGGCTCCATCACTGGTGAGGGTAGCTCTGGAGTGTACAATTTGGACATCCTAGAGGTGAGCGGTGGGACCATCACTGGTAATTATTCTGGAGTGAACAATGACGGCACCCTTAAGGTGAGCGGAGGCTCCATCACTGGTGGTAGCTATGGAGTGAACAATTACGGCACCCTTAAGGTGAGCGGAGGCTCCATCACTGGTAATGATGCTGGAGTGAACAATCGTTCAGAGGAAGGTGTTGCCTTTTACTTGTCTGGAAGCCCCACCATCACTGGGAGATTAGTGCTTGAGACTCCGGTCACCCTGGTGGGTGCGCTCACCGGTAGTGGCACGTACACTGTGGATACCGGTTCATTGACGGATACTGTCATTGCCCAAGGGGGCAGTGCCACGGGAGGCACGGCATATCAAATTACAGAGTCGGACAAGGGCAAGTTTACTGTTGATTCCAATGCACTGAAGCTGGAGGGCAACAAAATTGTTTGGACGGAACAGGCTACGCAGTAGCCGGTAGGGTCTGGTTCCCTGTAGCAGCCTCGGAGGTAGTGCTCCGAGGCTTTTTTTGTGCAGCGTTTTCTTGGTGGGTGGTTTTTTTGTCATACAACTTTCATTCATTTTATCTTATTTCTGAAATTTCATATAGTGATTTCTTATGTTTGTCCATATCCTTCTAATTCTGGTAAACTGACCTCCTCCACCCATTGACAAATTATGATTTTCTGATATGCTGGTTATGACAAATTATCATTTTTTGTCATTGTGAGAAATCATCAAGTAATTCGTGGAGGATGCAACTTTTATGTCCAAGAAATATGCGTTTTTGTTCCCCGGTCAGGGAGCTCAGGCACCTGGAATGATCAAGGATGTGTGTGAGGCCCATCCTGAGGCTCGTGCCTGCCTCGATTCCATCTCCGAGATTGTCGGAGAGGACATTCCCGCCCTCCTGTGGGAGACCGAGGCGGCCGTCCTGTCCCGCAGTGACCGCAGCCAGCTTTCCATCACCGCCGCCTCCCTGGCAGTGGCCGCCGCCCTCAAGGCAAAGGGAATCGAGCCTGCCCTCTGTGCTGGCTTCAGCCTGGGGGAGTTCCCCGCCATGTGCCTCAGCGGCGTCCTTTCCTTTGAGGATACCATCAGAATCGTAAAGCTCCGTGGTGAGATTATGCAGAAGGTCTGCGACGACATTGCCGCCCGTAGTGCTGGCAATCCTCCGGGAATGGCCGCTGTCATGGGGCTGGCTCCCGACCAGGTGAAGGAGATTGCCAAGGCGGCAGGAGAGGCATACGCTGCCAACATGAACAGTGTGAAGCAGACGGTAGTTTCCGGCACTGCGGAGGCCCTGGCCAAGCTGGAGGAGCTGGGAAAGGCCGCCGGTGCCCGCCGGGTGATGCGCCTTGCCGTTGCAGGTCCCTACCACAGTCCGCTGATGCAGGCCGCCGCCGACGAGCTGCAGAAGGTGCTGGCTGACATCACTTTCAATGACCCCAAGACCATCTTCCTGTCCAACGTCACCGGAAAGGCCGTGACCAGTGGGGCGGAGATCAAGAAGAACGCCATCCTCCATCTCACCAATCCTGTGCTGTGGACTGACGAGGAGGCTGTTCTCGGTAAGATTATTCAGGAGGGTCAGGCTGCTGGTGAAGAGTGGAGCATTCTGGAGCCGGGTCCGGGAAAGGTGCTCTGTGGCCTGTGGAAGGACACGGAGTTCAGTTCTTTGGTTTCTGCCCAGCCGGTGAATACCGCTGATCATATTGCAAATCTTTAAATTGAGGGGGATTGCTATGCTGCTACAAGGAAAGAAGGCGTTGGTTACTGGTTCCTCCCGAGGAATTGGAAGGGAAATTGCCCGTCGTTTCTTGGAGGAGGGAGCTGAGGTTTGGGGATTGTGCTCAAAGCCCTCTGCTGTTCGTGAGGAATTGAAGGCACTTGCGCTGGACAAGGGAGTGGATTTCCATGAGGTCTATGTGGACATTGCCGATTCCGTTCTGCTGGGAGAGACTATTCGGACAATTATGGCTTCATCCGGCGGAATCGATGTGCTGGTGAACAATGCCGGCATCACCCGTGATGGTCTTTCCTTCCGTATGCCTATGGATGACTGGAGCAGCGTTCTGGCTGTGAACCTGACCGGTGCCTTTGTGGTGAGTCAGATTGTGGCCTCCGATATGATTCGCAAGAGGAAGGGCTCCATCATCAATATGACCAGTATCGTGGGGCTCCGTGGTCAGGGTGGCCAGGTGAACTATGCCGCTAGTAAGGCTGGTCTCATCGGTTTTACCAAGAGCCTTGCAAAGGAATGTGGTGGACGTGGCGTTCGGGTGAATGCCATTGCTCCTGGTTTTATTGATACCGAGATGACTCAGGCAGTGAACGAGGAGGCCCGTAATGCTTGGCTCGATTCAGTGCCTTTGAAGCGTGCAGGAACAGTGAAGGATGTGGCAGATGCCGCCCTCTTCCTGGCTTCTGACATGTCATCCTATATCACTGCCCAGGTTCTGGGTGTTGACGGTGGTATGGGAGCGTAAATCTGCAGGCCCTTGCCGATGTTTAGCTGGTCGGTGAGGGTCAATTCATTTATAGGAGAATGAAATGAGAAGAGTTGTTGTAACCGGATTGGGAGCGGTGACTCCCTTGGGAAATAATGTGGAAGAGACTTGGGAAGGAATCAAGGCTGGAAGAAGTGGCCTTGGAAACATCACCCTCTTTGATACGACAAACAGCAATGTGAAGGTGGCCGCCGAGGTGAAGAATTGGGACACCTCCGAATTCGTGGACAAGAAGGAGGCCCGTAAGATGGCCCGCTTCACCCAGTTCGCCGTGGTTGCCGCAGGGCAGGCCCTGAAGGATGCCGGCCTTCTGGAGGAGGGTGCTTTGGAGCCAGCCAACACTGCCGTCTTTGTGGGAAATGGCATCGGTGGATTCGAGGTACTGCAGGATTCCTGCGGCAAGTATTTTAGCTCCGAGGGAAAGCGGGTGCCTCCCCTCACCATCCCCATGCTGATTCCCAATGAGGCCGCTGGAAACATCTGCATGAGGTACGGCATCAAGGGACCGGCCCCCACCATCGCCACTGCCTGTGCCTCCGGCTCCGACGCCCTTGGTCTGGCCCTGGATTGCGTCCGTAGCGGTCGTGTGGATGTCTGCGTTGCTGGTGGAACCGAGGCCACCATCACGGGATTCGGAATAGCCTCCTTTGCCGTCCTCCAGACATTGGCCAGCTCCTTCAACGGCTGTCCTGAGAAGGCCAGCCGCCCCTTCGACAAGGCCCGTGAGGGGTTTGTTATGGGTGAAGGCTCCGCCATGCTGATTTTGGAGGAGTACGAGCACGCAAAGAAGCGTGGTGCAAAGATTTACGCTGAGTTTGCCGGCTACGGAGCCTCCTCCGACGCCTACCACATTACCAGCCCTGATCCTTCTGGTGATGGTGGAGCCGCCGCCATGGTTGCAGCCCTGAAGGATGCCGGTGTAAAGCCGGAGGAGGTGCAGTACTACAACGCCCACGGAACCTCCACTCCCATCAATGACCCTGCCGAGTCCTCCATGCTGAAGAAGGCCTTTGGCGACCACGCCTACAAGATGAAGGTCTCCTCCACCAAGAGCATGACCGGCCACTGCCTTGGTGCCGCAGGTGCCGTGGAGGCCCTGATTTGCGTGAAGGCTATCACCGACGGCTTCTATCCTCCCACCATCAACCTGGAGAACCAGGATGTTGAGGGTGGCTGTGACTTGGACTATGTGCCCAACAAGGGCGTGGCGGGTGAGATTGATTGCGCCGCCTCCGGCTCCCTGGGCTTCGGTGGTCACAACGGCGTTGTTGTCTTCAAGAAAATCAAGGAGTAGGAATGAGTTTGACCAAGGATATTGAGTCCCTGCTTCCCCACCGCAAGCCCTTTCTGTTTGTGGACGAGATTGTCAGTGCCGACGAGAAGGGGAGTGTTTCCACCAGAACCTTTACGGAGGAGGACTTCTTCTTTCAGGGGCACTTTCCTCAGTACCCTGTGGTGCCGGGAGTGATTCTGGTGGAGACCATGGCCCAGGCTGGTGGAGCTGCCCTGAGCTTCCAGAAGGTGTTTCAGGAGGACGCACTGTTCTTCCTGGCCACCGTGGACAAGGTGAAGTTCCGCCATCAGGTGCGTCCGGGAGATACGGTCCGCATGGAGGTGACCAACCTGCGGGTTTCGCCCAAGATGGTGAAGCAGAGCGGCAAGGCCTACGTGGGCGAAAACCTAGCCGCCGAAGCCGAGTGGATGTGTTTAGTCGGCGCAGCCGGCTAAACACAGACATAGTTTTGCGATAGTAAAACTAACAATTATGGTGATTTAGGCTACTGGCAGATGCTGGTAGCCTTATTTTTTTTTCACAACAAGTTTTTTTATTATTGCGAAAGTTTATGGAGTGGTCTATAATTATACAATGACAATAGAAGAGTTTTGCTACAGCATTTACAAGCACACCTTTGCACTCGTTTTATTCAATGGGGTTTATGCCGCCCATGTTACGGTGCGGATGAAGAGAAATCCCTTTAACCCCGATGAATTGGAGAATGCCTTTCGAAAATTCATTTGGGACACTCCTTTGTCAAACCTCGACTTGTCCATTGTGGAGGATCCTTCTGTGGATGCAGGGGTTCTGCTGTTGGATTCTGTGGAACCCTTTGGTGACGGTGAGACAAACCCTGATATGATTCCCTTTCATGTGGATGTGCAGAAAGTCTTTTATGAGAATGGTGATTCTTAAGGTGTATTGCTATTTTGAACAATCAAATGGTGAATGTTCACAAGAAAGCCCCCGAAATTCAGTTTTCGGGGGCTTTGTTTTGGAAAAAAACTGCTTCTAGTTCTGGTTATTTCTCGCCAATGGGAGCTGGTTCCTGCGGTGTGGCGGTTTCCTCTGCCTCAGCCTTGGTGGTGCTGTTGGAGCCAGTTTGGCTTCCTACAGACAGATACAGCTCAGCGGGATTCAACCGTAGGTCTGTGGAGAACACCAGCTCTGAAACCTCGCTGCTGTTGCCCAGCTTGTCGGTGGCAAATACCTGAAGGGTATGGGAGCCCTTCTCCGGTGCGATGATGGGTGTCTTGTCATCGTAGCGGGCGAATTCAGCTCCATTCCAGGAAAGATAGATGGCGTCCACTCCAGACAACTCATCCTGAGCTGTAAGGGAAATCTTGGTGAAGGGACTGATGTACTGCACGCCGCTTGTCTCTACAGGGGGAACATCGATGTCGATGTGGACAGTGGGAGCGGTGGTGTCCAGGTAGACGTAGGCGCCCAAGGTTTCGGAGACATTTCCCACGTAGTCTACGGCATAGCCTTCGGCATAGATGGCTCCATCCTCACGATCGGTGAGATAGACGAAACCATCTCCCAATACATCCTCCATGGTGCCGGATTCAGTGGTGTCAAGGTAGATGTGCTCAGTTCCAGAAAGCTCATCCTCACCAAAAAGCTGGATTCCCGTCTGGTTTGTCACATATACGACACCGGCCTCATCGGTGTAGACTGGTCCCTCAATGAGGAACTTGATGGCGGGGGCGGTGCCATCCACGATTCCTGTGTAGGACTTGGTGTTGCTGACGGTTCCCCACACGTCATGGGTAGCCCAGGCGAGGGTAAACTGCCCCTCCTCGTCCAAGACCACGGGTGTGGTGTACTCTGTTGATGCGCCGGAGTTGTAGGTGTAGAAGATGGAGCCGGTATCGGGATTCCAGTTCTCTGCCTCCAGGCGGAATTCTGTTCCCAGGGGAATGTAGTCAATGGTTCCATTGTTCCAAACCTTGCGGACAGGGGCGGTGTCTTGGGCTGCCACTGTGGCAAGAGCCATTGTTATCAGCACAATGCTGAGGATTCTCTTCATGTTCGACCTCCAGAAAAATTATTTTTGCAGTATATACGGATTTCTCAATCTATGGAAGTGGATTGCGCTCCTTTGCATTCCCTCTAGTTTTTCGCTATACTCATGCCATGGCTGGATTTTACGAGGCATATGACGTGGCCGTTGTGGGTGGCGGTCACGCTGGAATAGAGGCTGCCCTGGCTGCGGCAAAGATGGGGCTCAAAACCATTCTCATTACACAGACCATCGACTCCATCGGGCGGATGTCCTGCAATCCCTCCATCGGAGGCATTGCCAAGGGAAATATCGCCCGGGAGGTGGATGCCCTCGGTGGCGTAATGGGTCATCTCATCGATGCCTCCATGATTCAGTTCCGGCTGTTGAACAAGAGCCGCGGTCCGGCTGTACAGGCACCCCGTGCTCAGGCAGACAAGCTGTTGTATTCCCAGCTGGCCCGCCAGATGGTGGAGTCGCAGAGCGGCCTCAGCCTGTTGCAGGACACGGTGGTGGATCTGGAGGTTGTGGTGAGCGGCCAGCTGATGCCGCCCAAGTCTCAGCCCAGTGATCAGGAACAGCTGGAGCCGTTGCCTGGACAGCGGCTGGGCCAGACTCCTGCCGAGGGCGAAGGTAAGTATCGGCTGAAGCTCACTGCCTTGGTGACGGAGCGGGGGCGGCGGATTCCCATTCGGTCAGCAGTGCTGACCACCGGCACATTTTTGGGAGGGAAGATATTTATCGGTGCCTACGACGCCCCCTGCGGACGGCTGGGTGAGCCGGGAACCGGTGGGCTGACGGAGGCATTGAATCGTCTTGGCTTTACCACCGGCCGCCTGAAGACCGGCACGCCGCCCCGTGTGCTGCGGAATTCCATCGACTTCTCCCAGCTGGAGGAGCAGCCGGGAGACAGTGTGGTACTTCCCTTTTCCTTCGACAACAATAAGATAGATCGTCCCATGGTGAGCTGCCATCTGGTGTATACGAATGAGGCCACCCACCAGCTGATTCGGGACAACATCGCAAGCTCTCCCTTGTACAGCGGAAAGATCAGCGGGGTGGGGCCTCGGTACTGCCCCTCCATTGAAGACAAGGTGATGCGGTTTGCGGAGCGGGAGCGTCACCAGCTCTTTGTGGAGCCGGAGGGCCTGGCCACCGACGAGATGTACATCAACGGCTTTTCCTCTTCTCTGCCGGAATCGGTGCAGGATGCCTTTTTGCGGACCTTGCCGGGATTTGCCGATGCGGTGATGAGCCGTCCCGGTTATGCGGTGGAGTATGACTTCATCGATCCCACCCAGCTCTTCCCATCTTTGGAGACAAAGCTGGTGGCAGGACTTTTTGCCGCAGGGCAAATCAACGGAACCTCCGGCTACGAGGAGGCTGCCGGGCAGGGGCTGGTGGCGGGAATCAATGCGGCCCTCTATGCCCGAAGTCACCAGGAGCTTTGCGGCCCACTGGCCTGTCCCCAGGCTGCCGCCATGGAGCATGATGCTGGCATTGGAGGGGTGAGCCGAGAAGTGCCTGTCTATGAGCCGCTGGTGCTTTCCCGCAGTGAGGCTTACATCGGCGTGCTGATTGACGACCTGGTTACGCTGGGAACCAGGGAGCCCTACCGAATGTTTACGGCCCGTGCCGAATACCGGCTGAAGCTGCGGCATGACACGGCGGATGTCCGGCTGTGTGAGAAGGGCTACCAGGTGGGACTAAATCCAGCCTGGCGGTTCCAGCGGGTGCAGGAGAAGCTGGCTGCCCAACACGAGATTTTCCAGCTTTTGGCAAGGAATCCCGGCGCTGTAAACCCCGGCTATCCCCAGGCGGTTTGGGAGGCAGCCCTCATCGATGTGAAATACCGCCACTACATAGAAAAGCAGGACCGTCGAGTGGAAAAGCTGCACCGCATGGAGCATACCCGCATTCCCGCTGACTTTGACTACAGTTCCATTCCCTCCCTTTCCGCCGAGTCCCGGCAAAAGCTAGAGCGGGTGCGTCCCACCACCCTCGGTCAGGCCAGCAGAATCTCCGGCATCCGAAACTCGGACATCATGCTGCTGATGGTGTACTTGAAGTAGCTCATGGTGCGGGGAGAAAATAAACAAGGCCGATACAAGCTGTGCTGCATCGGCCTTTTCGTTCTGTTGTATGGATGCCTACTGGTATTCCGCCACGTTGGAGGCAAAAATTTCCTTGATTTGATCTGCTGTCAGCACATTGGCCTTCACTAGGTCGTGGCACTGCTCGGAGACAGACTTGTTGAAGAACAACAGGTCGTCGGTACTGATGGTAACACGGATGCCAGCCTCCACAATCCTCTTGATGGGATGCACCTCCAGACTCTTGACCGCCCCCAGCATCACGTTGCTTTCGGGAGTGATGTTCAGCCGCAGGTTCCGGTCCTTGATGAACTGGAGCACGGAATCATCCTGAACTGCACCGATTCCATGCTGCACCTCCTCCAGGTCGAAGAATTCTATAAAGGCCCGCACAGACCTTGCGTCGGAGAATTCGCCTACGTGAGCCTTCCGCTTGATGCCAAGCTTTCCAGCCAGCTTGTAGATGGATTTGAAGTCCTCGATGCCTTCCTCCACCTCCGGGCCGTAGAGGTCGATGCTGTTAAACAGGCCGCTTTCAAGGCATACGGGAGCCCACTCACGAATCTTTTCGATTCCGAAGGTCTTTCCCATACCCAGCTCCGGACGGAGGTTGATTTTGCCTGAAAACTTTCCCTTGATCTCCTGAACCATCTTTAGGAAATTGTCAACTCCACCGCAGTGGATGACGAATCCGATGTCGATGCTGCCTTCCAAGACAGTGACGCCATCAGCGATAGCATCAGTGACTGACAATACGAGCAGATCCGTCACGTCTTTCATGGTTTTGCACCGGGGACGAGTATATTCACCAATAATCTCGTGCATTTCGCCGAGACCATTTAACTTTCGGGGAAAATTTGGAATGTAAAAACCTGCCCATGGAGCGTACGATGCGTAGCGCATTCCTAAATTCAAGTGGTTGTGGGCATCAATTTTAGGAAGCGAAATAAAATCTGACACTGACATCATTTGGGTCTCCTAATTACAACTTTACAGTGTTAATTTTCGGCACAAGTGCTAAAAATCAACACTGCAAACAATTTGTCAGGGAAGCAGCAGGGTTTCCAGCTGGTTTACCAGCTCCTGGAAGGTTTTCAAGGCGGCCCGCACTGGCTCAGGAGACTCCATATCCACGCCGGCCACCCGCAGGGCCTCGATGGGATAGCGGGAGCCGCCGGACTTCAGGAAGGAGAAGTAGTCCTCCCGCTCCTTGTCTCCCCCCTCCGTCACCCGCCGAGCCAGGGCCAGGGATGCGGAGATGCCGGTGGCATACTTGTACACGTAGAAGGCCCGGTAGAAGTGGGGGATGCGCAGTCCCTCCAGGTCGCTGACCTCTTCGAATTCCATGGCGGGGCCGAAGTAGTCCACCAGCAGCTGGCGGTAGGTGGAGCGCAGGGTTTCCAGCGAGAGGGGCGTGCCGGACTCCACCAGCTGATGGGTCTTCATCTCGAATTCGGCGAACATGGTCTGGCGGTAGAGGGTGGCCAGAATGTCGGAGGCACGGCTGGAAAGCAGGTATGCCCGCATGTCGGGGGAGTCGGCCTTGTCCAGCAGGTGCTGGAACACCAGCTGCTCGTTGAAGGTGGAGGCCACCTCTGCCTCGAAGATGGTGTAGCTGTACTGCATGAAGGGATTGGAGCGGGAGGAGTAGTAGGAGTGCATGGAGTGGCCGCCTTCGTGGGCCATGGTGTACAGATCCCGCAGTACGTCCTTTTTATAGTTCAGCAGGATATAGGGATAGCCCACGTAGCCGCCGGAGGAGAAGGCACCGGAATCCTTTCCCTTGTTTTCGTAGCGGTCCACCCAGCCTCCCAAAAGTCCGCCGCAGAGGGTGTCGGTGTATTCCCTGCCCAGAGGTGCTAGGGCCTGCCGGAGAATCTCCACGGCCTCCTCGTAGTCGATGGAGGTCTTGACGCTGCCCACCAAGGGAACGTAGACATCGTAGTGCCGCAGCTTGTCCAGTCCCAGCACACGGCGGCGCAGCTCGTAGTAGCGGTGGAGGGTGGGCAGGCTCTCGCGGACGGCAGCGATGAGGTTGTCGTAGACGGCCTCCGGCACCTTGTCCGGGAAGAGGGCCCTGGCCCGTGCCGACTCATAGCCCCGGCTCCGTGCCTCGAAGATGTCCTGGTTCACGCTGCCCTCGTACAAGGCGGCGATGGTGTTCTTGTGGCCGTCGAAGCCCTTGTAGAACTGGTGGTAGGCGGTCTTGCGCACCTCCCGGTCCGGGTTTTCCAGCAGCTTGGAATAGCTGGAGTGGCTGAGGGGAATCTCTCCCTCGGCTGTCTTCACCGTGCCGAAATCCAGGTCCACGTCGGTAAGCATGGAGAAGGCCTTGTCTGCGGTGCGGCTGGACTCGCTCTGCAGGGCCAGAATCCGCTCCTCCTTTTCGCTCAAGATGTGGGGCTTCATCCGCAGAAGCTTTTTCAGCCAGATGCGGTAGTCGTCGAACTGGGAATCTTCTATCCAAGCGGTGATTTTTTCTTCGGGGATGGCCTGGATTTCAGGAATCAGGAAGCTCAGGCGGGCGTCGGCAGCAGTGGCGGCCATGAGGTAGCGGCTCTTCTTTTCCTGATGGGCACTTTCGCCCGCATCGCCTGCCGAAAGGAGGAAGGCGTAGTGGCCCACCAGCTCGGATACCTGCTCCATCTGGCTCAGCTTGGTGATGGCTGTCAGCAGGCTTTCGGAGGAGTCCCCGATTTTTCCCCTGAATGCCTCTATTTCCAAGGAAAGGGGCTCGATTTTGGCAAGCTCGGCCTCCCATTCATCATCTGACTTGAACAGCTGGCTCAGGTCCCATTTATCATGCTCTGGAATCTCATTGCGTGTAGGAATCTTGATTTCACTCATAATGAAAAAGTATATCACTTTTTTTGGCTGTCGCCAATGGTGGAGGCTTGCTGTGGTGGTACGTTCCACTGGAAGCGACGGTTGGATGATTCCAAGCTGATTGTTTTCAAGATTTGACCTTCCATTCCGATAATCAGAATATGAATGTCTCTCAAGTCTTGAGTGTAATTTCTGCTGTCCTCCTGAATCCTGCGGTGATTTTTATCACGGTGATGGTGATTCTGTACCTGAATTTTGTGAACTTTGTGGTGCGGTATCGGAAGAAGCCTCCGAAGATGATGAAGAAGAAAAAGGCCATTGTGGCAACTGCACCCGCCGCTTCGGCTGAGGGTGAGGCCGCCGGAGAATGAGTTTCCTTTTGGACAGGCCGACTCGCTTGGTGGTCAGTCCCCGAAGGACAACCTGTCCCTGTTTTTTCAGTTCCTGCAAGAGTGTGATGAAGTCCTGTGGCTCGTAGATGGCTGCGGGGCTTTTTTTGTTTGCCCTGAGCCGTAGTTGTTCTGCCATCTGTTCCACTGTCCAGCGGTTCCTGTTTTTCCTGATGAATGCCAGTGCGGTTGCAATGTCGCCGGGGGAACAATCCAGTTTTTTGCCAGAGTCCTGTGCGTCACAGAAATCGCAGCCGCTGCAAGCTACCTCCTCTCCCCCCAAGGCATCCAGCAGGACTTGGCGGCGGCACTGGTGGCCCTGTGCGAATTTTCCCAGCACACGGCCACGGCTTCCCTCTGGATGCTGTCGTGAGCGGGCCTCGTCCTCTGGGCTCCACAGGAGGATGGCCTTGGTGGGGCTGCCGTCCCTTCCGCCCCGTCCTGCCTCCTGGATATAGGCTTCCGCCGTGGGGGATGGCTCCAGATGGATGACGGTGCGGATGTCGCTTTTGTCGATTCCCATGCCAAAGGCACAGGTGCAGCAGAGAATGGCGGACTGGTGGGGGAAGAACCACCGCTCCGTGGCAGTCTTTTCCTCCTTGGTGAGGCCAGCGTGGTAGAAGCGAACCTGATCGGCAGGAAACACCTCCCGAAAAAGGCGGGCGGTGCTCTCGGACTTGGCTCTGGTGCCACAGAATACAATGAGGGGTCGCTGCTCTTGGGTGGCCAGCTGTAGGGCCGTCTTTTCCTTGATGCCGGTGTACACCACGGAGTAATGGATGTTCTGGCGGTCCGAGGTGCTTTTCATCAGGTAGGGAGGCTGGCCTGCAAAGAGGATTTCTGTGACACGCTGGAGCACTGGGGCTGAGGCGGTGGCGGTAAAGGCGGTGATAACGGGGATTTTGAGCTTTTCCAGCACCGTTCCCAAGGTGAGGTAGGCGGGGCGGAAGCTGTCCCCCCATTCGGAGACGCAGTGGGCCTCGTCGATGGCGGCGTGAAGGATGTTGTAGCTGGCCAGCCGCTCCAAAAGCCTTTCGGACTGCAAAACCTCTGGGTTTGCCAAAATGATTTTTGCCCCCGCATCCAGCCGACGGAAATTGTCCTCCCGCTCCTCCTCCGTCTGCTGGCCACGGAAGAGGACTGCCTCCAGTCCCGCCTGCTGGATACGCCGCAGCTGGTCCGACATCAGGGCCAGCAGGGGGTAGATGATGAGGGTCCTGCCGGAAAGGAGCTGGGAGGGCACCATGAAGCACAGTGACTTACCAGCCCCGGTGGGAAGCAGCACCACCTGCCGTCCCCTGTTGATGATGTCATCCTCCTGGTCGCCTGATTCAGTGGCAAGGATGTCCCTAGGGACATCCAGAATCGGCTGGCTTTGGGCTTGGTTTGCTAGGTATCGTTCCTCACATTCCATGATGTTGGCGATGACCAGCCGCTGCCAGGGGTAGAGGGACGGCACCCCGAACACGTCCTGTGCCACTGCCACTGCCGGATCCCGTTTCTCCGCCCCCTGCTGAGAAAGGCATTCCTCTAGCTGTGCATCCTGCAGAAAGTAGGCTTCTGGCAGAAAGCCCGTTTCTGGCAAGCTGTCTGGGGAATCAAATTGGTCTTGAAATAATTGTTCGCTGTTCACATATATATTATTGTGTGAATTTGACAAAAAAATGCGTTTTTGTGGAAAAAGATTTGAAAAAATCACACGGATTTGTTCGCGGCTAACGCCGCTCACGTTTGGGGGGCGGGAGCCGCCAATTCAATCACTTCCATACAGAACTGACCGAAGGGCAGATTCGCAGGTGTCGGGTGGCCCTGTGGTGGAAACGCTGGGGAGCCTTTCTGCGTGTTAGGACTTGGGTTTGAGTTCTCGTTCCAGCTCCAGAACTGTTTCTAGGGGCAAATCCGTACAGCGGGCCACCATCTGAGGGGCTAGTCCCTCGGACAGGAGATTCCGTGCCGTCTCCAGCTTGTTCTGGTAGGCTCCCTCCTCCCTGCCGGTTGCCAGTCCGATGGAGATGCCCTCCTCACGCCCATCCTCGTAGGACTCCTCCTTCAGTACTGCCATGTCGGTGGCGTAGTCGTACTCTGTCATCAGGATGCTCAAAACCTCACCTCCCTTCCGTTCAAGATAGTCCTTCAAGATGTTGCGGCGCACTGCCTCCTGAATCGCCCACCTGAGGGGTTGCTTGTGGCCTGCCGCCTTGGCCTCCTCGACAAGCTCCAGGAACTGCACGTACTGCTCCAAGTCGTGGCAGCTGCTCACCACGGGACTTGGACTCTCACTCTTAATTGTACACACTTTTACCTTCAGTTCAAGGGTGATTTCTTTAGGAGGGGACAACCCCTCTACTCGGAAGCGGGGGTTTTCCCCTCCTAAAACCTCCCCTTTCCCCAGCACCGCTTGGGGGCTGCCTGCCCCCAAGACCCCCGGAAGTGAAGTTTCGTCACTTGTATCTTGCTTCGGGAAGGCATCGGACAGGTA
>JAGARR010000057.1 GCA_017622135.1 Spirochaetaceae bacterium
CTTTATGTCGTGCTGACTTTCCCTCCCCTCTCGGAGAGGTCGTCGTATTTTCTTCCCTTCCCTGATCATGTGTTAGACCTGTGCGGCCCCGCCGCCGTGACTTCCGCCACGCTCGCTCTCGCAAGTGAAGCTAGTGTATCATACTCACCTTCACTTTGTCAAGCACCCTGAGAGCTTTTTTTTCATTTTTTTTCTCAGGCTTCTCTGCTGTTCTCACTTGCTATAGTGCGTCGTGACAACGATGGAGACTATATCACACCCCACAGCTCTTGTCAACAACCAAATCAACTTTTTTTGAAAAAAAAATCACTTTTTTTCATTACATTGACATTTGTTCTATTGATGTGGTATTATTAACGGCATTTTTAATCTCTATAATAAGGAATATATTACATGAGTGACATCGAAAAGAAGAAAAATGGTTCTTCTCCCAAGAAGATCCTGATAAGCATTGGTTCCATTATTATCCTTGTTCTGGCAGCCATTTCGTTTATCTTCATTCCGGCTATGGTTCAATCAGGGGGAAGTGAGCTCCCCCCTCTCGGTTATTACAATAAGAAACCCATTGAATATAAGCAGGGAACCTACTTCACCTCCTTGGTTCAGTATTATTCCGAGCAGGTAGGTAGCGATAACCTACAGAACGCATACTTTGATATTTTCAATACTGCGTTTACTGGTGCCGTTCTGAATGAGGCTTTTACCCAGGCAGTGGATGCAACCGGATACATTGTACCTACCAGCCTTGTAGACAGAAATATGCTTCCGTATTTTTATGATGAGAATGGAGTCTATTCCAAGAAGATTTTCAATGAGACAGCTGAAAGCACAAAAATTGAGCTGCGCAAATCTATCGAGAATAGTCTGGTGTATCAGCGCTACACCGATGATGTATTCGGTTCTTCCAATGATATGCTTGGAGAGTACCGTATGTATGGCTTGAAGACTCCCTCTGCAGAGGAGCCTTTCATTCAGGCTATGGGTGAGAACCAGCGTACATTCCAGGTTGTTTCATTTGATATGAACAACTATCCTGCAGAACAAGCAGCTGTATGGGGAAAAGACAATGCAGATCTCTTTACGCGGTATGATCTTTCTGTCATTAGTTTGGCTGACAAGACAGCTGCTGACAACCTTTTGAAGCAGCTGCAGAGCAACCAGATTCTTTTTGAGGATGCGGTGACAGAGCTGTCTCGCAATTACTACAGTGGAACCGACGGCAAGCTGACCAACGCCTACCGATACCAGATCAACAACATTATTACAGCGGAAGCCGATTTGGCTGCCATCACTGCCTTGGGGCAGGGGGAGTTGAGCGGAGTGATTGCCACTTCAAACGGCTATTCTATTTTCCGTGGAGACGGTGAGGCAGTTGCGGCAGACTTCGAGGACACTGTGGTACGGGACGCTGTTCACAGCTATATGAAGTCATACGAGACCGGAATCATCGAGACCTACTACCTTGATCTGGCACAGGAATTCTGGAACCTGGCCAACACGGCAGGCATGGCCGAGGCTTCCAGGCAGTTTGACGTTACGCCCGCCGCCGTTGGTCCCTTCCCCTTGAACTATGGCAACTCTCCCCTCTTTGGCTCGTTCTCCTCTTCTGACGTGGCACTGACAGGAGCAGCTTCCAACGAGAACTTCATGAAGACAGCCTTTTCCATGCAGGTTGGAGAGCTTTCCAGTCCCATGGTTTTGAACAACGCTGTTGTGCTGCTGATGCTGACAGAGGAAACAACTGTTCCCGCTGAAGAAAACGCCGAACTCTTTGCAAGCTATGTGAATCAGTTTGACCAGTCTGCAGTTCAGAATGCAGTGATGACCAGTGACAAGCTCCAGAACGACTTTCTGACGGTATTCTTCCAGTATTTCATGAATTTTGAATGAGATGGCAGAAACTATGTGCAATTGAGCGAAAAGGACGAGAAGCACGCTAATGCCAGCTAGAAGCGAAGAGGACAAGCCCTGCCTGGTTGAGACTAGACAGGGCTTGTCTGTTTTATACAAGAATAGATACCTATACTCAAAATACAATCCTGCTGCCGGAATAGAACGATTGGTGGATTCCTTGGAGATACGGGAAGCGACGCTGGTCTTGTGCTTTTCACCAGTTCTGGGATATGGCCTGCAACAGTTGGCTGCAAAGATGCCACAACATGCTTTTATGCTGGTGGTGGAGGTTGACCCGAAGCTGATGGAATTCTATGACACAACCGTAATTCCAGCCCAAGCAGGCTTTTTTTCGGCACGCCAGCTGGAGGATCTCTACAAAATCCTTACAAGAAAGAACCAGGTGGCAGAAAACGGAGTGAGAATTCCACCTCCCGGCAGCTTTAAATATTGCCTCAGAGTTGATTTTTCCGGCTCTCCCGCCCTGCATCAGGCAGAATATCAGGCCATTCATCAGACGGCAGAGCTGGCGGTGGCAAATTTTTGGAAGAACAGGCTGACCCTCATAAAAATGGGCCGTCTCTATCACCGAAACATGCTGCGGAATCTGGCACTGCTGCCCTGGGGAAAAGATATTCCTGCCGCAAAGGTTGACAGGCCCATTCTTGTACTGGGTGCGGGTCCTTCCGCTGACGATACAATACAACAGTTGGAAAGGCTTTCCCTTGACCAACGGAAAAACCTTTGTCTGCTGGCGGTGGATGCGGCAGTACCAGCCCTACTGGCACGAAAGCTCAAGCCAGATTTGGTGCTTGCTTTGGAATGTCAGCATGCCATCCAGCAGGCATATACCACCGCCAGGGAGCAGCAGCTTTTTCTGCTGGCGGACTTGACCTCCCGTCCTTCCATTCTCCATGAAGACACGGGATTCAGGGCGGCGGCCGGGAACAATGATGGAGCAGAGGGAACGAAGGAAGCCTCAGGACAGAACTGCACGGGTGGAACGACCGCCTTCTTTTCTACAGAATTCGCAGCCACCACCTTTTTGGAACGACTGCATCGATTAGGACTGGTGAACCATCTTTTGCCGCCCCTGGGCTCCGTGGGACTGGCTGCCTTGGAAATGGCCATAATGCTCAGGAAAAGCAGGGAGATTCCTGTCTTTGTTTCAGGTCTGGACTTTTCCTATGGCCTGGGAAGAACCCACTGCAAGGAGAGCTTTCAGGCACGAGGCAACCTCATGAGGTGCAGCCGCCTCAGTCCTCCCGGTTCCTACGAAAGCCTGTCCAATCCCACAGCGGAAAAACGGGAGGGCAAGACAGGGTCTGTCTATTCCGACCAGATTCTGACCCATTACGCACAGATTTTTATGAACCGATTTCAGGGGGCTGCCAATGTCTTTGACCTGGGGGACAGCGGCCTTGACTTAGGATTACAACGGCTGGACTTTGCTACCGCCTGGGAAAAACTGGTTCCTCAAAAAGAACAGAATCAGCAAGCGTCGTTGGGATGCAGCACTGCAGCACCCCTACAGCTCTCAACGGAGGATAAAAGGAACAGGAGAAAGCAGGTGGAGGAATTCTACTGCCAGGAGGAAGCCATGCTGAAAGAACTGAGGGATGGACTTTCTCAGGGAACCATTTCCAAGGAGCGGATCCGTGTCATTCTGGAAGAGGCTGACTATCTCTACCTCCATTTTCCCGACGGATACAAGCCTAGCCTGGACACTTCATTCTTGAAACGTGTCCGATCCGAGATTGATTTTTTCCTGAAGGACATTGCCATTGGAAAGCGTATAGTGGCGAGGAAATAAAAAAAGAACCGGATGACCCTCCCTGGTGCAGGAGGATCCGGTTTTTTATGTGCTATTCTTCCTTTGTTTTCAGTACGGCAAGGAAGGCAGACTGTGGCAGCTCCACGTCTCCCACCATCTTCATGCGCTTCTTTCCTTCCTTCTGCTTTTCCAAAAGCTTGCGCTTGCGGGTGATGTCGCCGCCGTAGCACTTGGCCAGCACGTCCTTGCGCAGGGCGTTCACCGTCTCACGGGCGATAATCTGGCTGCCGATGGCACCCTGGATGGCAATCTTGAACTGCTGGCGAGAAATCTCCTCCTTCAGCTGGGCACAGACATGGCGGGCACGGTCATAGGCGTTTCCCTTGAAGGAGAGCTGGGCCAAGGCGTCCACCGTCTTGCCATTGATGAGGATATCGATTTTCACCAGTTCCGTGGGCTGGTAACCGATGAGGTCATAGTCAAAGGAGGCATAGCCACGGCTGTAGCTTTTGAGCCTGTCGTAGAAGTCGAAGAGCACCTCCGCCAGGGGCATCTCGTAGGTGATTTCCACCCGCTTTTCGTCCAGGTACTGCATGTTGGTCTGGACACCACGCTTTTCCGTGCACAGGGACATGATGGACCCCAGATAGGTGGCGGGGGTGATGATGGAGGCACGGATGTAGGGCTCCTGGGCAGCGGCAATGCGTCCCTGGTCAGGATAGTCGGCGGGATTGTCGATGTATTTCTCCTCCCCGCTGGTAAGCTTCACCAGGTAGCGCACTGAGGGTGCAGTGAAGATGACCGCCTGGTCGTAGTCCCGCTCCAGCCGCTCCTGGATAACCTCCAGATGCAGGAGCCCCAGAAAGCCACAGCGGAAGCCGTGGCCCAGGGCCAGGGAGGAGTCCTTCTCATAGATGAGGCTGGCGTCGTTGAGGGTGAGCTTTTCCATGCTGTCCCGCAGCTCCTCGTAGTCGTTGGAGTCGATGGGGTAGATGGAGGAGAATACCACCGGCTTCACCTCCTTGAAGCCAGGCAGCGGCTCCTGGGCGGGGTCATCGGCCAAGGTGATGGTGTCTCCCACCCGCACATCGGAGACCGTCTTGATGCCGGCGATGATGTAGCCCACGTCTCCCGCCTCCAACTGCTTTGTCTCCTCCAGCTTGATGCGGAAGATGCCGGTGGTCTCAACCTTGTACTCGGTGCCGCTGTTCATGAAGCGGATGGTCTGGCCGCTCTTGAGCCTTCCGTCAATCATCCTGATGTGAACTATGACACCCCGGTAGGGATCGTAGTGGCAGTCAAAGATGAGGCCACGCATCTTGCCATCCAGATCGCCGGTGGGGGGCGGGAAACGGTTGACAATGGCCTCGAAAAGCTCATCCACCCCCTTGCCCGTCTTGGCGGACACCAGCACGGCTTCGTCCCCATCCAGCCCCAGGTCATGGTCGATCTGGTGCTTGGCGCCGGGAATATCCGCCGCCGGAAGATCAATCTTGTTGATGACAGGTACAATCTCCAGATTGTGCTCCAGCGCCAGGTACATATTGGAAAGGGTCTGGGACTCCACTCCCTGAGCGGCATCCACCAGCAAGAGGGCTCCCTCGCAGGAGGCAATGGCACGGGAAACCTCGTAGGAAAAATCAACGTGGCCGGGCGTGTCCACAAAGTTCAGCTCGTACTGCTGGCCGTCGTCGGCGGTGTAGGGAATGGTGACAGCCTGGCTCTTGATGGTGATGCCCCGCTCCCGCTCAATGTCCATGGAGTCCAGAATCTGGTTCTGGAACTGCCGGTCATCGATAATCCGAGCCTTCTGGATGAGACGGTCGGAAAGGGTGGATTTTCCGTGGTCAATGTGGGCCACGATACAAAAATTTCTCTTGTGCGCTAAGTCTGCCATAGTTTCCCTACATGGAACAAGGCCCCCCACGGAGCCCTGCAAAAGTGTTTTATAAGATTTTCGGTGGAACCATTGTATTAGAAATAATAGGGACTGTCCAGAGGAGCCCCTACAGCAATGCCCACCTCGAAGTAGCCGTTCTTGCGCTTCTTGGTGTACAGCTGGGCAAAGAGGGCGTCCTTCTCCTTGGAAAGCTCCACCTTCAGGATGTCCACCGGGTCGTGGACAGAAAAGCCCGACTCGTCGGCTACTCCACCTCGAAGCAGCTGAGAAACAGTGTAAGACTTCTTGTTTCGGTCTGAGGCGGGCGTCAGTTTCATCCCCAGGATGGGCAGGAAGGCGTTGCCGATGGTGTCCCGCTGGTATATTTCGTACCCCGGCTGCCGCGGCCGCTTGTCCAGGTAGACGACACAGATCCTCTCCCGCCCTGCTGCCTCCTCCCCGATGGTTGCATCCTGGGGAGTGTAGACCGAAAGGCGGAGGATGGTCTCGGCCGTCATTGACTTGAGAATATTATGGAAGGAGTCGATGCCATCCACAGGAACACCATTCACAGCGGTGATGATGTCTCCCACCTGCAATCCGGCCCGGTGTCCGCTGCCACCCGGCATCAGGTACTGGACCAGAAGTCCCCTCGGCGCAGAGGAAAACTGGTCCGGCTCATTGTCCTTGCCCAAGGCCCCGATCCAGCCATGCTCCCGCAGGCCGCCAGCTGCCAGCAGGGGCAGCTGTAGCTTCAGGTACTCCACGGGGATGGCAAAATTCAAGCCCTGGAAATCCAACATACCGGCAAAGGCTATGGCCTGCACATTGCCCGCCTCGTCAATGATGGGACCACCGGAATTGCCAGAGTTTATGGCGGCGTCAATTTGCATCACCGGCCCCATGGACAGCAACCGTCTGCCCTCAGCGGAAACAATGCCGGAGGTGATGGTCCATTCCAGACCGGCGGGAGAACCGATGGCAAAAATCTTATCCCCCACATCAAGCTCCTGAGAGGAGCCGAGGGAGAATACGTAGGGGGCGTCAATCTCCGCCTTCAGCAATGCCAAATCCAGCAGCGGGTCCCAGCCCACCACCTTGGCGGGAATCCGGGTATCCGGGTCGGAGGATAGCTTGATGTAGACACGGGAATAGCCCTCGTACTTTGGATCAACCTCTGGCTGTATCACGTGGTAATTGGTGATGATATAGCCACGCCGGTCGATGAAGAAGCCGGAGCCGATGGCCCGGTTGGCATAGCCCACACCCCGCTCCACGTGGATGCCCAGATCAACCCACACCGTAACGGTACCGCTGATATATTGGGATACCGGCACGTCGGGAGTTACCTGCACCCCGTAGCCTGGAGTGGCGGAGAGAATCTTTTCCTCAAGGGATACTTTCTGGGAAAAAATGGCGGGCTCGGAGGAAAAGTCTACCGCCTCCAATGAGGAGAGAAGACGGCGGGCCTCCAAATAGTTGCCGGCCTCAACCGCCTGGTGATATTCCTCCGCTACCCGTGCACCACAGAGCTGAAACACTTGGTCCGCCGTGGATGAATTCCGAGCCCCTGCATGTTCCTTCAGCAGGGAGGCCCTCCACAAGGCTTTTACGCTTTGGGAAGACAGGAGCTGGGTAATGGAAGCCACCTCGTTCTGGATGACATCCTCCTGGCTGTAGTCCAAGGGGGTGAATTCCTCCTTGGGCGATGAGCTGCAGGACAGAAGGGCAAGAAGTGCTAAAAAGGCCAGCCCAAAGACCGGCCTTATTCTTTTATTCATCAAGAAGAACTCCAAAATAGAAGTCTGAGATTTTTACTGCGGAAAACCGTACATCAGCTGGCAGTTTGAATTCCTTGGCATCCATCTGGACTACCATGGAACGTCCCTGCTCACCTGTTTCTTCAAGGGTTTTCTGCAGATGGGACGACATTTCAGCTGAACCTGCCTCACCCAACCAGTAAACACCCTCTACCGGTGTGATGGTCAAATCCCTATAAGGTAAACCCTGACTGTTTTCCAAGGTAACACGAACAGGAATTGTATTCTCCACATAGACAGACACCAGGTCTGAGGAATGAGGCATCTTAAACAGCGCACGAGAATTCGTTGTACCGCCCTCCCGAACATACTGGACAGCCCAGTCATCCGACAAGGGGTTGCCCCAGGTAGATACAACACCCCTACCACTAGTATACTCCTCGCCAAAGTCGAAATCCATATCCAAATCCCTGTCCAGCAGGGCCTGTCTGATATAGATTCCATGGGGGAAGAATACATAGCCGAAGAGGGAGTCATACAGGTCAAGACTCTCAGCAGGAGAAACATAGTCCAAGTAATTCCGGGGAGAGAATCCGAAATTCTGAGTCAGTTCGAACCAGCCATCTCCATCAATATCTACATTTCTGGTGCGAGGAATGCCATCCTCACAGGCCAACTGGGCATAGAGGGTGTGTCCCTGGAAATACTGGGCGGAACGCACCTGTCCATCCAGAACAGAAATCTCGATGCGGGCATCCTCCCGCTCAGCCACTGGATATGCCACCGCATAGGCTGAATCCACCAACTGACGCATGGTGGGAAACAAGCTGTCCTGTCCAGATTTCAACTGGGGAACAAAGAACCTGGCACCAGCCAGGGCATTGGCCAGGGGTTCATAGGCAGTGATGGTCACTGGTGACCACTCCAGGGCATTATCCACAAACTTCAAGTCGATGGTCTGAATCTCCATGGAATTGACGAAGGGGTATTTTTTATAGAACAGGCTCACCTGGGCCTCAGGCAGGGTCAATTCCGTGGGGACACCAAAGTCACAGCGGGCAATCCAGTCATCTACGCCGTCCTGATTGCGGTCAAACCGAATCTGCTGAGGTCGCCCCCGAGAATACTGGACGAACAGATCAGCAATTCGATCCCCCGTATAATCATGGGTCAACACCCCCTGATAGCCGTTGAGATAGGCAATCATGGCGGACTTTGTGCTGTCATCCTGCAGCGTGTTCACAAACAGCTCCAGCTCAGTCAAGGAGATGGCTTCAGAGGCAAAGGTACAGAAATACTCATAGGCCTGAGACTCGGAGAGAAGCCCTTCCTTCAAAGCCAGAACTGCATACATGGGATGCCGCTTGCCGGAAGCATTGAAAGACTGAAGAATACGTACTTTCAAAGCAGGCTCGGCAAAAATTGCGGACGAAAGATACAATTCAGCAGGAAACTCCCCCATCTCCTCAAACCGCTGGGCAAAGATTCTGCCAAGTCCCTCAGCCTCAGGGCTGTAGGTCAAGTCCGCCTGCAGCTCATAGGTAAAGAAGGCCTGGGGAAAGCGCATATCATCGGGGTACAGGCGGGATGCCTCGGAAACAAGCTCCCGAGCCATGGCGTATGAATCCTCCGTTCCCATACGGTAATAGCTCAGAATCTTTATATATTCCCGGGATGAGGAGGGAAACACCTTGCCTTCCTCCAGATAGACCAGAGCACGACGGGACTCTCCGGTATTCGTCAGCAGTTCCGCATAGAGTAGTAGTGCGCCGTCCTTGTTGTAGTCCACCCACTTGTCCCGCTCCATGGCCTTCTTCAATGAGGGCAGCAGCTCCGCAGGATTCTTGCCGAGACGATGGGCGGCGTAGGCACTGACAAACCACAGGTCGGAGATGGTATCGTCATAGGTCAGGCCAAGCTCCGCCTGAGAAAAGGCATTCTCCCACTCCGCCTTCTCCACATACTTCTTGGACTGCTGATAGCAGCGGAGGGCCGTCCGATAGTTTGCCAAGGCAGCGGAGGAGGTGGTCAATCCAGTGCTCTCACCTGCCAGAGGGAAACCTAAAAATATAAAACAACAAACAAGAACTACAAGTGCTTTCTTTCCGTTCATGTGCGCTCCTCAAAAAACAGTGGGGAACCTTTCAATTGTTAAAAACATGAAGGAAACCCATTCTATATTGTCGGTACATCTGTTGATTCTGCCCCACTTATTCTTGGTTTAAATCCCAATAACTGGCGAATTTCCTCGTCACAGAGGGTTTCCCGCTCTATCAACGCTTGGGCAAGGCTGTCCAGCTGGTCACGGTGTTGGCTGAGAATATCGGAACAGCGTTTCTGGGCACGGCCGAGAATCTCCTCCACCGCCGCATCAATCTTGCGGGCAGTCTCCTCAGAGTAGGTTTTGTGGCGAACCAAGTCCCGTCCCATGAACACCGGCTCGTCCTCCTGGTTGTAGGCAACCGCCCCCACTCCCTGGGCCATGCCCCACTGGCACACCATGCGACGGGCCAGCTCTGTAGCACGGTGCAAATCGTTCTGGGTACCGGTGGTGGTGTCCTGATACACCAAGGTCTCCGCAGCATAACCACCAAAGAGAATCACCAGCTGGTCCTCAAGCCAAGTCCTGGTGTGGGAATAGGAATCCTCCTCAGGAATCCCCACGGTAACCCCCAGGGCACGTCCTCTCGGAATAACGGACACCTTGTGAAGAGGAGATGCCTGCTCCAGATAGTAGTACGGTAGGGCATGGCCAGCCTCGTGATAGGCAGTCATCCGCTTCTCCTTGTCAGAAATTACCATGGACTCACGAGCCACGCCCATCAAAAGCTTGTCCCGGGCCAGCTCAAAGTCCTCCTCCGTCACCTTCTCCCGATCCTTCCCTGCGGCAAAGAGGGCAGCCTCGTTTACCAAGCTGGAAAGCTCCGCACCGCTCATGCCTGGCGTAGCCCTGGCGATGCGACCAAAGTCCACAGCTGCATCCACGGGAACCTTGGCAGCATGGACGGCAAGGATAGCCTCCCGCTCCTTTATGTCCGGCAGAGCTACGGTCACCTGACGGTCAAAGCGCCCAGGACGCAGCAGTGCGGGGTCCAGGACATCAGGACGGTTGGTAGCAGCCAACACGATGATTCCGTCCTTGTTCTCAAAGCCGTCCATCTCCACCAGCATCTGGTTCAAGGTCTGCTCCCGCTCGTCGTGACCGCCGCCGAGACCAGCGCCACGACTTCTACCCACCGCATCAATCTCATCGATGAAGATGATGGCGGGAGCCATGCGGCGGCCCTGCTCAAAGAGGTCACGGACACGGCTGGCTCCCACACCCACACACATCTCCACAAAGTCACTGCCGGAAATGTGAAGAAAGGAGACACCTGCTTCTCCTGCCACCGCCCGGGCCAGCAGTGTCTTTCCGGTGCCGGGATTTCCCACCAGCAGCACGCCCGTGGGAATCTTCGCTCCGATGGCCGTATACTTCTTGGGATTCTTCAGAAAATCGATGATGTCAGCCAACTCAGCCTTGGCTTCTTCTTGACCAGCCACATCGGCAAAGGTCACCTTCTTTCCCCCGTTGTAGATGCGCGCCCGACTTTTTCCGAACTGCAAGCCCTTTGTGTTGGCGACAGCATTCTGACGCATCATCAGGGAGAACACCAACATCATTACCAGCAGCAAAGGCAGGGTGTCTATCAAAGTATCCAGAAAGCTGGGCCCCTTCTTCAGACCGCTCACCCGCACTCCATGCGCTTCCAGCAGGGGCATCAGTTTTTCATCAGTATAGGGGATGACTGTCTTGAAAAAACTGCGGCCACCTTCACCAGAGGATTCAAGCACCCCCTCGATCAGGTAGTCGTTGGTTATCTCCAGCTCCACCACCTGGCCAGACTCCACTGCAGACAAAAAGGTGGAATATGGAATTTCAGGCAGACTGGTAAGCTTGCTGTTGAGCAGATAAAAGATTCCGGTGATGGCCAGCATCACCAAAAAGAAAACGAAACCAAAGTCAACGCCACCCCTCATGGGCAAACCACGGGGAGGCTTTCTGTTCAAATTGTTGTCACCCATACCGGCGGATTATATCAAAAAAGCAAGTAATTTCCTACTACTTATTTTTCATTCCTGCTTCGTGCATAAGGAGGATACAGACAACAGCTCCACCGTTTCCTTGCCCACTTCCTCCACCACCGCCACAAACTGGTCCTTCTGACTCTTGGAAAGGATTTCCTGGGCGGACTGAACCTTCCCCCGAACCAATATCTTGTCCCCTGGCTCAGGACTGCGGACTACAATGGGAGACAAAAAACACATTTCACCCACCAAGAGAGCTCTTTCACAGGAACCTTTTTCACAACAAGCCGCTTCATCCACACTCAGCCTGCCCATGGGAAGACAATACTCACCTTTTCCATCAATAACCAAGGCAAATCCACTCGCATCCCCCTGCTGTGCCTTCTTTCTGACAACCAGTCCATCCTTCGCAGCCTCCACCTGCACCGAGCCGAAGGTGAAAAGGCCAGCAGGCAGGGACGCAACCCCCAAGCAGTCATTCAGACTTTCATTTCCAGTAGCTGACAGGTGAACAAGAGGTCGTAACAGGTGGTAGGGAATACGACTATCTACCCCAAATCTATTGAAGACTTCGTACAGCACTCGCCGGCGGAGAGCGGAATGAAGGGGCAGAAACCTATCCCAAGGAGCCACCAAGGACTCCCCATCACCTTCCTGCCATAGGTCTGACGGAACGAGTGAGGAGATGAGGTCATTGTCATCCTGCCTTTTTTCCGAGCCGGACAACACCCCCCTCTGCCAGCCACCAAAATCCTTGTCCAGCAGGGGAATCAAAAGGTTGCGACACCTGTTGCGCAGATAATCGTTCTCCTGGTTTGTACTGTCACTCCTGAATTCCACCTGGTGACTGATCAAAAAAACTTCAATATCATGACGCCACACTTGCAGCAGAGGCCGCACAAATATACCACGCTGCAGAGGAATACCTTGAGAGACAGCATCGCCGCTCCCCTGGAGAAACCGGAGCAGGAGTGTTTCCAGCTGGTCGTTTTGATTGTGAGCCAGTAAAAAAAATTGACAGTCAGCTGCCTCTGCCTCCCGCTGGAAAGCCTCATACCGCAGGAACCGAGCGGCCTCCTCCACTCCCCGTCGCCGGAATTGAGCCGTTTTTGCTACCAGTCCGGGAGGCAGGTCTACAATTATACACTGTACCGCATCAAGGCCAGAACAAAACCTTTGCACAAAGGCGGCATCGCCTCCACTTTCCTCCGGCGGCCGAATGTTATGGTTCACCGTCACCACCTGCAGTAAAGCTCCCTCTTTACCCCAGTATTTGTTTCGTAGTAAGAATGCCCCGTACAAAAGGGCCATAGAATCGGCACCACCGGACACACCCAGTCCTACAGTCTTTCCGGGAGAAAAAAAATCCCTGCAAGAAAGAGCGCATAAGTCAAACCCTGCCTCCAGCTGCTGCAAAAAATCCATTCTGAGCTCCACGTCAAAATACATCCGGACAAAAAAAAAGATGTCTAAAACCATGTTTTAGACATCTTCTCATATCTAATGAAGAAATTTAGCGTTTGGGAGCAGAAACACTGGCAACCATCTTGTCACTATCAGTCAGTACGGTGATTCCCTCTGCCAGCTGCAAATCCTTCACATAGTACTTCTGACCAATTCCCAAAGCTGAAATGTCAGCACAAATCCGAGGAGGCAAATCCTTAGGCAGACACTGAATCACCACCTGAGGATAATGGGTTGTCAGGCGACCACCCTCACGAACACCGGCAGGGCTACCTGTCAACTGAATCTTCATGCTCATCTTCAAGGGCTTGTCCTTGTCGATAGCGTGGAAATCCACGTGAAGATTCTTATCGGTCTTAATATCGTACTCGGTATCCTTGATAAAAACCAAGTTATCCTTTCCGTCAACCTTCAAATTCACAAGGGTAGAGGGAGTAGAATTCTTCCAGACCTTTGTAAACTCGGCCTCATCAATATCCAGCATAACGGATTCACCCTTAGAATTATACATAACAGCAGGAAGACGACCGCTCTTGCGCATCTTCTGTGCAGCACGCTTACCTGTCTCTGTGCGGGTGTTAGCGTTTACAACAAACTGATCCATCTGAGGAACTCCTTATCAACTAATTACACAGACAAAATAGCCTGTGTATAAAAATAACTGGGACGGTAGGATTCGAACCTACGGAATACCGGCACCAAAAGCCGGGGGCTTACCACTTGCCGACGTCCCAAAATATCAATCCAGCATGTCTTCTGGAGATGAAACCATCTCTACATGACCGGCATTATATTCCGCAATAATTGTGTTCTGCAACTCAGCCCTAAAATCAGGACTGATAGGATGTGCAACATCCATATAGGTACCTTCCACAGTTTTTCGACTCGGCATCGCAATGAACAACCCAGCTTTGCCATCAATAATCTTAATATTATGCACTACAAAGCAGTTGTCAAAAGTTACCGTTGCGTACGCCCTTAACTTTCCTTCTACAGAAAGCTTGCGAATCCTTACCTCCGTTATCTTCACAACTTCATCCTCCTTAAGTTGTAGAAAAATACCACTCAAGCAAAATCAAGAAGAAGCAAATGTATAACATCGCTTCCATTTTTCGCGAAGCTTCAGGAACGCACAGTCCGCTGCCTCTTTAGAGGAATAAACTCCAAATACAGCAGAACCGGAACCGGACATCTGTGTATAAGATGCACCAGTAGCATGCAAGTCTTGCAAGCCTTGCCTAATCAACGGATAACGTTGTACCAAGGGGGCTGTAAAACTATTAACAAACCCCCAGGTATACACAGGAGCCTTGTATGCCGTTTCCAACCCTTTTGCAGGAATGCTGTCCCACTCCCAATCTGGTGAGTACCACTGATCCACAAGGCTATATGCCTCTTTCGTAGAACTGTGGACATCAGGACAAATCAGAACAAAGAACAAATCCAGCCGCGGAAGGATGGGACTCACCATCTCACCCCTTCCCTGAACCAGGGCGGCAAAAGGCGTGGTCACATCGTTACACTCCACAAAGAAGAACACGTCACTTCCGACCTTCCCAGCGATATACCGCTTTTGGGACATGGTCAGATGAGTATCGTACACTGCATCCAAGGCGTTGATTAGTGAAGCTGCATCGGAGGAACCTCCGCCTAAACCTGCTCCTGATGGAATGGTCTTATCCAGACGCACCTTCACAGATTCAGAAATACCAGTCACTTCGCAAAACACTTCGTACGCAGACGTCAGAGTATTTTTTTCAGGAAGGATCATACCGTCACACACAACGTGACATTGTCCATCCTTCACTCCTGTCCGCTGTAAAGCCAGCTTGTCGTAAAGCGGAACGGTTTGAAAAATACTCTCAATACCATGATATCCATCTGCACGAGCCGGCAAAACACGAAGACCTATGTTAATCTTCGCAGGAGCCAAAACACGCACATCACATAACATAAGCAAGAGCATTATACATAATGTATTCAATGTTGTCAAACACTTTTTTTAAAACTCTCATATTTCCAGTTACTACATTCTACACTTTTTTTTACATCTAGTTGACAGAGACCTTTTCCCCATATAATATATGTCTATAACATACCCCATATCAAAGAGGATACTTGTACATGCTCGACGTAACAAGCGATACGCTGGAGATTACACTTTTAGGTGACTATGGCTTTGACCATAGCTATGATGATGACGGCTATCTCGATGTAGATGATAACTTTGACGAGGATGATTATGACGATTTTGTAGATGACGAGTTTCTTGATGATGATTTTGAGGGTGAGGATTACGATGATTATGATGATGACCTCTTTGATGATGAGGATGACTCCGAAGAGGATTATGATGATTACGACTGACATGCCATAAAATCGTTGTTGACAGGTCCCCCGCTTCATGTGAACGGAGGGCTTTTTTTTTCATCGATTTTTAACAAAAAAGCTGCCCAAGACATTGCTTTGGGCAGCTTTTTTTCGTCTAAAAGCGGGATGTCAGTCCGCCACCACCTTATTTTGCATAGGTAGCAATGAACACACCGGCTGCAATTGCAGTACCGATAACGCCAGACACGTTGGGTCCCATGGCGTGCATCAGCAGGAAGTTGGAGGGATCATATTCCAATCCAACCTTGTTTGCCACACGGGCAGCCATGGGAACGGCGGACACACCTGCAGAACCAATGAGGGGATTGATCTTCTCCTTCAAGAACAGGTTCATGAGCTTTGCCATCAGCAGACCACCGGCAGTAGCAACCGCAAAGGCCAGCAGTCCCAGGGCAATGATACCCAGGGAGTTTCCGTTGATAATCTTCTCCGGTGTCATCTGGGAACCAACACCCAGTGACAACAGAATTGAGACAATGTTCAACAACTCATTCTCCATGGTCTTGGCCAGACGGTCAACCACACCACACTGCTTTACAAAGTTGCCAAAGGCCAGCATTCCAATGAGGGGTGCGGCGGCAGGCAGCAATAGGATGGTGAGTACCAGCAGCAGCAGGGGAAACACAATCTTCTCGGTCTTGGATACGTACCTCAGCTGGTTCATCTTGATTCTACGCTCCTTCTCTGAAGTCAGCAACTTCATGATGGGTGGCTGAATCATGGGAACCAAGGCCATGTAGGAGTAGGCAGCAACAGCGATTACAGCCATCATCTCAGGAGCCAGCTTTCCTGACACATAGATTGAGGTGGGACCATCTGCACCACCGATGATGGCGATGGCAGAGGCCTGCAGCATGTTGTAGTCGATGCCGGGAATCAAGTTCATCAGGGCAACACCGAAGAGGGTGAAGAACACACCCAACTGGGCCGCTCCTCCCAAAAGAGCCATCTTGGGATTGGCGATAAGGGGGCCAAAGTCCGTCATGGCACCGATACCCATAAAGATGAGCATGGGGAAAAACTCGTTTCCAACACCGGCATCATAGATGATGCGCAGCATCCCTGTCCCCTCTGCAAACATTCCCGCACCGGGAACGTTCACCAAAATGGTTCCGAAACCGATGGGAATCAGCAGCAGGGGCTCAAATCCACGGAAGGCACCCAGATAGACAATCAGGAAGCCGATGGCCATCATCAAAAGCTTCTGCCAACCGGGGACATCAATGCCGGCAAAGGGATCCTCCGCATGGGCGTGAGCAACAGGGGGAACTTCTCCGTTGATAATCTGGTTGATACCAGTGTTCTTCCAGATATTCTGGAGGAAGCCCAGAGGATCAATAAAGGGAACGTCCTCGGACCCCTTGATGATGGCAGTCCCCATAGTCCTGAAGGAAGCAACCTCATCATTGTTGTTTGCGGCGAATACCGTGGAACACAGAGAGATGACCATGGCAATGCCAAGGATAATCATCATGGTGTTCAAGACATGCCGCTTGAAGTCCTGCTGATTGTTTAGCATCACATTCCTCCTTACCGAATTTCTGCCAGAGCCTGTCCAGCAGAAATCTGAGAGCCAGCTGAGCACAGGAAGTGAACGGATCCATTGGAAGCGGCCTTGATCTCCAGCTCCATCTTCATGGACTCAATCATGATGATGGTGTCCCCAGACTTGACAGCGGCCCCTTCAGCCACCATGGTCTTCAGCAGGGTTCCAGCAACAGGAGCGGCAACTACAGTTCCAGCACCACTAGGTGCAGAGGGAGCGGCAGGAGCCACGGGGGCTGCAGCAGGTGCGGCAGGAGCTGGAGCTACGGGAGCAACAACAACTCCACCACCAATATTAGCAATCACTTCACCGGCAGCAATCTGGGTACCGGGCTGGACCGTAAAGGTGACAGGACCATCAGCGGTGGCCTTCACCTCCAGCTCCATCTTCATGGACTCAATCATCACCACGGTGTCGCCCTTCTTGACGGTGGTACCAGAGGGGACCACGTGTTTCAAGAGGGTGCCAGCCACAGGTGCAGTAACAGAGGCTCCACCAGAAACAGTCGCAGCGGGCGCGGCAGGAGCGGCACCAGGAGCACCAAAGGATACATTGTAGGCGGTGCCGTTGACATTGACGCTCATCACGTCACCGGCAGGACCAGTGGTAACATTGTAGGCAGTACCGTTTACAGTAACGGAATAGCTGCCACCCTGGGAAGGGGCTGCCGCGGCAGGAGCGGCCTTCACCACGAAGGAATCGGAGGATACTGGTCCGTTGACCCGCTCCTTGAAGAACTTGGGGGCAACCTTGGGGAACATGGCATAGGTGAGGGTATCTTCCTCGGAGCCGTCGCCACCGTTAGCCTTGGCCTCCTCCACCATCTTGTCCCACTCCATGGGGATGTTGTCGGCGGGGCGGCAGGTGATGGCGGCATCCATCTCGTTCTGCTTCAGAGACTCCTTCAGCAAGTCCTCGTTAACAGGAGCAGGAGTCTTTCCATACTTTCCGGTCACCAGATCCCGGGTTTCCTGGGTGAGCTTGGCATAGCGGCCAAAGAGCACGTTGAACACAGCCTGGGTTCCAACAATCTGGCTGGTAGGCGTAACAAGAGGAATGTAACCGCAATCCTTCTGGACAACCTGGATTTCCTTCAATACATCGTCAATCTTGTCTGAGGCTCCCTGCTCCTTCAGCTGGTTCTCCAGGTTGGAAAGCATTCCACCAGGAACCTGGGAGGCCAGGATGCGGGTGTCAGCACCAAGGAAGCTGGACTCGAACTTGGCGTACTTCTTGCGGACATCACGGAAGTAGGCGGCAATCTCCAGCAGGGTGTCCAAATCCAGCCCTGTGTCGAATTCAGTTCCCTTCAGCATCTCCACCACGGTTTCGGTGGGGCTATGGGAGGTTCCCATGGACATGGAGGAGATTGCAGTGTCCATAATCTCCGCTCCAGCCTCGGAGGCCTTCAGCAGGGTGGCCACAGACAGTCCGGTGGTGGCATGGGTGTGGATCTCGATGGGAAGGTCAACCTTTGCCTTGATGGCCTTCACCAGGTCGTAGGCCTCAAAGGGCTTCAGGAGGCCGGACATATCCTTGATGCAGATAGAGTCTGCTCCGAAGTCGGCATAGGACTTGGCCAGATCGGCGTAAATTTCCTTGGTGTGATAGGGAGTTGTGGCATAGGAAATAGCCATCTGCACGTGCTTGCCGGTCTTCTTGGCGGCATCGGTGGCCCGCTTCAGGTTGCGAGGATCATTACAGGCATCAAAAATGCGGAAGATGCCGATACCATTGCGGGCGGCTGCCTCAACAAACTTGTCCACCACATCGTCGGCATAGTGGCGATACCCCAGCAGGTTCTGGCCACGGAGCAGCATCATGATGGGTGTCTTGGGCAGGGCCTTGTGGAGCTTGCGGAGCCGCTCCCAAGGATCCTCGTTCAGGAAGCGGATGCAGGAGTCAAAGGTGGCTCCACCCCAGCCCTCCAGACTGAAATATCCAACAGAATCCAGCTTCTCGCAGATGGGAAGCATATCCGCAGTAGTCATACGTGTTGCATGCAGGGACTGGTGGGCATCCCGCAGCACCAAGTCAGAAATCTTTACGTTCTTTGCCATATCAATTCTCCTCAATCATTACCTTTGTTTTTCCCGGATGGCGGCGGCAATGGCAGCAATAACAGCTCCATCCTGCCCCGATGTGACAGGAGCCGCAGAAGGCTTCTGTGGCTCAACCGCTTCCTGATCCAGTTTCAAAGCGTGCAAAACCTTGTGGGACAAGGTCATAAACACGATGAGGATAATCAGGAAGGAGAAAACAACCCCCATTCCCAACAAGGTTAGAAACAGACTTTGCTGGAGCATGTTAATTATTGTCATACGTCCTCCTAATAAAAAATGTATAACGATTTCTAGCTTGCAGTATAGTAGAATACAAGATTTTGTTCAAGTCGAGATAAATTTATCTGTTTATTTAAAACTAAAATCCAGGGGTTACCCAAGGCTTAAAACTAGAATAAATCTGCCATACCGTAAATTGCACCGGGAGTCAGGCGCCCACTGTCCAGGGCCTCCTTGAGGCGGACAATGGCCTGGACTGCACCACTGGCAAAGCCCTCTCGGGATCGGGCCCGATGGGTCAGCTCGATGGTGTCTGCCGGCGAGTCGAAGAATACGGTATGGGTTCCTGGAACGGAGCCAGACCTGGTGCTGGACACATGGAGCTGGTGGCCCTGAGGCTTCTGATGGAAGGCATCCACCACCTGCTCTGTCTTGGTGCTGCTGACGTTCATAATCCGGCGGGCAATTTCCAGTGCGGTGCCAGAGGGACTATCTGCCTTCCGTACATGGTGGGCCTCCCAAGTAGCCACATCGTACTCAGGGTAGCCGTTCATCAAGCGAGCCGCCTCCTCCACAATGCGGTAGAACATGTTCACACCCACGGAGAAGTTGGCGGAGCGCATGAGGGTTCCGCAGCACCTAGAGGCCAGCTCCGCCACCTCATCCTCCTGGTCAGACCACCCGGTGGTACCCACCACCAGGGGAATTCCCAAGGGCAGAAGGCAACGGATATTTTCCATGACGGCAGAGGGATGACTGAATTCGATGATTCCCTGGGCACCGCTGTCCTTCACAGCAAAGGCCAAGCTGTCCTTGTCACCCGGAATGAAGGTGAAGGAGGCATCGGGAGCTGTAGGATCGGCGGTAAGCACCACCTCATGGCCAGCAGCTGCAGCACAGGAATGAATCATGTGGCCCATCTGGCCGTATCCAACTAACGCAATTTTCACAACTCTATCTCCTCAACAGTTCTATTCTGTCTATCATGCAGGAAAATAGGCATCATGGAGGGTACGAACCACCAAATCCGCCTCATCGTCATCACAAATCATACTGATGTTCACCTTGGAAGCGCCCTTGCTGATCATCTCCACATTAATATCCTTTTTCACCAGGGCGGCAAAACCATCTGCAAGGATGGAAGTCGCCTTGTCCGCATCGCAAATGACGGTAACGATGGCCTTGTTCCGCTTGCATTCAGTGGTGGCCAAGCCCTGCATATCCGACAGAAGACCGCTCAAATCCCCCTTGTTGTTGACCGTCAGGGAGATGGACACCTCACTGGTGGCGATGACATCGATACTAATGTCCCACTTCAGGAATTGGTTGAAGATGTGGGCCATGAATCCAGAGGCACCAATCATTCTGGTGGAAACAATGTCCAGCAGTGTGACATCCTTCACGGCGGTAATGGCCCGCACTGGCCCCACGGCGGTGGAATGCTCATTGACGATGATGGAGCCCTCTGACTCGATGTTGTAGGAATTCTTCACCCGTACTGGTGTTCCAGTCTTGCGGCAGGGAACCATGGAGCGGGGATGGAGCACCTGGGCACCAAAATATGCCAGCTCGGCGGCCTCCTCATAGGTCACCTCCGGAACTGTACGAGCACTGGGAACGATGCGGGGATCGGCGGTGAGGATGCCGTTCACATCCTTCCAAGTCTGCACCTCCTCGGCCCCCAAGGCAGCTCCCAGCATGGTGGCGGTAAGGTCGCTGCCCCCACGCCCTAAGGTGGTGATATATCCCTTCTTATCCTTGGCAATAAAGCCGGTGACAACAGGAATAGCATTGTCTTTTCCAGATTTATATCCACCGAGAGCCTGGGGAATCAGAGTCCAGGTCTCCTCCAGCAACTCCGCCGCCATAAAATTAGAGTCGGTGACAAATCCCACATCCCAAGCATCATAGAAGCGGGCGGGAGTTCCAGTCTTATTGAGATATGCAGCAGCCAGTCGGACGGAAAGTCGTTCGCCAAAGGAAACAAGATAGTCACGGGTTCGTTTGGTCAGTTCCTTCAGCAGGGAGATACCAGTCAGGAGGGTGTCAAGCTCCTCCAAAAGCTCCTGGATGGGGGCATAGTCCACTCCAAGAATGTCCGCAGTCTCCTTGTGGAGCGCCTCTATGCGGGAAATGGCAACCTCACCCTTTACCGCCATGTCAGCGGCCTCCAGCAGGTGGTCAGTGGTGTCGCCCATGGCAGAAAGCACCACAATAGGCTTTCTGTCCGCATACGACTTAACAATAGAAGCAACATGCTTAATCCGTTCCGCATTGGCAACGGATGACCCACCAAATTTCATGACAACCATGGCAAAATCCTTCCATAAAAGATGTACAAAATTCGGCTGCAGTCAGACTACAATCCGTGGAGGCATTGTAGCAAAATACCACCGTTATAGCAAGGCTTGGAGTTTTTTGGCAACGGACAACCCTTCCGAATAAAAACGCCCCGCCCAGTATGACTGGACAGGGCAAATAAGTCTCTCAAACTATGACCAAGGACTGTTCTGCATGCTCTAACACCTTGTCATGTTCTGTTCCGACGCTCTACCGTCGGTTCTACAGCTTGTACCGCCCGGTGGAGATGGTATGGCCCTGGTTGTACACATCGAACCATATCTCCTTGTTTCCGGTCAGGTCCAGCAAGCCGTAGAAGTCTTCCAGGGAAGCCACCGTCTTGCCGTTGACAGCAGTGATGACATCCCCGTTCTGCAGCCGCATGGCGGCGGCGGGGGACTTTGGCTGGACGTTGGTAACAACAACGCCCTCCACCTTTTCGTCCTCCAGCTCCAGCTGCTTGCGGGTGGCCTCGTTGAGGGGAGCGGCGATGAAGCCCGGCCACAGCTTTGAGTTGTCAGCCACCAGCTCCTCGTTGCGGTTCTCAATCTTCACGTCGAGGGTCACTTCCTTTCCATCACGAAGAACCACAAATTCGGCGGTCTCTCCCACTGTCAGGTCACCCACCTCACGAACCAGCTGGTCCACAGAGCGGACATCGTGGCCGTTCAGCTTGATTACAAAGTCACCGGCCTGCATTCCTGCCTTTTGGGCGGGAGAGCCGATGAAAATCTGGGATGCAAAGGCACCCACACGGCGACCAACCCCCAAAGCTTCCTTGTACTCATTGGTAATGTCTACCAAAGACACACCCATCCAACCGTATGTTACCTTTCCAGTCTGGATGAATGAGTCGATAGCCTTCTTTACGTTGTTAATGGGAATCGCAAACCCCAACCCCTGGGATCCACCAGACTGGGATGCTATCCATGTGTTGATTCCAATTACCTCACCGTAAATATTTACCAGAGCACCACCAGAGTTGCCTTGATTGATGGCGGCGTCCGTCTGAATGAAGTCACTGATATTGCCAATTCCGTTGCCGGAACGACCAGTTGCACTGACAATTCCCTGGGTTACAGAGGAGAAGTAACCCAGGGGTGTTCCCATGGCAAAGCAAATGTCTCCCGGCTGCACTGTGTCGGAATCTCCCAGCACGGCCACCGGAATATCCTCGTTCTTGGCCTCAAAGGAGACCAGTGCGATGTCCATCCGCTCGTCCTTACCCACCAGCTTTGCCTCGAAGGTACGGTCATCGGAGAGTCGCACTGAAATTTCGTTGGCAGAGCCGGCCACATGGTTGTTGGTGAGGGCATAGTAGGTGTCACCGCTCTTTCTCACAATGACACCAGAGCCAAGACCAGACTGCTCGTACTCACGGGTCTGGCCCTCACCCATGTCCTCCTCTCCAAAGAAGAAGTTGAAGGGCCAGCCCATGGATGGTGTGGTGACGGTGCGCTTCTCTATAACATCAATCTCCACGATGCTGGGCAGAACTCCGCTGGACACAGACCGGAACACGTTCTGCAGGGCCTCCGCCACCGCCAAGGAATCCTTGGCAATGGCCACCGTCGGAGCAGTGTCCGCAAAGGCCGTGTTTGCCGACTTCCCCTCAGAGGAACTGCAGGAGAAGGAAAACAGCAGGAAGGACAGAAGTGTAGCGGTGGCTACCCCAGCCAAATATTTTGTACGTCGCTTCATATAAAAACCTCCAGTAGCCCGACTAGGTTCTGACCTGAACGGCCAAAAATTCCTTGCATCCTCCACAGGAATCCACGGAACTTTCCCACCAGCACTACCTAGTAAAAAAATAATGCATTGTTATGAAGAATACAAATTTTGATGGCGGGGCGTTACACGGTTTCCAGAAAAATCCATTTTCTAGATTTAATCCCTCAGGGTGAGAATCTCCGTGCGATCCCGGAACACCGCCACGGTATGCTCCTCGTGGGCGGAAAACTTTCCGTCGGCAGTCAGAACGGTCCAGCCATCCTCCGCCAGCTCCACCTCCGGCACACCAAAGTTAATCATGGGCTCTATGGCCAGCACCATTCCCGGCTGGATGCGGGGGTTGGGTCCCCGTCCCACCACGTTGGGCACCGAGGGATCCTCATGGACCTCCAGCCCTACTCCATGACCGCAGTACTCATAGACCACCCCGTAGCCAGCAGCCTCCGCCACAGCAGAGACGGCGGCACCAATGTCACGGATGCGGTTCCCCACCTTGCAGGCCTCAATTCCCGCCGCCAGACACTGCCTGGTGACTTCCACCAGCTTCTGATGCTCCGGCTTCACCTTTCCAATCATCAAGGTGACGGCAGAATCGCTGATGTAGCCGTTCAGGTCGATTCCCACATCAATGGAAACAAGATCACCATCCTTTATCTTTCGCTTCTTGGAGGGAACTCCGTGGATTACCTCGTTGTTGACGGATACACAGGCGGCACCAGGAAAATTTTCCCGGTACCAGGCGGGCTTACCACCATGGGCCTGCATATACTCCAAACACAGGTCATCGATATCCTTGGTGGACATGCCTGCCACTACCTGAGGAATGATATTCTTGTACATCTCTGCCAAAAGTCGGCATGACTCTCTAATTCCTGCTATCTGAATATCGTTCTTGAGACGAATCATATTTCCTCCAAAACAATCTTTTTTAAGGCTGGTGGAACCTTTGTCCGCTTGTCAAGGCGCAGCCCCTCCTCCAAACAAACCCTGGCAGTGTACCCATCCCCCATGCGGTAATAGGCTCCAGACATACGAACCAGCAGGGCAGCGTCATCCTTTGGGCTGATTGCCAGCTCTAGAGCAGCCTCCCAAGCATCCAAGGCCAACTCATCACTGACCGATCCTTCCAGCTGGTTCAACCACAGGTTCCGGGCCAGCAGCAATACCTCCGGAAAAAAATGCCGGAAATAGGAATAGCTTTGCTCCATGGCGATGATTCTCGTAATCAGCAGGGAGGCATCGTAAAACTTGGACCTGAGCACCAACTCCTCGCAGAGGATGAAGCCGTAGTCCATGAAGTCCTCTCTGGTGAACCAGTCCACCAGACTGAATCCTGGGGACTCCGTGTTCATGCGGATGAATTCCGCCACCGACTCATCCTCCCGGCCATGGAGCAGGTCAAAGAAAATGAGTTTGGCACGGCTCTCAGGATCCTGACGCTCCAAAAGCCACTGACGGTAGTCAAAGGAATTGCCCCTGACCCCTTCCGACTTATGGTGGGTAGCCCGGGACAGGTCGAACATAGCCCGTCGATGGAAATCTGAAAGGATTTCGTAGGCCTGTACCAGACGATGAAAGGCCTCCGTCTGCTCCTTGGTGAGGGAGGCGGCATCTACCGTGTCAGGATGCAGCTCCTTGGCCTTCTTCCGGTAGGCCCGCTTTATCTCTGCCGCCGACGCAGTGGGATGCACACCCAAAATCTTGTAGCAGTTTTCCAATCCTCTCCCCTAGCCCAGCCGTGAACCGGCAGCGGCGGCCTGCTGTATGTTCTCCAATACATTGAAGTCGTTCACCACCATCCCCTCCCGCTCCATAGCTTGCATGAGGACATGGTTTGCCGAGGGAGCGGAAAACAGGGACTTGGTGACAAAGGCAGCCCCCTTCTTGCCGGTGAGGGTACCACAGGAGGACAAAACCTCCGCCACCCGAGGATGCACCCGCCCCTTCAGAAAACCATAGCTGGGACTGACCACCACCACATACTCGTAGGGTGTGAGTCGAAGGTTATCGGTGGAGCGAGTACCGTCCACCACATCAACCTGATGGCCGGCATGGGAAGCAGCGTCAGACAGGGCCTTCAGCAAAGGTCCCTTGTCCTTTGATTGAACGTCAAGAAAATGAAGTATTACAACTTTCATCTATAAAAAACCTCAGCATGATCCGAGGCTAATCTATCTCGGCAAATGTCCACAGGAATGCTCTTCCTTGTCCTACCGTACCTGACGAGATTTCAAAGACTTCAGCACAAAGACATTCTCCCTGTCCCGCTCCTCAAGCACACCCTCGATATAGGCCTTTGTCTCTTTTGTTTGTGGGATAATCATCTTGTCCAGGGCATTGACCCTCCGCTGGGTCTTCTTCAGCTCACGGGCAAGCCGCCAAACAATTGTCCTGATTGATGCCATCTCCGTCAGAAGCCGTAGCAGCTGGAAGAACTGCACCATCACCTCGTCAGAAGTAGCATTGGAACCATATACAGAATGGAACAGCTGCATCTTGGGCAAAACCACATCCAAGGAGGAAAAATTCATTCCTGCAATGGAAACAGAACGCTCCGTAAAGGTGAAGTCATACTGCACCCCGCGGGAAATACGCTCCACACGGTCGCCGCCCAATGACATCAGCATATTTCTTAAGGCAGGATATGCTGTATGGGTAAAACTATCAATCTCTTTTTCCAGCTGGGCAGCCTTCTCCACCATCCGCATCAACTCTGCAACAAGAATCTCTCTCTTCTGATCCAACAAGGAGTGGCCTGTCTTGGCCACCGCCAACTGCTCCTTGATCATGAAGAGATTCGACTTGGTTGGTGTTACATCCAATCTAGCCATAGACTACCTGCTGCCTTCCGAGGATTTTTCCGCACCCATATACTTGTCGATGAGCTTGGGAGAGATGCGATACAACTCGCCTCTCGGCAACCGAGAAAGAACCCGCCAACCGATGTCCAGAGTCTCTGCAACGGAACGATTGTCGAATTCGTCCTGGCAGAGGAACTCATTCTCAAAGGCCTTGCCAAAATCGAGATACTTCCGGTCATCCTCCGAAAGGCTGTCCTCCCCCAAAATGGAGGCAAGACCACGAATATTTTTCACCTTGGCATAAGCAGCAAACAACTGGTTGGAAACATCCTTATGGTCATCCCGAGTCAATCCCTCTCCCACACCATCACGCATCAGGCGGGAAAGGCTGGGGAGGATACCCACCGGTGGATACAGCCCCTTCTGGAAAAGTTCCCTATCCATGGAAATCTGTCCCTCGGTGATGTAACCGGTGAGGTCGGGAATAGGATTTGAAACGTCATCGTTGGGCATGGTGAGAATCGGCAGCTGGGTGATGGAACCAGAGGATCCCTTTATCCGCCCTGCACGCTCATACAACTCCGCCAAGTCAGAATACAGATAACCGGGATACCCCTTCCGTCCGGGAACCTCACCACGAGTGGCGGAAATCTCTCGCAAAGCCTCGCAGTAGTTGGTCATATCGGTCATCACCACCAGGACGTGCATATTCAGCTCATAGGCCAGGTATTCCGCCGCAGTCAAGGCACAGCGGGGAGTGATGATTCGCTCGATAGAGGGTGAGTCAGCCAGCGACTGGAACATCACCACACGGGACAAGACTCCAGACTCCTCAAAGCTCTTCACGAAGAAATGGGCAATGTCATGCTTGATTCCCATTCCCGCAAACACTATCACAAACTCGTCGTCGGTATTCAAAAGCCGGGCCTGACGTACAATCTGTGCTGCCAGCCGATTGTGGGGCAAACCATTGCCAGAAAAGATCGGCAGTTTCTGGCCACGAATCAGCGTGTTCATTCCATCGATAGAACTGACACCAGTCTGGATGAAATCCTCAGGATATACACGGGCATAAGGATTGATGGGACTGCCATTCACATTCAGCTTGCGGGACGAAACAATATCAGGACATCCATCAATAGGCTTACCCAAACCATTGAAAACACGTCCCAACAAGCCTCGTCCCACAGCAAGTTCCATGGGAGTCTCCAGGAATTCTATTTGAGACTCCTGCTGGTCTATGCCTGTGGTGGAGCCGAACACCTGGATCACGGCATATTCAGAGGAAAGGTCAATTATACGCCCGATGCGCTTTTCGCCAAACCGGTCACGAATAGAGACCATCTCACCAAAAGACACGTTCTCACTGCGTCGAACGACAACAATTGGTCCTTCAACTGACTCAAGGCCCTTATATTCAACACCTTTCATTATGATACCACCTTCCGATACGCACCTTCCAACTCAGAAAACTGCTGGTTAAGATGCTCTTTCACAGAGTCCACCATCTCAAGCTTATCGTTAGCTACCTCAGACTTTATCCGGATAATCTCCTCCCGTACCGTCAATTTCCTGATGCTTGACAATGGGATTCCACTGTTGAGGGCAATCTGACTCTTGTAATAGAAACTCATAATGAGCTGCAGTATGGCAATCTGCTTCTCAGGCACGGCATACATATCAACTGCATCGAAGGCATTCTGCTGCAGAAATCCAATCTTGATCATTTCCGCCACTAGCAATACCAACCGATCCGTCTCAGGTACAGCATCCGGTCCCACCAGCCGTACAATCTTCTCCAACTGCTGCTCCTTCTTCAGGAGCTCCAGTACCTCAATACGGATGGTAGCCCAGCGGGGATCCTTCTTGTTCCACCAGTCCTTAACCTCTTCAATATATTCAGAATATGAAGCAATCCAGCCGATGGCAGGATAATGGCGGGCATTTGCCAGCTCACGATCCAAAGCCCAAAAGCAGCGGGTAAAACGCATCGTGTGCTGAACCACAGGCTCGGAGAAATCGCCGCCTGGAGGTGAAACAGCTCCAATAACGGTAATTGAGCCCTCCTCGTCACGGAAATTTCTTACTCGTCCAGCCCTCTCGTAGAATTCTGCCAGACGTGTGGGTAGATATGCGGGGAAGCCTTCCTCCGCAGGCATCTCCTCCATGCGCCCCCCCAGTTCTCTCAATGCCTCGGCCCAGCGACTGGTGGAGTCCGCCATAACGGCCACAGCCATACCCATGTCACGGTAATATTCTGCCAAGGTGATACCCGAATACAAGGATGCCTCACGAGCGGCAACAGGCATGTTGGAGGTATTTGCAATCAGGATGGTTCGCTCCATCAAGGAACGACCTGTCCGTGGGTCGATCAATGTGGGGAACTCGCGGAGAACATCAGTCATCTCGTTTCCCCGCTCACCGCAGCCAATATACACGATAATGTCTGCATCGCACCATTTTGCGATGGCATGCTGGGTCATAGTTTTTCCAGTACCAAAACCACCAGGAATGGAAGCTGCACCACCCTTAGAAATGGGGAACAGCACATCGATGACCCGTTGTCCGGTGACCAAAGGCTGAGCCACATTCAGTTTTTCCACATAGGGTCTTGCCTTTCGCACCGGCCAGTACTGGGACAGACAAATCTCCTCTCCCAGCTCGGTTCTGGCAACCACATCAGATACCGTGTACTCCCCAGCGGCCACCACAGACTCCACAATCTTGCCCTTGATGGTGGAAGGTACCATAATCTTGTGGAGGACGGAGGCTGTCTCCTGGACAGTACCCACCACCACACCAGGACCAATGGCATCACCGGCAGAAAGCACCGGCTCAAAAGACCACCGCTTCTCTGTGTCCAGAGGCTCTGATCTCTGACCGGAAACAATGAAGGCTCCCCGCTCATCGAACATCTTGTCCAGAGGTCGCTGGATTCCATCATAAATTGTTCCAAGAAGCCCTGGCCCCAACCGGACAGACAGGGGCCGCTGATGGCAAATCACCTTCTCACCGACACGCATTCCGGTGTCGTCCTCATAGACCTGGATGGTTGCCTTGCCAGACTTCAGGCGAATAATCTCTCCAATCAGGCTGGCCTCACCTACACTAACCACATCATAGAGACCACAACCAGACAGTCCCTCCGCATAGACAATTGGCCCGGAAATACGGGTTATACGACCTTCAATCATTGGGGAAGTCCTCCACAAAACAAAGTGCTTGCCAACTCGCTGCCGTGACGCTCCAACAGCTGCCCGACGATATCATCAAAGGTGACATGGCACCTTACGGAACTATCCTCCGTCCTCAGAAGAATTCCCTTCGACACACCAAGGTTCCCTTGATTCCAGACATCAGAGCCCATCGCCACCTTTGGATCCACCAGTTGACAAGAGGCTACCGCATCCTTGCCAAAAACATCCGCAAGCACAGGCCTCACCGACTTTTCATCAAATCCAAGAATTTCGACGGCAAGCTTCTTGCCCTCCAGCACAGGAGCGAACCTAGACAGCTGGCTTTGGATGAGTTGGAGCTGCTTCTTTTCGTCCAAGGCATCCAAGTAGTCATGTATGGCGGATATGACGGTTTTATTCGTGTATTCTGCCAAGAAGCGTACTTTGCTCAGAGAAATTGCAGCTTCCATTTCCATTTTTATTACAGACAACTGCTTCTGAAGGAAAAACTCCTCCTCCTTCTCCACGGCTGCAATACGCTTGTCAATAATCTCTGCAATCTTCCTGCACTCACTCTCTGCCTCTGCAAGAATACAAGCTGCCTTTTTCTTGGCATTCTCGTTTATTTCGTTTTCTAGGATTTCCGTCGTACGAAGTACTTCCATATATTATACCACCTAACTTTATGCTTGAATGCCTATGGCACCTTGAATTGCATCCGACAGGGTTCTTCGTCCCTCAATATGCCCCTGCAAACCAGGAATCTCCACAATCAGAGGATACGCAGCCTCCATCTGCCACGCCACAACCTCCTCCTCCAGCAGGTCTGCAACAGTTTCCGTTAGAATGAGAATCTTCGGCCTGCTGTCGGAAGCATTTGAAGTAGAGGGATTATCGCAACCAGTTATCCGTTTGAAGGCTGCCAGAGCCTCTTCTCGATTAGACACCGCTGCACCGGCAATTCCCACCATGGAAAATCCCTGCAGAATCTCCCGGTCACCAATTACGTAATAATCCACTACCTGCTCCTGTCTATCTTACAGAATAATAATCAACAAGGCTACCAAGAAGCCCCACAGACAGATACCTTCCGCCAAACCAACGAAGGGCAGTGCCTTACCAGACAGCTCCTCATTCTCACTCATAGCACCCATGGCGGCAGCGCCAATCTTTCCTACAGCCAGTCCGCCACCGATACAGGCAATTCCCACTGCAAGACCGGCAGCAATGTACTTCACCGCAGATGAAGAGGATGAGGTCTCTTCAACAGCCTCAACCACTGCAGTCTCTGCAACAGCCTCACTCTGAGCTGCAACAGCTACCATGGAAAAAACAACCATCGCCATGGCCAACACAATAAACTTAACGTTCTTTTTCATAACAACCTCACAAAACATCAATATTTCTTGCAGTACCCACCGAGCCTGCAAAATGACCTAATCCATAGGACAGAATCCCTTAAGGAAACTGTTGTCCTACCACCAAGATTTTATACCTTCACATTGTACTGAAAGCGGAAGGGTTTAAACTCACGTCCAGTCTCTGTGAAAAACTTGGAGAAGAACTCGTAATAATGGAGACGCACCACCTGAATGGCCACAATCATGCCCTCCAGAACAATGACAATGCCGTTTCCGATAATCATCACCGCCAAGCCGCCAGCACCACCAAGCATCTCAGCCATGGTGTGGATGATGAATCCCAAGACGGCATGGGCAAGACCAAATGCCCCCACACGAAGGAAACTCACGGTGTTAGACAGATAGCTTGAAACAATCTCAAGAATTTCCACTACCCCCTCAATGATGCCCACACCGACACCATGCTCAAAAACAGGCTTCTCCTTCTTCAGCATACGCTCGATAGGATGCCCAAAACAGGCTCCCAAAAGACTCACGCCGATTACAATCCAGTCTCCCACAAAAAGCGGAATTCCCAAGACAGCAACTCTGATGGCCATGAACACCACGTACCAGAAGAACACCGCTCCACAGAGCCCAGTCTTACCGAATATGGCCTTGTAGGGCTTGCCTAAAGAGAACTGGTTTATCATGTTAATTACCAAGCCTATAGAATTCATAATGAAGCCTATGGCCAGGGTAAAGCCAAAGAACATGAATACAGTTCCAATAGTGTCGGCAGAAGGCATCAGGTGTAGGATATGGTCATGGGGCTCACCCCAGAGTCCTGATATGAACCTGCTTAACGGAACTAAAATCTTGTTGTTGGCAAAAAATTCACCAGTCAAGACACCCATAATGGTGCTAGTGCACCCCACCGCCATAAAAATCGGACCGAACTTGTTCCATGTTGGGAACCGCTTGATGGCACCAGTTGAAAGAAGCACGCCGATAAGCAAGAGCACCAGCCCCTGACCCGCATCTCCGAACATGATTCCAAACAGCAGAGGAAAGAAGAATGCCATCAAGGGCGTGGCATCAATACTACCATACTGGGGAGAACCATAGCTGAAGAGCATCCGCTCAAAACTCGCCACGAATTTATTGTGTTTAAAATGAACGGGAACCTTCTCCTCCCCCGCCGCCACACTTGCAACTTCTTCGGGACGATAAAGACAGATGGACACACGGCCAGCTGTCAGACTGTCTAAATCCTCCACAATTGACTTTACATCGGCGAGAGGAAGCCAACCGGAAATTTTATACAGGATTCCAGAGGATTCCAACGAAGACTCCACCTGTTGGACGTGGGCTCCAATGGACAGGCATCCCAAAAGACGCTCCAGTTCCTTGCCATGGGCATCAAGACAAGAGTTGATGGCGGCGGTTAGCTCCTTCCTGGCAGAAGCTCCCTCATCCTCCACAGGAAGACCAGCCTCCTGATGGCGCAATTCCTCTACAGACTTGATGATAAGCTGGGCATGCTCAATGTCAGCCCCCTGGGGGAAATGAGAATCCTCCCGATAGGCAGGCAAGTCATCCATCCCCAGATAGGCACGAACCGACTGGAGCTTATCGTACAGCTCTTTCAGCGGAGTGACACCTGCACCTTCATTTCCAGCAAGCTGGAACTCAAAATTCCCCTTGTTACCCAAAAGCTCAATGACACAGCTCACATCATCCTGCAAGACAACTATTTCCATAAGCCGCATCTCAGTAGTACGTGCCATATTCCCCCTTACCGGCCTCAGTAGGCCCTAATTCCAGAAAATTCCTTGATTTGAGCCGGAGACACCTTAAAACGAATTCCTTCGGCTACCATTCTAATACAATCCAACTCATACTGCTTTACCTTGAACCAACAGAACAGCACATGGGAGGTAAACGGATGATGATGAAACTGATGCAATGCCCTCCGGGACAACTCAAAACGTGCCATCCGCTGCACCCACCGAAGATCCAAGCTCCACTGCCCTCCATCCTTGCAAGGATTCAGGAGGTAGGAATACTTCCAATTGACCCACTCCCTATAAGAATCAAGCGGCAGCATGAGAATTTGAGCGGCAGACTTTGCAAGCTCATCCTTGGCCACAGCTTCATTCGACCTGCACTCCCTCGATGTCACCAGACGACACAAAATATCACTTGGCTCCATACCGTAGTAGATACGCAGCCGCAAGGCCCAGATTATGTTGTGATAGATGATCTCATCCTTGAGCAAACGTCTGACAGGCTCTTTGGAAGTGGAGTCAAGTTTGGCAACACTATTCCACAAGGTACGAACATACTGGGCGTCAAGCCTGCCATCTATATCGCACTGCCGCTCTACACCTTGAGCATCTGCACACCATGCCACAGGAGATCCTGCTGTCATTGCATCAAGAGAAGGCCACTTGTCATATTTCAACAGGGAAAATTTGCCGATGGAGGCAAGTCTCGCGGGCAGGGACAGGCTCCCCTGTACACCCATAGCTACTAAGGTCGGCATCATATTCTTCAGGTTGTCATAGTCATAGAAACGCAACAACTCCACCAGAAAAGTCTGTGGCCTGGAATACTCTTTTAACAATGAAATGAACCCGCACAAGAACTCCTGCTCAGCTTTTTCCTCTATCATTTGAACTAAGGAGGATTCCGACACGGAAGGGGCACTTGACTGAAACAACAATTCCCATAAGCCCTCAATGGTATTAACAGAAAACAACTTATTTACTCGGGAACCCACAAACGACTTTGCAAGCATCCCACTAGCCTTTGCATACACAAAGACATCTGCAGACGACTTGTCCATAATCCCCTTGCCCTATCTGCTAGCAAAACAAAGTCTTGTCTAGCAATGAGTTGAACGCCTCCACATCCAGTTTGGAGGAAGCAACAGACGTACGATACCTTTCCAGAGCCTCATCACAATCATTCTTCATGGACTCAGTCTCGGCAGCCAACCGCTCCTTGGCAGAGGCTCTTATCTGACCATGACATTCATTATACCGAACCTCACCCTGATCCCGAGCCTCAATGACAAGTTCCCGAGCCTCAGACTGTGCTTTCAGCACCAGCTCTTCAGTCCGACTTTCTACCTCTGCCAAGTGGCCAATCATATCAACTCCTGCCATACCTTCCTCCTAGTATTCAGGCATCAATCAACTCTTTATATGTGGCCACCCGCTATGGAACAAACATCTCCACAGCCAGACAGCACACAATCACATACGCTATTCAGCAACAGGCTCGGCAACCTCAGTAGCCACAGGGGCTGTTGCAGGGGTCTCCATTGCAGAAGCCTCAGCAGCGGGAACATCGACGGCAGCCTCGCCGGCATCATCAACTGCAGGCTCACCCCCTGTCTCCTCATCCAGCCAGAATCCACCGGCGGACGTTGCGGCCTCCTCCTGGGCAGCGGCAGCATCCAGAGAATGGACGGCAGGAGCCTTGTTGATGAATGCCAACACAAAGGTGGCAACAAAGAACAAGGCCACCAAGATATATGTAGTTTTGGTGAGCACGTTGCCGGAACGAGAACCGAAGGCAGTGGAATTACCGCCACCCAGCAGGCCACCCATTCCGCCACCCTCCTCATTCTGAATCAGAACGAGGCAAACCAGCAGGATGCAAATGATTACAAATGCTACCAAAAGAATAATACCAATAACACCCATTTGTTTGTTACTCCATCTTATAAGATACGCTGGTATATTGTATCTAAAACGATGGTTTTATGCAAGTATTGCTCTTTTAGTAAAAACAGGGCTTTCATTCTTTTAACGGCTCTTCCCTTTTTGATAAGGCTATGTTATGGTTTCCCCATGAGCACACAAAAATTCGTCCACCTGCACGTCCATTCTGACTTCTCCCTACTGGATGCCTCCGCAAAGATCGACAATCTGGTGAGCCGGGCAAAGGAGCTGGGAATGGAGGCTCTGGCCCTGACGGACCATGGAAATATGTTCGGAGTGCTGCGGTTCGAGCAGGCCTGCCGAAAGGCCGGCATCAAACCCATCATCGGCTGCGAATTCTACGTGGCAGCAGGAAGCCGCCATGAAAAAAAGACCACCGAGCGAGGCAAGAACTACTACCACCTGATTCTGCTGGCAAAGAATGAGGAGGGCTACCGGAACCTGATGCACCTGGACTCCATCGCCTACACCGAGGGCATGTACTACAAGCCCCGCATTGACGATGAGGTGCTTCGTCGGCACAGCGGCGGATTGGTGTGCCTCACCGCCTGCCTTGCGGGCCAGCTCCCCCAGCTGCTGCTGACCGGTAAGCTGCAGGAGGCGGAGGAATTCGTGCTGCGCTACCAGGCAATCTTCGGACGGGAGAACTTCTTTGTGGAGCTTCAGGACCATGGCATTCCTGAGCAACAGCAGGTGACCCCCCTCCTCATCGACGTAGCAAAAAAGCTGAATGCTCCCATGGTGGTGACCAACGACATCCACTTCGTGCTGCGGGAGGATCATGTAGTACAGGATGTGATGCTCTGCATCGGCCGCAAAGAGACCCGCAACGACCCAAAGAGGCGGAATCCCTACAACCCCGAATTCTACATGAAGAGCGCCGACGAGATGGCCCTCCTTTTCCCAGACCATCCTGAGATGATGGAGAACACAGTGCGGATTGCCGACATGTGCAACCTTACCATCCCCCAATTCTCCACAGAGCAGCTGAAGGACTGCCTGCCGGTGTACCAGATTCCCCCGGAATTCGCCACCCAGGACGACTACGTGCGCCATCTGGTGTACACGGGACTGGAAAAGCGGTATCCGACCATCACCCAGGAGATTCGGGACCGGGCGGAGCACGAGCTTTCCGTCATCTTCAAGATGGGTTTCTCCGGTTATTTCCTGATTGTGTGGGACTTTATCAACTGGGCAAAGCAGAACGACATTCCCGTGGGCCCGGGACGAGGCTCTGGAGCCGGCTCCCTGGTGGCCTATGCCATGACCATCACCGACGTTGATCCCTTCCGCTACAACCTGCTGTTCGAGCGCTTCCTGAATCCGGAGCGCATCTCCATGCCTGACTTTGACATCGACCTGTGCAACGAGGGCCGACAGGCGGTCATCGACTATACCCGGCAAAAATACGGGGACGAGCAGGTGGCCCACATCGTCACCTTCAACACCCTGAAGGCCAAGGCGGTAATGAAGGATGTGGGGCGGGTGCTGGACATTCCCCTAGGAGAGGTGAACATGCTCACCAAGCTGGTGCCCAACAATCCCAAGGCCAAGCTGAAGGATGCCTTCGAGGTGAACGAGAAGATGAAGGACTCCGGCCAGCTGGCACCCTACCGCAACGACCCCAAGTACAAGGAAATGTTCGACCTGTGTCTGAAGATGGAGGACCTGAACAGGAACACCGGCCTCCATGCCTCCGGCATCGTCATCGGAAAGACAAAGATTCCCGACTGGGCGCCGGTATACAAGGACGGCCGCACGGGGAAAACTGCCGTTCAGTTCACCATGGACATCATCGAGCCCTGTGGACTGGTGAAGATGGACTACTTAGGACTCAAGACCCTCACCCTCATCAAGCATGCGGAGCACATCATCAGGAAGCGGCCGGGCTACGAAAATTTCCGGGCGGACCAGGTTTCCGAGGAGGATCCCAAGACCTTCCAGTTGTTCTGCCAGGGCCATACGGCGGCGGTCTTCCAGTTTGAAAGTCCGGGAATGCAGAAGATTCTCCGGCAGGCCCAGCCCTCCCGCCTGGAGGATCTGGTTGCCCTGAACGCCCTGTACCGTCCCGGCCCCATGGACTACATCCCCCAATATATTGAAGGCAAATTCGACCCCTCCAAAATCAAGTATCCCGACCCCTGCCTGAAGGACATTCTGGAGGAGACCTACGGTGTCATGGTGTACCAGGAGCAGGTTATGCAGGTAGCACAGCGGATTGCCGGCTACAGCCTGGGGGGGGCGGACATGCTACGCCGTGCCATGGGAAAGAAGAAGGCCGAGGTTATGGTAGCGGAGAAAACCAAGTTTGTGGAGGGTGCTGTCAAGAACGGCTTTGACGCCCAGCACGCCGACGACATCTTTGAGATCATGGTTCCCTTTGCGGGCTACGGGTTCAACAAGAGCCACGCTGCCGCCTACTCCATCGTGGCCTACCGCACCGCCTACCTCAAGGCCAACTTCCCGGCGGAATTCATCGCCGCCAACTTGACCAACGAAATCACCAGCGCCGAAAAGTTCCCTGAGTACATGACCGAGGGGCGGGCTATGGGTCTTATCATCCTGCCACCAGACATCAATCGATCCAGCATGTACTTCGACGTGGTGGATGGGGAGATTGTATTCGGCCTTCTGGGAATCAAGGGCATGGGCGAGGGAGCAGCAGAGGCCATCATCAGTGAGCGGGAGAAGAACGGTCCCTACAAGGACTTCATGGACCTGCTGGACCGAGTGAATCCCTCAGACATCAACAAGAAGGTACTTGAAGTCCTGATAAAGACCGGAGCCTTCGACAAGTTGGGAACCAACCGGGCCACTTTGCTGGCCAATCTGGAGGAGGCCACCTCTTACGTTGAGGCAAAACGGGAAAGCACCAGGTTTGGCCAGGTGAGTCTCTTTGAGGATTCCGGCGAGAAGGAATTTGCCGATTTCGTGTTCCACCAGGTGGAAGAACAGCCACAGCTGGAACTGCTTGCCATGGAAAAGGAGTGCATCGGGTGCTATGTCACGGGCCATCCCCTGGATGAGTACAAAGAACTGATCCAAAATGCCTGCACCATCACCGCCAGCAGTATGGAACGAGCCCAGGGAGAAAAACTCTACACCATCATCGGGCAACTGAAGGAACTGCGATCCATCGTCACGAAAAGGGGGACGACCATGGCCTTTGGCAAACTGGAGGACATGGAAGGGGAGATTGACATCACCTTCTTCCCAAAACTCTGGGAGCAGTACGCCCATTCCATGGCAAACGACCAGGTGGTGGCCCTTTCTGGCAAGGTGGACAAAAACCGAGGGGACACCCCCTCCTTCCTAGTGGAGGAGGTACTGGACATGAATTCTCTCAAGGCTCGGACCAGCTGGGACATCCACATAAAAATCGACCCAATGCTGAACAATGAGCAACAAATTTCAGCTTTACGAGACTATTTGTTTGGCTCTAACGGGAATTCTTGTGTATATTTTCATATAGATACACCTACCGGACCAAAAATAGTCAAGGCTAATCCCCTGATGAAGGTTGACAACTCGGACAATTTTATCAACGAGCTGGAAATGCAGCCGATGGTCACCGAGGTGTGGCGAGAATAAGGCTTCCTCCGATGAGGAAGCTCATAAAAGGAGTTACCAATGAAAATTTTCAGCCTGCTGGCGGGAATCATCAGTGTCTACACCATGCTGTGCTTTGTCAGAATCATTCTCACCTGGATTCCCAACCTGAACTACTCCAAGTTCGGGCAGCTTTTGGCATCCATCTGCGACCCCTACATGAATTATTTCCGGAACATCCGATTCCTCCGCATTGGCAACATGGACTTCAGCCCCGTGCTTTCCATCGGCCTGCTGGTGGTAGCCTCCAACCTCTTGTCCACCCTAGCCGTCACCGGCCAGCTAAAGATAGGCTACCTCATAGCGTCCATCATCTCCATGATCTGGTCCATTCTAGCCTCCATCTTGAGCTTCCTCATCATCCTACTGATTATCCGTGTCATTGCCCTCTTTGTCAGCAAGGGCAACTCCACCTTCTGGTATAGCCTTGACAAAACCCTCAATCCTGTGGTGTACAAGGTAGCGGGCATATTCCGGGGACGAAACACCTTCATGACCCAAAAGACGGCTTATGTTATCACCATCGTGACCATCTTTGTGCTGAGGATTGCGGGAAACATCCTGTTCTCAGTGGTGGCTGGACTTTTCACCCGACTCCCCTTCTAGCAACCGGAGAGCCGAGCCATGAAGCTGAGGGAAATCGAGACTCCTATCTCCACCCTATCCGGCATCGGCCCTGCAAAGGCACGGCTCTTTGCCAATCTGGGCATCTACACCATCGCCGACCTCCTCAGCTACTATCCCAAGGACTGGGATGACCGCACCCAACCTGTCCCCCTTTCCCAATTCCGGGAGCGGAGGGTCCACACCATCGCCACAGTGACAGGCCACAGCTGGTTCGGCTACGGCAAGATGAAAACCCTCAAAATATCCATCGCCGACAGTACCGGACGGGGCGAGCTGGTGGCTTTCAACCGTCCCTTTCTGGAAAAATCCCTGCCGGTGGGCTCCATCATTGCCGTTACCGGCCAGTTCTCTCTACGATACAACCAGCTTCAAAGCAGTTCCTTTGAGGCGGAAAAGATTGCTGAAGGCGGCAGCCTCCAGGACTGGAAGGACAAGCCAGTGCCCGGCTCCCAGGTGCTGCCCATCTACGGGCTGACGGCAGGTCTTTCCAACGGCCACATCAGGCAGGCGATCAAGCGGGCACTGCAAGAATACGGGCGGGGAATTGAAGACGAGCTGCCGCCGGAAGTCATGGAAAAGCGGGGATTGATGGGGAAGGCCAGGGCAATTGCCGTCATGCACCAACCCCGCCAGCTTTCCGACCTTGTGGAAGCCAGACGGAGCCTCATCTATGAGGAGCTATACCATTTCCAGCTGGCCATCGGCGGCCGGGCCCTGCTACACAAGGGACGGCTGCCAGAGCTGGAGCCAGCGGAATCCCAGGAGGCTGTCTTTGGCCCGGAACAGGAGGCGGCCTTTTTGGAAAGCCTTTCCCCCCGGCAGAAAATGCTTCTGGACACCCTCCCCTTTCAGCTGACACCGGGCCAAAAGCTCTGCATCACCGACATGAACAGGGATTTGGACCACTGCGAAAGGAGCCGCTGCAAGGTTGAGGTGAGCCAGCAGCCCTTTACCATGGCCCGGCTGGTGCAGGGGGATGTAGGCTCAGGAAAGACCCTGGCAGCCTTCTTTGCCTGCCTACGGATTGTGGACTGGGGCGGCCAATGCGCCCTCATGGCTCCCACAGAGCTTTTGGCTCGCCAGCATGCGGAGAACGCCGCAAAGCTGCTGGAACCCATGGCGGTACGGCTAGCCTACCTGACGGGAAACATCAAGGCTGCCAATCGTGGCTCTCTACTCAATGCCTTGGCCGCCGGTTCCATTGACATTGTAATCGGTACCCACGCGCTCTTTTCCAAGAACGTCCACTACGCCAACCTCCATCTGGTAGTCATCGACGAGCAGCACCGATTCGGTGTGCTGCAACGGAACGCCATCCTGGAGAAGGGCCGGCAGAAGATTCCTGAGAAGGAGGTCTACACTGTGCCCTCCCTGCTGATGCTCAGCGCCACCCCCATCCCCCGCACCCTTGCCCTGACAGCCTTTGGCGACCTGGACATCTCCATCATCAAATCCATGCCCGCCGGCCGACTCCCCATCAAGACCTACCTCACCCGTATGGGTAATGAGGCCAACGTCTATCAGTTCGTGTGGCGGGAAATCCAAGCCGGCCACCAGGCTTACTTTGTCTACCCGCTGATTGAGGAGATGCAGGCAGACCCCTCTGCTCCCCTCCAACAGGCAAACACCAACAACGAAGGCATCATTCCCTCCGAGGGAGCCAGCTCCGGCATCAAGTCTGCCCAGGACATGTACCAATTCCTGTCCACCCAGGTGTATCCGGGGGTCTCCATGGCGGTGATTCATTCCCGCACCGAGGAGTTTGAGCAGCACCGCATCCTGGAGGAATTCCGCAGTGGTAGGATACAGATTCTGGTGGCCACCAGCGTGGTTGAGGTGGGAGTGGACGTGGCAAACGCCACCTGCATGGTTATCGAGCACGCAGACCGATTCGGTATGGCGGCCCTGCACCAGCTTCGGGGGCGGGTGGGACGAGGAAATCTCCAGTCCCACTGCTTCCTCATTTACGGGAGGAACCTCACTGACACTGGCAAGGAGCGGATGCGGGTACTGCGGGAGACAAACGACGGCTTTGTCATTGCCGAAGAGGATCTCAAGCTCCGGGGGCCTGGCGAGGTAACGGGCATCCAGCAGTCGGGCTATCTTACCCTGGGACTGGCAGATCCAGTGCGGGACAAGGAGCTTTTGGAGTTGGCCCGAAAAGATGCCTTCCAGCACCTGGAGAGCAAGACACTCCAGACAAAAAAACAAGGGCCATCCGCATAGAATCAAAAGACCCCACACAGACAACCCTTTCGTGGGCTTGTCCTCAAGAATTTTAGCTTATGCCACAAATGCACTCAATCGGTCCATGGTGGCAGGTGTCTGCAAGCGACGGATGGCCTTTTTCTCAATCTGACGGATACGCTCCTTTGTCAGGTTGAACTTGTCACCCACCTCCTTCAGAGACATGGACTTGTTGCCGTTGAGTCCGAAACGGTACCGCAGCACCTGTGCCTCCTTCTGGGGAAGGGAGGACAGCACATCCTCCAGTTCATCCTGCATGACACTTTCCATGGCAGCTTCCTCAGGAGACTGGTAGCGGAAATCCTCCGTATTGTCCCCAATGGTGACGGAAGACTCCTCACTTGTGCCAATGGGTGTATCCAGAGAAACCATGTCCCGGGAAATATTGACAAGCTCCCGCACATGCTGGCTCGTCATTCCCAAAAGCTGTGCCACCTGGGTCATCTCCTCCTCCTCCCCCTTGCCTCCAGCCACGGCCTTGCGGGCCTGCTCAATCTGCACCAGCTCATTGGCGCGGTTCAAGGGCAGTCGAATCATACGGGACTTTTCGCAGATGGCCTTCAGAATGGACTGCCGGATCCACCACACAGCATAAGATATAAAGTGGTATCCCTTGGTCACATCGAAGCGATCAATAGCAGTTATGAGACCGATATTTCCCTCACTGATGAGATCCAGCAGGTCGATTCCGTGGTTCTGATATTTCTTTGCTACATTCACCACAAAGCGTAAGTTAGCCTGCACAATCTTATCCTTTGCCACCTTATCTCCCTGGGCTGCCCTGGTGGCCAGCTCAATCTCCTCCTCCCGGGACAGAAGGGGAATTTTATTGATATCCTTCAAGTACATTGAAAGGATGTTGTCGTCAGAATTCATCATACAGCTTGTTGTTCTCATAAAAAACCTCCAAACAAGAACAAGTCACCAAAGAAGCCTCCTGGGGACTGCTTCTTATACATTTATTCTGAAATACTAGTAGCAATTTCCATGCCAAAAAAACAAACCAGAAACAACCTGCCCTGATATTTTATATTTCGTTGTATAACAACATATTACAAAAGAATAATATTTTACCTTCAAAAAAAATGCAGAAATAGTAGCCGATGACTGGAAAAGTCAGTATATTTTAGAAAAAGTTCTGTGTCAAAAATTACCTTTTCTTCTTGACCTACCACCAAATGATTCATTTTGACACGCTACCTCTTCCAAGTTCCGACATTGTTGCATTTTGACACAATTTCACAGAAACCTTTTATTCCACAATATTTCTTGACGAAGGAACTTTTTGTACGTATATTCTATATTAGAAATATAGAAACAATCCTATGGAGGACTTGATATGAAGGTTATACCTTTAGCAGACCGTGTTCTTGTAAAGACAGAGAAAACCGAGGCAAAAACTGCCAGCGGTATCATCATCCCCGACACAGCCCAGGAAAAGACCCAGATTGCTGTTGTGCTGGCAGTGGGAGATGACAAAGAAAAGATCAAGGTGAGGGATGGCGACCGCATTATGTACGACAAGTATGCCGGTACATCCATCAAGATTGATGGTGAGGATCACCTGATTCTTAAGGCTGACGACATCATCGCCATCATCAAATAATTTTTCCTTGACAATAAAAAAAGGCATTGTGGAGCCGGAAGAAATAACCAGCTTTGCAATGCCTTTTTTGCAAGCTTTAACTTGCCACTCCACTACTTTCCCAACCTTGGAGCCTTGATTTGCAAGATTTTGGCATCTTGATGGTAAGGGTTGTATTTCAAACAGCTCTCTAGTGATCGGACAGCCTCTTGAGAAAAACCAGTCTGATACTGGAGCCAGGCTAGACGGTATAGAATATCCGCCTTCTCCCTTGCAGTGGAGGCAAAACCCGTAGCCTGAGTATAGACATCCCAGGCCTGGCTGTATTCCTTGGATCCAGCATAAATCTCACCCAAGTTCACTAGCACAGGAATCTCCACCTCATAGCTACTGGTGGAGGCTAGCTGGGGGAACCGGAGGCTTTGATCTGACAGCAGGGACTCGAACAAGTCCCTGGACAGGGACATGTTCACCGACCCGCCGGCACCCTGGGCGGAAAAATAGGCGGCACACTCACATTCCTTTACAGAAAACTTATTCTGCAATTCCTTGTAGTCATTCGTTCCAAATCGACTCATCAAGGAATCATCGAAGATGCGACGAGCATCCGCCTCCCGCCCCAGTGAAATCAAGGTCGGAACAGCAATTTCCACCAGCTTCTCGCTGCCTGCAGCGGTACCACCACTATAAGATTCCAGCAGAAGCCACAGGTCAGCCTCCTTCTCCTCTTGGGTCATGCTTGGACTCACTGCAGGACTGATGCGGTAGGCATAGGCTAAGGCGGCAATATGGGCAGAATTAGTTCGTTGGTGGGAAGCAGCCATCAAATCAAGCACCTGGGCAGGACTGGTCTTTGGCAGCATGTCGTAGGCAATCATTCCGGCGGAACGAAGCTTTGTCTCCCGCAGGGCCCTGGCCAAGTCATTTTCCTCCGGAACCTGCTGAACCCGGAGAGCCATCTCCATCAGAGCTCGCAGACCCTCCTCATTGTCGGGGTAAAGCTCCAGCAGCCTGTTCAGCGCCAGGGATTCCATGACAAGATCCTTGCTTCTGCGGGCATCCTTTGCCCCGTTCAGATACAGTTGAGCCGGCAGCTCCGTCTCCTCAAAAGACAATAGGGCCTCTCTGGCACGACGGCCTCCTTCTTCGTCTCCCATGATGGTATGAATGTCGGAGGTCAGCAGCAACGACTCGGCAGGTCGGCTGGTCCCCAGTAGCGATAGGTAATCCAGAGCCATGGAATACCGCTTGCCGTCGTAGGCGGCATAGGCCCAAAACAAGGGATCAGAAAGCTGTGCCTCCGCACCATACTCAAGTGCCTGGTCAAAATTCCCCGTGGCGGCGTAGACCACCGCCGCATTCTGGAGCCAGGCATCGTTTTGTGTTGAAAGATAGGCGGAGGCATACACCTGGGCATAATCCGGGGAAAGAAAGTCCACCGCTCCTTTTTCTTTGGCCTCCTCCAGCTGGAACTGGGCAAGGAGGGGTGCATACTTTGAATTCTCCAACTTCTTCGCTTGTCCCAGAGCCTGGGACAAGGAGTCGTTCTCATAGAGAAACCAGCTGTAGACTGCCTTCAGGTCAAGATTTTCCGGATGCTGGTGGATTCCTGCCTTCAGCGTTTTCTCAGCCTCCCGCAACTCCCCCACCTGAACCATCCGCTTGTAAACCCCCAGAAACTGGAGGGGACTTTGGGCTGAATCCCGTGCAGAACGCAGGGTCCTTACCACTGACTTCACATCACCGCTAGTTATCTGGCTGTCAGCAGCCTCTAAAAGCGTATTGAAGGAAAGCCCCTCCTTCTTTGCATTGCAGGAGAACAGGAGGAAAAACATAGATAAAAACAATAATCCGCTTCCCTTCCTCAACACTTACGCTCCTCCCAGTTCTTTTTTGATATTGTCCAGGACTGCATTTACGAATTTATATGAATCATCAGATCCAAATTCCTTGGAGATATCCACCGCCTCGTTGATGACAATGGAAGGATGCAAGTCCTTTTGATACAGAAGCGGATACACACTGATCCGCAAAATTGCCAAGTCAACCCTGTTTATCCTCTTGAAATCCCAAGAGTCAAGGTGACGCTTGATAACCTCGTCTATTTCGGCCACGTGCTCTATGGTGCCAGCCACCAAGAGACGAGCAAAGGCCTCACTCTCATTCTGAACCTCAGTCTGAGAGGAGGAGCCCCTGGTCCAAGGAAACTCCATCATGGAGGCCACATCACCGTTGCCCATATCCCAGGAAAACAATGCCTGGAAGGCAAGAATTCTTCCTTTCCTTCGTGCCACGTCTTCCTACCAGTTTTCCAGCAATGTATCCAAGGCGGCACCTGACTTTACCATCTGGAAGTTGGCGGGAGTACGCAGCTCTTGGGTCAACTCCTGGGCCGCCTGGGCCATGAACTGGTTCTGTTGCTGCACCGTCAGATTCTGGCGGATGTACTCGTACACCGTCACCGTTGAGTCAGGCTGAATCACATCACTAATCTGCAGCATCTTTGCATCGTACTTGCCACGCACAATATAGAACTGAAAGTCAGTGTCGGTAGGGGTAATCTCCGACACATAATCCACATTCTTTGTGAACAGCTCCATCAAACTCTGGTAGGTGATTCCCATCTGCTGGGCAGCCTGCGTACTCTTGCTGACATACATGTCACCAGCCTGATAGGTTCCGTCGGCCTTCTGGGCTGCCTTGATCTTCTCAGGACTTGTCTTCTTACTCTTGAGCTCCTCGTAGATTGAGGTGATTTTCTTCTGGGCTGCCTTCTCGTCCTTTCCCTTGGGAACCAGCACCAAGAAAAGCTTGAGGATGTCGTTCTGGACAAAGGAAGACTTGTTCATGTCGTAGAAGGCCCTGATGTCGGCATCGGTAGGGGTGATGGACCCCAGTTCCCCCTGCTTCTTCGACATGATGTACTGGCTCACCAGTAGCTGGCTCTTCATGTAGTTCTTGTACTCACTGAGAGTCATCCCCACCTGAGCCTTGATATAATCATCCAAAGACATTCCTGTCTGCTGCTTGATAATCTGAGCCAGCTGTGCCTCCGTAAGCTGCTGCCCGATCTGCTGGGCCATATTGCCAAGGAAGTATTCGTTCACCTGGGAGTCAGTTATGCTGATTCCAGCCTTCTGGGCCGCCTGCATCACCAACAGCTCATCTATCATAGCATCAAGGATTTCCTTCTTCTGCTCAACGGTGAAAGAAGTCATTCCTGTCTGCAACTTGTATGATTCCACTCGATTCTTCAACTGCCTGAGGGTAATTGACTCGGACTTGTTCAGCTTGACGTTGGCCAGGGGCTGCAAGTCAGCCTGGGCAAAGGCCAGGACACTGGTAAACAGAATCAATACGCTACCAAGAGCAAATCGTTTCATTCAAAACTCCTCTATGGGTCAATCAAAACGTAAGAATATCTTAAAAATTCCAATCGACACCGTATATTCTACAGTACAAACAGCAGACTTGGGACGATGTTACATATCCCAGGTCCGCTTTTTTTTAGGAAATTACCGCCCGAATTCTGCGGACACCGGCCGAGGAGGACTGCTCCTTCTGAATCTTGAAGGTGCCGATGAGGCCAGTATGCTCCACGTGGGGGCCACCGCACACCTCCTTGGAGAAGTCGCCGATGGTATACACCTTCACCCGATCCTCATACTTCTCGCCAAACAGGGCGGTGGCACCGGAATTCTTGGCCTCCTCCAGATCCATAATCTCCATGGAGACCGGCAGGTCACGCTTAATCTGCTGGTTCACCATGTCCTCAACTCGCTGCACCTCTTCCTTTGTCATGGGAGCGGGATGAGAGAAGTCAAACCGCATTCTGTCGGCGGTAATGTTGGAGCCCTTCTGGGCCACATGGTCTCCCAGCACCACCTTCAAAGCCTTGTGCAGCAGGTGGGTAGCGGTGTGGTACTTGGTGGTGATTTCAGACTGCTCAGCCAAGCCCCCCTTGAAGGCACCGGCGCTCTGGGTGCGGGAAAGCTCCTGGTGCTTTTTCTCCGCCTCTTGGAATCCAGCCTTGTCCACAGTGAAGCCATTTTCTGCCGCCAGCTCCTCTGTCAGCTCAATGGGGAATCCAAAGGTGTCGTAGAGGCGGAAGGCAACCCGTCCGGGAATCTCCTTCTTGGGATTCTTCATCAGGTTGGGCAAAAGCTTCTCGAATTCAGCCTCGCCCTTTCGCAGGGTCTCCCCGAACTTCTTCTCCTCGGCAGCCAGCTCTCCCAGTATCTTTTCGGCATTGTCAGCCAGCTCTGGATAGGGGGCCTTGAAATTATCGATTACCAGCTGGGCCAGGCCGGGCAGGAAGGCCTCCTGGATTCCCAGCTTCTTGCCGTGGCGGACCATGCGGCGGATCAGGCGGCGAAGCACGTAGCCCGCCCCCACATTGGAGGGAACAACACCCTTGGGATCTCCTAGGATGAACACGGAGGCACGGAGGTGGTCCGCAATGACACGGACGCTGCGGTCGGACTCCTCGGCGGTGCCGTAGCGGTAGCCGGACAACTGCTCCACTCCCTGAATGATGGGCTGGAAGATTTCAGTCTGGTAGACGCTGGTTTTGCCCGCCAACACCGTGGTGGTACGCTCCAACCCCATTCCAGTGTCAACATTTTGCTTGGGCAGCTTCACCAGGGTGTTCTCATCGATGCGGTTGTACTCCATGAACACGTTGTTCCAGATTTCCATCCAGTTGTCGCTGTCAGTGCCCTTGTTTGAGCCGGGACCGGGCATTCCCTCCCCCACCCAATAGAAGATTTCGGTGTCGGGACCACAGGGGCCGGTGGGACCTGCAGCCCACCAGTTGTCGCTGGCAGGAAGGTAGGCGATGCGGTCTTCCGGCATGCCCACTTCCTTCCAGTAGGAGGCGGACTCGTCGTCCCGGGGGGCGTTCTCGTCCCCGGCGAAAACCGTGACGGAAAGGAGCTGAGGATCCAGTGCCAGCCAATCCTTGGAGGTGAGGAACTCATAGCTGAAGGCAATTGATTCCTTCTTGAAGTAATCCCCCAGAGACCAGTTTCCCAACATCTCGAAGCAGGTGAGGTGGCTGGCATCTCCAACCTCGTCAATATCTCCAGTGCGGACACACTTTTGGTAGTCCACCAGACGGGTACCGGCAGGATGAGTCTCTCCCATGAGATAGGGCACCAGAGGATGCATTCCTGCGGTGGTAAAAAGAACAGAAGGATCGTTTTCCGGAATCAGGGACTTGCCGGAAATCTCAACGTGATTCTTCGTCTTGAAGAATTCGATATATTTTTTGCGTAATTCGTTGGCGGTCATAATGCCCTTATAATAAATTTGAAAAGATTCTCTGTCAAGACAAGGGATGACAGAGAGGTGGATTGAAAGAAATCACCCGAAAACTGACATCATATAGAAAATAATCCCCTACGACGATAATCAAGCAAACACTGCAGCCACCGGGGATGAAAATTCTATACCCTTTACTATTATCTCCAATGTGCTATACTGTATCCTATGGAAATCATTGCAAATCCCCACAGCGGAAAGAACAAGGGCATGGACATTGTTCAGCAAGTAAAATCCTATCTTGACGGTCGGAACATTCCCTATACTGTCCATCTCACCCGAGAACAGGGCCACGGCCAGTATCTTGCCCGGGAACTATGCCGGCAGGGAGCGGACACCATCGTGGCCATCGGTGGGGACGGCACCTTCCACGAGGCCCTCAACGGCATGGACTTTACCCGCAGCCGCCTGGGCTTCATCCCCGCAGGCCGTGGCAACGACTACGCAACAGGTACTGGCATCAGCTGCAATCCCCTGGAGGCATTGGCCCCCATCGTCGCAAGAATCCCTGCCGATACGGACTTCATCCAGGTGGGCAAGGCCCGTTGCCTGAACGTGGGTGGAACAGGCCTGGATGTGGCGGTGCTGGAGCATACTGCCCACAAGAAGAATTCCATTTCCTACGCAACCTCCCTGGTCCATTGCCTGCTGAAATTCGACCCCTACCCCATCCAGGTGGAGCTGGAGGGCCAGACCCGGAACTTCACCTGTGTTATGGCGGCAGTCTGCAACGGAACACAGTTCGGGGGCGGTATGCAGTTGTGTCCACCAGCCCGGAACAACGACGGACTCATTGACCTGATGGTCATCTGCAAGCCCCGAGGTATTCCCACCATCGCCATCATGCCGGGCTTTGTGAAAGGTAAACACCTAGGTAAGTCCTATACCACCCACCTTCGCTGCACCAGCGTCAAAATCAAAACCCCTGCCCCCATCCAGCTGGACGGTGAGATCTACCGCAACTTGAATTTTGACACCCGCATAGTTCCCGGAGGCTGCAGGACCTTCGCAACGAGGCTGGAGAAGGAATGACCTACTGGTATCTTCTCCCTCTTCTTTGACCATTTCATTTTTTTGTGATATACTAGAAGAATCATGAGCAGTTCTGAGTATAAATTCCAAATCGATCAGAAGGTTGTGTATCCCAGCCAGGGTGTAGGCAAAATCACCGACATTACGGAGAAGAAATTCAAGGATCAGATGCTTACCTACTATGTCATCTACCTTGCGGTCTCCGACATGGTGGTCATGGTTCCTGTGGACAGGGTGGAGGAGCTGGGCATCCGCGCCATTGTCTCTGCCGAGGAGGCCCAGAAGGCCATCGACATGATGTCAGAGGAGGTGGAGCCCATCACCTCCGACTGGAAGCTCCGCTACCAGATGAACATGGATCTGCTGAAAAAGGGAACCATCATGGATATTGCCACCATTGTCCGCTGCCTCTACCACCGCAGCAAGGTGAAGGAACTGCCGATTCTTGAGCGCAAGCTCTATGATTCCGCAAAGAAGCTGCTGGAGGACGAAATTTCTTCCGCCTTGGATATGCCTGGCAAGGAGGTGGAATCCATCCTGCTGTCAAAGCTGGAGCCCATGGGACTGGTTCGAGATGCAAAGCATTCCACCAATGCCAACAGCTTTGACGATGACGAAGAATTCCTGGATGACGACACCGAAATCATCAATGACGACGATGAGGATGAGGACGATATGGACGGAGACGAGGACTAGCGGCTGATGAACATTGCCGTCATCGTAACAGCGGCCGGTTCCTCCACCCGCATGGGAGGCCAGAAGAAGGAGTACCGTTTCCTGCCTGATGGTGGAGGAACGGTGCTTTCCGCCGCCACCGAAGCATTCCTTTCAACCATTCCGTCAGAATCATCTTTTCCCTCAAGTCCCACCAATTCCATTACAGACCATATTCTTCACCCAAGGCTCACCACCGTGGTCATTACCCTGCCTCCCGACTCAGGGGAAGATGGTGCAAAGGCGGCTAGACAGGCTCTCTTTGCCTCCTCCAGGCTTGCGGCCATCTGGAAAGACGACGCTGCCCCATATGCCGAAAACAACGAAGTACAGGGGAAGCCGCAACTTGTGATGATGGAGGGAGGCCAGAGCCGGCAGGAATCAGTGTTCAAGGCACTGCAAGCCTTGGAACAGCCTTCTGTTGCCCCCACAGGTTCCACCTGCAACAAGCTGCCGCCACCAGACCTTGTCCTGATCCATGATGGAGCCCGCCCCTTTGTATCCCACAAGGAAATACAGGAGGTGGTGGCGGCCACCATCAACCATGGGGCGGCAGCCTGCGGAATCCCTCCGGTGGACACCCAGAAGGAAATGAACCAGCAGGGATTCATCATGCGCCACCTGGACCGGAGCAAGCTCGTGGCCATCCAGACTCCCCAAGGCTTTGCCTTCAAGCCACTGCTAGAAGCCCACCGCAAGGCCGCCTCTGCGGGATTTAACACCACTGACGACACTGCCATCTGGGGAGAGTACGTGGGGCCGGTGAAGATTACTCCAGGATCCGTGAACAACAAGAAGATAACCTTTCCTAGTGATTTAGACAATTATCCCGGCTCACATTGTCCTGACGTAGATTCCCCCAACCATAAACCTAGATCAAACACCGAAAACGATGACGACGCCACAGAACCAAGGAGTAACACCATGAAAATACGCACCGGACTGGGCTATGACCTGCACCGCCTGGCGGAAGGACGCCAGCTGATTCTGGGAGGTGTTCCCATACCCTTCCACAAGGGGGAGACGGGCCACTCCGATGGAGACGTGCTGCTCCACGCCATTACCGATGCCCTGCTAGGGGCCGCCGGCCTTACAGACATCGGGGAGCTCTTTCCTCCCTCGAATCCTCAGTGGAAGGGAGCTGATTCACGGCAGTTGCTGGAGGCAGCATGGAAGCTGGTGGTGGAGGTGGGCTGGCGACTGGAAAACTTGGACTGCGTAGTGGCCATACAGGAACCCAAGCTTCTCCCCCATCGTACTGCCATTCGGGAAAGCGTTGCCGCCATCCTGCAGGTGGAGGTTGATCAGGTCTTTGTAAAGGCAAAGACTGGCGAGAAGCTGGGACCCGTGGGAAATGGCGAGGCAGTGGAGGTGTGGGCCACCTGCCTTTTGACAAGAGGATAAAAAAATTGCCAGCCCTCCTACACCCCCGAAACTAGGGATGCCGGCGGACTGGCAACCTGCAATGGCCGAAGATTCCAGCCACCATGCTTCCTATCGGTCAGACTTAACCAAATCCAGAATCAGATTTACCTCGGAAACTGAAATCTTCATGGAGTTTGCAATCTCCGTAGCACTCCATCCGCGACGGGTCAAATCCTTCACATGCTGACGCTTTGCCATAGTAGTAAGCTCACTGCTTGGGCTGTCACCGTCAGGATTTTCGTGCTTGTAGATGGTATGCAGCAGGTTGATATGCTCATCGGCGACCTTTGCCACCTCCTGAATCCTCTCCTCCGTCCTGGCAATGCCGGACTGGGCGTTCAGAACCTTGTCGATTCTATCCTCAGCCTGACTCAGTACCGTATCAAGGGAGTTCAGCTTCTCCATGGTCTCATTTATACGGCCGTTGCTCTCCAGCAAGGTGGTGACATCACGATGGACGCCCTGAATCTTTGAGGGAATGGAGTCAAGCTCCTCATTGAACCCATTGATTCTGCTCTCCAGAACCTCCAGCTTGTTGTAGGCATTCTCCATGTCCTGCACTGTCCTGTCGATGAGCTGATCCTTCCGCTCCAGCTCGTCGTAGCGGCTGGAAATGACCTCCAAGGTGTCATGGAAGCCGTTGATCTCTGAGTCGATCTGACGCACATTCTCGTCAATCTCCCTGAGAGTCTGGATCTTTGAGTCCATGGAGGTGGACAGCTCCTTCAGCTGGTTGAACTCATCCTCCAGCCGCTCGATGTACGCCTTTTCGTCAGTGAACCGCTGAAGCTTGTCGTTCAAGTCCTTGTCCAGCTGGCCGAGACGCTGGAATTCCTGATCCAGATTGGCCAGTTCGGTGCGGAATACCTCCAGCTTGGTCAGTTCGCCCTGGAGGGAGGCCAGATCGCTCTCCAGATTGTTCTTCAGCTCGCTGGTGCTCTCAATCAGCGGAATCTGAGAGGCCAGGTGCTTGATGCGCTGGTCCATATCATCGAACCTCTCAATCATGTCATTCTCACGGGCATGGAGCCGTGCCATGATGTCCTTCTGGGCGGAGTCATTCTTGTCACGTATATCCTGGGCAAGGGCCTGCATCTCCTTGATGGCACGCTCCGTCTCCCTCACCTGGTCGGCGAGCTGTTGCTGACTCTTCTGGTGGGCAGCGGCGTAGTTGGCGTCAAAGCTTGCCACAAACTGGCTTGACTTGGACTCGAAGTCTTCCAAAACAGTCTGCGTGCTCATCTTGATGCTCATCAACTTATCCTCCAGCGTCTTCTTCTGGTCGCTAATCTTGGAAGACAAGTCATTGACATCGGACTGGAACGTGGTCCGCATGGTGGCCAGGGAGGTGGCAGTAGAGTCAGACAGCTCCTTGATGCGGGTATCCATAGTCTGCTTGTGATGGGCAAACTGCAGGTTGAACTCATCCAGGGTTGACTTGATTTCCTGCTGGGACTGCTGCAGCTGATCCCGGGCAGCAGCCTCGATGGTGGAGAACTTGTCGTCATAGCCCCCCTTGCTCTCCTCGAACTGCTGACTCATCTTATTCTTCCAATCCTGGAAGTTGGACAAGACATCGTTTACAGTATCACGGCTGATGGTATCTGCCTGCTGGGCCTGTGTCCGCAGTGCCTCCAGCTTGTCGGACATCTCCTGCCGAGCAGCATTCAGCTGTCCAAGGGACTCGATGCTGTAGTTGTCCAAGTCCTGCTTCAGCTGCTCCGCCGCAGAGGTCCGGGCTTCAGCAAAAAGCGCTGAATACTGGGCGGTGAAGTCTGTCAGCCGCTGCTCCATCTGCTGTACCTTATCTGAGAATTCCTCCTGAACCTTTTGAGAGGTACTCTTCATAGTGGACAGGGCATCATTGGACTGACGCTGCACCTGCTCCAGCTGCTGGCGCAACTGATTGGCCTTGTCTGCCTCCATATCCTTCCACTGAGCCTCGTACTCCTGCTGGAATGTCTGCAAGCGGTTGTCAAAGCCTTCTTGCCAGGCGGCAATGCGCTGGTCGAGGGATACCGCACGCTCCTGGAGTCCTTCCTGATACCGTTCCTGAAAGTCCTTGAGCTTTGCGGAAAGATTGTCCAGGGAGTTGTCCTTCAGCTCATTCAGGCGATCCTCCAGAGAGGACAACTGGTTTTCCAGCTGATTGGACCGTTGGTCGATGGTCTGCTGGAACCGCTCCTGGGACTCCAGCTGCCCATCGTTGAAGGACTTGATCTGGGACAGCATCCGGCGCTGCATCTCATCCATGGACTTGCGCAGACTCTGCTCCATTATTTCCACATCGTTGCCAGCAGCATCAAACTTGTCAAAGCGATACTGAAGCTCCTGGCGATAGTCCGCCAGCTGGTTGTCGAAGAGAGCGATGAGATCTGTCTTTTGCTGAACGTAGTTGCGCGCCATGTCTGCCATGGAGCCCTTCAGCTTCTGGTCAAGGTCAACCATGTTCTTTTCCACGTAGGCAGTGAACTCATCAAGCTGCTGGCGAGTCTGACCCTGACGGAGCTCAATATCCTGGGCTTGCTGCTCGGCGTTTGATTTCGTCTCATTCCACAAGGTGGAAAGCTGGTCAACCTGAGAGGACAGCTCTCCCCGTGTCTCCTCCACCGTCTTCACCATGCTACTGAGATTCTCATCAATCTGGTTCGCACGGTCATCATACATCTTTCGTGTGTTGTCCCATACCTGAGAGACGCTTGCATCCACATTGTTGCGGAGATATTCCACCTTGCTGTTGATTTTGGCACTATGCTCGTCACAAATTTGCTGAGTCTCGCTCCGCATCTGGGAGACCTGCTCCTCAACATGATTCCGCATATCCTCCACCTGCCTGTTGATTTCAACACTGTGATCATTGCAGGTCTGCTGAGTGTCACTCCGCATCTGGGAAATCTCCTCATCAACGTAATTCCACAGCTCCTCCACCTTGCTGGTGATTTCGCTGCTATTGTCATTGTAGGTCTGCTGGAGGTCACTCCGCATCTGGGCAACCTGCTCCTCGACACGACTCTTCAAGGTCTCTACCTTGCCGTTGATTTCGCTGCTGTTGTCGTCACAGATTTTCCGGGTGTCGCTCCACACCTGGTCGACCTGCTCATCAACTCGGTTCCGCAGGTCTTCCACCTCGCTGGTGATTCTCACACTGTTGTCGTCGCAGATTTTCTGGGTGTCGCTCCACACCTGGTTGACCCGCTCATCAACACGATTCCTCAACTCCTCAACCTTGCCGTTGATTTCCCTGCTGTTGTCGTCGCAGATTTTCTGGGTGTCGCTCCACACCTGGTTGACCTGCTCCTCAACTCGGTTCCTCAACTCCTCAACCTTGCCGTTGATTTCGCTGCTGTTGTCATCACAGATTTTCTTGGCCTCGTCCCATACCCAGTTGACCTGCTCATCAACACGATTCCTCAGGTCTTCCACCTCGCTGGTGATTCTCACACTGTTGTCGTCGCAGATTTTCTGGGTGTCGCACCACACCTGGTTGACCTGCTCATCAAC
>JAGARR010000058.1 GCA_017622135.1 Spirochaetaceae bacterium
ACCGCAGTCAATGCTGAAAAAAGGGTGGCAGGCAGTGATGGGCTTCCCACCTTGCGGTCGCCTTCGTCTCCCTAGGCCAGCCCCCTGAGCATGGTCCGGAATCCTCGATGGCAGGGTTCCGGGTGCATTTTTGTGGGACGCAGTTTATGGATGGGGGCATACAAACGGATTTTTTCGTTCCTGACGGAACTCACGGCAGGAAAAGCGAGGAACGTTAGTTCCGAGCAAATCCGCTTGTTGTTTATAGAAAGAACAAGCAGATTCGCAGGTGGCGGGAGCCAACCTTTCAATAACTTCCATGTAGAACTGACCACAGGTCAGATTTGTTCGCAGCTGCTGGAAACTGCGTTGCAAAAAAACGCTGCTTACTTTTTAGGATGCCACACGGATTCGATTTTGCTACGCAAAATCTGTCGGGGAGCGTCAGGTCTATTCCTGCCCCCACGGCAATTACGCTCACCTATAAAATAATCGCCATGTGTAAAATACTCTATCTCTGGTAGCTTTTCGCAAAAGAATTGTTGTGACATTATCAGTTCAGTATTTTTTAATTCAGAATCAAATAGATTTTTTTCATTTTCTTTTATTAATTCACCAATATCATCCATTACCCAATGAAAGAAACCATCTGTTATTTCACTTTTTTTATAATTCCAGAAAATCACAGTTGATGCTATTTTATTATCTCCAAACTCATTAAGTTTTGGAAAACAATAAATTGTTACTAAAATGGGAATATTTTTAGCACCAGTTTCGTAAACTAATTAATAACCAATTGCTGGTTGCCCAGCTTTGGTTTTTAATTTCCATTCATATTCCATGATATGCCTCCATATTTATTCTTCAACAAAAAAATCTGTATCTATTTTACAAATTTTTATTGTATCTTTTACAGTTACTCCAGCTTCATATTCTATCATAAGATCTGTCAATTTCTGTCCATCAGTTAATATTACAGTTGCATTACTTGTATTATTTGCGTAATTAATCGCTTCTTGAGAAAAGAATGCTGTAGTAATAAAAATTCCCTTTTTAGCCCTTTGACCATCTAGGGCTCCAACGAATTTTTGAATCTCTGGACGACCAATTTTAGAATCCTTTTTCCATCTTTTAGCTTGGACATATATTTTATCAAGACCAAGTTTATCTTCTTTTATAATATCATCTATTCCTTCATCTCCGGATTTAGATGTAACTTCACCGTTGTTAAAATCAGAATCGCCATATCCCATTTTTATCAATAAATCCACAACGATTTCTTCAAATTTATATGGGGAAGCATTTTCGATATTTTGAAGTAAAATTGTAGATAATTCCTGATTTATTCTCTTGTGACCTTCTTCTATTAATTCATCGGGTGTCTTATCTTCTGAAATTTCTATTTCCTTTTCTTCATTTTTTGAAGCTTTTTCTCTTTCGAATAAATTTTTATCTGGATTGATTTCTTTTAAGAATCTTATAGTTATTTTTTCTGGAGGATTTTTTAATACTTTTTTTCCTAAATTTGATATTTTATATTTACCTCTTTCAGGACTTTCAATTAAACCACCAGTTCTTAAATAAGATATAGACCAGGCGATTCTATTATAATAAAGCAATTGTTTTCCATTTGGAGTTTTTTCCGATTTTTCTTCATCGTTTATTTTAAAATATGAAACGGCAACATTTCTTAATGATGTGGAATCATAAATTTTTTCATCGTTCATCTGCTGTAATAACGGTAACATTGCTGTCTGAAAATCAGGTATCATTTAATTCTCCGTTTTTATTATATAATAAAGCGCCCCAGTGCGGGCGTCCACATAACATAATTTCTCCGTATGTTTGTTGCATTTCAGCCTACATCCTGGAATGCAGACTGAAATCTTTTCCTAGAATTAAAACTCGAATTTAGGGCTAAATTATCCATCAAAAACCCCCACTGCACAGGCCACCGAAACCTTCAATGTGGCAACCGAATTCAATCATTTTTTCGACAGAGCCGAGGAATACGGACTCATCAACTCCATCTTTTCTCTGAGGGTAAAAGAACTGGAAGCCGAGGATGCTCCCATCCCCTTCAGCCCTATTTATTTTTCCAGATAGAGTAAAAAACGAGAAACTGTGGTATAATGGAGGAATCGGAGTATCAATCTGCTGTTGGAGGAAAACATGAAGAAGCTGTTGCTGATGGTTTGTTGCCTGCTGTGCTTGGGGACTTCCCTTTGGGCGAAAAAAGGGGGCACCATGTATGTGAACGTGGAGGAGGCTGAGCTGAAGTCTGGGACGGGCTTTTTTGCCTCCCAAACGGGCGTCCTTCCCTATGGGGCAAAGGTGACTGTGCTAGAGGAGGACGGCAAGTGGATACAGGTGGCCAGTGCCGAGCAAGGGGGACCCTCCGGCTGGCTGCCAGCCTCAAGTCTCACCAAGAAGAAGATTCTCGTCAGCGGTGGGCTCAACACCGTGTCCGCCTCTGCCGACGAGCTTGCCCTGGCAGGAAAGGGCTTTTCCGCCGAGGTGGAGGCCCTGTACACCACGGAGTCCACGGCCGCCATCTATGCCATGGTGGATGCCATCGAGGCCACGCCCCAGGACAAGGATGGTCTTTTGGAGTTCATCGTCCAGGGAGACCTTTCCACTGGTTCAGGAGGTGAGAAATGAAGTCTTTGAATCCCATCGTCTTTGTCATCCTTCTTGTGGTGGTGGCATTCTCCGCCACCTCCTGTGCTGTCATGAATGCCATGGGCAGTGTCGCCTCTGTTGTGGGAACCATCACAGGAAACGAAACTCTGGAGTCTGCGGGTAAATCAGTTGCGGCAGTTGCTGAGGCCTCCGCCCCCATCACTCCGGAGCAGGAATACTATATCGGCCGCTCGGTCACTGCATCGCTGCTGGGGTCCTACAAGATTTATGAGAATCCACAGCTCACCGACTACGTGAACAAGGTCTGTCAGGTGCTGGTCCTTAATTCCAGCAGACCCCAGCTGTACAAGGGCTATTATGTGGCGGTGCTGGATACCGATCAAATCAATGCCTTCGCCTCGTCAGGAGGCCATATCCTTGTCACCCGGGGCTTGCTGTCCTGCGCCTCCAGTGAAGATGCCCTGGCGGCAGTGCTGGCCCATGAGGTTGCCCACATCCAGCTCCAGCACGGAATCAAGGCCATCAAGGGTGACCGCTGGACAAATGCAGCCCTGAAGGTCGCAGGCTCCACGATGGTGGCTCTTTCTGACGGAGAGATGAGCGAGATTGTGGATGCCTTTGACGAGTCGGTGGACAGCATTGTCTCCACCATGGTGAATTCCGGCTACTCCCAGTCCCAGGAATACGATGCTGATGCCACCGCCCTGGAAATCATGGCCGCCGCCGGCTACAATCCCCACGCCATGACCGAGATGCTGGAGGAGCTGAAGGTGCGTCAGCCCAAGTCCTCCGGCGGCTTTGCTTCCACCCATCCTTCTGCCAGCAAGCGTTTGCAGAAGGTGGAGAAGGAATTGAAGTCATATCAGCAGGTGCCGGTGCCTGAGCTGCGCCAGCAACGATTTGATCAGCTTGTAGCCGCTCGGTAAGGAGGAGGTATGGCCAAGGGAAGGAGAGACCTGCTGACCCACGTGATTCGGATAGGGCTGATTGTGGTAGCAATCAGTATGGTGACGTTGTTTCTGGACTGGCTGGGAGTCTTCCAACGGCCGGAGAACATGCTCTACGACAGTCGTATGGTTCGTACTGCCTCCTTCCATGGTCCCTCCGATGAAATCGCCTTGGTACTGCTGGATCAGGACAGTCTGGACTGGGCCCAGCAGGAGTTGGGCTGGTCCTGGCCCTGGCCTCGCCGCGCCTACGGGGATCTCGTGTCCTTCTTCAATCTGGGCGGGGCGGCTTCCGTAGCCTTCGATGTGCTGTTCACGGAGCCCTCCCTCTACGGTGATGGTGATGACCAGGCCTTTGCCGATGCCTGCCGTGACTACGGACGGGTGGTGCAGACGGTGTATTTCGACCAATTGCAGGGAAATGTCTCCGGTTGGCAGGAGGGCTTCCCTCTGCCGCCCCTCACCGATGATTCCCCCGCCGAATCCGTTAGCCCTGCTGATACTGGAGCCGGCATGGCGGAGGGGCTACTCTTTCCCATCGACTCAATTGCCAGGGCGGCGGCAGTGCTGGGAAACATTACCGGCACCTCCGACAGCGACCAGGTTATCCGCCGTGCCAGGGCCTACCGTTCCTTCGACGGCTATTTGATTCCCACCCTGGGAACGGCATCCTTCTTTGCCGCTGGACTTGAGGGGCCGGCTCCTGCCGATGAGCCGGAGGAGGGGAGACTGCTCCGCTACCAGCCTTCCCTCAACAGCTATGTTCCCTACAGTGCGGGGCAAATCCTCCAGAGCTACTATGCCATCCAGTCGGGACAGGAGCCGTTGCTGGAGCCAGAGCTGTTCCAGGACATGTTCGTCTTCTTCGGGTTCTACGCCCCTGGTCTCTTCGATATCTGCACCACGCCTGTCTCCGCTGTCTATCCTGGTGTGGGGGTTCACGTGACCCAGCTGGACAACTACCTGCAGGACAACTTCCTTCATCCTGCAAGCCCCATCCTGACGGTGCTGCTGGTGGTGCTGCTGGCCCTGTTGGGAGCTGCCCCGCTTTCTGTCACTGAGATGCTGCACCTGCGGAGGGGAGGTGTCCTTGTTTCGGTGGTGACACTGCTGTTGTCGGCGGTGGTTTTTGTGGTTGTCTCCTATCTCGTCTTTGTGCCGGGGGTGGTGCTTCCCATGATGCCGCCTCTGGCGGCTCTCTTCCTGTCCTTTGTGGCCGCCATGGTGGTGTCATACCTCCAGGAAGGACGTCAGCGGCGGTACCTCAAGCATGCTTTCCGCCAGTATCTGAGTCCCGCCGTCATCGAGACCCTCATTGCCAATCCGGACCGCCTCACTCTGGGAGGCGAGCGTCGCCATATCAGCATCTATTTCTCAGATGTGCAGGGCTTTACCACCATTTCTGAAGGGTTGGAGCCAGAGGAGCTCACCTCCCTGCTGAACGACTACCTTTCGGCCATGTCGGACATCATCCTGGAGTCTGGCGGCACCATCGACAAGTACGAGGGCGACGCTGTCATCGCCTTCTGGAATGCACCGGTGGAGCATCAGGACCACAGCCGCCTGGCAGTGGAGGCAATGGTTCGTTGCCAGGAAAAGCTGGCCCAGATGCGGCCTGAGCTGGAGGCCCGTGCGGGGCGGCCCTTCTACATGCGGATTGGTGTCAACACGGGAGATGCGGTGGTGGGTAACATGGGCAGCAAGAGCCACTTCGACTACACCATGCTGGGAGATTCGGTGAATCTGGCCGCCCGTCTGGAGGGCCTGAACAAGCAGTTCGGCACCTACTCCATGTGTAGCGCCGCCACCCGTGACGAGGCGTTGGAGTGGGGGACTCAGTTGCGGTTCCGGGAGCTAGCCCGGGTGGCGGTGGTGGGCAAGAAGGAAGCGGTGACGGTGTACGAGCCAATGACAGCGGAGGAGTACCAGCGGCGGCAGCGTATTCTGGAGGTCTTTGACCAGAGCCTCCAGCTGTTCTACCAGGGAAGAATCAAGCAGGCTCTGGAAGGATTTTCCGCCATCAGGCAGTTGGATCCCCCCGCCGCCCATTATGTGGAGAAGTGCCAGCAGCTTCTGGACAATCCCCCGGACTTGGACAGCTGGCAGGGAGTCTGGGTGGCCACCTCAAAGTGAGCCCTTCTGTAGACTGTAGGAAAAGGTGTTCAACTGGGCTGTTGGCGTGACCTTCTGAAGGGTGCCAGCAGGAAGGAGAACCCCGTCTCCGCCAAGACGATGGCCGCAAACAGCAGGATACATCCCCCTATCATGGGTGGTGTCATTTGTTCCTCTAGCACCAGCCAGGAGAACAGCATGCCAAAGAAGGCTTCCAGGGAAAGGAAGATGGCGGCCACAGAGGTAGGGGTGTATTTCTGGCAGACATTCTGCAGCAGGAAGGCCAGCAGGGTACTGAACAGCCCCAGATACAGGATGGAAAGCAGTGTTTTGGTGCGGGCAAGCTCTCCCAAGGGCACTGGTCCGTCAAAGAAGGGTGCGCAGATCCAGGACAGGATGGCTGCCACCGCTAATTGCAGTACCGTCAGCAGGATGGCATCCTCGGTGGCGTTATACCGGGCGATGAAGATTATCTGCAGTGCAAAGAATATTCCGCAGAAAAGGGTTAGCACGTCACCCTTGTTCATGATCAGGTTCTCCTGCAAGGTCAGCAGTGCAATGCCCACCATAGCCATGAGGGCGGCGACAATGATATGGAAGCCGGGGAACCTCCGGGTAAAAATCCACAGAATCAATGGCACAAGGATGACGTAGACGGCAGTGAGGAAGGCATTCTTGCCTGCGGTGGTGTACTGGATGCCGATGGTCTGGAGCAGGTAAGCCAGAAAGAGACAGATGCCAATGATGATACCGTGAACTAGTATGGAGCCATTCAGCTTCCTGAATTTCTTCGGGATGAGGAGAGCCAGTCCCCCTGCCGCAATGGTGAATCGGAATGCCATCATATAAACTGGTGGAACGGAATCCACTGTGTCCTTTACCACCACAAAGGCAAAGCCCCAGATGGCGGTAGTAATCAGCATTCCAACGGAAGAAAGTATTGTAATGGATTTCTGACCCATAGCTCGCCTCCTATTTCTCTGACTATATCGATTACGCTCATAGTTGACAATCACTTGGAAAATCAATTCATTTCATCTATAGTGTAATATTCATAAATTTGCATTGTTTTCAATATTTTGCAAAATTATGTAGAAATCTCTAAAAATTGCAAAGAAACGTAATAAATGTATTGATTTTCTTTTGTATTTATATAATACTTACAGCAGGTAATAGTTATGACACAGAAAGACAATGTATCTATGAGCCCCCTTGTTCGTTTTTGGGGCGTGCTGGTATTCTGCTTTCTCTTCCTTGTTGCTGGCCTCCTTTGTTTGGGACTGTTTCCTGCCGAACCCCACTTTTCAAAAAAAACAAATGCATCGGCAGATGTCCACCTTGCAGATATACCTTTGATTGAAGATTTGGTGGCTCAAGAAGACGCTAGCCTTCCCATTGTGGAGGTTTCCTATCGAGAAGGAAAAAAAATCGAAGAGACAAGCCTCTTTGCAGAGGAGGTGACGGATTCCTTGGGAGTGACAGCGGCCAATTATGGAAAGCAGTTTGACGTGGGGTTGGAGCTGTACCGCTCTGTCCACACCAGAACAGCGGTGGAATGGTTTTATACCAATGTAACGGAGAATCGTGATGTGGCGCTGGCTATCCTGCAGGAGGCCGACAAGAACAACATCCCCCTGTCCCTGGCCTTTTCCTTGGCTTATACCGAAAGTCGCTACAAGGAGAGAGCCGTCAACCGGAACACCAACAGCTCCATTGACCGGGGCATCTTCCAGCTGAACAACAAGTCCTTTCCCGCATTGGTGGAGGCCGACTTCTTCGATCCCTACATCAGTGCCAAGTACGGTATGTCCCATCTCCGCTACTGCCTGGACACTGCTGGAAACGAGGTGTCTGCCCTGGCGATGTACAATGCCGGAACAAACCGTGTTCGCAACAATGGTACGCCCCAGATGACTCTGAACTATATCTCAAACATTCAGAGCTATCGTCAGGGGCTGGACCAGCTGTTCAACCAAGAGGTGGTGCAGGCTCACGTCCGTGAGGATGCCTCCATCATTTCCATGCTGACAAAATAGGAGAGTCCTTCCTCCTGGACTACCTCCAAAATACAGTCGGTGCCTTGGGAAGGGGTAATGTCTGCCATCACGGCGTTACCTCCTCCTGAGGCTTTTTTTATTTCATCTTTGAACTGAGACCTGCTCTTGTCCTTTGAGAACATTCCCAGCAGTTTTTTCTGGGTGGTGGGACGTCCCAGTAGGGTGATGACCTTGGCTGCCTCGGAGTCTGCATCTGGGATGACGCCTCCCTCCTTCTGGATGGTTGCAGCCTCCTTGGTGTTGTAGTCCGGATGGAATTTCCACTTGGAGTAGTGGCCGCTGGTGGTGGGTTCCGCCAGGAACAGGTAGTGACTGTGCTTCTTGTGGAAAGCCGCCATGTATTTCTTCTGGAAGGGCTTGAGGCAGTCCTGTTCAAAATCCAGGGGAAACAGTTCCAGTGCCTTGGTGTCGCCGGGACTTGCCTCCGCCATGATGCCGAAGCCCACCACCGTCTTGCAGTCCTTGATGCGGCGGGCGGCGTGCTTCATGGCGGCGATATAGTGGTCCTGCAAATAGTCCTGGATGTTGTCTCCTTCCACCAGGCATTCTGGTGCCATTTTTTTGCCAGCCCAGAACAGGGTGAACATGGTCTCCCTCCGCTTTTGCTCATCCATTGACTCATTCTCCAGGTCAGCTATCCTCAAGGTCCATGCAGGGGCACCACACCCACCAAGGCAGGAGCCCCAGCTCCTCATCACTGGCTCCACAAACACCAGGATACCATCAGTTTCAGCCTGCTTCAGCAGCGTCCGCAAATCCGCCAGGTACGCCTCGTTGTAGCTGTCTGGCTCTGTTTCCAAATCCTCCCATGCTATTTGCCAGCGGAGCATGGTGATGCCCGCCTTTTTCATTTTTGCAAAAAGATTTTCTACCTCTTGAAGGCTGGGAAGTTTTGAGGAAGCCTCCCCACGTAAAAGGGTGGTGCCCCGGAAAACTCTCTTTTTTTCCTGGGCATCTACAATGGTAGCATCTTTGATGGAAATAATGGACTCATGCCTCATGGGTTTCTCCTGATTTGCTGAATCGGATTATGCAAATGAAATAAAAATAGACCACGCCAAGAAAGCTTGGACAGTGGTCTATTTTGCGATACTATACATGTAAGACATACCGTCGGTTATTCGGTGAGAATCTTGATGACCTGGGCCTTGTCTGTTGTGTTCAGGATTTCCTGGCGCTTCTCTGCACTCTTGAACAGGAGGCTGACCTCAGCAAGGAACTGCAGGTGAGGCCCTGTCTTGTTTACGGGAGAAAGAGTCATGATAAAAATTCGGCAGGGCTCCTGATCCAGTGAATCGAAGTCCACGGGATTGTCGGAAACACCGATACAGGCAACGAGATCTGATACGGTGTCTGTCTTTCCGTGAGGAATGGCGATTCCATGCTTCATACCTGTAGACATCTTCCGTTCACGATCAAGCACACATTCTCTGGCAGCATCCTTGTCTGTCACCTTTCCGGCAGAAATCAGGATGTCCAGCATCTCGTCGATGATCTCTTCTTTAGTCGTTCCTTTGAGATGCAAATTGACAGTTTCGGGCGTTAATACAGTTCTTAAGTTCATAAAGTCAGTTTATGCCTAGTTGCATGAAAAGTCAAGAAAAAAACTAGATTTTCGTTAAAATTTCCCATGGTTTCTGGTATACTTGTTTTATGAACAATACAGATAAATTCCTCGCTGATGTAAAGCGTATCGTGAAGCGAAATCATAGTGAAACTACCCAGTATGATGGTTTGGAGTGCAGTCGTCAGGTGGCGAATCTCTTTTGCTCATATAATAAAGAGTTGGGTGCTCTTCCTAATTCCATCGCCGAGTACTGGCTTACCACCTATGTGAAAAAAGGCAGTGACCTTGGCCAGGAGCCCAGCAGCAAGAGCCAGGACTGGCTGGCGGACGTGTTGGAATTCCTGGCGGGAGAGGAAAGCGAGCTGAAGTCTATTACCGCCACCGACTGGGTGACGCTCAGGGACTTGATCAATTTTGAGGCGGAAGACCTGCCCATGGAGGTGCTTTCCTCGCTGATGGGTACCTTGCTGGAAAGAGGTGTCCTGTAGTGTCTCCTTGTTCCTGTGATGGGGCTGCCTGTTGTGAGGGCAACCAGCTTCCCTATCAGTCCTGCCAGCTTTGTCCTAGAAATTGTTCCGTTGCCAGAGTCGGTGGCCCCGCCGGATTTTGTGGGGAGCCTGCAGCGGTGCGGGCGGCGGTGGCTTGCCTGCACTTTGGGGAGGAGCCGCCCATTACCGTTTTCGGTGGTTCCGGCACCATTTTCATTTCAGGGTGCAACCTGGGCTGCGCCTTCTGCCAGAACTACCAGATTTCCCAGCAGGGCATGGGTGCGGAGCTCAGCCGTGATGACTTTGCCAAGGTGTGCCTCGCATTGGAGGCGGCGGGGGCGGAGAACATCAACATTGTGACAGGAAGCCATGCAGTGCCTGCTATTGTGGAGGGGCTGACGGAGGCCCGCATGAGGGGGATGGAGCTGCCGGTCTGCTGGAATTCCTCCGCCTACGAGAAGGTGGAGGTACTGCAACGATTGGGAGGCCTGGTGGACATCTGGCTTCCTGACTTCAAGACCATCAATCCACAGACCAGTGCCGCCCTTTTTAAGGCTAAGGATTATCCCCAGCGAGCCCAGGAAAGCATCCTCTTCATGGTGGAAAACAGTCCCCTGAGGTTTCAAAAGCGGCGGCAGAGTGGAGAGACCAGGGAAAAGCTTTTGAGGGGCGTCATTGTGCGCCACCTTTTCCTGCCGGGTCATCTGGAGGACACCATCCTCACCTTGGAATGGCTCAAGAAGCACCTGGACGGACGTGTCTACCTTTCCCTGATGTCCCAGTACACTCCCGTACCCTTTGTGGAGGAGGAGGCTCAGCTGGAGCGTCGCCGCCAGCGATTGCAGGCTCTGGAAAATCGGCTGGTATCCCAGGATGAATTTCAGGACTTGCAGGATATTCTGACGGCTTACGACTTCAAGTATTTGTTTTACCAAGAATTGGTGGAGGATACGGAGTGGCTGCCGGACTTTGACCGGGTGCAGCCCTTCTCCTACGAGCTGGCCAAGCCGGTGTGGCACTGGCGGGAAGGATTTATTTGACGGGTGGTGTATAGGGGCAGGAAGTGCCTTTCCCAGTTCCTGCGGAGGTGATTTTTTGGGTACAGCTCTTGCTCCAGCTGCTGCAGTGGGCCACCATCGGTGTGGTGTCGATATTAACTGCGGCCTGGTGGGATCTAGCTCGGTTGGGCAGGTTCCCGTGGCTTGATGCCTGCATCTCAACAGTGGTTTAGGAGAGAACTGAAATGTCAACACCTATTTAGGCAATATTTTTAAGGAACCGGTCTCCTATTTTGGGTTCTTGTCGTTATCCCATTATAACAGAGGTTGGAAACCTTTTTTTAGCGGGGAATTATATTTTGCTGCTTACCTCGGAATCTCAGCCACGAAAAAAAACTTTTCATTTCTGTATTCTGGGGGTATACTATAGATGTAGTAAAAGTTCTGCGGGGCGGCTACTGTACCTGCAGGATATTCTTTGTTTTATTCAGGAGGTTCTTATGACAACATCAGTAAATGCAGTGGGTTTCGATTTTGAAAAAGATCAGCTGGACCTTATCAACAAGAAGATTGAGAGAATCAAGTATGCGCAAGATTTGATTGTTGATTTCATTCTCCGGGTAAAGGAGGACAAAAAGTTTATCTTTGATTGCTCTGTGAATTTCCGGTGGGGAGCGGTAGCCCACGTTTCCGCCGAGGACTATGATTTTGCTGCTGCCCTGAACAAGATGATGGATGTTCTTGACCAGAAGGTCCACAAGGAAAAGGAAAAGATTCAGGAGAAGAAATAATCTGGGCTCTGGGAGCGGGACAGCCTTCATTCTAGGATGAAGGCTACTGTCAGCTTCCTTGAGGATTGAGTTTGGAAGGGCTTGTTTCTGGCAGTTCCTTTGGCTTGCTGGATATCTGCCCTTTTTTTGTATACCTGCCTTGCATAAATGTATGGCAGTGTGTATAGTAAGGTTGCCATGCCGGATAGGAAGTTTACTGTTCTGGATCTGTTGGATCTAGATTTAAAGGCCCACAACTCACTCAATCTTAACTGCCTTGGGGGGCGGAAGGGTCTCGTGCGCAGTATCACTGTCCCAGACTTGAACCGGCCTGGCTTGGCCCTGTCGGGCTTCTATGACTCTTTCGCCTTTGACCGCGTCCAGTTGTTTGGTCGTGGAGAGGTGGCCTACATCAACAAGCTGGTTTCCGAGGAAAAGTTGTCCACCCTTCAGGAATTGTTCACCTACGACGTTCCCTGTTGTGTCTTTACCCACAATTTGAATCCACCCAAGGAATTCATGGACATAGCGGACGCTGTCGGCTGCCCCATCCTTCAGACTGACTTGAATTCTACGGAATTCTCAACCCGTCTGCTCCGCATTTTCTCAGATATTTTTGCCTCCCGCAAAAGCATTCACGGTGTTTTGGTGGAGGTATATGGTGTGGGTATCATCCTTACCGGTGATTCTGGCGTGGGAAAGAGCGAGACAGCCTTGGAGCTCATCGAGCGGGGGCACCGTTTGGTGGCGGACGACGTGGTGGAGCTTCGCTGTGTCAACGGAAATACATTGCTGGGACGTGGCGCCAACCAGATGATTAGCCACCACATGGAAATCCGTGGTCTGGGCATCATCAATATTTCTCAGCTTTACGGCGTAGGCTCCATCAGGGAGCAGAAGGAGGTCCAGCTAATTGTCAAGCTGGAGGAGTGGAGCGCTAACAAGATTTACGACAGACTCGGAACGGAGCAGCATACCCAGGAGCTGCTGGGCGTGCAGATTCCCTTCCTAGAGATTCCCGTAAAGCCTGGTCGAAACCTACCCATCATCATCGAGACGGCCGCCATGAACGAACGTCTCAAGTCCATGGGTTATTTTTCCGCCAAGGAATTCAACCAGAACATCCTCAAGTGGATGGAAACTGGTACTGCCCAGGCGGCTTATTACGGAAGTGACGATTCATATTGATTTGATAGATGTACTACTATTCAGGGGGTTTTTATGGTAGAGAAGATTTTGACGGTTCGTAATCGTGCAGGTATCCATGCAAGGCCTGCATCCTTGATTGCTCAGACTGCGAATAAATTTTCTTCTGAGATTTTGCTGGAGAACCTTGACACTACAGTGAATGCAAAGTCCATCATGGGTGTCATCACAATGGCCGCCGGGTACAATACTAATCTGACGCTGAAGGCGGACGGTAGCGATGCCGCCGATGCTGTCGCTGCCATTGCCGCCCTCTTTGAGAGCAAGTTCGAGGAAGAGTAAACCATGAGGGCTCTTACCGGCCGCCAGTTGGAAATTCTTGATTTTGTCCGCACCTACTCTCGGGAGAATGGTTGTCCTCCCACCATCCGTGAGTGTGCCAGCCACTTCGGCATCTCCTTGGGTGCTGTCCAATGTCATTTTGCGGCCCTGCAGAAGAAGGGGTATCTCTCTCAGTCTGACAAGCGTTCCCGCTCTGTCCGTGTCATCATGGATGAGGAGGGCTATGAGCCACCCCCGTCAGTGACACGTGTCCCCTTGCTGGGGTCGGTGGCGGCAGGTAAGCCCCTGCTGTCGGAGGAGAACTATGACGGCTATGTGAACCTGTCTGAACCCCTCGTGAAAAACGATGGTACCTACTTCGCATTGAGAGTGAAGGGTTCCTCCATGATAGGTGTGGGTATTCTGGATGGTGACATAGCCATCATCCGTCAATGCAACACTGCGGACAATGGGCAGATTGTAGTGGCGGTTCTGGATGATGCCATCACTCTCAAGCGTTTCTATCGTGAAGATTACCGCATCAGACTTCAGCCGGAAAACGACGACTTTAAGCCTATTTATTGTCAGGATGTCCTCGTGGTAGGCATCTTGTCTAGTATCATCAGGAATTATTGATGGCTCAGATGCCAGTCTACTTGTTCACCGGTCCGGAGGCTGGAGAGAAAAATGAGGCTATCCTCCAGCTTCGCATTGCAGCAAGAAAGAAGGCGGGTGTTCTGGACGAATACACTTTTTATGCCTCAGAGACGAAATTCTCCCAAATAATAACCCTCCTGCTGAACGAGTCCCTTTTTGCCTCCGGTCGTTTTGTGGTGGTGCAGGGGGCGGAGCAGCTGAAGAAGAAGGAGGATTTAGAGATGCTGTCCTCCTGGATTACAGCTTCCATCGGTGGAACCTCGATTCTTGTGCTGGTATCTGACGAGGTAAACTGCGACAAAAAGCTGGAGTCACTGATTCCAAAGTCTAACAAGCAGATTTTCTGGGAAATGTTCGACAACCGTAAGGAACAGTGGCTAGTGAATTACTTCAAGAAGAACGGTTACTCCATTTCTGCTGATGCTATAGACTTGGTTCTGGAGATGATAGAAAACAATACAGAAGCCCTCAAGGCGGAGTGCTCCCGGTTCTTCCTCTGCTTCCAGCCAGGGCATCAAATTACCGTAGAGGATGTAGAGCGGATTCTGGCCCACAATAGGGAGGAGTCGGCCTTCACCCTCTTTGATGCCCTCTGCACTACAGGCCGTTCTCCTGCAGTCCGGCTGGAGACGGCACTTGGGATTCTCCAGAAGTTAAGACTGTCGAAGGACTCCTCCGGGGTTCAGCTGATAGCCGGGCTCACCTACTGCTTCCGCCGACTCCTCGCCTGGCACCAGCTGATGCGGGAAACCACTTCCCCCTCGGACTTGGACTACAAGATTCGTGGCTTTTCCTCCAAAAAGGCCAGAACCCAGTACCAGAATGCGGGATGCCTGTGGTCATCCCTCCAGACGAGCCGAATTCTGGCGCTGCTGGCCAGCAGTGACATGGAGATTAGGTCGGGCGGGGCTGCTCTAGAGGATACGATTCTCCAAGGGATGCTTTATGCAATCACCGTCAAGGAGGGGCAACCCCTGATCCAATATGAGGATTTTCCCTGCTAGCCTTACAATGAGCCTATAATTTGTCCCAGGGTCTGTAGTTCTTCCTTTGTCATGGTGATTCCCTTTCCCATCTTCTGGTGGTCGGGGGACCAGCTGCGGATGTCGTATTTAGCCTCCCGCCCGCTCCAGGAAACAAGGTTCAGTTCTACCTGCCAGCCGCCCTTTCCCTGGGAAACCACACCGATATGCTCTTCAATGGAAAAGCTGAAGTCATCTGCCATTTGCTTTCTCCTTGTAAAATAATTGCTATTTTTGTTTTCGCAAAAAAGTCTACATAAAAATTATAGCATGGAATTGAGAAAAAAATGCAATTTATGGGAGAGTGCGTATTTTTTTTTCGTTCGTTTGTTTTTAAGTTACTTGCCTGATTGCTTCATGTACTGTATCCTTTGTTGTATTCTATTATTTTATGAAAAGGAAAAGTCGGAGGAAAATGGGGTTCCTGAAGCTTTTCCCATTACTATGGATTCCTTTTCAAGGAGGGGTATTATGAGAAGGCGATCAACTGTTATGTTTCTTTTGATTTTGTCTGTTCTAGTGGGACTTTTTGTGGGATGTAGCTCCACACCGGAGGCTGTGCAGGAAGAGGTGGAATCTGTCCCCCAGTCTGCCAGCGATGTCGTGGACCAGCTTCCGTCTGAGGCTGAAATTGATGCGGGATTTGCCCAGTTGTTGGCTGATACCACCCGTTTGCTGGAGGAGATGAATGCCGCCCGCACGGAGGCCGAGGCCGCTGGTGCCGCCGAATTGTTTCCCGATGAGTTTGGTGGCATCGCTTCTGATTACGAGGCTTTGCTAAAGGCACAGGCGGAGAATCCCCAGGGGGACTTCCGCCAGCAGATCGAGAATTTACGTGACAAGTATCTTGCCATGGCACAGCTTGCCCATGCCCAGCGGCTGCGGGACCAGATTGTGAAGGCAAGCCTTCAGGATTCCAACGCAGAGGCTTTCCAGAAGGGCGATGAGGCCATGGATCGTGCCAAGAGCCTGTGTGCAGAGGGTGCCTCCGGTAGCCAGTTGCTGGAGCAGGCCAATTTGGCCTATGATTCATATCATGCCGTGATCGCTTCTGGCTACTCCAATAAGTGCCAGGCCCAGCGTGACTTGGCCATTGCCGCCAAGGAAAAGGCCGACTCTCTCAAGGCTGAAAAGGCTGCGAAGGATGAATATGCCATTGCCGCCACGGCCTTGGCCGATGGAGACACTGCCTATGCCAGCCAGAGCTATGAGACTGCCTACAATTGTTTTGTGGAGGCCACAGAGCGGTTCACTGAGGTGTACGATGACGTGTTCATTCGCCGGGCAACTGCGGACGAAGCAATCCGTCGTGCCAAGCAAAAGGTGGAGGCTTCTGCCGCCATTGCTGCGGAGGCTGACGAGATTGCCCCCCTGGCAGATGAGGATGCACCTGCTGCTGATGCTGACACTCCTCTGTCAGATGAGGGTGTCCCTGTTTCCGAAGCTACAGCTTCTGCGGAGGGTGAGACTGTGCCCGTTGTTGCTGAAGAGGGACTGGAGGTTGAGCAATGAAAAGAATCCTTGCCATTGTAGTTGCTTTATTGCTGCCTTTCTTGGTGCTGGCAGCCAGTTATGCTGACAATCAGTATCAGAAGCTGGCAGAGGCCTACGCCGTCCGGGCTGAGAAGGCATTTGAGGAAGGTGAGTATGACTTGGCGGTGGAATACACTGCTAAGGCCGAGGAGAATGCAGAGCTGTCCCGCCAGTATGTGGAGATGATGTTGTTGCGGGCAGATGCGGACACCCAGATTCGGGTGGCACTGAATCGCCTTGTGTGGGCCAGGAGCATTAAGGCCGACGAGAATTTTCCTGACCTCTACCAAAGGAGCTTCGAGCTGGTGCAACAGGCACAGGCTGCATTTTCCGGCGAGCGTTACGAGGAGGCCAAGAGTCTTGCACTCCAGTCTATGGATGCCTTGGCTGGACTTCAGGAAATGGACGAGGAGCGGAAGCGGTTGGAGGATGAAAGAAAGCGGCTGGAGGAAGAGGCGTTGGCCGCTGCCCGTGCCAAGGAGGAGGCCGATAGAAAGGCAGGCATACCTGCCGGAACATATCCAGAGTATTATATCATTCATGACTGGTACAAGACAAAGGACTGCTTCTGGAATATTGCGGCAAAGCCCTTCGTTTACAATGATCCCTTCAAGTGGGAGGTTTTGTACAATGCAAACAAGGGTGTCCTAGAGAATTCTTCTAATCCAGACGTCATCCAGCCGGAGATCAAGATTCGTATTCCCAGCCTGGCTGGAGAAATTCGAGAAGGAACTTACGATCCCAATTTGGAATATGAGGTGTTTAAGCTGAAGTAGAAGTTGCTGTATCCAGTAGGGGGAAAGCATCCCAGAAATTGCTGAGGCATTTTCTGGGATGCTTTTTTTTTATTTGGTTTCCAAGTATTTTCTGTACAATTCAAAGGCGGCAGTCATCAATGCATGGGGAAAATCTCGTGTTCCCATCATGTCCTTGACTTCCTCATGGGAAAGGGTGAAGTATTCCACAAATTCATCCCGATCCAGGCTCTGTGTGCCTGTGGCTACCAATTCCTCTGCGGCATAACAGTGTACCTGATTGGAGAAGATAGCTGGGTTTGGACTCATGCTCCCCAGGTGGATTATCTTTTCAGCCTTGTAGCCGGTCTCCTCCAATAGCTCCCTTTCAGCTGCCTGAGCAGGTGTTTCGCCTCTGTCAATGACTCCACCAGGGAATTCAATGCTGGTGGAAAGAGAACCGTGTCGCCATTGCCTTACCATTACATAACGCTTTGGATCTTCCAAGGCCGGAATGACAATAACCCAGTCTGGAGCATCGATGACGACATAATCGCCCGTCGACCCATCCGGTGCAGTGCTGGTCTGCTGGTGAACACTTAGAATTGGGGCAGAATACAGAAGTTTCTTGTCCCCTGCTTGCCATGCAAGTTTTCCATCATCCATAAAAAATTAAATCCTTTGACATTCTGTTGGTTTAAGATTATCCTATGATTATAGTTTTTTTCAAAAAACTCAAGGGCTTAATAGACTTGCACTTAAATCGGTAAAGCTTTTCCTTGCCTTTGAGTTTCAGAGCATGGAGGTAATTGAATGGCTATCATTACAATTTCACGTCAAGTTGCTGCCCTCGGTGATGAAATTGCCACCGTAGTAGCACAGCGGATGAATTACGCTTTTATCGGTCGTCAGGCTATTGAACAGAGAATCATAGAACTGGGGTTTCCTTCAGACAAGTTGAAGAAATATGATGAGCGTAAGCCGGGGTTCTTTGCATCCTTGGCAAAGGATCGCGATGAATATTTGGATTATCTCCAGACTGCAGTGCTGGAGGCCGCTGGCCAGCAAAACTGTATTTTGATAGGGCGTGGTTCCTTTGCAATCCTTGAGGAACTGCCCAATTTAGTGTCCCTCCGCTTTGTGGCGAAGGATGATATTCGTCGGCAGCGGCTTATGAAGGAATTTTCTTGGGACGAAAAGCAGGCGACTCAGCGAATCACAGAAAGTGATGCAAATCGTCTCGGTTTTCACAAGAGCTTCTTCAACCTCAGTAATGAGGAGCCTTCCCATTATCACCTTGTTATGAATACAGGCCTACTGGATGTGGATTCAGCCTCAGAAATCATCGTAACATTCTGCAGGCAGATGGTATCACCTGAAAAGGAAGCTGTGGGGCGCAAGAAGCTCGATGAGTTGATAAAAGCTCAGCATCTAGTTAATACGCTTGTGTTTGAGCATAAAATCAATGTCAGCTTTTTGAAGGCTGTCATATACGATAACAAGGTAATCCTGCAGGGGGTTGCCGATTCTATTGCAGTTGCTGAAAAGGCGGTGGGTATTTCCTCGTCAATAATGGAAGGGTATACGGTGGAGTCAGCTATCAGTGTAGTGCAAGATTTCAAATCCTATCCTTAAATGACAGAGAAGTCTTTACATACGAAAGAATGAGAAGGTATATTGAACACATGAAAATTGCAGATAAATTCACACTGTCACGTATTATTTTGTCGCCGTTCTTTTTTGCACTGTACTTTCTGCCGATATGGACAAATTTTCCTGCCGTTGTTTCGGTGTGGATACTGATTCCCCTGTTGTCGTTTATGGAATTCACCGATTTTCTCGATGGTTTTTTTGCAAGGAAGATGAATGCTGTCAGCGATTTTGGGAAACTATTTGACCCTTTTGCTGATGTGTTGGTACACCTAACCACCTTCTGTTGCTTTGTTATTTCTGGTTATATGCCTGGACTAATTTTCATGCTGATTTTGTACCGTGAGTTTGGAATGAACTTCGTGCGTCTCATGGCAGTCAAGAAAGGTGTTGCAATTGGTGCACGAAAGGGAGGTAAGTTTAAGACTGTACTGTACGTCGTTACAACCTTCTATTGTTTGACTGTTGAGTCCTGCGCAAGACTTGGAATAGATGTTTCTGCAGCCGCAACTGGACTGGATGTATGTAGGATGGCTTTGTTTGGACTTTGCTTGTGTGCAGCCTATGGTTCATTTTTTGACTATCTTGTTCATTTCTGGAGTTTGCTGAGGAATAATGCTCAGCAAGAAAAAAATGAAGAAATTTTTAAAAAAAGTTGATTTGGTTGTTGACAAGAGCTGTGGGGTGTGATATAGTCTCCATCGTTGTCACGACGCACTACGGCAAGTGAGAACAGTAGAGAAGCCTGAGAAAAAATGAAAAAAAAAGCTCTCAGGGTGCTTGACAAAGTGAAGGCGAGTGTGATACACTAGCTTCACTTGCGAGAGCGAGCGTGGCGGAAGTCACGGCGGCGGGGCCGCACAGGTCTAACACATGATCAGGGAAGGGAAGAAAATACGACGACCTCTCCGAGAGGGGAGGGAAAGTCAGCACGACATAAAG
>JAGARR010000008.1 GCA_017622135.1 Spirochaetaceae bacterium
CAAGGACGACAATGTGGCTACCTTATCCGCCAGCGTGAGTGGTGGCAGAATCAAGTGCAAGTGGCAGGTACAATACACCGCAGACGAAGATGATGCGAACAGCCAGCAGGAGCTTGCAGAAAAAGGCTACACCCTGCCGGAATATGCCTTTGTGGTGGAGTGTGGTGGGGCCACCAGTGGGGAAAGCGGGGTGATGGAGGTGCGGGATTGGATTAAATCTGTTGCAAAAACAGAAAAATCAGAACTTAAGAATTTTGAATATTTAATACTAAAAACTGATGGAACAAAAATTTTGGGAAAAACTAGTCAAAATGGAAACATTGAAGAAAATGATCTTGAATTAGGCGATTACTACATTGGTATAAAATGGGAGAAAGACAATGAGTAGAAGTATCAATACCAAAGTAATTAATACTAGGGATTTATCCGGCAAATGTTCTGTATGGGAAGCTTCTTGGCAATTATTACATAAATATAAAAATATTAATGGCGAATTGATTTTTAGTGACTCTGAGATAAATGATTATCCGATATTTCAATTAAATCTTGCAAGGTGGTTACTGAAAGATAAAAATTGCAAGAATGGAACATTTCCAGATAATTCTGATATCACTATTCCAGCCGAAACTTCAGATTTGATATCTATCATTGCAAGAAATAAACTCAAATGTCATGATCCAACCTCATCAACATCATTTTCCTCTTTAAAGAAAGTGTCATTCGAAAAAGATGAAAGTGATGATATAAAGCCTCCAGAGTGTTCTAAAGGTGAAGATAAATCAAGCAAAATTCTTATAAACGGCAGCTATTTAGAAAAATTTACAGAATTTGCTACAGGTTTTACAAGAGGTGCCAAAACCGGTTTATCCACTGAATTGGAGTTACAACTTAAGACATGTTTTACAATGCCACCCGGAGTGATATATTTTTCTTGCTGTATATTTGGTGCAATCAATGAACTGAATGATGAGGATGACAGTTTGGCCATGCATTTAAGCTGCTGTCAAAGAATCATTGATGAAGCTGATAGAAAAGCAAAATCAGGTGAACAGTTGACAGAGGATGAATTGGATGCGCTTGTTTTTATTTATAAACTTATTCCAATAGGAGGGCGTTTATATGGATATAAAGAAGCTGCAAAATTAATGGATTTATATTTAAAACCTAAAGAAGCTGCAAAATACACTGAGGAGGCTCCTTATAAAATTAAATCCGAAGTATATACTACATCAAAAATTGTGCAATATGCAGAAAGTGAATTGAAAAAGATAATAGCTGATGATTTCAGGGATGGCAATGTAAGTGTAGGAAAAAGATATGATAGCCGTATATTAAAGCCTACAAACAGAGATAGCGGAACAGAAGGAAATGTACAATCTAATGGAAATTTGATTGTTGAACAAAATAATCAAAGATTAAAAAACACTGACCACAGATTTCTTTTACAGGTAAAAATTTTGGAAATTTCAGGCAATGATATAAAGTTATTATGGTATGTACTCAGCCTATGGGATTTTGACCCTTATGAAAAGGCAGATCACATTACTGAATTACCTATAAATAAAAAAAAGGAGTATGTATTAAGAATTCCAGATGGATTAAGCCAATATTTGACAAAAGTAGACAGAGCCGCAGAATTTCACTATACTGCAGAATGGCAGGAGGGTATATGTATAAAAGATTGATTGTTTCTGTCTTTTTTGTTTTGTTTAGTCTGATTTATGCAAGTGGCAATGGCGGTCGCGACTTAAGATATGCGACTTTAGATTATACTGCAGATGAAAATTTTGATCCAGAATTATATATTGAAGACTTGTCTGTTTATTTAAGTTCTTATTCTTATTCAGTAGGAATAAATAGCTATAATCCAGTAACTATAAAGTATGATGGGGAAAAATATTGGAGATTCACAAATGACATATGCGTAAAAAAACAAGAAATGGATGTTAGGCTTAATGTGGTTATCGAACAGCGGCAACCATATTTATCGTATAGAAAAAAGAAAAATGATTATAGTATTCACTTCAATTTTATCGTATTTCCTTGGGGAAACGACCAAACTGAAGAAGTCTTTTTTTTTCGAAATGAGTTATATGAAATTATAAAGTCTTTTCATGAGAGTAGGCTCATCCCCATTGACCAGAGTTAAGGCGAGCTGTCCGTGTACGAGGGGGAGATGGAGGAAGAGGTTGAGGAAAAAACAAGCGAATATTTGTATTTGTTGTATAGGAATGGTAAGGGAGAAGATAAGACGTTATCTCAACTGGGACTTCTTAGGAAAATAAAAGATGCCGTAAAAAATAATCAAGAAATAACAAAAAAAAAGGGAGATGGCTACATACAGGATAGATTTATCAATCAAATGAAAGCTGGGGAGGGGACGTCTTTTTTGAACTCGTATGATTTTACCAAAGTGAAATTTGCACTAGGCAAGGCAACAGTGGGTGGAACATTTGACGGAACCATACATCGAAATGATAATGGAACAACTCATTTTGATGGGACAATAACCTATCAATTCTACGATAAGTTTACTGATCCGTATGATTTATTCAATGCAATTCCCCTGGATTTGAATCCTGACGGCAAGCCCTACACCATTACTGGGCAATGGACAGTGAGAATCAAGGGAGACTACTAAGGTGGTAAATTTTATACTGGACAACTGGGAGTTGTTGGTGAAGATATATGCAGGACTCTGCATTGTAGGCTTGGCTGTTCTTGCATCAATTCTAACCCATAGGTATTTTTTTTCCGGGAATCCTGCCTCCAAAGCGAAAAAGCACCTTGTCATCGCCATGTGGCTAACCTGCATTCTTGATTTCCTGCTTATTTCCAGGAGGTACTACTTTACAAGGATAGAAGTATCTGAAGACTTCTATGTCCAGCAGCAGCCCTTTGTCAGTCGGTATGACTTGAGGATGAGGGGAGGGAAGCTGCTGGTGGAGAATGTGTACGAGTGGAAGGAGACTGACAAGTTCTTGTATGGCAGTGGCCGATGGGAAAGATATTTTGTATACGACAAGGAAAAGGATGAAATGACCTTTTTTTCTGACGAGCATGACTTCCGGACTACTGCCAAGTCTCTTGGCCTGATGTACGGAGAGGGAGTGTGCGACACGGTAGACAAATATTTTTATGAAACATATTGAGCCACCAGCAATGGACAAATTTCACCTCAGAAAATTCTCTACCAAGGAGGTTAAACATGAAGAAATCAACGATGGTTGCGCAGGACTACGGGGCCTCCCTTTGAGGAGAGACCCCTATTTCTCTATTTCTTCAGCACCTCAGCCAGCTTCTCGGCGGTAAACCCAAAATGCTCGGCAACCTTTGCGGCAGGGCCGGAGGCTCCAAACCCATTGAGGCAGAACAAGTCCTCCTGGCTGGTGGCCACCGCCTCCCATCCCATCTTGATTCCGGCCTCTGCCACCACCACACGCTGGGCACCACCGATGATGGTGTCCAGCAGCGTCTTTGGCTGGCTCAGGAACAGCTCCCGGTCCAGTACAGAAACCACCCGAATCCGCTTGTCGGCAACCAGGTCTGCGGCCTTCAATGCCATCTCCACCTCGGAGCCAGTGGCCACGATGGTGATGTCAGGAGTGTCGCCGCCCTTCCGCACAATGTATCCACCGCACCTGATGGTATTCTTCCAGTCGGCATCATCCTTCTCAAAAACGGTCAGGTTCTGGCGGCTCAGCAGCAGACACACCGGATGGTCCTTGGAATCCATTGCCATCCGCCAAGCCTCGTTGGTCTCCTCTGCATCGGCAGGACGCAACACCTGTACGCCGGGAATTCCCCGCAGGGAGGCCAAGGTCTCGATGGGCTGGTGGGTGGGACCATCCTCACCCACAAAGATGGAGTCGTGGGTCAGGATGTAGATGACTGGCAGCTTCATCAAGGAAGCTACACGGAGGGCGGGCCGCTCATAGTCAGCGAATACGGCAAAGGTGGCGCAGAAGCCCCGCAGCCCGCCGTGGAGGGTGATTCCAGAGCTGATGGCAGCCATGGCAAACTCCCGGATACCAAAGCGGATGGTGCGTCCCTCACGGTTTTCTGCCGTATACACACCGTACTCCTTCAATGCAGTGGAGTTTGGTCCCTCCAGGTCGGCAGAGCCACCCACCAACGAGGGACAGGCAGCCGCCAGCAAGGGCAGGGCCTTTCCAGAGGCGGCACGGGTTGCCAGCGAATCTCCCACCTTGTAGCTGGGAAGCTCCACCTCGGCCACCTTCAAGCTGTGCATGTCATCCCACAGCGTGCGAAGCTCTGGATTTGCCATAGACCAGGCATCAAAGGTGGCCTTCCAGTCAGCCTGAGCCCGGGCCAGCTCCTTGCGGCGCTCCGCAAAGTAATCGTATGCCTCAGGCACCACATAGAAGGTCGTTTGGGGATCCAAGCCCAATTCTGTCTTTGCCTTCACAATGTTCTCGTCACCGAGGGGAGCGCCATGGGCAGTGGCAGTTCCTGCCACCGGGCTGCCCTTTCCGATAACGGACTTCAACATGATGAGGGTAGGCTTATTCTTCTCCGCCTTGGCCTCCTCCACCAGCCTGGCGATTCCCGCCATATTGTACATATCCCCCTGCAGCACCTGCCATCCGTAGGCCCGATAACGACCGGCGATATCCTCGGTAAAGGTGATGTCGGTGGAGCCGTCGATGCTGATTTTGTTCTGGTCATAGAACACGATGAGCTTGCCCAGCTTCAGGTGGCCGGCCAGACTTGAAGCCTCTGCAGAGACCCCCTCCATCAGACAGCCTTCACCCACCAGGGCATAGGTGTAGTGGTCAACAACAGTATGCTCCGCTGTATTGAAGCGAGCAGCCAGCATAGTCTCGGCCATGGCCTCACCCACCGCCACGGCAATTCCCTGTCCCAGGGGGCCGCTGGTGCACTCCACGCCATCAGTGTCCCCAAACTCAGGATGGCCGGGACAATGGGAACCAATCTGGCGGAATGACTTGATGTCATCCATAGTCACCTTGTAGCCACTGAGGTGCAAAATTGAATAGAGCAGCATGGAACCATGGCCGGCTGAAAGCAGGAAACGGTCCCGGTCAACCCAGCTGGAATCAGCAGGATTATGCTTCATTACCTCGCCGTACAAAACTGCGGCTAATTCCGCACAGCCCAGTGGCAGTCCCGGATGGCCAGACTTTGCCTTCTGAATTGCATCCATGGACAAGCTGCGGACAGACAATGCGGTGGCTTCCAAGCCCTTCATATTCATATCTCACTCCTCTAACCAGCCACAAAAGAAATTCCTTCCGCCAATCTGGACATAAGAAGATTTCTGTGACCTGTATTTTATTTGATTATATCAAGTGAATTTGTTATTTTCAATCGATAAACTACGAAACTAACCTATAGCGAAAGAAAACTGAAGGAAGAATGAAACCCTCCCTCATTCTTTCTTCTTGTCATCCTTATTCTTTACGACAGAAAATCGGTGCTTGTAGCAATCAGCCAGTGCATCCTTCAACTCGGCTGAAACCTCCTCAAAGTTGTACTCCATTCCCTCAAGGGAGGCCGCCATTGCGCGAAGATCATCATCACTGAGGTTCTTGTCCCGCAACAACCCCTCCAGCATGTACTGAATGTGGGTGGAAAGCTGGGTCAGAATCACCAGAGGCTGCTGAGGAAAGTCCTCCAGCTGGTCATCCACATCATCAAGCTCCAGAATCAATGCGAACACCTTTGTGTGCAGTTCCAAAAGCCTGTGGCGCACTGGCCCTCGGTCAAAGTCTGCGAACCAATTGTAGGCAGACTCCAACTTTGCTCGTCTTGCACGGATTGTCCCTTGCAGTCGCTTTTTCTTCAATAGATTCAAAGGAGAGGAAGCTTCCCCAAGAATGAGATTCACCAAATGATCCTCGTTGTTCATCTTCTGGTATAAGCCATCCACAATCCATGAATCAAAGATAACCCGGGGCCACAGCATCATCTCTGCGTTCAACTGCTCGTTGCTCCATACTGTGGCATCCTTTTCATCGGACTTGTCGCTTGGCTGGAGCCAGGGCCCCACTGCCGGAACCTCCTGTCCCTTGAACCAGAGCCGGGTCTCCACCCCATAGGGCTCCATACCTACCAGCTTGGATCGTTTTATCGCCTCTTCAATTGTCCCCGAAACATCCTTGCACAGCTCATGCTTGTACACAAAGAAAACCCGGGCTAACTGCTCCTCTATGGTAGTGCCAGGCCCATAGATATCAAAGCTTTCCAGCAACCTTTGCTCAAAAACCTTGTACCACTCCAGCCGCTGCTGATCCACTGGCTGCTGCTGGAAAGGATTTGTCTTGTGGCTACATAAGGGTCGAATTCGTACAATGGAGCTCCGCCAGTCCACCACCTCTGCCAGCAACAAGTCACCCCGCCTGAAATTCCAGTCTTGGAACAGGGCAGAACAATCTGTCACCGTCAAACTCACCGTTTGGGGCAACTCCTCGTCAAAGGAGCGCACCACCGCATCCTTGGCGGCAGGGTCAGACAGAATGAACTGCATGGCATACTCTTCTCCAAAGAGGGCGAAATGCGGCAGCACCTCCCGCAACGGGAAATCCATCTCCTTATGAGGCAAAATCTCATTGTCAAAGCTGAACCGAATCGTGCCGGATGATTGCTCTGAGTCCACAAAGGGAATGCAACGGTGTCCGGTAATCAAGTAGCCCCCCTCTATCTCCCTTGCACTGGGTTTGATTGTAAAGGAGGCTCCGGTAAATGCCCCTGCACGAGTAAGATATAGTCCATCTTGCAGAGGAAATACGAAAGGATTTACATCAAGACACGTCTCAACTTCCTCCAAAGTCATGTTCACACCCATAAAGGCAAAGCCCTCCTGTATTTCCTTTGCAGAAAAGGCCTCGGTCTGGATACGAATAAAATCTGAAAGCAGGTTTTCAATGGCAGGACTCATCTTATTTATCATATAATGCAATAGGTCAAAAATCAAGTGAAGTCTGTCATTTCGATAGGACCTTGAAACAGGTCATTTTATCCTATCAATATTTATTTTGACACATTACAATGTATCATAAATACTCACTTTTTTTACGTTTTTTTCTACCGGGGCTTTTTTATCCTAGCCTCGTTTCCTGTTTCTGTTGAATCGTGCTAGTCTCAAAAGGAGTATAAATTTTTATTTTGTTATACTACAATGAAATATATCTATAAAAATTATTTTCCACTGTAATTTGAAAGGTTGGCACGGTGATTGCTATACTTATAGTGTAAGGTAAATCTTACACAGAACAACGCTCACAGAGCGCAATTTTCTACCAATGGAGGTAACAATATGAACTCATTAGCATTCTTTAACCCACGGTTTACATCCGACCTTTTCGATGTAATTGACAGGAATCTGGCAGATTTGGTGCCTTCACAGGCAGCACCCCAGGTTATTTCCCCCAAGGTTGATGTACGGGAAACTCCTGCCGCCTATATCCTAGACATGGATTTGCCCGGCCTCACGGAAAAGGACGTGGAAATCAACCTGAAGGATCGTGTCCTGTCCATCTCCTCAAAGATGGAGGAAAAGAAGGAAGAGAAGAAGGACGGCGAGTGGCTCATCAAGGAGCGCCGCTCCAGCTGCTTCTCCCGCCGCTTCACCCTGCCCCAGGACATCGACGCCGAAAAGGTGACGGCAGAATTCAAGCATGGTGTCCTGTCAGTGGACATTCCCCGAAAGCCTGAACCCCAGGCAAAGCAGATTGCCATCACCGTAAAATAAAGAAATCCCGGCGGAGGCACCTGCCGGGACACTATATTCACTCCTTAGATTTTGGGGCTGGCCTGGATCCTCCAAGTCAGCCCCATTTTTTCTTTACCGTATATCCTCAATTTCCAGGGTGGAATTCCGAAGGATTTCCTCGAAGGTGCTCCGCTCCACACCAGTCACCTTCACCGTGCATCGCCGCTGGGACATGTCATCCCCATCAAAGGTTACCAACGACACGATATTTCCGTTGGCATCGGCAATGGCCTTGGAAACCTGGGCAATCATGCCGGGCTTTTCCTCCACCTGGAAGGTAGCACGGATTCCGTCATGGCGGGCACCGAACATATCAACAAAGGTACGGAACAAGTCCGTCTCTGTGATGATTCCCACCAGCAGCTCCCCCTTCATCACCGGAAGACAGCCCACCTGAGAATCCGCCATAATACGGGCAGCCTCCTCCACCACCTCCGTCTGCTGAACGGTGAGAACATTCCGCTCCATCACCGTCTCCACCTTCAGCTTGGACAATAAATAACTGATCTCGTACATATCCAAAGAGGTAGCCGCAGAGGGTCCAGCCTTCACCAGGTCCTTCTTGGTGACAATTCCCACCAACCGATTGTTCTTGTCCAAAACCGGCAGCTTGCCAATCTTTTCCCGTGTCATCAACGCCCGGGCATCATTTACTGACATGTCAGGCGAAACAAAAATCGGATTCCGTGTCATTACATTTGCAATAATCATTTTTCCTCCTCAGGCATCTATTCTAGCCGCCAAGATAGGCGGCTTTCACTGCATTGTCCTTGGCCAAGTCACCCGCATCACCAGACTTTGTAACCAAGCCTGTCTCCAAGATATAGGCTCTGTCTGCAATGGACAGGGCCTTGTAGGCGTTCTGCTCCACCAAAAGCACCGTGGTTCCCGCCTTGTTGATTCGCTGGATGATGGAAAAAATCTCGTCCACCAGAATGGGAGCCAGTCCCATGGAGGGCTCGTCCAGCAGCAGCAGCCGTGGCTTTGACATCAGAGCCCGCCCCATAGCCAGCATCTGCTGCTCTCCGCCGGAAAGGGTTCCTGCCACCTGGCGAATCCGCTCCTTCAGCCGAGGAAACATCTCGTACACCATCTCCAGGTCCTCCTTGATTCCTCCCTTGTCCTTGCGGGTAAAGGCCCCCATTTCCAGATTGTCCCGTACCGACAGGTTAGCAAAAATACGCCGTCCTTCCGGCACCTGAATCAAGCCCTTCCTCACAATGGCATCGGGAGACAGGGAGCTTATATCCTCCTCCTCAAAGACAACACTTCCACCAGCCTTCTTGATGATGTTCGAAATTGAATGGAGAGTGGTGGTTTTTCCTGCGCCGTTTGATCCGATGAGGGTGATGATTTCTCCCTGGTTCACCTCAAAGCTGATTCCACGGAGGGCCTTGATTGCCCCATAGGAAACCTCCAGATCTGTCACTTTCAGCATCATAGACTCACCTCCCCGCCAGCATTGTCCGTACCCAGATAGGCCTTAATTACGTCAGGATTTGACTTGATTTCCTCTGGAGTTCCGCTGGCAATCACCCGTCCATAGTCCAGCACCATCAACCGCTCGCAAATTCCCATCACCAGGTGCATGTCGTGCTCAATCAAAAGGATAGTCAGATTGAATTCCTTGCGGATAAAAGCGATGAGCTTCATCAGCTCGTCGGTTTCCTGGGGATTCATTCCAGCGGCAGGCTCGTCCAGCAACAAAATTGAAGGATTTGCCGCCATAGCCCGCACAATCTCCAGCTTCCGCTGCTCACCGTAAGGCAGGTTTGCTGCAATCTCATCCTTCTTGCTGTCAATCTTGAACAGCTGCAGCAGCTCCTCCACCTTTTCTGTCATCCGCTGTTCATCCTGTCGAAACCGAGGAGTCCGCAGCAGCACATCCCAAGGCTTTACCTTCCGCTGGGAATGGAGGGCAATGCGCACGTTGTCCGCCACTGTCAGCTTGCCGAAGAGCCTGATGTTCTGAAAGGTGCGGGCTATGCCGATTCGGTTCAGCTGGGCAGGTGTTTTTTTTGAGGCCACGTGGACACGGCCATGGCGGTCCCAAAAGTTTATCTCCCCCTCGGTGGGTGTGTAAATGCCGGACAGCATGTTGAACACGGTGGTCTTTCCTGCACCGTTGGGGCCAATCAGTCCCACCAGTTCACCCGCATGAAGCTCGCAGTTAAAGTTGCTGACAGCCCGCAATCCACCGAACACTATGGAGATGTCATTTGCCTGCAGCAAAAGGTTTGCGTTCTTGCTCATCACTCATCTCCTTTTTCAGACTTTTCGCTGGCAACGGCTAGCCCCTTCTTTCTTCTACCCGCCACAAAGGTCAGCAGCTTATCCCAAAGTCCCACAAAGGAAATCTCCTTCATACCCAGCAAGCCCTGGGGACGGAACAACATGACAAAAATCAAGATCAGTGGATAAATCAGCAGGCGATAATCCTGAAGGAACCGCAAAAACTCCTGCAAATAGGTCAGCACGAAGGCGGCGACGACGGAGCCAGTCACGGAGCCCATGCCTCCCAGCACCACAAAAATCAGGTAGTCGATGCTGCGGTTGAAGGAGGCCAAGTCCGGCTTCACAAATCCAATGAAGGGAGCGTACAAGGCGCCGCCAATACCGGCGATGCAGGAGGCAATGGCAAAACCAATCATCTTGTACTTGAAAACAGAGACACCGTTGGAGTTGGCGGCAATCTCATCCTCCCGCACCGCCAGAATAGCTCGGCCATACGTAGAGCGGACAAAATTCTGCAGCAGCACAATCACCAGCACCAGCATTCCGATGACAATCAGATAGGCGTAGTCAGCACGGGCCGCGAAAATCGTAGTGAACCGCAATCCGTTCGCTCCGCCCGTCAGGTTCTTGAAGTTCACCAGCAGCACCCGGATAATCTCACCAAATCCCAAGGTCACAATGGCAAGGTAGTCCCCCTGCAGCTTCAGGGTGGGAAATCCAATCAAGATGCCGAAAACCACCGTCACCAAGGCTGCAATCACAATGCTCACCGCCAAGGGCATTCCCGCCGTCTGGGTCAGGATAATGGTGGTATAGGAACCAATGGCCATGAATCCAGCCTGTCCTAAGGAAAGCTGGCCAGTAATGCCGCAGATGACGTTTACACTGATTGCCATGATTGCATTCACGCCACCCAGGGTAATGATCTGTGCGGTGTAGGCATCAATCACTCCCACTGAAATCAGCAGGTAGGGCACTACAATTGCAGCCACCGCAACACAGCCAGGAATCAACATATCACGAAGAACCTTGTTTCTCATACCTTCACCCTCATCTTCTCACCAAGAATTCCCGTGGGCTTTACCAACAGGATGATGATGAGGATTGAAAAAGAAATGGCATCGGAGAACTGTGACACCAAAAAACCCTTTGTCATGGTCTCAGCAATTCCCAGGATATATCCTCCCAGCATGGCTCCCGGAACAGAACCAATCCCCCCAAGAACTGCCGCCACAAAGGCCTTCAAGCCAGGCATGGTTCCCATGGTGGGCTCAATCTGGGGATAAGCGGTTGCATACAACACACCACCAGCTGCCGCCAGCACGGCACCAAGGGCGAAGGTAAAGGCGATGGTCTTGTTCACTGAGATTCCCATCAAGCTCGCTGCCTGCATATCGTATGATACGGCTCGCATAGCCTTTCCTGTCTTTGTATAGTTGATGATGTAGTTCAGGATGATCATCAGGATGGCAGACAAGGCAATGACTATCAGCTGGATATTTGAAATTGAAATCAGGCCCAGACTGATATTCACCGTCTCCATGGTGGGATACTGCCGTGGGTTTGGTCCAATGAAAGGCAAAACACGTGCTCCATTCTGCAGAATCAGAGACACGGCTATAGCAGTGATCAGTGAATTCAACCGTGGTGCCGCACGAAGTGGCCGATAAGCAAATCGCTCAATCAGTATCGAGATGACAGCACACACCACCATCGCAAAGATAAAGGCTAGGAACATGCCCACTGGTGTTGCTCCAAACTGCCGTAGCACAAAGTACCCGGAATAGGCCCCCAGCATCAGAATGTCGCCATGGGCAAAATTAATCAGCTTTACAATTCCATAAACCATGGTATACCCCAGGGCAATCAGCGCATAGACGCTTCCCAAGGACAACCCGTTTATCAATTGCTGAAGAAAAAGACTTCCCGCATCCATGAATAAACTCCGTTTTCCACCTGATTTAACAATGGTAAATTCAGCAAGATTTAGACCGTATAATTTTGTCCGACTATTTTACAATAATTCAGTGACTTATAAAAGACATTTCTTCAATTATATGTGTTTTTTCAATATAAAAGTGACCCGAAACATCATTGCGATGCTCCGGGCCATTCCTTATCAGTCAATCATTAGGGATTAACAGTAGTCTTGTAGATAGGTGTCAGCTTGTCGCCATCCTTCACAATCTCCAGCATTACTGCGGACTTCACGGGATTGCGCTTTGCATCGAAGGTAAGATTTCCTGTTACATAAGCACCATCAGTCTTCATCAACTGGCCCTTCAGAACAGAGGGATCTGCAGAACTGGCTCCGACCATGGCATCCCTCAGCAGGTATACGCAGTCATACCCAAGGGCAGCGAAGGATACAGGAGTTGAACCGAACTTCTCGCGATAGCTGTTTACAAAGGTCACCACCTTCTCGTCTGTTGAATCGGCGGCATAGTGATTTGAATAGAAGCCGTTCAGCACCTCGTCACCAGCATTGTCGATGATGCCGTCCCATCCATCTGCACCAACGATAGGGGCGTTGATTCCCTGGGCACGCAGCTGCTTTGCAATCAGAGCGACGGTTCCGTAGTAATCGGGCAGGTACACCACATCAGGATTTGTGGTCTTAATCTTTGTCAGCTGGGCGTTGAAGTCCTTGTCGCCAGTGCTATAGGATTCCTCAGCAACAATCTTTCCGCCGCCCTGCTCAAAGGCAACCTTGAAATTCTCGTACAGTCCGATGGAGTAATCGTTCTGGATGTCATAGAGAACGGCAGCGTTCTTTGCACCCAAGCTTTCAAGAGCAAACTTGCCACCAACAGTACCCTGGAAAGGATCGATGAAGCAAGCACGGAACACGAAATCACCTGCATCAGTGATATCAGTCTGAGTAGCGGCAGGAGCCAGCAGCAGCACGTTCTGAGCCTGTGCCAAGGATGAGATTGCAGCAGTACAGCCAGAGGTCAAGGAACCAATAATGATGTTGCACTTGTCCTTTGTTACCAGCTTCTTGTATGCGTTCACAGACTTCTCAGGACTTCCCTCGTCATCCTCTGCAACCAGCTCCAGCATCTTTCCGTTCACACCACCAGCAGCATTGATCTCGGCAAGAGCCATCTCAACACCATTGCGGCACTCAGTTCCATACACAGCAACACTACCAGACAGGGGGAAAATCCCTCCAATCTTGATTGTATCTGCTGTCTCCTTGCTACAACCAGTAAACATAATACCAGCTGTAATCAGCACAAAAAGAACAAACAATGTCTTCTTTGCAAAATTCTTCATTGTAACCTCCATTACATTTACAAGCATTTTAATAAAACTTAAGTTTTTTGTCTATCACTTAAGAAATATCTAGAAAAACGAAAAAAGCCGCCCTGTAACGAGGACGGCCTACGCAGTCTTCTAAAACTTAGATAGACTTACCATTCTTGATGGCTGCCTTGCAATACTTGCAAATCTTTGCCTTCTGGCCATCAATCTCCTGCTCATACAGAACCTTGATACCATCCTTCTTGCAACGTGCGCATACTCCACGTCCGTGGGCAGCCAAATCATGAATTCCTTTTCCGCGATGAGATTTAGACATCGTAACTCCTCTGCAGGAAATCCTGCGGTCTTATTCAGAAGCCTTCTCAGCAGATTCCTCTGCAGGAGCTTCGGCCTTAGCTTTAGTTTTAGCTGATGAGGTCTTCTTTGCAGGAGCCTTCTTCTCACCAGCATCCTTCTTACTAGCTGCAGCCTTCTTGGGAGCGGCTTTCTTCTCAGCAGGTTCCTTAGCCTTCTTTGTTTCCTTCTTCTCGGTCTTGTCACCGGAATCGAGCTTGTAGTCTACAAGCTCAAGGATAACCATGTCGGCTGCGTCGCCCTGGCGGAAACCAAGCTTCAACACACGAGTGTATCCACCAGCACGATCCTTCATTCTAGGACCAATGTCGGTGAACAACTTGGCCAGAATTGTCTCATCCTGGATGTAACGAGCTGCCTGACGGCGGTTATGCACGGTATCAACCTTGCTCCGAGTAATCAGTTTCTCAGCTGCCTTTCTCACCTCAAGCGCTTTAGCCTTGGTTGTAGTAATTCGCTCATATCGAAAGAGCGATGTTACCATGTTCCGGGACATTGCACGACGATGTGCCGTTGTCCTGGAAAGAGGGTTAAATCCATTCTTATGATTCATCAGATTCTTCCTTCTGCTTTGGCAGTTTATCAGCGTCTCTCAGATGACTGTAATCAGTCATACCCAAATTCAAGCCCCATTCCATGAGCTTTTCCTTGATTTCTGTAAGACTCTTCTTACCAAAGTTACGAGTTTTGGCTATGTCATCCTCTGTCTTTCGAGTCAATTCTCCGATAGTGCGGATATTTGCATTCTTCAAACAATTGGATGACCGGACAGATAATTCCAATTCATCAACGGGAGTGCTCAGAATCTTGCGAATCTTCTCATCTCCTTCGTCCAGATCCCTGTCATGACCAAGGTCACTATCATTGAAGTTGATAAAGACTGCAAAGTACTCCTTTGCAATCTTTGCAGCTTCTGCAAGTGCGTCCTCGGGTGAAGTCGTTCCATCTGTCCAGATTTCCATAACGAGCTTCTCATAGTTATTACGCTGACCAACACGACAAGGCTCAATTGCATGCTTTACTTTCAGTACAGGAGTATAAATCGCATCCATTGCCATTGTTCCCACAACCTCAATGAGATGCTCATTATCTTCTGCTGGTACATATCCCTTACCACAATCAACCTGTATCTCAATTTCAAGGTGAGCCTCAGCCATCATGGTAAGAATAGGCAAGTCCTTGGAAAAGATCTGCAGGTTTTCACGAGCAAAGTCGTTACTGGTGATTGTGCCTGGCCCCTTGAATTCAAAGAGGAAGGTTTCCTGCTCAGCATCTCCGGTCAGCCGTAAGCGGATCTGTTTCAAGCTGTTCAATACCTCAAGAGTATCTTCGACAACATTAGGAATTGTCTCGAACTCGCTGGAGATTGCATGCGGAACATCATCTGAAGCGTAGTACACAATCCGTACAGATGAAATTGCATACCCCTGAACAGAAGACAGCAAGATTCTCCGCAATGTATTTCCAACAGTCGTACCGAACCCAGGCTCAAATGGATAGGCAACAACCTTTCCATAATCGCCAGTCGTTACTTCCTGTTCGAAGTTAATCCCCCGAGGCATCTTAAAACTTTTAAGCAGATTTTTACGGGCCATCAGAACTCCTCTTACTTAGAATAGAGCTCAACTACGAGCTGCTCTTTAATGTCAGCAAGATCCAGCACTTCCTCACGACGGGGATAAGCTGAAAATGTTCCCTTCTGGGCATCAACATCGATGCTGATCCAAGGCATTGCACCAGACTTGGACACCTCACCGAGAGAATCCAAAATCGAAGTCATTTTCTTGCTACCCTCTTTCACCTCAATGACATCACCGGGTTTTACGGCATAACTGGGGATATTCACAGACTTCCCATTTACCAGGATATGCCTGTGGGAAACCAGCTGACGAGCCTGTGAACGTGTTGATGCAAAGTGCATTCTGTACACCACATTATCCAGACGGCTCTCCAGCAACTTAATCAAGTTCTCGCCGGTTACACCACCCATCCGCTGTGCATGTTCAAAAGTCAAATGGAACTGCTTCTCCAGCATTCCATACATCCTCTTAATTTTCTGCTTTTCGCGCAGCTGAAGGCCGTACTCGCTCTTCTTACCAACACGAGCCTTGGGATCCTTTCCAGGAGCGCCCCGCTTCTTGTTGATAGGACACTTGTCGCTGTTACAGCGCTCGCCCTTCAGGAACAATTTCTTCTGTTCAGTTCTACAAAGCCTACAAACAGGACCTGTATATCTAGCCATTCTTCCTGTACTCCTCTACTACATACGGCGTGTCTTACGGGGCCTACATCCATTGTGTGGAATGGGGGTAACGTCAGAGATTGACTTCACCTTCAGTCCCATTGCACCCAAAGAACGAACAGCAGACTCACGTCCAACTCCAGGTCCCTTTACGTACACATGAACTTCACGCAAGCCGTAGCTTGCCGCCTTCTGAACAGCTGTCTCAGCAACAGACTGAGCAGCAAACGGAGTAGACTTCTTTGCTCCGCGGAATCCCAATCCACCAGAAGAGGCCCAAGACAATGCATTGCCCTTCAGGTCAGTGATTGTCACGATAGTATTATTGAAGGTTGCCTGAATATACACGTTACCTTCATAAACGCTTTTCTTTTCCTTACGTTTCTTTACGGTTGCCACGTTATCTCACCCCCTCTTACTTCTTCTTACCTGCAACGGTCTTTTTCTTACCCTTGCGCGTACGTGAATTGGTGCGAGTCCGCTGACCACGAACGGGCAAGCCCTTTCTGTGGCGCAATCCACGATAACAACCGATATCCATCAAACGCTTGATGTTTAGACCGATTTCAGAGCGAAGCCGTCCTTCAACCTTATACTCACCGTCAATAATTGCACGGAGAGTGGCCAACTCTTCCTGAGACAAGTCATTGATGAGGGCATCAGGATTCACCTTTGCCTTCTTGCAAATCTCATTGGCAGAAGAACGTCCAATACCATAGATGTATGTCAAGGCAATGTTGACATGCTTGTTAGGGAGGTCAACTCCCGCAATTCGAGCCATCTGCTACTCCTCAGCCCTGTCTTTGCTTATGCTTAGGATTAGAACAAACGATCCGGACAACGCCGAAACGCTTGATAACCTTACATTTGTCACAAATGGGCTTTACGCTGGTTCGTACTTTCACAAAAATCCCCCTGTAAAGAAGTGTGTTCACATAGCCGGATCCTAGCAAATCGCAATGATTACAATCCGGGTTCAACGATTATACCACACTTCCCTACCTTGTTCTAGAGTTTTCTCACAAAATCTACAGATTCCGTGACCGAATCTTACCCTTCTTGACCAATCCGTCGTGATGATGCATCTTCAGCAATGCCTCAATCTGACTCATTGTATCAAGATCAACACCTACAATAATCAGCAAGGAGGTTCCACCCATCAACATTGCAATTGACTGGGGCAGACCAAACAGACTTTGGATTATTGTTGGCAAGACAGCGATTACTGCAAGATACAGTGAACCGGGTAGCACAATCCGATTCAGCACCTTCTGCAGGTATTCCTCTGTCTTATCTGTCCTGATGCCGGGGATTGAGCCGCCGTTCTCCCGGATATTCTTTGCAATCTCTGCGGGATTAAACTGCACTTGTGTATAGAAATATGCAAAGAAGACAATCAGCAATACAAGGAAAATATTATACCACCATCCTGTAGGTGACAGGAATGCAGCCAGCCGGTTGAGCCAGCGGACATCTGGACCAAGGCTAGTGGCAATCTGGAGAGGGAACTGCAAAAATGACGAAGCAAAAATGACAGGAATCACTCCAGATGGATTAATTTTGAACGGAATGTAGGTACTCTGTCCACCATACATCTTCCGGCCAACAACACGCTTTGCATAATGTACCGGAATCTTTCGCTGTCCTTGCTGCTCGAAAACAACCAGGATGATGATTCCAATGAACATTGTAAAAACGACAATGACGAATACAGGGTTAATAGTTCCATCTACAACGGCAGAACCCAACTCCCATACAGCAGAGGGCAGGCGAGCGACAATACCTGCAAAAATCAGCATGGAAATACCATTTCCAATACCCCTTGCAGTAATTTGCTCACCAAGCCAAATGGTGATCATTGTTCCCGTCGTCACACTAATCATTGCAATGAATTTGAATGCCAATGAGCTTGACAGAACAACAGCGCCAGGAATACTGGTAGCATACACAGTGACAGCCAAGGACTGAATCAGACAGACAACTACTGTTCCAACTCTCGTCCATGCCTGCACTTTTTTCTGACCCCCATCTTCCCGAGCTATTCTTTTCAAGCTGGGGAAGATAATCAGAGCCAACTGCATGATAATCTGTGTTGAGATGTAGGGCATAACACCCAACATAAACACTGAAAAATTGGAGAAGGCTCCACCGGCAAAAAAGTCCATGTAATCCACAAACGCATTGCCACGGGTCAAGGAATCAAAGTAGGCTGTCAAAGCCTGGGGATTGATTCCCGGAATTGTGAGAACACTACCAAGGCGAAAAACGGCTAGCACTACCAAGGTGAAGAAAACACGTTCTCTCAGCTCCTTCACCTTAAACATATTAACAATAGGATTGTTTGCCATGCTGTTTTTCGCTCCGTTTAGTTGTCAGCTACAGTCACTGATCCGCCAGCCTTTTCAATCTTCTCTTTTGCGGAGGCGGAAACCTTGTCTACAGCTACAGTCACCTTTTTTGTAAGATCACCGTTACCCAACACCTTAATCAGTACAGCGGAGTTCTTTACAAGTCCCTTAGCAACCAAGGTCTCCTTGTTCACAGTCTCTCCGTCAGCATACTTAGTCTCAATATCGCACAGATTTACGATATCAAACTCCTTCTTAAAAGGATAGTTTGAGAAACCACGCTGAGCAATACGGCGGAACAAAGGCATCTGACCACCCTCGAATCCGATGTATACCTTACCACCGGAACGAGACTGCTGCCCCTTGTTTCCACGACCGGCTGTTGTACCGCGACCGGAAGATGAACCGCGACCAACAATTCGCTTCTTTTTGTTGGCACCGTAGGGTGCCTTGAGAATCAATTCAGACATCAGTTCATCTCCTCAACTTTAACCAAGTGTGCAACAGAAGCGACCATTCCCAAAATGGAAGGACTGGCCTCATGCTCCACCACAGAGTTAATCTTCTTCAAACCCAAACTACGAACGGTGGCCCGCTTGGCGGGCTTCTGTCCGATTGTACTCCGCACGAGTGTAATCTTGACCTTCTTAGCCATACCTTACCCCCACAAATCCTTCAGAGTCTTACCTCTATTCTTTGCTATTGTACGGGCATCCATCAGGTTTGAAACAGCATCAAAGGTAGCACGAACTACGTTCACGGATGTGTTTGAACCCAAGGACTTTGCCAAAACATCAGTTGCTCCAGCAGCCTCAAGCACTGCACGAACAGGACCACCTGCGATGATACCAGTACCGGAACAAGCAGGCTTCAGCAGCACAGATGAACTCTTGTACTTGCCGAGAATATCGTGGGGAATTGTACCGTTCTTAATGGGTACAGTTACCAGATTCCTCTTGGCCTTATCGATACTCTTTCTGATGGCCTCTGTAACGTCGTTAGCCTTTCCAAATCCAAAGCCAACCCGCCCCTTCTGATCTCCTACAACAGTCAGGGCTGAGAAAGAGAAGCGGCGACCTCCCTTCACAACCTTCGCTGTACGATTCAGCTTAATCAGTTTCTCAACGAACTCTTTAGGCTGATCTCTATCAAAATTCTTCTGGTGTTCCATAGCTTCTCCTAGAATTCAACTCCAGCCTTGCGAGCACCGTCAGCAAGAGCCTTAACAACACCGTGGTACAGGTATCCGTTGCGATCGAATACCACAGTCTTGATGTTCTTATCGATAAGACGCTTGCCCATTGCCTCTCCCAGCTTCTCAGCATCGGCAACAGTAGGCTTCAGTGAAGCGAATTCCTTCTCCAGTGTAGAGATAGAAGCCAGAGTCTTTCCAACGGTATCATCGATAACCTGCATATACAGGTTGGTGTTACTGCGTGTGATTGTCATACGAGGACGTTCTGCAGTACCAGAAACCCGCTTCCGGATATGAATCTTTCTCTTCAGACGCTTTCTGTCTTTTTCATTCAGTTTCTTCAACATATCGCCCTACCCTTATTTAACGCCGGATTTACCGACCTTCCTTCTAATGGTCTCAGTTTCATACCGAATACCCTTGCCCTTGTAAGGCTCAGGCTTCCGAAGCTTGCGAATCTGGGCGCAGAACTCACCCACAGCCTGCTTATCAACGCCGGACACAATCACCTTGTTCTGTCCCTCAACAGTTACTGTCAGATTCTCAGGAATCAGAGCAATAAAGTCTGTTGAATAACCCAGGTTCATAACCAGGAGATTTCCCTGAACCTCGGCGCGGAAACCAACCCCTGTAATGATCAGGCTCTTTGAAAAGCCTGTTGTCACACCAACAACCATGTTGTTGAGCAGGTTGCGATACAACCCCTGGGCTGCATTGGAAGCCTTGGATTCGTCCGCACGAACAACGGTAATCACACCGTCATTCAGCTCCAGCTTAACATTGGATGTGTAGTCCTGACAAAGCTTGCCCTTGGGACCTTCGACGCAGATTACACCAGGCTGAATGTCAACCTTGACACCAGCAGGTACAGTAATAGGAAGCTTTCCAATTCTAGACATGTATTCCTCCCCTTACCAAATGGTGCAAATCAACTCGCCACCAACCATCTGCTCTGCAGCGCGCTTACCGGTGGTAACGCCATGGCTGGTTGACACGATTACTGTACCGTATCCATTGTGGACACGAGGCAGGTCCTTGTACCCTGAGTACACACGGCGACCGGGGGTCGAGATCTTCTTCAGACCATGAATAACCGGTGCATTTGAATCGTCATACTTCAGATAAATGCGAATGCAATTTGCCCCATCCTGAGTCAATTTCTTGAAGTTCTTGATATAACCTTCAGTCTTCAAAATCTTGACAATTTCCAGCTTAAGCTTAGAAGCGGGAACATCAACCTTCTCATGGCGGGCCATTGCCGCATTTCTTACCTTTGTCAGCATATCTGCTACGGGATCTGAAACGCTCATTCTCTTCTCCTAAACTACCAGCTGGATTTTGTTACACCAGGCAACAAGCCTTCACTAGCCAACTTGCGGAAGCAAAGACGGCACATCTTATACTTCCGAAGATATCCACGGGGACGACCACAAACCTGACACCGATTGTACTTACGTGTACTGTATTTGGCAGGCCGGGCAGCTTTAACAATCAATGATTTCTTAGCCATGAATTCCTCTCTTACTTCCTAAAAGGCATTCCAAACTTGGTGAGCAGGGCACGAGCATCGCTGTCTGTCTCTGCACTGGTTACGATAGAGATATTCATACCTGCAATTCTCTCAATCTTGTCGAAGTCAATCTCAGGAAAAATAATCTGCTCTGTAACACCAAGGGAGAAATTTCCGTGTCCGTCAAAACCAGTGGACTTAATTCCACGGAAATCCTTTACACGAGGTAATGCAACATTGATCAGACGATCCAGGAACTCATACATCTGGGCTCCACGCAATGTTACCATTACACCAACCTCATTGCCCTGACGCAACTTGAAGTTAGCAATACTCTTCTTTGCCTTTGTTTTCACAGCCTTCTGACCGGTAATTGCCGTAATATCAGTAACTGCGGCATCAAGGAGTTTCTTATTACTAAGTGCTTCACCCACGCCCATGCTCACTACAATCTTCTTGATTGCAGGAACCTGCATCACGGACTTATAACCGAGTTCTTTAAACAACTCTGGGGCGATAGTGTCATTATAGACTTTCTTAAGCCGGGGTACGTAATTACTCATTACAGTGTGTCTCCACATTTACGGCAGACGCGAAGCTTCTTGTCGCCGTCGAGTTTATAACCGATTCTAGTAGGACCGCACTTCTTGCATACGATCGCTACGTTGGAAATGTGCAGAGGAGCCTCAATCTCGGCGATTCCACCTGCATCCTGCTGGCTCCGCTTCTTCATAGCCTTCTTGACAATGTTACAGCCTGAAACAATCACCCTGTCCTTGTCGCGAACGACACGAACAACTGCACCACGCTTTCCCTTGTCCTTTCCGGCAATGATTTCTACCATGTCGTCCTTGCGGATCTTGAATTTCTTGTTCATATATCCAATTCTCCTTACAGAACTTCCGGTGCCAGTGACACAATCTTCATGTAGTCCATGTCACGAAGCTCACGAGCCACGGGACCAAAGATACGCTTTCCCTTTGGATTCTTGTTTGCATCAATGATAACACAAGCGTTGTCATCAAAACGGATATAGGTTCCATCGGGGCGGCGATACTCCTTGGAAATGCGTACGATTACCGCCTTTTCCACGGATCCCTTCTTGATGTTTGATGTAGGAATAGCATCCTTTACGGCTACTACGATTACATCACCAATACTGGCATATCGGCGATGGGAACCACCGATAACCTTAATACACTGAACGAGCTTTGCACCGGAGTTATCAGCAACGTTCAAATTTGTCTGCATCTGAATCATTCTTACTCTCCTTATCTAGCTCGCTCAATAATCTCGGCAAGGCGCCAACACTTTTCCTTACTGAGGGGCCGGCACTCCACAATACGAACCTTATCGCCGATATGGGCATCATTCAGCTCGTCGTGAGCCTTGCATTTCTTGACACGGGTAACATACTTCTTATAAAGCCGATGCAGCTTCTTTGTCGTCACGGACACTACAATTGTCTTGTCCATCTTGTCACTGGTGACAATACCAACAAATGAGCGTTTTGCAGCCTTATTAGTTTGAACAACCTGCTCTTCCACGGGTCAGCTCCTACTTGTCCTGTCCGGCAATCTCTTTCTGCCGGATCAGCGTATTAATGCGGGCAATCTCACGGCGCATTGTACGCTTCTGCATGGGATTATCTACATGGCCGATTACCATTTGGAACCGCAGATCCATGTATTTCTTCTTCAACTCATTCCGCTTCACGATCAATTCGGAATAGGACAGTTCTTTTTCTTTCTTTGCCATATTTTACTCCTTACTCAACCGTGGGGCGATATGCAATCTTGGTCTTAATGGGCAGCTTGCTACCAGCAAGCTTCATAGCACTTGCGGCAAGCTCCAAATCAACACCACCAATTTCAAACAGAATCTGACCTGGCTTGATTACAGCAGCCCAGAACTCTGGAGAACCCTTACCCTTACCCATGCGGGTTTCAGCAGGCTTCTTAGAAATAGGCTTATCTGGGAATACACGAATCCAAACCTGTCCCTTACGATTAATCTTACGATTCATCGCAACACGGGCAGCCTCAATGTGGCGTGCAGACAACCAGATAGGCTCCATTGCAACTAGGGCAATCTCACCAAAGTCGATGTGATTTCCCCGAGTAGCATTTCCCTTGATTCTACTGCGCTGCACCTTTCGGTGCATTACTCTTTTAGGTGCAAGTGCCATCACTAACTCCTTGAAGCTTTAGCACCACGGTCTCCACGTGGAGCCCGCTCACCACGCTCAGAACGGTCGCGACGAGGCTTCTTTGTAGCCTGACCAGCATCCTCATTCTGCTCGTGACTATACATCATTCCATTGTATACCCATACCTTGATACCAATCTTACCAAAGGTTGTATGGGCCTCTGCAAAACCATAATCGATGTCAGCCCTCAAAGTGTGGAGTGGTGTTCTACCTTCCTTGTGCTCTTCAGTACGTGACATCTCAGCTCCACCAAGACGACCGCTAATGCGAATCTTGATTCCCTGAACACCGCCCTTCATTGCATTTCCAGCAGCCTGCTTCAGAGCCTTGCGGAAAGAACCGCGGTTGGCCAACTGACGAGCAACATTCTGTGCGATAAGGGATGCGTTGATTTCGCCGCGCTTAATCTCGCTGACCTTAATCTGAACCTTCTTGGTCAACTGCTTCTGGATCTCAACACCAATCTTTTCGATATTGGCGCCCTTCTGACCGATGATCACTCCGGGACGTGCGGTGTGAATCATAATGGTAACCCGCTGAGGATGGCGAATGATTCCGACATGAGAAATATCAGCATTCTTGCACTCAGGCAGATTGTCAATCATCTTCCTAATCTTCAGGTCTTCCAATACCAGATCAGCATACTCTCTTGAATCAGCATACCAGCGTGACTGCCAGGTCTTGTTAATTCCAAGCCTCAGTCCGATAGGATGTACTTTCTGTCCCATCTTACTCCCCCGCCTTTTCGTCTACTACAACAGTGATATGGCACATACGCTTCAGAAGCATGTCAGCACGACCACGGGCCCGGAACCATACACGCTTCAGCCGAGGACCTTCGTCAATGCGAATCTCCTTCACGTACAGCATATCTTCATCAAGTTGCTTGTTAGCATACAGTGCATTGGCGATGGCGGACTTCATTGTTCCACGAATCAACCGGGCACCCTTCTGTGGCATATTCTCGAGAATAGCCATAGCCTCTGAACAGGTCTTCTGCTTGACTACATTAGCCACAGGACGAACCTTAGTGGGGGATGCTATCAAGAATTTAGAAACGGCTCTATATCCAGTTTTCTCAGACATCATACCACCTATCTCTTAGACTTCTTATCAGAGCCGGCATGACCGCGGAAAATGCGGGTGGGAGCAAACTCACCCAACTTGTGTCCCACGAGGTTTTCTGTGATATACACCGGCACCCATGACTTGCCATTATACACAGAGATAGTGTTTCCAACCATCTCAGGTATAATCGTTGAACAGCGGGAATACGTCTTGATCATCTTGCGATCCGCCGCCTTGTTCATCTCAATAACCTTCTTGTACAGGCTCTTCTCGATGAAAGGGCCCTTCTTAACAGATCTTGACACGGTTATCTCCTATCCTGCTACTTCTTCTTCCGGCGTGAAACAATAAACTTGCTCGACACCTTCCGCTTGTTGCGGGTCTTGTATCCACGGCAAGGCTGTCCCCAAGGAGTAACAGGGTTACGTCCCTTTCCGGCGCCTTCACCACCACCAAGCGGATGATCAACAGGGTTCATGGCCATACCACGAACAGTAGGTCTAACACCACGCCATCTGTTCCGACCAGCCTTACCAAGCTGGGTATTCATTCTGTCTTCATTTCCTACAACACCGATTGTTGCATAGCACTTCTTGTGCACACGGCGCATTTCACTAGAGGGCAACTTGATGGTAACATAGTCACCTTCCTTTGCTGCAACCAGAGCACTGGCACCAGCTGAACGAACCAGCTGTCCGCCACGTCCCAAGGTCAACTCGATGTTGTGGACAGTAAATCCAACAGGGATTGCCTCCAAAGGCAGAGCGTTTCCTACAACAGGAGCAGCATCGTGTCCAGACACAATCTTCTGACCCACAACAAGACCCTTAGGGGCAATGATGTAACGCTTCTCGCCATCCGCATAGAAAATCAATGCGATGTTGGCACTGCGGTTAGGATCATACTCAATGGTCTTTACTGTTCCAGGAATACCGTGCTTATCCCGCTTGAAGTCAATCTCGCGGTATCTGCGCTTGTGTCCGCCACCCTGATGACGCACAGAAATGCGTCCCTTGGCACCACGTCCACCACGCGCCGCATGACCATGGGTCAAGCTCTTCTCGGGCCTGTCCGTAGTCAGTTCATCTTTCCGCAGGTCAATACGTGTACGTGTTCCTGCGGTTATCGGCTTATATACTTTAAGAGCCATAGTTATTGGTTCCCCTTACTATCACGTGACCAAAGGCTTAGACGCCCTCGAACACCTTGATCGTTTCGCCAGGCGCAAGCTTGACGATAGCCTTTTTCCAGTTGGAAGTCCTGCCTGCCCGGTAGCGGACACGCTTCTTCTTTCCACCAACATTCATCACTGTGCAGTCCACAACATTCACATTAAAGAGCTTGCGAACAGCTTCCTTAATCTGAATTTTTCCTGCAAAGGGACTTACCTTGAACACATACTTGTTCTCGTCCCGCAGCAGCGTTGCCTTCTCTGACAGTACAGGCTCGATAAGGATATCTTCGTACATCATTATTCAGCCTCCGTATTGTAAAAACCAGAAAGATTCTTGGCAGCAGACTCCAGCATGATAACCTTTCTTCCATAAAAGAGGTCGTGGGCACGCAGTCTGTTGTAAGACAGGAAGGATACGGTAGGAATGTTGCGTCCAGCCTGCTTGATCTTTGCGTCATCGTCCTTCAGAACGATTACTACGCGACCCTCAGCAGGAAAATTCTTCAGAATGGACACGAGATCCTTTGTCTTTCCGCTTTCTACAGTAAAATCTTCGATTACAGTCAATGTATCGTTCTGAGCCTTCATGCTCAGAATTGACTTCATTGCCAGGCGCTTCACCTTCTTGGGCAGCCTGAAACTGAAATCCCTTGGCTTGGGTCCGAAAACCACTCCGCCACCCCGTACAAGAGGGGATTTCTTATCACCGCGACGGGCCCGACCAGTTCCCTTCTGCTTGTAGGGCTTGGCATTGCTGCCATGCACCTCGGAACGATCCTTTGTACAAGCTGTACCGACGCGCTTATTTGCTAACTCGTTAGTGATGGCATAGTAGATAACGTCTTCGTTAACCGGAAGGCCGAACACCTTATCATCAAGAGTAATAGTCCTAAGCTCTTTACCATCGACTGAATAGACTTTCTTTTCCATCGTCTTCCTCTGCCGTTATTTCTTTACCGCGGACTTGATGATCAGCGTACAGTCTTTATTCCCGGGCACGGACCCACGAACCATCACAACCTTCAATTCAGGATCAACCTTCACCACCTTCAGGTTCTGAACAGTCACCCGCTCATGACCCATGTGTCCGGGCATCTTTATGTTCTTAAAGCTGCGTCCGGGTGAAGTACACATTCCTGTTGAACCGGCCTCACGGTGGAACTTAGAACCGTGTGTTGCACGTCCACCATGGAAACCCCACCGCTTCATTACACCCTGAAAGCCCTTACCCTTTGAGGTAGCGGTAACATCTACATATCTGGTACCTTCAAAAAGCTCGATACCAATTTCATCACCAACAGCAGGCTCTGTGTCGAAATCACGGAATTCCTTCAGATGCCGCTTGGGGGTGATTCCCTCAGGAAACTGACCTGCGTAAGGCTTTGTTACATTCTTGCTCTTGAGCTCTCCGAGACCAAGAACAACCGCATCGTAGCCAGCAGCTTCCTTTGTCTTGCGGGCTACAACCACGTTAGGGTCAACGCGGATCACAGTAACCGGTGTCAGGTTACCGTCTTCGTCGAACACCTGGGTCATTCCCACTTTTGTTGCAATCAGACCTTTCATTCTGATATTCTCCTTAACTTGAGGAAAAAACTTCCCCATATAAACTTACCCAGCCGCCATTCCCTGATCCGGGGAACCGTACTAGTGCAGTGCTGTAAACAGCAACTGCGAACAGCAAGCCAACGACCTACTGCTTGATTTCTACATCAACGCCAGCCGGCAGCTCAAGCTTCATCAGTGAATCCATTACATCAGCTGATGGCTCAATAATATCAATAAGGCGCTTGTGCGTGCGCATCTCAAACTGCTCACGTGACTTCTTGTTTACGTGAGGAGACCGCAGCACCGTCACCTTGTTGATCCTCGTAGGCAGTGGGATGGGTCCGGAAACCTTTGCACCTGCCTGCTGAACTGTCTGCACGATGGCCCTTGCACTCTGATCGATCAGACCAACATCGAATGCCCGCAGTCTGACACGAATCTTTTCGATAGCCATTATTCCTCCTGGAAAATATGGAGGCTACCCAGACAAGTCCGGGCAGCCTTCCTACCAATCAAATTATTCCTTAACCTCTGTTACCTGTCCAGAAGCAATGGTGCGTCCACCCTCGCGGATAGCGAACTTCAGACCCTTGTCCATAGCAACGGGGTGAATCAACTCACCGATGATCTTGGTGTTGTCACCGGGCTTAACCATGTCAACGCCCTCGGGCAGAGTGATAGTACCGGTGATGTCGGTGGTACGGAAATAGAACTGGGGGCGATAGCCGGAGAAGAAGGGGCTGTGGCGGCCACCCTCTTCCTTTGACAGAACGTAGATCTGCCCCTCGAACTTGGTGTGAGGAGTGATTGAACCGGGCTTGGCCAGAACCTGACCGCGCTCAACAGACTTCTTGTCGATACCGCGAAGCAGCAGACCAACATTGTCTCCAGCCTCTCCCTGATCCAGCAGCTTGTTGAACATCTCGATACCAGTGATAACAGTCTTCTGGGTAGGGCGGATACCGACAATCTCAACTTCCTCGTTCAACTTGATGATACCGCGCTCGATACGTCCAGTAACAACAGTTCCACGTCCAGAGATGGTGAACACGTCCTCAACGGGCATCAGGAAGGGCAGGTCTGCGTCACGGGCAGGATCCTCAAAGTAGGAGTCCATAGTGGCCAGCAGCTCATCGATACAAGCAGTAGCCTCAGCAGAGCCCTCCTCTGTCAGAGCCTTGAATGCGGATCCCCTGATGATGGGGGTATCCTCAGGAAAGTCATAGGTTGTCAGAACATCCTTAACCTCCTCTTCAACCAACTCCAGCAGCTCAGGATCGTCAACCAAGTCAACCTTGTTCAAGAACACGATGATTCCAGGCACACCTACCTGGCGAGCCAGCAGGATGTGCTCCTTGGTCTGGGGCATAACAGAATCGGGGGCAGAAACAACGAGGATGGCACCATCCATCTGAGCGGCACCAGTGATCATGTTCTTGATATAGTCTGCGTGGCCGGGACAGTCGATGTGGGCATAGTGGCGCTTGTCTGACTGATACTCCAGGTGACGGGTATTGATAGTGATGCCACGAGCCTTCTCTTCTGGTGCATTGTCAATTTCATCATACTTCAGAGCCTTGTCACCAAACTTCTTGGCACAGTGCTGAGTAATAGCAGCAGAAAGAGTTGTCTTACCATGGTCAACGTGACCGATGGTTCCTACATTCATGTGGGGCTTAGTTCTTTCGAACTTTTCCTTTGCCATGTAATCCTCCTATACCAGATACTCAGGTATAATTAAAAAAAATAATTGCCATATTGTAAAGAACACAGCACACTCCAATGCACTGCATTCCCAAGCACTATTGAATCGGATTTACATGGAATTGATAAGGAGGAATTGGGGGAGCTTTCCCCGGAGAACGCTCACGCACGCTCCCCTGCTTAAACAGCCCATCTGTTCGGACTGCCTTCGGCCGGACCACCTATCACCATCAAATCCGCGTTTGACGAACGGTTTGGTACACTGCCAGGAGCGACTCATTACTCAGATACCCTTGCCGTTCAAACGCCAGCCAACAAACAGCATGGCTGACCACAATCCAAGGGGCTGCGAACTTCCTGCTCTCTACTTTATTTATAGAAAGCTTTACGGTTTCGCCAGACGCTCCATTGTCTGCTTGACTCTCAAAGAACCCGAAGATTGCATCTTCATCACCACAATCGAAAATGGTGCTTAGTAGTTATACTATTTAAACGGAATAAATGCAAGCGAAAATAGACCAAATGGCAGATTTTTCTACGGATTTCCAAGGATTTTCACCTCACGCCATCCGCTGGCCTGAACCCAGAAATTTTCCACTGGAAAATTTTCACCATTCCCACAAGTCCCGCCCTAACTAGCACCGTTACCCTGAAGGATTCGGGCGATTGCCAGGAGATTCCGTTTGTTCACGAGGGACAAATCAGAATATATAGAAAGCAACTCCACCACCTCGCTGGGTTTGTCTGCCGTCACAGCCTCCACACCAGTGACAAGATATTCTACAGAAACATTGAGAGCCTGGGCAATCTTTACCGCCACGTCGGCGGGCGGCGTATTGGCCTTTTCCCGCAGATAGTTGTCCAGCGTCCGCTTGTTGATTCCTGCCAGTTCCGCCAGCTCCTTGACGAGAACATCCTGATATGCAAGCTCCGCCTTCAAGTTTTCCCGAAAACTCATTTTTACATAATACGCAGAAAAGCGTAATGCCCCCTCAATAAATTGTTATTTTAAAGCAATTATTTCACAAAGTTGTTACTTTTAAGTAATAAAAAAGGAGATTCACAAAGAAAAAGATTATTGCTATGGCCGTAGTGGCCGCAGTTGCAGTAAGCATGGTTTGCGCACAGATTACCGTGGGCGCAAAGGGAACATTCGGAATGAACCTGGGATCTAGGCTGGACGGTGAGCTGCCCGATGATGCCAAGAACGCCTTCATGGTGAACGGTGGCGGCTCCATCTACGGCCGCTTCAACATGCCCTTCCTGCCCGCCCTGGGTGTGCAGCTGGAGTTTGGCCTCACCGCCAACAACGGTGCTGGTGTGAAAGTTGAGATGCTAGGAGTGGAAATGACCGAAACATACTCCTACCTGTCCTTGGACTTCCCCCTGCTGGTGACCTATGACATTCCGGTGGGCTCCATCATGATTACCCCCATGGTTGGTGTGAACTTCTCAGTTCCTGTGGGGTCTCCCAAGGTGACAATAAATGTAGATGGAGAGAAAGACTCCGCAAAGGTGGACGGCATGAAGGTTACTGGCTTTATTCCCGGTATTGTTGCTGGTGTTGAGGTGGGCATTCCCGCTGGCCCCGGTTCTGTTACCGCCGGTCTGAGCTATGTAAACGACTTTACCCGTGTAAAGGCAAAGTATGACGGTGATGACGAGAAGTACGATTTGCTGACTCGCCGCAACTTCAACATTTCCCTGGGTTACGCCCTGAAGTTCTAATTTGAACGCACATTAAACCTTCTAGTTTGGCCGTCCGCAAGGGCGGCCTCTTTTTTTACTTCCTCATCCCGCATTGTGCATTTCACCATTTCCGGCTATACTTTTCCCATGACTTCAGTTGAACTCTCAGAATTGATAGACAGACAAAAAGCTTTTTTTTCAACAGGCAAGACGCTGGAGGTGGCTTTCCGCAGGGAGCAGCTGCTCAGGCTGCGGGATGCCTTGGTGCATCACCAAGAGGACATTCTTGCGGCACTAACGGCAGACCTCCACAAGTCCCCGGTGGAGGCTTACGCCACGGAGCTGGGAATCCTCATAAGTGAAATCAATTTTATCAGGAGACGGCTTCCACTCTGGAGCCTGCCCACGCTGCGGCCAACCCCGCTGATGGCTTTACCGGGAGTCAGCAAGGTTTTGGTGGAGCCCTACGGTTGCGCACTGGTTATTGCTCCTTGGAACTATCCTTTCCAGCTTTCCCTCATGGCAACGGCGGCAGCCATTGCGGCGGGAAACTGTGTCATCCTGAAGCCCTCCCACAGTACTCCAACCTGTGAAAAACTTCTGGCCACCATCATTGCAGAAGCCTTTCCCCCGGAGCAAGTGGCAGTCATAACGGGAGGAACAGAAATCCACCAGCCAATGCTGGCCCAGAAATATGACTTCATCTTCTATACAGGTGGTGCCGCCGCCGGAAAAAAGGTGATGGAGGCCGCCGCCAGAAATCTGACTCCGGTATGTCTGGAGCTAGGAGGCAAAAGCCCCTGCATCGTGGATTCCACCGCCGATCTTGAGGTGGCGGCCAAGCGAATCGTCTGGGGAAAGCTAGTGAACAGCGGACAGACCTGCGTGGCACCAGATTACGTGCTGGTGCAGGAGGACAAGAAGAACCAGTTAATTGAACTGATGCGGGCCGCTATGGAGGAATTTTACGGGGAAAATCCTGTGGCACCAGACAGCGGCCTGGCCTCCATTGTAAATGAGCGGCATTTCTTCCGGCTGCTGAATTTCGCCAATGGCAACAATCCCGTTAACGGAAGAGTGATCCCCTACAACGACACCAGTCCTGCCTACAACAAGGAGGCTCGGAAAATCAAGCCTGTGATTCTGGATTCTCCAGAGCCAGAGGCACCAGTGATGCAGGACGAGATTTTCGGACCGATTCTGCCGGTCTTGCCTATTCGTTCCGTGGAGGAGGCAGTGGACTTTATCCGCCAAAAGCCGGAGCCTCTGGCCCTCTACCTTTTTTCACAAGACAAGGCGGCTCAAAAACTGGTAACCAGAAGCCTGAGATTCGGTGGTGGCTGCATAAACGACACCATGCTTCACGCCGCCTTCCCACATCTGCCCTTTGGCGGAACGGGCCGCAGCGGCATGGGCAATTACCACGGAAAGGCTGGCTTTGACACCTTCAGCCACAAGAAGTCCATCCTGACGAAACCCACCAAGATGGACATTTCCTTGCGGTATCCGCCCTACAAGGAAAAGGCTCTGAGGCTGCTGAAGCTGCTGTTGAAGTAGGCCATGAGCGACTTATTCATCGTCCTTGCTATAGGAGCTTTGATAGGATTGATTCTCTTTATCTTCGGAAAATACGTGGAGCTGGCGAATTCCTACTATAAGAGGAAAAAAAGCAAGGACGATCCGGGTGAAAAAAAGCCCCAGAAGCAGAATGGGCCTCCCTCAAAAACCTATTGTCCCCTCTGCGACTCCGCCCTGACTCCAGGAGTCAACCTGTTCTCAAAGGTGTACCGTCCCCTCACCTCGGAAATTGATGATGATCAGCGCTGCACCATTCAGGGCTGTCCCTTCTGCTACAGCAAGGACGGGGAAAAGAAGAAGCGACGGAGTTGTCCAGTTTGCGGTCGCTCGGTTCCCATGAATGGTTCTCTGGTGGCCAAAATGACCATGCAAAAATCTGGCAGACGCCATGTGCACATCATTGGCTGCACAGAATGTCATAAAAAAAAGTAAAGTATTACAATTATATTCCGAAATTTAAGTAACAGCGTATGCTGAAAAGAGCAGCTGGATTGTTCCGTTTCTATCCGCAATCAAAGGTCTAATCTTGTGTGCAAAAGTAGCAATGCCGGCTAAATGTAAAGGAGTACCCCATGGTAATCAACCACAACATGAGCGCAATGTATTCACAGCGTTCAACCAACCTTACCAACGTGGCAGCTCAGAAGAACATGGAGAAGCTTTCTTCTGGACTGAAAATCAACAGGGCCGGTGATGATGCTTCCGGCTTAGCAGTTTCCGAAAAGATGCGCAGCCAGATTCGTGGCTTGAACAAGGCATCTGAGAACGCCCAGAATGGCCTTTCTTTCATCCAGACTACAGAAGGCTATCTCCAGGAAACAACTGACATTGTTCAGCGCCTTCGTGAGTTGGCAGTTCAGTCCTCCAACGGTATCTACACCGAGGAAGACAGAATGCAGATTCAGGTTGAGGTTTCCCAGTTGATTGCTGAGGTTGACCGCATTGCCAGCCAGGCTCAGTTTAATGGAATGAATATGCTCACCGGTCGCTTTGCAAAGGACGAGGGAACAAATGCTGTTACCGCTTCTATGTGGTTCCACATCGGTGCAAACATGGACCAGAGAATGGAAGTTTACATTGGTACCATGACAGCCACCGCACTGAACCTGCGGAATCTAGGCGATGAGACTATCATGAGTCTCCAGTCCCCCGATGAGGCAAACCGTGCTATCGGAACACTGGACGAGGCTCTGAAAAGGATCAACAAGCAGCGGGCTGACTTGGGTGGATACTACAACCGCCTTGAGCACGCTATCCGTGGAATCGACATTGCAGCCGAGAACCTGCAGTCTGCCGAATCCAGAATCCGTGACACCGACATGGCGAAGGAAATGGTTGACTTCACCAAGAATCAGGTTCTGCAGCAGTCTGGCATGGCCATCCTTGCCCAGGCAAATCAGTCCACTCAGAATGTATTGACCTTGCTCCAGTAGTAGTTTTCATATGTTCTTCCTTAAGCTATCCAGCGTTGGCTGGGTAGCTTTTTTTTTGCTTTGAAGGAGCCGATTCATTGATTGCAGGGGAAAATTACAGCGCTGTCCTGCCACGAAAGCTGCGAGCCAAGGTCAGACGGTCGGCATATTCTAAATCACCACCCACAGGAAGCCCGGAAGCAAGCCTTGTAACAGTGAGGTCGCACTCCGCCAGCATACGCTGGAGGTACAGTGCAGTCGTATCTCCTTCCACGGTGGGATTGGTGGCGATAATCACCTCGGAGATGCTACCTCCACGAATCCGTTCCAGCAGCCTGCCAAAGGACAGGTTCTCAGGCCCCACCCCATCAAGGGGAGAAATCACTCCCCCCAGCACGTGGAACAAGCCCTGATACTCCCGGGATGCCTCGATGGTTTGCACATCCTGCGGCTGCTCTACCACACAGATGACATTCCGATCTCGTGCGGGATTGGAACAAATCCAGCAGGGCTCCACCTCAGTATAGGCACCGCAAATGCTGCAGGGCTTGATTCGCTCCTGCAGGGTGGTGAGCTGGTGGGCAAAACGTTGGAGAAAGCCTGAATCGGCCTTGAGAAGATGGATTGCAATGCGGGTGGCACTCTTCTTTCCAATGCCAGGAAGGCGGGAAAAGGATTCCGCCAGCTCTTCCAGTGCATTCATGGCTACATCCCCATGCCGGGGATATTGAGTCCACCCATCATGGGACCAAGCCGCTCCTTCATCAGCTCCTGCATTCTGGTGTGGGCATCACGGCTAGCGGCTACAATCAAATCCTGCAGCATGGGCACATCCCGGGGATCCACGGCAATGGGGTCCAGTTCCACCCGCAGAACCTCGAACTGGCCGTTCACCGTAACCTTGACAATGTTGCCACCAGAGGAGCCTGTTGCCTGCAACACCTTCAGCTCTTCCTGAACCTTGGAAAACTGCTCCTTGATGCTCTGGGCGTTCTTCAATATATCGAAGGGATTCATACACCTTTCTCCTTTTACTCTACAACGGTGCCTTTGAACACCTTGCATAAAATATCCACCTGTTCAGTCTTTTCCTCTTTTTGCTGGTTATCCTGAACAACTGACCGAATCTTGAATTCCAGCTGGGTAGTCTGTCCCAACAAAGAAGAAACAAGCTCCGCCAAGAAAGCCTTGTCCTTCTGAAGCTGGTTCAAGGAGAAGGAATTCACCACAGTAATGCTTATTGTATCATCCGCAAATTCCCATGGGTCAGATCTCAAAAGCACTGAGGCCGTGGAGGTGCGACTGATGGATAACTCCTCCACCAGCTTGTCCCGAAGCTTTTCTCTGGGAACCAATGCCCTGGCAGATCCTGCCTCTTTGATGAGGCTTGCTTTTGGGAGACTGACATCTTGTGAGGCAGCAGTCGGCTTGGAGGCTGGTGCAACCTGCGGAGTTTCTTTTTCTTCAACAGCAGGAGCACTCCTCGCCCACCGGGATCTGTCAGAAGAAGCAGCCGGCTTAGGAATGGAAACCATGCTTCCCCCAAAATCCCTGATTGGTTGCCGGTGTTCAGGCGGTACAGCGCCGCCGTTAACGAAAGGGTTTGGACGCCCCTGTTGTACCGATGGCGATGGACTTGCCCCCCCCAACAGCTGGCGGGCCTGCTCTACAGCCTGAAACACCTCTGCACTGGAGACAAAGGAGGAAAGGCCACAAAGGCGGGACACTGCCAGGTCAACCTCGTAGCGGGGACTGGTGGAATACCGGATGTCACGATACAGGGTCAAGAAGAGGGACAGAGCCCGCTCCACCTGGGGAATGCCCCAAGCAGACAAAACCTGTTGGGAATAACGCTCCGCAGACTGTCCCAGCAGCGACTCCTTGGTAATGCCGGACTTTATCAGCAGGAGGCTCCTCAAGTAGTTGCTACAGTCGGTGATGAATTGCTCTATGGAAACACCACCTTGGAGCATAGTCTCCAGCTCCTCCAAGGCCAGGCTGGCATTTGAGGCCACACAGGTTTCAAAGAGCTGGTTCATGGTGTCCAATCCCACCAGCCCCAGGGTATCGCGAATCTTTTCAAAGGTGATGTGGCCGCCGGAGAAGGAGGCCACCTGATCAAAGAGGGTGTAGGCATCACGGACACTGCCAGTGGCCTCTCGAGCAATCCAGTACAGGGCCTCATCCTCCGCCTGCAAGCCAATTTCCACTGCGGCCTGGGCCAAAAGCTCCTTTAGCTGCTCCACCGCCACCAGACGGAAATGGAACTGTTGGCATCGACTCTTGATGGTGGCAGGCACCTTGTGGAGCTCCGTAGTGGCAAAGATGAAGATGACATAGGGCGGCGGCTCCTCGATGGTTTTGAGCAGTGCATTGAAGGCACTGGTGGAGAGCATGTGGACTTCATCGATAATATAAATCTTGTAACGGCAGGAGTTGGGAGGAAAAAGCACCTCGTCCTTGATTTGACGGATGTCGTTGACACTGGTGTTGGAGGCACCATCAATCTCAATCACATCAAGGCTGGCACCACGGGTAATTTCCTGGCAGGCAGGACATTGGCCGCAGGGCTGGGCAGCCGGCCCCCGCTGGCAGTTCAGAGCCTTGGCAAGGATACGGGCAGAGGAGGTTTTCCCACAGCCACGGGGGCCGGAAAACAGGTAGGCATGGGCAATCTTGCCGGACTGAATCGCATTCTTCAAGGTAGCCGCTACAAATTCTTGTCCCACAAGACTATCAAAATCCTGGGGACGGCGGCGGGTTGCCGTTACTTCATAAGCCATAGGCTAAGCATACCTGAAAAAATGCCTTTCCGCAAGCCGAGAAGCTGTGACACTCCCCCTGGCAACACGCTACAGGGACACGTGGCCACGAGCACGAGCCCTTCGTTCACGTACAGATTGCACCACCGGCACCATAAAGGTAGCTACAATTCCACCTGCAAAACCGTTGTTGTATAGATTCATGCCGGCATAGACGCTTCCCACATTCATCACCACCGACGAGTGGATGAATCCAGCGACAATTCCCGCAATCACGCCAAATTCTCCTGCAATCGGGGCCAAGGTTGTGCAAAACAGCAATGCCAACAGCGGCCCCGGCTCGTTGATATTCCACGTCTGCAACAGACTGGCACAATACACTCCAAGCATGATAGGCAAACTATTCCTGATATGCTTGCCAGTGGAACCGAAGCCAACTATCGTCATAATGCCACCAATAGAGGGGCCGTTCAACTCACCCCCCACCAGCAGCACAAAGACGGTGGAAAAAATTCCATTCACGCCCATATTGAAACCAGCTGAAAAAAAGCTCTCGTCCCGTACATAATCCGTTCCGTTTATGCCCGTAGACTTGAGTATGCTCCAGTATTGGTGTAAAACTTCCCTGCCTCCTAGCAAAAGGGAAAAAAGCATCAAGCTACCAAAGGCTCCCATCAAAACCGTACACAGGAGCGCATTCCCTCCCTCATACCAGATGGTACGCAGTTCTACATGAACACCAAAGGACTTCAGGACAGAAACAATGATGGTGGCGATGATGCCACAGGCAAACCCCACGTTGTACAACGAATACCCTTTATGGGTGTGTCGCACATGGGTTGCCAAGGGCGGCAGGACGAATCCGATTATGATTCCGATTAGTCCACCCAATACCATCCGAAGTGGCAGGGAAATCCATTCAAAATGCAGGATTTGTGTAATGATTGGAGCTAAGGCAGTACCATAAAACCCCACGTAGAGATATCTGGTCAAGGTGGTATTGTGATACAGGGCATACACCACGGTTCCTGTCAGGATTGACCAGACGTTCATCAGATTCTTTCCAAAGAGACCGAAGCCAAACACAAGACAAATAGAGGTGACTGTGTGACCTTCCATGTCTAAATCTAAAAAATACGTCAGCCAAATGCAAAAAAGTGCCAGAAGGCCCGCATTCATGAAGGCAGACCCGATTCCACCTACCACAAAATAATCCGTAATGAGAAAGTCCGGCTCAATCATCAGCTTGACAATGCCGGGAAAAACAGTTGCAACCGGCTGCAGGAACAATCCCACCACAATAAAATACAAGGGTATACAAGACAATAAAATAAATTGCCCCTGACGAGACAGTGCTGCAGTCCGCAGTTTTGTTAACACAACATCCCCCTCTTTCATACAACACAAAATATATTGCATAATCAAACCATTACCAAACCGATTGAGCCATTTTAAAAATTTGTCATTTTTTTAACACTTAGCAAGGCGATAGTCCCAGTTATGCTTTGGATACCGCCCCTTCATCTCCTTGCAGATGTCAGGCCAGGTGTTCTGCCAGAAGCCAGCCAAGTCCGAGGTGACCTGCAGGGGACGACGGGCAGGAGACAGCAGCCGCAGCAGCACGGGGATTCCCGCCACCCTCGGTGTTTCAAGACAGCCGAACAGCTCCTGAATCACCACCTCCAGCACTGGTGTCACCCTGCCAGCGATGGTTTCGTAGGAGAGCTTTCGCCGCTTGCCGTTGGGCAGGATGATGGACAAGGGCAGCTCCCGATCTAGGGTGGCACCGTCACAGAACCAGTGGAGCCCCTGATACACCACCTCTGCGGAAAGCTTCTTCCGGCCGCCCAGGAAAGGAACCAGCCAGTCCTCCAACTTTTTCAGCAGGTTTTCCTCGGAAAACTGACTTGGCGGCACAGCACCGGGCGGCAGGGCTCCAGCATCCAGCAGCCCAGGCTGCCGCAGGGTTTCCCACAGGCGGGCACGCACCAGCAGCAGCTGGCTCTCACCAGACAAGGGCAGGCTGCCAAAACCCCGCCGCCGAACCTGTCCACACAGGGCAGCCGCCACATCCGAGTCATCTGGCACCAGCCGTTGCCGCTCCAGCTCAAGCCTACCGTACCGCCGCACCTGATGCTTCACCACCTTTCCGGTGGCATCCTCCACATCCAGCTCCACCTGAGTTGTAGCGTGATTTTCCAACCAGTTTTCCACAGCAGCAGCAGCCAGCGGCTCCCACCGATAAATTCTGCCTGTGGTAGCACCTGCATCCACCTCCACTGCCACAATCCAGGCGGGGAAGGCATTGCCCGACAGCCGCTGCTGGGACGGTGCCGCTGCAGTGCGATGGAAAAGACTGGCAGTACGACCTGAGGGAAACTGATAGACACCATCTCCACAAGACTTAGCCAGCCTATCGGGAAAACCTGCCAGCAGGGCATGGGAAGCACCATCCACACCACCACCCTGTCCTGCGGAGCTTTTTGAGCCAGCCAGCCGGCGGTACAGATCCTTCTGCAGACGCTGTTGCTCCGCCGAGTCCGAGGCACCGTAGCGGGCGGCTAGCTCCACCGCCCCAGGAAGGCCACTGGAGGCCACACAGCCAATGCGGGGATGCACCCCCAGCTCCAGCACCCGGCGCCCCAGATCCGTGATGGAGCCAGATTCCTCAAGACAGCCCATTTCCTGCAGCAGGGAACGTGCCGCCGCCCAGCCGCCAGCAGAGGGGCAGTCCAGCCATGCAAGGCCGCCCAATTCCTGAACGCCCCAACGGGCGCATTCCAGCACCACTGGCATCAAATCCCCTCGGGTGATTTCTGGCGGCATACTGGCAAGGCGGCTTTCGGCAGGAGACCAGAGTCTGATACAACGGCCAGGACCAAGGCGGCCAGCACGACCAGTCCGCTGTTCCGCAGAAAAAGTGCTTTCAATTTCCGTCACCAATCGTGTCATGCCGGTGCGGGAATCGAAGCGGCTGATACGGCTCAAACCGCAGTCAATCACCAGGGTGACGTCGGGAACCGTGAGGCTTGTCTCCGCAATGGAGGAGCTTAAAATAACACGGCGTTTTGAGGTGGGCCGAGAAGTGCCACCAGAAGCTGCATCCCGCTGCAGACAATCAGCCTCCAGTACCAGCCGCTGCTCTTCCAAGGAAATGGAGCTGTGGAGCAAAAGAATGTGTGCCAGCTCACCTGCTCCAGCCTGCTCCAAAAGCCTTTGGCACCGCCGTATCTCACCAATTCCCGGCAGGAACACCAAGATGCTGCCCCCATCCCTTCCAGACGGCGAGGAGCCGTGCAATTCCTCCAGCACCACCTGGGCGCACCAGTTCACCAGCGGCAGATCATTCCCGCTAGACAGCAGCGTCCGCCCCGCAGCCACCGGAGCAGGGCGATACCCAATCTCCACCGGAAAACGCCGACCCTCCACATGGAAGCAGGGCGCCGCCTCCCCTTCACCCAAATACTGGGCCACCCGCCCTGCATCCATGGTGGCAGACATCACCACCAGATACAAATCATCCCGCAGCATCATGATTTCCTTCAGAAAGGCCAGCGACAAGTCAGTGTGGAGGGAGCGCTCGTGGAATTCATCCAGCACAATGACCGAGACACCATCCAGCGCTGGGTCAGCCTGAATCATGCGGGTGAGGATGGCGTCGGTCATGACGTGGATTTTGGTGGCGGGGGAAACGCAGGTGTCATACCGCAGTCGGTAGCCAGCCCGCATACCCACCGACTCACCCAAAAGCTGGGCATGACGGGAGGCCACCGCCACCGCCGCAAGACGACGTGGCTCCGTCACCAGAATTTTTCCGGGAAAGGCTTCCATCAGGGCTAAGGGAACGACAGTTGACTTACCTGCGGCAGTCTCCGCAGTCAGCACTAGACTGCGGGTAGGGGATTTTTTGAGACAAGAGACAATGGACTCAAGACTTGAGGCGATGGGGAGGGCTGCTATACCTTGAATACGGCAACTTCCTCCACCAGCTCATTCATGACCATCATGTTCTTGAGCACAGAGTCATCGATTGTGCCAAGAACCCTGGTAACCTCATCTGCATTGTCTGCCATGTCATTCATCGAATTGGTAATGGAGGTAGTCACCTCCACCAGCCGCTGCATTTCCGAACCAATTTCCTTGCTGTTTTGCAGCACAGCGGTGGAACTGTCATTCACCTCGTCTGCAATCTCGTGAATCACCTTCATGGCATCCATCACCTGGCCGCTTCCCTCAGTCTGCTCCTGCATGGCCCGCATAATCACCATTTCCTGATCCTGCACAGAGTTGGCAAAGTCATAGATAATGCTGAACTGCTTTTCAACCTGCTGAGTATTATTAGAAACCTCGTTGATGGAGGTTCCCAACTCCTTCAGGCGGGCCGTAATGCCCAAGCTTTGGGCGCTGGAATCCTCTGCCAGCTTGCGAATCTCGTCGGCAACAACAGCGAAGCCCCGGCCAGCGTCTCCGGCATGGGCGGCCTCAATGGCAGCATTCATAGCCAACATATTGGTCTGCTCCGCAATGTGCTTGATAATCTCGCTGGCCTCCAGAAGCCCCTCGGACTCCTGGTAAATCCGCTTGGACACGGCAACAGCGTTCTCCACCGTCTTCTGTCCCTCAGAGGCAGCATTCCCCAAATCCGTCACCGTGCTGGTGTTCTTCTTGAGAATCTCGGAAACAGAGTGGATGTTTGTCACCATCTGCTCAATGGCTGCTGACGCCTGGGACACCCTGGAGGCCAAGGCCTCAATGCTAGCATCCTGCTGGTGAATTTTCTGGGCGATATTGTTGACGGTAGACTGGGTTTCCTCCACACCTGCCGCCTGATCCATCACCACAGATTTTACCGAGCCGATGGAGTGCATGGCCTTACCAATGGTCTGACTAGACTTCTTAATGTCACCATTTAACGTAGTCATGTTTTCCCGTGACAACTCAACCGTCTTAAGAATCGTTGCAATCAAATTCCGGGTATTGGACACAAAATAATTCACATCATTTGCCAAAAGCCCAAATTCATCCCGTGACTGCACCCGCACCTTGTCCATCACGTAGGTACCGGCAGCAGCATTGTTGATTGCCCCCATAATTGCGGACAAGCGACGCTTTATGGCGCTCATCAGCAGGAAAAAGTCATAGATTCCCACAAAAGTTCCAATCAACCCCACCGGCAACGCCTTTCCCACCACTACCTCCAGATAGGACTTGGCACTCTCCCTCTCCACCATCACTGGAGCAAGGGAAACAAGGAGCACCCCAAGACACACAAAGAAACACACCAAAACGCTTCTCAGCACCAAGGACATGGAGGTATCATTCTTTGTCAGGGGTAAGAAATGGAGGGAATCCTCGAACACCTGGATGAATTTCACATAGCTGGCCAAGGAAAAAAGACAACAGGAGCCAAAGGCCTGCATACCCAAGGCAGTTGCCGAAACGCCGTCAATCCCCACACGGCGAACAGCAAGATAGGGCAGGAGCAAATTACACAAAACCGGCAGATAGATACTCAGTTTGCTGTACAGCAAGGAACCCTTGTTCACCCGTGTAGATGATTCAGCGGAACCATCGTAGGAGGCAACACACTTGTTGACAAAGGTGTATGCCACAAATGGCAAAAGGAGGGACAGCACACAGTGGATGACAAAGGGCACACTGGAAAGATAGGCCACGAACTCCGCCCCACTCATGGTATCAGTAAATCTCACTTGAAAAAGAAACAGCACGATAGGAGAGATATAAATCAAATAATTCATCATCACAGCAAACGCTGGAATCCTTCGATCGTCCATCAGAATCACCATCCTAGCAAAATAATCGAAAAAAACTTTTATTTATATATCGGCAAAACAATAACGCCTTATTATGCACCAACACACACCTACTGTGGCAGAGAAAAGTACACCGCAAAGAAATGGAACACGCTGCCGAACATCACAAAGATATGCCAGATGCAGTGCATCCACTTGATTTTCTTCAAGGCGTAGAAAATGCAGCCCACCGTGTAGGCCACACCACCGGCCAGCACCAGCTTGAGACTCAGCGGATTCAGATTCTGCACCATGGGCTTGAAGGCAAAGACCACCAGCCACCCCATCAGCACGTAGGTTATGGCCGACAAAATCCGCATTCTGCTGCCGAATATGGCGTAGAAGGTCATGCCGGCCACCGCCAGCCCCCATATAATTCCAAAGAGCACCCAGCCCACAGACCCTCGCAGGGTAGTGAGACAAAAGGGCGTGTATGTTCCCGCAATCAGAAGGTATATGGAAGAATGATCGAAGATGGCAAAAACCTTCTTTGCCCCATAAGGTGTCAGTGCGTGATACAAGGTGGACATGAGGTAGAGCACCACCAGTGAAGCTCCAAAAATGGCAAAACTGGTGACATAAAAGCCTCTCCCGTCGGCTGGAGCATACAGCACCGCCCGCACAATCAGCAGTACCGTTGCTGCCACCGCCAAGCCCGCACCCACACCATGGGTCACGGAATTGAAAATCTCCTCCCCAATGGAATACCGCTTGGGTATGGTAGCCTCGTATGCCTTCCGCTCCAGCCGCTCCTGATACCGCTCCAGCTTGCGGGCGGCCTTGGCTGGCTTGAGGGCAGCATAAGCCTCCATTTTTACCTGCTGGATTTCCTTTTTTGCAGAAGCCTTAATCCGGCGAATACGATTCCTGGCATCTTCTTTGATTTCTCTCACTTGCTGAACAGAGGCACCCGCCTCCTCCGCCTTATCTGACATGAATACTCCTTGGATGCAGCTGGAAAGCCCCGCAGAAATCCCAGCCATCAGCTACATCCCATCCTTAAGCAACCGCCCAACTATTTTCAGCGGGGCAGCTGCCGCCTCACCTCGTACAACAACACACCAGTAGCCACAGATACATTCAGGCTGTCCAGGCGGCCACAGGTTGGAATGGAGACTACAACATCGCAGTGCTCTTCCAAAAGCCGACTGATTCCAGCACCCTCGCTGCCCATGATGAGGGCCATCTTCTCAGGAAACCTCATCTGAGTGGCGGAGGTTCCGCCTGCGTCAGCTCCGTACACCCAGAAACCGGCATCCTTCAGCTGTTCCACCACCCGTACCAAATTCGGCACTACGGATACTGGAACCCAAGCACTGGCACCGGCACTGGCACGAGCCACAACCTCGTTCTCCAAGGGGGCCCGCAGACTCCGACGCTCTGGCATCACTACCAAGTCAACACCAAACTGATCACAGCTACGAAGGATAGCCCCCACATTATGGGGATCGGTAATTGAGTCAAGGAGGAGAACCAAGGACTTTTCCCGATTTACTGCAATCCACTGGGAAAAATCCACCAGATTTTCTGGCTCGGACTCCTCCCCAGTCACCCGCAGCAAAAGTCCACGATGATCTCGAGCCGCCTCTGGCAGAGTGGCGGCCAGGACATCGAGCTGCTGCTTTTCCACCTGGGTACAGGTAATCTCCGCCTTCCTGGCCTGGGCAAGAATCTTCTTTACCCGGGGACCAGGGGATGCATACAACAGTTCCATGGAAACAGAAGCTTCGGAAACCGCAGACTTGGAAGCTCCAGTCTTCTGATGAACGCTCCTCAGCCGCTCCTCAATGGCGTGAAAGCCTGAGATAATCTTATCTGCCACAGCAGGCCTTATATTTCTTGCCTGAGCCACAGGGACAGGGCTCGTTGCGGCCAATCTTACGACCCTCACGGACAACAGTGGTGGTCTTCAGGCTGCCACTGGAATACATCCACTTGCCGTCAATCTTCTTGAACAGGCCAATTTCGTGATGCACATCCTTCAAGCCCTTGCGGCTGTAGGTTGCCTGGAATTCCACCAGACCTTCTGTATCATCTGCACCGCCCTTTTCTGTACGGAGAATCTTGAGACCGTACCAGGTGGAATCCTCGCTCCATGACTTGGTGGCATTGCGGTCAATATCTGTCTTGTCGCCCACGGCCTCACAAGTATCGACAATAAAGTCAATCTCATGCTTTTCGTAGGCGGAATACCGAGCCCGCATCAACTCCTCAGCAGTGGCGGCAAGGCTGGTGCCCTTGATGATGGGCTCACAACAAGCTGAATACTCCCTGCCAGAACCGCAGGGACAGATGGATGTAGTCTTACTCATGGCCAAAGTATACCCATTTTGCCCCCAAATATTCAATATCCACTAGAATCCAAGTCTAACGCCAACACCAACTCCAAGACCAGCACCCATAAAACTCCTCAGGAAGTTTCCAGAACAACTTGAGACAGACAGGTCCAGCTCAAAGGCCCGTAGGTTCAACACGAGACCAACTCGCTGGGTCCACATCCGCTGCTGATATCCAGTATCCAGGGTAAAGTTAAACAGGTGACCGCCCAACCGACTCATCCTCAGCAGATGAAATCCCGCACCCAGATTGAAGTTGACATAGAAGGGGGTATTGATGACAAAATCAATTCCGCCACGCACATTGAACCATTCCCCAAAGGGACGATATGATGCCGACAAACCAATATACGTTGGCCTTCGTACTGTCTGAGGATCCTCCAGATACTGAGACTTTTCCGGTAGCCTGATAGCATCAGAGCTTTCATCAGACGTCTTTTTTTCTTCGCCAGATTCATCATCCTTTCCCAGCATGGAATCAAACATTCCCTCTGTAGTATATTCAAAGGATGCAGTGATATCGGTCTTGTACTTGAGCCGTCCCGGTATAATCGGAATGTTCCTGACGGAGGCACCAATATCCAAGAAGGGGAACAAGGCATATTCAGCCCCCAAGGAAATATCCAGCCCCATAGTATTGATATCAAGCATCTCGTTCACATTGATGGCCGACTCAAACTGTTCTATATCAAGTATTGAATACACAGCGGCATCCGCCCGTACATCAATCCTTGTTCCATCCTCTGAGGGCACCACCATTGCCGTCATTTCGGTACGAGGGATATACACCACCGGCAAGAACACCACAGGACTGAAACTGATTCCCAAATTCTTCACAAAGGTCTGGAAGGAAGCCCCTGCTTCTGCATACAGGAGAGAATCAACAACCACGCCCGCTTCAATAGAATGGTCTCCAGAGGCATTTCCCTCCGCCAAGAAGTCTATGATACCTTGGGAAAGGTTGAATTGGCCCGTACCGCTGAGACCACCAAAAACACCAAGCCTGAATATGGAGCCCACATTTATGTCCATATTGACACCAACATTCAGGTCGAAATTCACACCCAAGCCATTATTCAGTTGCTGAGACATTTTGGTGAAATCCACCACGAGAGTTTCCTGAAAGAAATCTGTAACAGAGAACCAGCTGTTGGCAACAGCCGCCTCCACGTCAACACCAAGCTCAAAATATCGATGGGGAGGATTCAGCTCAGCATGGAGGGCACTGAGTCCACAAACCAAAAGAATGAGACAAAATAATTTCTTCATCATTAGTTTCCTCCTTTCAAGTCATAGGTATAGTCAACATCAGCAGCTGCAGCCACCGTCAACTTGAAATCAAGCTTTCCATCACGATTCAACACAAAGGGCTCCTCCGGCGTGGTGTCGGGAAGGAATACATACAGCTTGGGACTAAAGGGATACGCCTGAATGATTTTCTTAATCTCCTCAAGTCCAAAATCCAAAGGTATCATCCCACTTCCTTTCTCCAAAGTAAAAACTTTGCTGATACCGGTCTGGGGGTCATAGAACCAGGCGCCCAGGGTCATGCCAAGCTCATTGGTATAGGCCAACTCCATCTTCAGAGACTGAAGCTGATCTAAAAGCTTGTTGATTTCATCGTCTAGAGACCAAGGCTCCTCACGCTTGAACAGGTCGTTGTTGGCATCGGGCTCATCGGAATACACCTTTGCCAGGGTAAACACATCAATTGGAATCCCCTTCTCCTTGAAGGGAATGTTTTCCGGCTTGTCTACCATCTGGGAAGAGTCAACCTCCAGCGCCAGAGGCAGCTTCATCAGCATAACAGCCCGGAGACTCTGCTCGCCAGAAATCTGCTCCTTCTGGATAGTCACTCCATCAGCAGTCAATGAGTAGCTGAAGGATAGTGAAGCTGGCCGCACCTTCATTATTTCCAGCAACGTGTCGCTCAAATCCATGCTGGCCTTGGTGGGATCCAGTTTTGCAGTCCAGTCTCCCTCTGCAGGACCTGTTGGAGCTTCCGACTTCTTCAATGTCTCCTCAGCGCCTTTGCTTCCCCACAGCGGCTTCTCATTCATGGTCATATAGCCCTTCATGGTAAAGTCCTCCATGGGAGCATCCATATACAAATACGCACCGATTTCCTTGAAGCTGATTCCCTCTGGAATCTTGTCCCACAGGTCGGAAAGCTTCATGGGCTCCCCGCCCTCTTCAGGGCAGGAACCTTCGTAGGGCTGATCTGTTTTTACGGTGGCCACCTTCCAATCCACCTCAAAGGCGACAGAACCAGACAGAGAATAGGTCTCACCAGGCTTCACGTTCTGAACAGTGAACGTGTTGTCGCCACTGTTATACCCCGGCAGCCCAACCTGCATCTTCATGTCTATATCGGACTGAGTGGCAGGCTGCAAGGTCACATTTTGTCCCAGGAATTTTTTTGTAGTGGAGCTCTGTGCAGGGAAGCTTTCCTGTTTAGCTGTAATATCCAAGGTTGTTGATGACACGGTGACATTAATAGCGTTTCCTTCCGGCAAGCCATTATCCAAAGTGACGGCAGTTCCAACGGTAGCGAAGGTGATGCTGGTCACCAGCTTTGTCATCTCTTCTGGCAGGGGTGTAGTTATATCTTGGTCGAGATTCGTATCTGCCGGCACCTCCATGGTGACCGACTTGAATCCCTGGTTCATGTCCATCGCCATCTCTATTTTTACGCCGATTCCCTCAGCAGGAATTGTTGTTCCGGCCTTCACAGTGGAGGAAACGGAAATCGTCCCCTTGATGACAAAATCGCCATTGGAAATGGTTTTGCCCCCCAAGTTGGCAGTGTATGAGCCGGATTCGTTGGCGTCAGCCTCAAATTTGACGGGATTTGAATCACCTGGCAGGGCAATTGAAATATTGGCACTAGAAACACGTATACCTTCTACAGTAGGCTTCAAAGACAAGGTAATCTTGTTTCCATCAGCAAAAACCGCCGACTTCAACCCCTCCGACTTGAGGGTGATTCTCCTTTCTTCGATTGCAAGGCTTTGGTTCTGACCAATAGCCTGATTCAGGCCTTGGACAGAATCGCTATCCAAAGTCTGACCTTTAAAATCTTCTCCACCGGGAACAGCCACAGTCTGTGATGCCAAAGCAATGTCAATGGTGGGGATGGAGAAATCCATCTTGGGAATGGAGGTATTCATCTTTGACATATCCAGCTTCCCCAGATACTCATCAAAATTCAAAGGCATCTCCATGAGGGGATACTCCAGGAGGAAGGTCATGGTAGTGCTGTCAGGATCACCAGTGTAGTTGTACACCTTGAATTTAGAATCCTTACCCAGCATTTCGGAAATTTTTTCTATGGTCAAGTAATCCTTCACCTCAATCTTGGTGCCCCCTAAAGGAGCATAAATCGAAGGAGCCGCCTTTACCTGAACCTTGTTAAAAAGCGTTATGTTGCTGCATGCAACGAACAGCAAGACGGCACTGAATGTCAGAGAAAGAACTAGTAGATAAATCCGTTTCATACTACCTCCAAACAGGAAAATAATTTGTTTCTTCCATATAATTCTATCATGAAATATATTTCATGTCATGTGTTGGTGATAATTCACGATGAGATAATGATACCTCCATAAAATCGTTTTACCTAGCTTGACTTTAGGATTTACTACAACTATATTGGATTAGTTATGAATATCGCTACTGCAAACCATAGCTTAAATAAGAAACTTGCAATTATTGGGGCCTTGGGTGCCCTGACCGTATTGTTCGGCTTGCTGCCTATCATCGGATACATCAGACTGCCCTGGGGGCTGGCCATCACACTGCTGCACATTCCCACCATCCTTGGCGCATTGATTGCAGGCCCCTTGGCAGGAACCTGTATCGGTGTTATCTTTGGCCTTACTAGTCTCTACCAGGCCTCCCAGAGCGCTGGCGGACTGGACCTGCTCTTTGTGAACCCCTTGATTTCAGTGCTGCCCCGCATGATGCTGGGTCTGGCCGCAGCCTTGCTTTTCATCGGATTGGTAAAAATCCGGCTTCCCAGCTCCCTGGCTGCTACCATTTCTGCCGTGCTGGCCACCTTCTGCCACACCATTTTTGTGGCTCTGGCACTCTACATCTTTGCGGGAGCGCAGGTAACCACCCTGCTGGAGGGAGCTGGACTTGGTGCCTTCATCCTGGTTCTGCTGCCCAATGCCGTAGCAGAAGCCATCACTGCCGCCATCATCTGCGGAGGTGTCACCGGGGTGCTTTACGCCACCGCTGGAAAGAAATCAAAGCTGTCCCAGAAACCAAAAGATTCAGTGTGAGTCTCTGGAGCTGGACTTGCAGATTGTTGATAAACTGGTTTTAGTAAGACTACCTTCTGCCAGAACCAGGTTTCAGAAATTCAAATCTTAAAGGATTCGGTTCTTCATCATGAAGATTATAATCATTGGAGCGGGGCTTACCGGCACCGAGCTGGCAAAGAAGCTTATCTCCGAAAAGAACGACGTCGTTCTCATCGACAACAACGAGGAGACGGTGCGCCACGTCTCCAACCGGCTGGACTGTATGGTCATCCATTCCGACGGCAACAGCCTGGACACCCTAGAGGAGGCGGGCATTGCACGGGCCGATGCACTGGTGATGCTGACCAACTCCGACGAGGTAAACATGATTACCTGCTCCCTAGTGGAAGCCTTCTACCCAAAGGTTATGAAGATAGCCAGAGTCCGCAACTACGAGTACCACATCAAGGCCAGAAAGACTGCAAGGCGGAAGTCAGCCGAGCCGGAAGGAGAGGCTCGTCCCCTCTACGGCATAGACCACATGGTCTACCCGGACATGGAGGCGGCCATGGCAATCCTGCGGGCCATCGAGCATGGCGCCGTCACCGATGTGCTTTCCTTCGAGAACTCCGAGTACGAAATCATGCGGGTGGAGGTGGAGGAGGGAAGCCGACTTGACGGGCAGCGGGTGCAGGACCTGCGCAGCTTTATCGACACGTCCTTCCTGCTGGTGTATTTGGAGAGCAAGACGGAGGCAACCCTGCCCATGGGCTCCACCGTCATTCAGGCGGGGGACTACTTGGGAATCCTTGCCCACAAAAAGCACATGGAGAGTTTTTTGGAGCTGTGCGGCAACCGAATCGCCGAGCTGAACAGGATTGCCCTGGTGGGCGTGGGTCACATCGGCACCCTAATTGCTGACTCCCTGCTGTCTCACCACAAGACAAGGAAGATACCGAAGCTCTTTAGCTCCATCCAAAAGTCAAAGCAGAAAATCATCATCATCGACAAGGACGAGCAGCGGATAAAGGCTGCGGCGGAACGCTACCCCGACACCGACGTGTTCAAGGCGGACATCACCGACGAGGGCTTTATCCAGGAGGAAAGCCTAGCAGCCTACGACCTGCTCATCTGCGCCACACACAACCACGAGAAGAACATGGTCATCTCCGCCTACCTCAAGTCCCTGGGTGTGGGAAAGACCATCTGCCTGGTTCCCAGCGGGAGCTTTGCCGAAATTGCCCGACACATCGGTGTGGACGTGGCCGTTCCCATCAAGGACACCGTAGTGGACACCATTGTGGGCCATCTGCGGGGAAAGAGCGTTACGGGAGTCCACACCGTATCCGACGGCGACCTGGAAATCATCGAGTACGTGATGCCGGAGAACTCCCGTCTGAACGGAAGAGCCCTGAAGGACATTGCCGAGCCAGGAAGCTTCCTGGTGCTGCTGCAAAAACCCCAAGGCGAGGGCGAGTACGTGATTGCGTCGGGAAACACCATCCTCAACGGCGGGGACAACCTGGTGCTCATCGCCAACATGGAGGAAACTGCCAAGGTCCTCAACTACTTTGGAGGCTCGGAAGAGTAGGCCGCCATGAGCTTGTTCAACTTCTTTAGAATCAACATTTTGTTGCTGGCCATCATCTCCATCACCTTTGTCCTGCCCATCGGGGTGGCCGCCTACCACCAGGAATTCCAGGTGATTCCCTCCTTCTTCATTCCCGGTATCGTCTGCATCGGTGCCGCCCTCATCTTCCTGCTGATTGGGAGGCGGAAGAAGGTTTCCATGACGCCGCGAGACGCCTTCATTGTGGTGGCAACCGCCTGGATATTCGCCAGCCTGCTGGGAGCCCTGCCGCTGTATTTTTCCGGCTGGGTTCCCAGCTTTACCGACGCTTTCTTTGAAAGCGTCTCCGGCTTTACCACCACCGGGGCCTCAAACCTGCCGGACGTGGAAATCCTCCCGACCTCCTTAAACCTGTGGCGCTGCCAGATGCATTGGCTGGGCGGCATGGGAATCGTAGCCCTGACGGTGGCCCTGATGCCACTTCTGGGGGTGGGCGGCTTTCAGCTGCTCAAGGCAGAGACCACCGGTGTAGAAAAGGGCAAGGTGACGCCGAAAATTGCCACCACCGCCAAGCTTCTGTGGTTCATCTATCTGTCCTTCACCGTGACTCAGACAATTCTGCTGAAGCTGGCGGGGATGGGCTGGATTGATGCACTTTCCCACGCCTTTTCCACAGTTGGAACCGGCGGCTTCTCCTCCCGCAACAACAGCATCGCCTACTACAACTCCTCCGCTATCGAGTGGATCTGCATTGTCTTTATGATTTTATCCGGGGTGAATTTCAGCCTCTATTATTATGCCGCTACCAGAAAGTTCCGGGATATAATCGAAAATAGCGAGTTGAAGGCATATTTGGGAATCATCCTTGCCACCACCTTTGGCATCATCATCTTTATCCACCAGATTTACCAGAGCTTTGGCACCAGCCTCCGGGAAGCCCTGTTCCAGACTGCCTCCATCATCAGTACCACAGGATTCTCCTCCGTGGACTTTAACCTGTGGCCCGCCGGAGCCCAGCTCTTCCTGCTGCTGCTGATGCTGGTGGGCGGCTGCTCAGGCTCCACGGCGGGTGGCTTCAAGGTGATTCGCTGGGTCATCCTGGCAAAGCAGACCACCAACGAGGTGCGCAAGATGCTCCACCCCCACGGCATCTTCAACGTGCAGCTGAACGGTCACATCGGCCGCAAGGATGTGGTGTTCTCCACAGCGGGCTTCCTGTTCCTGTACTGCTTCCTGATTGCACTGACCGCTTTTGTAGCGGCCTTCAACGGCATCGACATAATCTCCGCCATCACAGCGGCTATGACGCTGGTGGGCAACGTGGGGCCCGGCCTTGGAGCCGTGGGGCCAGTGGAAAATTTCGGCTTCTTTGCTCCCGCCGCCAAATGGTGGTTCTCCTTTGTGATGATTGCCGGACGACTGGAGCTGTACACCATGCTGATTTTCTTCATGCCATCCTTCTGGAAAAAATAGGGCGATGAAAATGGAAGGACAACGAATCATTCTACGGAATTGGCGGCAGGGGGATGAGGAGGAATTGTTCCGTCATGCCGGAAACCCGGCCTTGGGGAATGCCGCCGGATGGGAGCCACACAGGAGCATCGAGCACAGCCGCCAACTTTTGAACACCATTTTCGGTGGAGCGGAAACCTACGCCATTGTGCTGAAGTCCACCGGGCTGCCGGTGGGGAACATCGAGCTGATGTTTGCCACGGACTTCCACACTGCCCCTCTAGCCCCTCATGAGGCCGAAATCAGCTACTGGATTGGCCAGGAATACTGGGGCCAAGGTCTCGTTCCAGAGGCGGCCCGGCTGTTGATTCACCACGGTTTCCAGAACCTGCACCTGACGGGCCTCTGGTGCTGCCATTATCACGGCAACCTCCAGTCAAAGCGGGTGCAGGAAAAATGCGGCTTCCGCTACCACCACTGCGACGAAAACGGACGTACCAAAACTGGTGAGCCTAAACGTGTCCACCTGCTGCACCTGAGCCGCCAGCAGTGGCTGGATTCCCATCCGTAATCGCTTCATTCGTCCCTTGACACAAACAGCCCTGAGGGGTATTCTAAATTAAACGATTCAATATATATTGAATCGTTTATCCGATTTGTCAGGAGGAATCCATGCACGGGAAAGGAACTGATTGTTGCAGCTCTGGAAGTGGCTGCGGGTGCGGTTGCCATCATCAACATGAAGCCCACCACATACACCATAACGGCCTGAGCCATCACCAGAAAGTCATGCTGCTGCGGATGGGAGCCACAGTGGCCCTCCTGGTGGCCCTCCACTTTGTGCCCGTTGTTGGCCTGGCCAAGCTCCTGCTCTATCTGGTGCCCTATCTCGTCATGGGCTACGACATCTTGCTGGAGGCCTGGGAAGGAATCAGGAATCGGGAGGTCTTTGACGAGAATTTCTTGATGACAGTGGCTACTATCGGAGCACTGGTGCTGGGAGTCACCTCCACCGGGGACTACACCGAGGCAGTGGCAGTGCTGTTGTTCTACCAAGCGGGGGAATGGTTCGAGGGATTTGCCGTGGGACGCAGCCGCAGAAACATCAGCCAGCTGATGGACATCCGCCCGGATTATGCCAACATCATGGTGGGCGGCAGACTGCAACAAGTGCCACCGGAAAGCCTGGAAATTGGCAGTCTCATTGTGGTGCAGCCGGGAGAAAAGGTTCCCCTGGACGGCGTAATTGTTGAGGGAAGCTCCACCCTGAACACAGTAGCCCTTACGGGGGAAAGTCTACCTCGGGAAGTGGCTGCAGGAGACGCTGTTGCCAGTGGCTGCATCAATATGCGGGGAGTTCTCACCATCAGAACCACAAGGACATTCAGCGAGTCCACTGTGGCAAAGATACTGGAGCTGGTAGAATATGCCAGCGCAAGAAAGTCCCGCTCAGAAGCCTTCATCTCCCGCTTTGCCCGGGTATACACCCCCGCCGTCTGCTATGGTGCCATCGCACTGGCCATCATTCCTCCAGCGATTCGGCTGGCACTTCTGGGACTTCCACCAGAGTGGGGCAGCTGGTTCTACCGTGCCCTCACCTTCCTGGTCATCAGCTGTCCCTGTGCCCTGGTCATCAGCATCCCACTCACCTTCTTTGCAGGAATCGGTGGTGCCAGCCGAGTGGGCATCTTGATAAAAGGTTCCCACTTCCTTGAGGCATTGTCCCAGATAAAATGCATGGTCTTTGACAAGACCGGCACCCTCACCCAAGGCAGCTTTCAAGTAACTGCTGTTACCCCAGTAGCAATGACGGAGCACCAGCTGCTGGAAATAGCTGCTTTGGCAGAATGCAGTTCCAGCCATCCTGTAGCCAAAAGCATCCTCCGTGCCTACGGAAGGGAGCCAGACAGGAGCCGGATACAGAACCTGCAGGAAATCGGTGGTCAGGGACTGGTGGCACAGGTAGATGGCAGGCGGATTGCAGTGGGCAACGGCAGGCTCATGGAGGCAGAAGGAATTGCTGCCCACAGCTGGGAAGGCAGCCAGCAACAGAAGGCTGGTACACAGGTTTTTATCGCCATAGACAAGACCTTTGCTGGCTCCATCACCGTCTCTGATAGCCTGAAACCCACCGCAGTTCAGGCCATCAAGGAAATCAAGGACAGCGGTGTCCAGCAGACGGTGATGCTCACCGGAGACACTGATGCGGTAGCTCAGGAAATGGGAGGGCAGCTGGGAATGGATTGCATCCACAGTCAGCTTTTGCCAGGAGACAAGGTTTCTAGGGTGGAGGAGCTGATGGAGCAGATGAAGGGCAAGGGAAAGCTGGCCTTTGTGGGAGACGGCATCAACGATGCACCGGTGCTGTCCCGCTCCGATATTGGCATTGCCATGGGTGCACTGGGCTCCGATGCTGCCATTGAGGCGGCGGACGTGGTGCTTATGGACGACAATCCATTGAAGATTCCCACCGCCATCAGAATTTCCCGAAAAACCATGGGGATTGTGGGACAAAACATCGGCTTTGCCCTGGGTATCAAATTCCTGTGCCTGATTCTAGGAGCCCTGGGACTGGCCAACATGTGGCTGGCCATCTTTGCCGATGTGGGTGTGATGTTGCTGGCAGTGCTGAACGCCATCCGCGCCCTGTCTGTAAAAAAACTGTAGCAAAATGCAAGAAAGGAAAGGAAAATTATGAAGGATTTTGAGCCGCAACTGACCAGATTCCGCACCAGCCTCCCAGAAGAACCCTGTATGCCAGACAGTTCTGAATTCACCGCAGTAGCAGACCTGTTCAAGCTTTTGGGAGACAGCAGCCGACTAAAGATTTTCTGGATCCTGTGCCATTGGGAGGAATGCGTCACCAGCATTTCAGAGCGAGCCGGCATGACGAGCCCCGCAGTCTCCCACCATCTGAAATACCTGAAGGCCAGCCAACTCATCGTAAGCCGCCGGGAGGGCAAGGAGGTGTACTACCGCACCGCAGACACCCCCCAAGCCCAGATGGTTCACCATATAATCAAGAGCGTGCTGCGGCTCACCTGCCCGGGCCAGCACTGCCCCTACCAGGAGTGCGTGTTCAGCGAGGCTCCTTGTCCTCACTAAGCCACATACTCAAGACCCGAGCGATATCCTCTGACTTGATTCCCGTGGAAACCGTACCCTCCTCTTGCACTGGTGGCTGGTACTGGCTGTGGGTCTCAAAATAGCCCTTGGTATAGCCTGTGTCAGGAAGCTGATTGCCGGGCCACAGATTGATAGCCTCTCCGTATTTTCGCAGGGATTCCAGCACGCTCACATCCTCCTCCACATCCACCCTGTTCTTGATGGACTTCATGGATTTCCGCAGCAGTTGAATCTCCTTGTCGGAAAGATAGGGGGTCAGGCTCTCAAAACCATCACGCCCCAAAAGTGAAAAAAGCAGAGCCGCCCGCTGCCTTCCTGTCAGGGGCTTTCTTGAAGCATCAACTTGTTTGGTAAAATAATTGTCGTTCATGTTCCCTCCCAAAATCCCACTGAAAACAATGCAGACAAAATGGATGCTTGTATCTTATCATGATGAGCTAGCCATGTCTACGCTGGTGTCCGTTCCAAATACCTTTAGGGCAGACTGACCCCATGGAAGAATGTGACATAAAGCTATTCAAGAATTCATCTGGTGTCTCGGGGGACATAGCATTCACCTGTTTACCACCAGCACAGCGTTTTCCGCCACCGTCTCCACCATGTACCTATCCTCCTCCACAATGATAAAATACCATATGATTGTGGCTAGGATGACACCCGCAGCCGCCACCACAGCCAGGCTCGACAGGACATTTCCAACCAGCCCGCCCAGGTCGAATTTGCCCGGCTGGGATATGTCAATGGAGGAAAATGAATCACCTGCTTCCGTCCCTTTTCGAACAAGGCATCCACTATAGCACTATTTTTTCTTTAATCACCATATCCAAAAATTCGAAAAAACTATTAGCCTAAAAGTCGAGTTTTTTGAAAATCATTCTTGAAAAATGGAACGGCTGGTATCACCGACACGAAAACACCGAGATTTTTCTGTACAGAAATATGGTAAAACATTCTGGTCGTACACCCTTTTTTACATTTTCTTAAACTCGAAATTAGGGCTACATAGTATAGTCTGGAGGGTGTCAAGGCTGTATACTCCGCCCTCACTTTACCAAATCCTCCATCTGCTATAAAATACCTTCAATATGAAAGCTTCCAATACATTGATTGCCACTCTGCGGGAAGTGCCTGCGGAGGCTGTTATTGCCAGTCACCAGCTGATGCTGCGGGCGGGGCTCATTCGCAAGTTGGGCAACGGCCTGTTCACCTATTTTCCCTTGGGCCTCAAGGCCTTCCGCAAGGTGGAGAATATTGTCCGTGAGGAAATGGATGCCGTCGGGGCGCTGGAATGCAAGCCCTCCGTGGTGGTGCCAGGGGAGCTGTGGCGTGAGTCCGGCCGCTGGGAGACCATGGGAGCGGGCATGCTCCGCATGAAGAACCGGGTGGACCAGGAGCTGGTGGTGAGCCCCACCGCCGAGGAAGCCTTTACTGCCCTGGTGCGTGACGAGCTTGAGTCCTACAAGCAGCTGCCCCTCACCTTGTACCAAATCAACACAAAATACCGGGATGAAATCCGTCCCCGCTACGGCGTGATGCGCGGCCGTGAGTTTACCATGAAGGATGCCTATTCCTTCCACACCACTGCCGAAAGCCTGGACGAAACCTACCTCGCCATGGAGGCTGCCTACAAGCGAATCTTCAAGCGGCTGGGGCTTTCCGTCATTCCCGTTTCCGCCGACTCTGGTGCCATGGGTGGCAGTGGCTCCGAGGAATTCATGGTGGAGAGCGCCGTGGGGGACGACACCCTCATTCTCTGCCCCAACTGCGACTATGCCGCCAACACCGAGAAGGCTGCCTGCGCCCCTGACGTTGCCCTGGACAAGGAGGGCAAGCCCCTGGTGGCCACGGAGCTCCCCATCGAAAAGGTGCCCTGCCCCGGCGTGGAGACCATCGCCCAGATGGAGGAATTCTTCAAAATGAGCGCCACCCAGTTCATCAAGGTGCTGATCTACAAGGTGCACAACTGCGAGCTGGACCTGCGGACTGCCCCCGGTGGCCAGGGCTTTAAGCGGGAGGTGGAGGGCGGCGTACCGGTGTATCCCGTATGCTTCTTCGCCGTGGCCATCCGTGGGGACCTGGACGTGAACGAGGCCAAGCTAGCTGCCAGCCTGAAGGCCAGCGAGGTGGAGCTGGCAGAGGAGGCCGACGTCATCGCCTATTCCGGTGCTCCCCACGGCTTTGTGGGTCCCGTGGGCCTCACCAAGCTGCCCTTACTGGCGGATTTCAGCGTCATGACACAGAAGGAGGACGGCAGCTTTGAGGCCCACCTCCACGACACGGTAACTGGTGGCGGCTCTGCCGACGTGGACAACATCCACGTGGAGCCCATCCGAGACTTTGTTCCCTTCATCACCGCAGACGTTCGTACCGTGGTGGCGGGCGACAGGTGCCCCTGCTGCAACAGCGAATTCTACAGCAAGAAGGGCAACGAGCTGGGGCACATCTTCAAGCTGGGCTACAAGTACAGCAAGTCCATGAACCTCACCTACCTTGACGAAAACGGCAAGCAGCAGGTTCCCATCATGGGCTGCTACGGAATCGGGGTGGACCGTGCCCTTGCCTCCATCATCGAGGAGCACCACGACGAGAACGGAATCATCTGGCCCATGAGCGCCGCCCCCTATCAGGTTGCCATCGTGCCGGTAAAGTACGACGGCCAGATGAAGGAAGTGGCAGATTCCCTGTATTCCCAGTTACAAAAGCTTGGCGTGGAGGTTTTACTTGATGACAGGAACGAGCGTCCCGGCGTAAAGTTCAAGGACATGGATTTGATTGGCATTCCCCTCCGCATTGTAGTGGGCGACAAAAACCTGCCCAAGGTGGAGGTCAAGCTGCGCTCCCAAAAGGATGCCCAGCTGGTGGAAGCAGATCGGGCTGCGGAGGAGGTGGCCGCCATTGTCCGGGAGGAACTGGCAAAACTGGACAGCTAGGGATGCAGTTCAGTCAGGCTAAAATCCGTTTTTAACCTGACTGGGCTGAAGCCTTCGGGAGACGCCCGTCGCTCTGTCAAAATCTTTTGTGAGCAGGAATGAAATGAAAAAAACATCTGTTGCATCCATTCTTTTTGGACTTGTGTTGCTGGTGGCGGCAATCACTCCGGCGGCCGCCTTCCCCGGCATCCAAAGCTACCTAAAGGACGAGTCCGGCCAGTACGTGTACTACCGTGACTACACCTTTCCCTACGAGGCCTACGTAGGCTTCCTCCACTACGACGAGGGAACCTACGGAATGCGGTTCTACGCCCCCAATCAGCCTTTGGAGGGAGCTTCCTTCGAGGCGGCCCAGCGGAATGCCGGAGCCAAGGGCGGCGTGGTGGGCGTACCCAAGTCCGTGGAGCTCCTGTTTACCGTGAACACGGAGACCAACGTGACGGAGATGACCGGCGAGAAATTTCTCACCAGCATCAGCGGCAGCGACACGGACATTGTAAACTACCTCCACGACCTAATCTACGAATTCTCCGCCCGCCGCCGCAAGCTGGCAGACCCCGTGGTAACAAAGGCAGTTTCCAGCCGTGAGGATTTTCCCCAGTTCGGCGGCCCTGTCACCATGAAGTACGACTTTGACATTCCCATCTTCAACCTGCAGGAAATCATCGATGCCAACGGAATGCCCGCCTTCCAGGTTGCAACCGTGGGAATGCTGGCCTCCTCCAGCGACAACAGCTTCTTTGAATTTACCGGCTTTCCCGCACCCATGCAGGACAAGCCCCGTAGCTTCATCTCCACAGAAAAGAAGCCGTCCAAGAAGATACGCTTTGAAAGTCAGGAAATCAAGCTGGACGACCAGTGGACCCAGGCCGCCGAGAACATGTATCTGCTGGGAGATGTGGCCATGGTTGCCATGACGGAATTCCAGCCCTCGGAGCAGGTGGCCGCCGCAGGAAGCGCCGCAATCCTGGATGCCTTCTGCCGCACCCTTTCCCTAGGCTCCACCGGCTCCTACACCGACTGGGGCAACCGCAAGATAAAGCGTGGCAGGAATGAGCTGGAGGTAAGCATCCGCACCCACCTGCCGGAGGACAACGCCGTGTCCCAAAACTTTAAGTTCATCACCAAAAACAAGGCCGGCGGCTACTCCATCCTCACCCTCACCGTCTTTGACCGGGCCTACAAGGACAACCGCTCATACTTTGACGCCATCGTCAAAAGCTACAAAGTGAAGTAAATCGGTGGGTTGAGACAAGCGGGCTCTAAAGCCCGCTTGTTTTTTTAGGAGGGGGGAATGAGCACAAGCTATTTTTGTGTGTTTGATAGCTCTGAGCGTCTGGATTACCAGCAATTGCACTCCATTTGCTGCATTTGCATAGTATATTACCGTATTTTATCCCCAAGAAGGAGCCACGTCTACTTGAAGCTGGCCACCGACAAAGGTGTGCCAATCCACACTCCCTCGCTACCCAGGTACTCCTTCTTTTGGCCTTCGATGATGAACTGCACGCTGTCCACTGTGGGGAAGGAGGCGGCGGTGTAGACAATCTGCATCAGCTGGTTAATGTAGCCTTCCGCCCCGTAGGTGTTGAACTCGAACTCCTCACTGAAATTCAAAGTAGCCACCCGATTCTTCACCGAGGCGGAGAGGAGGCGGCTTCCCTCTGGAATCAATGTCATACAGTTTTCGATTATGTCGTCATGATTGGGACCTTCCAAAAGGCTGTTGATGGAAGCCGACAAGGGTGAATTCGTCTTTGGAATGCGGCGAACCACCTCCTTTCGGGAAACAGTGCCGTCCTTGCCCAGCACCACGAAGAAGAGCTTCACCTGGGTCTCCTCCGCAGGGATTCCAGCTGTCTGTTCAGCGGTGATGCTACCATAGGGTGTCTCGATGATGGTCTCGCTGGGAAGTGGCAATGGCTCTGGTGGAAGAGCTGCCAGTTCATCGGCAGTGGAGGCGGGAATTGAATCGGCATCCTCCACAGTGACCAAACCGCCCAAATCGATGGTGGACAAATCCTGGAACTCCACCACCGGTCCTGATCCCTGACTTGAATTGTCCTGTATTATTACTGGGGAAGCAGTTTGCGTCAGCGTAGTTGGAGAAGAATCATCCTCCTCCAACTGATAGTTCTCCACAAATGCAGGCTCAGAGCCGATTACATGGGTAAAAAAACCAGTCTTTTTAAGGGTTGTCAGGATTTTATCCTGCATCAGGAAAAATGCAATCAGAAGAACAAGGGCCAGAAGCAACCACACGATGACTCCGAGGCTCAGTTTGAATTGTTTTTTTTGCTGACTCATGCCCACAGTATAATACCCCCTTTAAAATCATGTCAATGCGGGAACTTCAAAAACATGGTAGTTCCCTGCCCCACAAGGCTTTGGACCTCCAATTCCAAGTCCAGCCTGTCCACCAAGGTCCGGGCAATGGACAATCCCAATCCGGTGCCGCCGGTCTTCCGGTTGCGGGACTCGTCCACCCGGTAGAACCGGTCAAAGATGCGGCCAAGGTCAGACTCGGCAATGCCCCAGCCCTGGTCCGCAACGGAAAGCTGCCCCGCCTCCCCATTCCAGCGGAGGGTCACAGAGGCAGGCTGCTGGCTGTAGGTGATGCTGTTCTTGATGAATATACGTAAAATCTGCCGCAAGGCCTCTTGGTTACACTGAATGATAGCATGGCTGGGGCAGTCAAGCTGGAAAAGCACCTCGGGATAAATCAGATTGAAATCAGCTGCAATCTCCTGCAGAAAAGACTGGAGCTGGATGTTCTCCGGCAGGTAGGTGGAATCAGGATTGTTTTCCGCCCTTGTCAGCTGCAGGAGATTTTCTATCAACAGTGACATGGAGCGACTTTCCTTCTGCAGTGTCTGGAGGGATTCCTCCAACACCGCAGGATTTTCCTTTCCCCAGCGGCATAGCAAATCCACATGGCCGGAAATCACCGCCAGGGGAGTTTTCAGCTCATGGGCAGCATCGGAGGTGAAGCGGCGCTGCTTGTCAAAGTCCTCCTCCAGCCGGGAAAAGAGCCGGTTGAAGGTCACTGCCAGCTCCTGCAGCTCGTCCTTTGCCCCGGACTCATCAAGCCGACTGTCCAGCTTCTCGCTGGTAATTTCCTGGGCCTGCACGATTATGCGACGTAGGGGACGCAAAATGCGGCGACTCACGATGTAGGCGATTATGTTGGAAATCAGCAGCAGCGGGATAGCGGACAGCAGGAAAATTCGGGGCAGGCCTTGGAGAATCAGGTTTGCATTGTCCTGATACAAATCCATCGCCACCTGAACACGATAGCTGCCACCTTCGCCTGAGTTGCCGACTGTCCTTGCCATGTACAGGAGATTCAGATTGCCGTCGATGAAGAAGCCTTCCCGAAATTCCGTGGCAGCTTGGCCAGCACCGGTGTCCGGCAAGGCAGGAATCAGGGCATCATTTGTCCGCACCAAGGAGCCGTCCACCTTGGAAATGCGGTACAGAATATAGTAGGGAATGGCGTGGGAGGGAAAGGCAATGCCCTCCCGAACAGAATGCTCGTATCCCAGCTCCACAATGTTCAGAAAACGGCTCAGTTCCTCTGTCTGCTTCCGTTCCAGAGACTGCTTGGTGAAGGCTATCATCAGGAAGGAAAACATGAACACGGAGACGAAGATCAGCAGGGTAAAGATTGCCGTCAGCTTGACGGAAAGGGTGAGCTTGTAGTTCATTTCCGCTACAGGTCCTTCATGATGTAGCCAATTCCCCGCAGGGTGGTGATGCAGGAGGGCTCGCCGTCTCCGTCCAGCTTGCTGCGAAGATACCGCACATACACGTCAACGGAATTGGGATCGATATAATGCTCCTCTCCCCACACCATATCGATAATTCGTTCCCGGGCAAGGGCCTCGTTCTTGTGGGACATGAAGCAATGGAGCAGCTGGTATTCTGTCTTGGTGAGGGAAAGCTCCTCTCCAGCAAGGGTGACGGTGCAGGACTTTGGGTTCAGGGTGATGGCACCACAAGTCAGCACCTCTTCCACCACTCCCGCTGCCTTGCTATGGACGGCCACCTCAGCGGAGCCGCTCCAGGCTGTTTTTCGTCGCAGGAGGCTACGGATTCGTGCCAGCAGCTCCTCAATGGCAAAGGGCTTGGGCAGATAGTCATCGGCCCCAGCATCCAGTCCCATCACCCGGTCCATGGTGTCGCCCCGGGCAGTCAGCAAGATGACAGGAACGGAGGAGGTCTTTCTTATCCGTCGCAGAACCTCCAACCCATTTATGCCGGGCAGCATGATGTCCAGCAGCACCAAATCCCACTGCTCCTGCTGAAACAACTCCAAGGCGACTCTGCCATCCTCTGCCACCTGCACCTCATATCCTTCATGCAGCAGCTCCAGCTTTACAAAGGATGCGATACCCGCCTCATCCTCCACAATTAAAATTCGTTCCATCATCCCTCCTCAACTGACGATGCTACAACCTCATCGTGGAATCTCATCCCACTCAAGCTCATCATCGGGCCCCAGGGAAAAAGCGGCCAACGGCTCCATCAGCTGGCCATGGAACGAAACCACCCCCTTCACCGCAATGGAAAGCACCCGTCCCCTCCATTCCGGCAACTCCCGAATAACCAGCTCATCTCCCCGCCGGTTGAAAAAGAACGAAACCGAATCTGGCAGGGGCTTGCCTTCCACCAAAATTTTTTCCCGAGTAACTGACTCTGGATTCACGGGAACACTGAAGTCAAAGGAGATTTCTCCCTCATCCCGCTCAATTTCTTCAATATAGAAAGGCTTGTTTTCAAAATAAGCGTCCCGCCGATCGCCAAAGAGCGGCAGCAGTACCATTACCAGCAAACAAAATGCAACACTTCTTTTTGACACGACATCACTCTCCATACTCATATCATGCCCATCTTGAAGCGGAATGTCTAGCATAGACATTCCCTCACACAAAAAAAGCCGGCGAGTTTCTCACCGGCACTATCGAGACTCCCTTAGTCGTCGTACTTCTGGCCCATGTACTTGCCGTCCTTGTCGAAGAACACTTCCATCCTGTTGGAAAGCTTCAGCTCGATGCTGTTCCAATCCTTTTCAGCCTCAACAATCTTTGCGTCGGCGAAATTCTTCTGCACATAGGAGGTGACTGCCTCTGGCAGCACCCCAGCAGGAATTCCCTCGTAGCTTTTGACGCTCTCCCAGTCTCCATTGCCGCCGAACTTGATTTCAGTGCGGTCGCTCAGCTGCACCTCGAACTCGTTGAAATCCTTCTCCACATACTGCACGGTCTTTCCGGCAAAATTTGCGGAGATGAAATCCTGTGCTGTCTTGGGCAGCTGATCTGCAGACACAATCTTGTCCCGGGCGCTCACCGCAGCCAAGGCCAACACCAACACCATAGCAATCATTGCAATCTTCTTCATATAAAACTCCTTGAATCTTTGTTCTACAGCCTTTCTCGCTGCCATCTGAGCTTACTATACTGGATTTCTTTCGGCGTTTCATTAAAACTTTCTGAGGAAACAGAGGGAATTTTCTGAAAAAAGGACTATGAACAGATGACGCTTAAAAGAAAACTAAAATTCGAAATGAAGAGGGGCAGAACTCAAGGACGTATGGTATCTGGGACAAAAAAAGCTGGCAGGAATTAGAACCTGTCTGATAAACTCCCTCCAATGACTGAAGTCCAAACAAGTCTCCTCACACCAATTCCTGCCAGCGTGAAGGTCAAATCTTATACCACTGGATTTCATTGGCGGCCAAGTCAAGCTGAAAGCTGGAGCCGTCCCCCCGATACACAGTGGTGGACTGGGGCTCGTAGGTGTTGTTCACCACGCAGAACTTGCCGTTCCTGACGTAGGCGTGCACCTCCACGTTGTAGTTGCTGCTGAACCAGCTGTTCAGCTCATTTTCACAGTGACTGCTCCACAGCACAGCTCGGTGCAGCAGCCGGTTGTTCTCAAAGCTGTAGGGCAGCCCACTGATGTAGACACTCCGTCCCTGGCCGTACTCGTTTACCGCCAGCTGCACCTCCTTGTCCCGCTGCACCAGCACGTGGGCCTCTGGCAGGGCGTACACAGCCTTCATGCCCTCCCCAAAGTCAATTTCATCCCCCGCATCCTGGGTGATGAAGTGACTGTGCTGCTCCCAGTTGTACTTGTCGTAGCCAAGCGTAAAGCCGTTTTCCTTTTCTACACCAAGCACATCCGCCAGCTGGAAGAACCGTCCCTGGCTCTGATGGCCGGTGGGCTCACCCACTCCGATAAAGCCTCCGCCCTGCCACACAAACCGGCGGATGGTGTCGGCAACGGCGGGATTGCACCAGTAGTCGCCCCCAGTGTGGGCTGTGTCGGCACCACCCACATTGATGACAACATCCACCTCATCCAGTACCGTGGCATCATTCAGGATGTCGTCAAAGCTGATGAACCTCACGTCATAGGGGGCACCTGCCAATGCCTCAATTACCCCGGCATAGCTGTAGTTCTGCTTCTGGTACAGGGCGTGGTGCACCATGTGGCAGCCCCAGGAGCGCATCCTGCCCCAGCAGTTCAGCACCGCCACCGTCTTGACACAGTAGGGAGTCGTACCACGAATATTTTCATACAGAGTACGGAATTCATCGCAGACACTCTGGATATAGTCCACAAAGTCGGGAAAGTCCAGAGCCAGCTTCAGGTAACCACCGTAGCCGATTCTGTCCACCGGCTTCCGAAGAATGGCACGGCGGGCAGTCACCCAATTGACCTTGGCCTCCTTCACGGGGTCACCGCCGGGGTGGAAGGTATCCGGGAAGAAATAGGGAAGGAAGCGCCCCTCAGTATATTTCACTCCGGGAATGTCGCTGATGAGCCGCAAGGTGCTGCCGTTGCCCACGCTGCCCACAATGGCATCCACCCCGATGGAAGCGAATTCCTCCAGGAAGGGCTCGGTGCCAATCCAGTGGTCACCTAGGAACATCATGGCTTCCTTGCCGCATTCGTGGGTAATGTCCACCATCTCCTTGGCCAGAGCTGCCACCTCCCGCCGCTGGAAGGCCATAAAATCCTTGAATTCCTTGGAGGGAATGCGGTACTGGTTGTTGTAGTAGCCCTGGTCGATGATGAATTCTGGACGGAACCTGTAGCCCACCTCCTGCTCGAACCTCTCCAGAATGTAGGGAGACACAGAGGCGGAATAGCCGTACCAGTCCACATACTTTTCCCGGGCAGCCTCGTCAAACAGCAGGGTAAACTGGTGGAAGAAGGTGGTGTAGCGAATCACATCCACGTAGGGATGATCTGCAATAAATTTTCGCAGCCGTTCCATGGTAAAGGCCCGGGTCTTGGGCTGCCGCACGTCAAAGGTAATCTGGTGCTCCACGTCCTTCCAGCCGTTCACCACCGCATTGTACATGTGGACGGGATCCCACATGATGAAGGCCAAAAAGCTCACGGTATACTGGTGGAAGGGACAGGCAGCTGGAATCACCACCGTCCCCGCCTCCTCCCGATAGTCCCAGTCACTGGGAGGAACCACCTGGCCAGTGGTGCGGTCAATCACCTCCCACCAGCGCTGGCGGTCATTTGGATTCACCTTCAGCATCTCGGGATACAGTCCCTTCATCAGCGGAATGGAAAGACTGCCCTCCGCTGTGGAGTAGAAGGGAGTCATGATATACACCTGCTGAATCTCGTCGGGGTTTGCGCGGGCCCACTGGTTGTCCTTTCGGGTGGTGTAGTAGGTGGAATAAATCTTTGCTCCCACACCCTGCAGCTGGGCGGGGAAATCGGTTCCGTCACAATCCCGCAGGGCATCAGCTCCCCATCTTTCCATCACCTCCAGCGTCTGGTCCACCACGTCCAAGTCCGTGGGAATCGTCACCCTGCCAGTACTTGCCCCGCAAGCCACCTCTGCCCGCTGACTCTCTTCCTGTGAGTTCATGCGCTCCATAAATATCTTGCTCTCCCTTATAGAAGTAAAAATAAACCGATGGCCGCCCCAAGACTTTTCCAGGCAACCACCCTCCAGTAAAATTAACCCTTGAGACCGCCCATAGAGATTCCCTTGGTGAGGTTCTTCTGAACAAAGCAGTACAGCACCAGTACCGGCACCATCACAATCACCAGACCGGCATAGAGGCGGCCATAGTCAGTGGCCACCTTGGCCTCCTGCATGATGCTCAGCAAGCCCACGGGCAGGGTCCGCTTGGCATCCGAAATTAGGAAGGTCTGGGCCACCAGATACTCGTTCCAGTAGGCCAAGAACTGGAACAGGATGACCGTCAAAATGCTGGGCATGGACAGGGGCACAATCACCTTCAGCAGGATGCCCCAGTTGGAGCAGCCGTCAATGCGGGCAGCCTCCTCAAAGCCCTTGGGCAAGCCGGACAAAAAGCCTGACAGCAGGTAGATGGAAAAGGGGACGCTGGTTACCGCATTGATGACTGCCACCGTCACCAAATTGTCCGTCAGCAGCAAGCCGTTACCAAACAGAGTCTTGCTCACCCCGTTTATCATCAGGTAAATCGGATAGACGATGTAGTTTACGTTGATGAAAAGCCCCGCCATCATCAGCAGCCTGAGGAAATTCCTGAACCGGAAGTTGAACCTAGTCAACACGTAGGAGCAGGGAATCACCAGCACAATCAGCAGTGCCATGGACAGGGCCGTCACAAAGACAGAATTCAGGAAGTAGTCCCCCATGTGGGCGGCGTTCCAGGCGTTGGCATAGTTCACAAACTGGGGCACTGCCGGCAGGGCAAAGGGACTCTGGCGAATCTCCGCACTTGTTTTAAAAGAGGAGATGACAGACCAGAGTATGGGATAGGCGAAAATCACCGTAAATATAGCCAAAATCAGATAAGCCACAATGTTCTCGCGAACATGACGCAGAATCCTTTGTTTCTTTGAATTTATTTTCATCATTACACTCCATTTACAAAGCAAGCAATCTCACACTGAAAGGCTGACGGGCCTCCAGTGTGGCTGCACCTGAACCCTAGTCCAAAGGATCCTTTTCCGTCAGCTTGTTCACAATCAGTGAAATACCATAGGCAAAGATAAACAGCACAGTACCAATGGCCATGGCGTAGCCAAAGGAACCATTGGCCCGCTGCTTGCTCATGTAGACCAAGAGCACGTTGCTGGCACCGTCGGGAGCGCCGTTTGTCATGGCCGTCACAAACAAGAAGCTCATGTTTATGGTACTGATGATGAAGAAGGTCAGGGTCACCCGAATAACCTGCCAGGTGAGGGGCAGGGTGATGATGAAGAACTGGTGGAACTTTGAGGCTCCGTCCAGACTGGCACTCTCGTACAGCTCATCGGAAATGGAGTCCATTCCCGCAATGTACATGACCATGTAGTACCCGATGGCCTGCCAAATCATGGCCACCGCAATGGCGTAGACAACCCGCTTGGGGTCTCCCAGCACGCCGGTATATTCCACCCCGAACAGCTTCAGAATGGGTCCCAAGATGCCGTAGTCACTTGAATACAGCATATAGAAGATGGCCGAGATAACCACAATGGAAAGTATGTTGGGAACATAGAACACAACCCGAAAGAAGGTTTGTCCTCTTAGCTTTCCCTTGGCAAGAAAGCTGGCAAAAAGCAGGGCCAATACAAAGGTAACCGTTGTTACCAGCACAATTAAAATCAAGGTGTTCTTGAATGAAAGCCAGAACTGGGTGTCTTGGAACAGCAGCTGGTAATTTTTCAGTCCGTAAAAGGTCTTCTTTCCCAAAAGGCCGTTCCACTGCACAAAGGAAAGCCCCACCATGTTGAAAATGGGATAGATGACAAAGATAAGATACAGGATAAAGGTGGGAATGGTACACAAGCCGATAAACCGCTTGGTAGCCCCATCCTGTTTTCTCGCAATGGTCCTTCCTGTTTTTGACCGCATTTCCTTACACCCCCTCGTTCAAAAAAAGCCCCGGCAACAAGGCTTTCCCGGACAATCGCCCGTAGGACAAGCCACCTTGGTACCAGGGCCGTGTTGTATGGGGCTCCTTTCAGTTGGCTGAACGGTGCCCCCGCAGTCTTAGTTCAATGCTGCCTTCAGCTTGGCGCTGTCGGTCTTCAGCTGCTCCAGCCACTGGGCAGTTGTCTTAGAACCGTTCATCACGCTGTCCATGGTGAAGCAGTAGGTCTGCTTCCAGTCCACACCCTCGGCAGTGGCGGCGGCAAAGCTACCGATAAGTACCTTGGCGGAACCATCGTAGTAGCCCTTGTAGCCAGCAACGGCACCGGCATTCATGCCATTGGCAACGGCAATCTCGTCATAGCCCTTGGCAGGAACAAATCCACCGTTGGAGCCCTTGGCAATATGGGCCAGTCCTTCCTTGCTGTAGACGTAGAGGATGAATTTCTCTGCCAGCTCAGGAACCTGGGTGTTGTTGCTGATGTAAATCTGCTCGGCGTTCACTGTTCCGTAGCGCTCGCCACCCTTGGAGAAGGCCAGGAAGGGAGCGGAACCCCAGTTGAATCCGGCAGGAGTGGTGTCTGCCATCTCGCCCTTTACCCAGTCGCCGTTTGTCATAAACAGGGCACGGCCGTCAATTACAGCCTGCTGGTTGTCCTTGAATCCGGTTCCGTTGGCATTGCCAACTGTGGTGGGCAGCAGGTAGGGACGAATCTTTCCCAGGTTCTCGAACACAGCCTTGACGGCGGCCTGCTCCCAAACGGGCTCATAGTTGAAGGCCTGCTTTACCACAGCCTCACCGGCACTGGCGGCGATGGAGGCGGGAACCATGGTGTCCAGGTATCCGGCGGTGGGATAGGTGAACAGGTAGGGAGTGTTGGGGTTGGAGGCTCGCTCTGCGTTCAACATTTCACCAAGGGCCAGGAATTCATCCCAGGTGGTGGGCATCTCGTACTTGCCGTTCTTCTTGGCACCCATCTTTCCGTCGCCGTCATTGTCATAGAACAGGTCGGCATTGAAGAACAGACCATTGCTGGAGAAGAACAGGGGCAGCATGTAGTGGGTGGCATCGCCGGCATAGGGATTTGTCACACCGTTGCCCATGATGGAAGGAAGGATACGATCCTTGAGCTTCACGTTCTCGTTGTACACGTTCTTTTCCAGAAGACCAGTCAGGTCACGGATGGCCTTGCTGGAAATCATCATCTCGGTCAGCTGGTCCTGGCGACCAGTTGCCAAATACAGGACATCAGGGCCGGCTCCAGCCATAATCTGGGGGTTGATGGTCTTTTCAACCTGAGCCTCGATGGTCAGCTGAACCTCAACGCCGGGGTTTGCAGCCTCAAATCCCTTCTTGATTTCCTGCCAATATACATCACCGTAGGCACCCTTCAAACCGGCTACCTTCAGCACCTGCTTGCCAGAATCCTTGCTACCACCAGCAAATACTGTGGCGGCAACCAAAAGCAGTGCACCTGCTACAACGGCGCAACGTTTCATAAAGACCTCCTTAAGACAAATACACTTACCATCAGTGCATCGAATACGTTTACATTTACATCAGTTTACGGTGTAGTTACAGTATGAACCCACAGGAATGGGACAGCAACTCATATCTTGCGTTCTTTTTTTATCTTCTTGCTTTTATTTCAAAATATTATATAATAATCCTATGAGCAACTTCCGCTATGCAAAAGAATTCACCACCTCCCCCATCCCCTCCGGCCCCCAGCTGGAGTATATCAGCCACTCAAAATTCGAGGACGACTGGAATTCCCAGCTCCACTCCCATCCCTTCATGGAAATTGCCCTGGTGGTGGGGGGAGAGGGCAAGCTGATTCTGGAAAACAAGCATTATCCGGTGGCTGCAGGCAACTTGGTGTTGATTCCACCCAACAAGCTCCACACGGAGGTTTCATCCAGCCACAGCCCGCTGGAATACTATTTCCTGGGAGTGCGGAATTTCTCCATCCATGAGGAGCTGATGGACAGCAGCAGCAACTCCTACTGCCCGGTGCTTCCCCTGGGAGAGCTGGTGTCCCTGGTGGAGCCGGTGTTCACGGAGATGTTCCAGGAGATGAAGCTCCACCGAAGGGGCCACGAGATGATGGTCCAGAGCCTCCTGCTGAAGCTGGCCGTGCTTTTGACCCGCCGCACCGACTTGAAGGCCTCCTTTGACAGCACCGAGGAAATGCGCCGAGGCTGCGCCATCGTCAAGGAGTACATCGACAGCCACTATGCGGACAAAATCACCCTGGACGACCTAGCCCGCATCAGCTGCATCAGCAAATTCCACCTAATCCACGAATTCTCCCGGTACGTGGGAAAGCCCCCCATCGCCTACCAGCTGAAACGGCGGATCCAGGAGTCAAAGTACCTGCTGGAGTCCACCGACAGCTCCATTGCCGACATTTCCTGCACCCTGGGATTTTCCAGCATCAGCCATTTTTCCCAGCGGTTCAAGCTTGAGGAGGGCTGCTCCCCCCTGAAATACCGCAAGCGGGTGGCCCAGGAGCGGTAGGGGCAGTGGTTAGTGCCTAGGAGTTAGGAGGCAGAAGCTCGCTGCTACCCGCTCCCGCAAAAAAACACCTGCCAGACCGCAGCCCGACAGGTGAAAACGCCTTCTCTTTTATTTACATCCTTGCAAATTAAATCCATTTTTTAGAACCAAAATACTCCAACGCCTTGGGGTTCCGTAATTTTGGTTCTAGCCCGTAGGGCTTTTTAAAATTTTATTTAGAACTGGACTCGCAGGTGGCGTGAGCCACCATTACAATAGCTTCCGCTAGAGCCAGCCAACCTTAGTTGGCTGAGCGCACCAGCCGGAAACCAAGGTTGTTGTTGCGGTTGTTAGGGTCGTTATAGTTGCGGTTAGACACCGTACAGTTGTCGGCGTTATTGTTCCAACTGCCCCCGCGGTTGACCCGGTTGGACCCGGAGGCCGCACCGCCGGATGCGTTCACGATAGAACCCCTCCCCTTGCAGGCAAGGTTCTGTCTGCGCCGCCTTCCCTGGCCGCTTTGGCGGCCCGGCGGCTACGACAAAACCTTGCCTGTTTCCATGGGCCTTGGCCCATGGAATTTAATTTTTTTATTTAGAACTGGAGCGCACCAAACGGAAACCAAGGTCGTCGTAGCTGTTGCTGGGGTTGGTGCCGTAGCGGTAGGACACCGAACAGCCGAAAGCGCCGCTGTACCAATGACCCCCGCGGCAGACCCGGTTGGACCCGGAGGCCGCACCGCCGGATGGGGTGCCCGCCTCGATGCTGCCGTGCCAGTCCCAGCACCACTCAAGCACGTTCCCGCTCATGTCATGCAGTCCCAGGCTGTTGGCTGCCTTTGTCCCCACCTCGTGGGTCTTGCTATCTCTGCCTTCGTCGGAGTACCATGCGTAGTTTTTCAATGTGCTCTCCTCATTGGTTCCGGCGTAGGTGTACTCCCATGCCCCTGCCTCAGGGTCACCGCCACGGGCGGCAAGCTCCCACTCCGCCTCCGTGGGCAGCCGGTAGCCGCTCTTGGCGAAGTCGCAGGTGATGGCGTTCCAGCCTGCATCTCTGCTGGTGGGGACTTCCCCCCATCCGCTTGTGTCGGTCTGGCCTCCCTTGCTGTACACCGGTTCCAGCCCCATACGCTCGCTCAGCTTGTTGCAGAACACCACCGCATCGTACCAGCTCACCTCCTCCACCGGCAATCCCCATTCTTTGGGCTCCTCATCCTCTGTACCTGTTTTGTAGTAGCTGGGGTTCTTCCCCATCACCGCAAAATACAGTTGCTGGGTCACCTCGTACTGCCCCATCACAAAGGGCTGGATGGTCCCGCTCCTGCCGGAGATGAACACCTCAGAGCTGCTTACTTCCAAGCTGGACAAATCCACCGCTTCAGAAAGCACCTGCACCTCGCTGGTCTTCTCCAGTTTTATTTCATCTATGGTGAGGCCGTTACTTACCACGGTGCCGGGGTTGGGAAGCCACCAGGCATAGAGCGTGATGTCACCCACTACAGGAGTGTCAAAGCTGTAGGCGGTGGCAGCCAGTGTCGTTCCGTCGTCCTCCGATGTGTACCAGCCAGCAAGAACTATGTCACCATTGGTGGGGTCGGTGGGGTCGGTGGGCTTGGTTGCCTTCTGCCCGCTCTCCACGGTCTCAGTCTTGGTGTCTTTGCCGTCGGCAAACGTGCCACCGTTGGCGTTGAAGGTGACAACACAATAAGTCCGAGCAGCAACGTCGCTGTCATTCAGCTCCTGTTTGGTGGCCTTGGCGGTGATGGTGGTGGAAGTGGTGACGGAAATTGGAGTTCCCACGGTGTAGTCCATCCATTCCCCATCATCCAGCTTGTACTGGATGGTGGCTCCCACCGTGGCGGTGGAAAGGGTCACGATGTCGCCAGCTAGGGTGAAGGTGACGGGTGCGACCTGCCAGTAGGCATACAGGGTGGTGTCAGCTGTGACCGGGGTGGAGAAGTCGAACTTCTTGGTCAGATCTCTGTCTTCGTACCAGCCAGCAAGAACCTTGTCACCATTGGTGGGGTCGGTGGGCTTGGTGGCCGCATTCCCGCTCTCCACGGTCTCAGTCTTGGTGTCTTCGCCGTCGGCAAACGTGTCACCGTTGGCGTTGAAGGTGACCACGAGGTAGGTCTTCTCGACAACATCGCTTTCCTTGAGTTCCTCCTTGGTGGCGTAAGCCTTGACGGTGGTCTGCTGAGTTATGGACACACTGTTTCCTTCCTGCCTGGTCTCACTTGTCTTCGGATCGGTTCCGTCGGTGGTGTAGTGGATGGTGGCTCCTGCCGTGTCGGTGGAAAGGGTCACGATGTCGCCAGCTGGGGTGAAGGCGACGGGGGCGACCTGCCAGTAGGCGCAGTAGGTCTTGTCCCCATCCAGACCTGGAATCTGGGTTACCGCTTTCTTTTCAGTGTCACCCTTCTCGTACCAATGGAGGAACACAGCCCCCGTGGTGGAGGCCACCTGGTCCGCTGTGGGCAGGGTGACGGTCTGGGAGCGGTTGTAGGTCTCCGGGAAGGACGAACCTGTGCTCAGCTCCCCCTGGCCTCCAAAGTCCAACGTGACGGTGTACAGGGTGTTCAGGCTTCCCAGCTCCCGTTCGGCCTCGCTGGAGAGTCCTCCGGCCACCCGCACCAGCTCGCTGTAGGTTCCGATGACAGCATCATCCTGGTACATCTGAGCCTTGAGCCGGTAGGTTCCCGCCGGAACATTTTGCTTGTATGTCACCTTGGATTCCGCAGGGGTCAAGGTCTGCTGGGTGTTCTCCACCATGGTGTCATCACTGGCATTGTAGAGTCCCGCCACCACGCTGGTGACCCGCTCAACCTCGTTCCAAGAGATGGTGACCGTCACGGTGCCGGTGCCCTCGTTGCTGTAGGCCATGGTGCCGAAGCTCAGCCTGTTCGTGGTGCCGCCCCTCACCTCCAGATCCTTGCTGGCGGTGGCCACCACCGTGCCGCCCCGCTTCGCCTGAAGCGTGAAGCTCCACTGCCCGGCCTCCACCGTGAGGCTGGTGTCCGCTACCATCACCTGGTGGGCGGTCTTGTCTCCCTCGGCAGACCAGCTGCGGATTTCCTTGCCCTCTCCCCCGTCAAGGCTTCCGCTGAGGGTGAAGGTCAGCTCCTTGTCTGCTTCAAATTCCAGTTCCTCCGGGAACACGGCCCTGCCGTCCCCCATGCTGACGGAAAGCCGTCCCATTCCGCCTTCCACGCCCTCCGCCTTGGGGGCCTCCAGCATGTTGCCGCAGGACACCGCCAGCAGCAGCGCCGCCACCA
>JAGARR010000009.1 GCA_017622135.1 Spirochaetaceae bacterium
AAGCATCCGCTCAAGTGGGCCATCCAGGAGGCAGTGCGCCGCAACATCTTGCGTGACTATCTTGAACGGAAGGGAGGTGAGGTTTTGAGCATCCTGATGACTGAATACGACTACGCCACCGACATGGCAGTACTGAAGGAGGAGTCCTACGAGGATGGGCTTTTCGTGGGTCTGGAACGGGGACGTGCCACAGGTCGGGAGGAGGGTCGGGAGGAGGGCATCTCCATCGGGCTGGAGCGTGGGCGTGAAGAAGGTATTTCCGTTGGCATTGAGCGTGGAGCCTACGAGAAGGCGCTGGAGACGGCCAGGAGTTTTCTTTCTATGGGGCTTGCTCCAGAACAGGTTGCCCAAGGCGCCGGTCTCTCTCTGGAGATTATCCAGCAGCTCATAGACTAGACACTGCATCCAAGTCCCGTGGTGCACAGCTGCACGGACTTGCCCCTAGAGACAGTACTTGAACTGATTCAGAAACGGTAGTACTACTATGCAGGAGGAAAAGATGACCGAAACATTTCTTTGCTTTTACAATGCGCGGCTGGTGGATGCCACCACTGATTCACCCGGTATGCTTTTGGTGGAGGGGAATCGAATCAAAACCGTCGCCTTGGGGGAATTTTCTCTGCAGGAGGCCACAGACGTGGCAAAAAACCTTCTGCCCGCTGCCGAGATTGACTACATGGACTGCCAGGGCAAGGTGCTCCAGCCAGCCTTCATCGACCTCCACGCCCACTTCCGCTATCCGGGACAGGGCCAGAAGGAGGAGCTGGCAGCGGCGGCGGCTGGTGGCTTCGGAACCCTGGTGCTGATGCCCAACACCGCCCCGGTAATTTCATCCCCTGAGCTGGTGGCCCAGGTCTGCAACGACGCCCACCAGCTGGGTGTTGCCGACGTGATTCAGACTATCACCCTCACCAAAGATTTTTCCGGCACCGACAATAGTCACCTTTCCCAGCTGCCTGTCTTCCAGCCGGGCACTCCACCCAGGGCCGCCCAGGTTGCCATGGCCACGGAGGACGGCAAGGACGTGGAGTCTGTCGCCATGATGCTGGACTCCATGGTCAAGTGCGGTCAGCGGAACATCACGGTTGCCTACCACAGCGAGGACATGAGCCTGGCGGCGGCGGCCCGCCCCCTGCGGAAGATTGCCACCGACATCTTCGCCCAACAGCTGCCGCTGGAGGAAAATGCGCCGGGTGCAATCCCTACCGTTGCACCCAACGAGGATATCTGCCGGGCACTCTCCAGTCTAGAGGAGGCCAACCGGATGCTGTCACTGGCAGAGGACATTGCCACCCAGCGGAACATTGACTTGACCCATCAGTCCGGCTGCCACGTCCACATCTCCCATGTCAGCACTACAGGAGCAATGGCCGCCATCCGTACCGCAAAGGCCAAGGGCTGGGCCGTCACCAGCGAGGTGACACCACACCACCTGGGCCTCAGCGTGGCGGCAGGAGACCTGGCCCTAAAGCACATCGTCAATCCTCCCCTCCGGAGCGAGCAAGACCGACAGGCGGTCATCGCTGCCTTGTTGGACGGCACGGCAGACTGCATCTCCACAGACCACGCCCCGCACACCGCCCAGGACAAGGCCAACGGGGCACCGGGCTGGAGACGGCTAAGAACTTCCTAGCTGAAGGCCTAGCTCCACAAATGGTAGCCCGCTGCACCAATCTCCCGCTGGAAACGGTGCAGGAACTGATGAAAAGCGGAGAAGGTGTTGGTATCTTACAGGAACACCAAGCCTAGGATACCCGCAGGAATCAGGTAGAGGGCGAACCACTCCAGCTTGCCCTTGCGGACAATCTTCATCAGCACTGACAGGGCAAAGATTCCCGCCACAAAGGCCGCCACACAACCGGCCACCACCGGAGCAACACCCACCGAATCACCAATCGCATCCAAATCATCCAGCTCCAGCACAAAGGCTCCCAGAATAGCGGGAATGGAAAGGAGGAAGGAGAACTCTCCGGCCTGCTCACGATCAACACCACAGAGCAGGGCTCCGGCAATGGTGCTTCCTGAACGGGAGATGCCCGGCAACACACCAATTCCTTGGGCCAGTCCGATTCCCAGTCCCTGCAGGGGACGTACACCAGTCCTTGTGGTTACCAATCCGTCGGAACCAGATTCCAACAATTTCTTCCGTCGCCGCTCCTCCACTGCATCAGAGAAAATCAGCAGGCCAGCGGTGATAAAAAAGCCCACACAGATTAGCTTCTCGGAGTAATCCTCCACCAAGTCCGACAGGACAATGCCGAACACACCAGTCACAGTCGTTCCCAGCAGCAGGGCCACAATGGTCCGCACGTCAGCCTTATCCTCCGGCAAGGAACGGCGAGCAAGCCACCGTCCAGCCACCTTCAACAAGGACCAAATCTTCCGACGGAAAAACAGCAGAACGGCCCCCAAGGTGGCCAGATGCAGCATGATATCGAACAGTAGTGGAACATCATCCAGATCAAACAATTCCTGGACCAGGGCAAGATGCCCCGAGCTGGAAATGGGCAGGAATTCAGCCACACCCTGCAGCAAGCCAAGCAAGATACCTTCAACAACCGACATACAAACTCCGTAGAAACATATTGTGGAAACATCTATATTACATGAAATTAACCATCAAGCCAATGGGGGGCCAGAAAGGTTTCACACTCCCCATGGAAACTACCTTCCTTTTTCACTATTATATATAAATAAAGGCGAACAAGTCATTTTTTGCGCCATCACGAGGAGTTTTTATGACACACACAGGATCGGGAGCCAGAAAAAAGTCTTCCACCCCCATTGCACTGTTCCTGCTGACCGTCACCCTGATTGCGGCAGGTCTCACCGTCACCAGCTGCGCCTCCAGCAAGGCGGGCAACCAGGAACTGACCAGGGATCCGGCCATTGTCTCCGGCACGCTGGACAACGGCATGAGCTACTTCATCCAGCGGAACACGGAGCCAGCCAACAGAATCATGCTGCGGCTGGTGATTCGGGCTGGCTCCAATATGGAGGAGGATGACCAGCAGGGTGTAGCCCACCTTCTGGAGCATCTGGCCTTCAATGGCTCGGAGAATTTTGCTCCCAATGAATTGATTGACTACTTTGAAACCATCGGCATGAATTTCGGTGCCGACGTGAACGCCTACACCAGCTTTGACGAGACCGTCTACATGCTGGAGGTACCCGCCGACGACCCCACCATGCTGGACACGGGACTGCTGGTGCTCCATGACTGGGCCTGCGGACTGAATCTGGACCAGGACCAGCTGGACAAGGAGCGGGGAGTTGTGGTGGAGGAATGGCGGCTGGGACGTGGCCTTAACGGGCGCATCAATGACGCCCAGATTCCCTTCCTGCTGAAGGATTCCCGCTATGCCCAGCGACTTCCCATCGGTAAGATGGACGTGATTCAGAATGTGAGCCGCCAGCGGGTGGTGGATTTCTACGAAAAATGGTACCGCCCAGAACTCATGTCCGTGGTGGTAGTGGGTGACATGGAGCCTGACCGCATCGAAACCCTGATTCAAGAGGTGATGGGTGACATTCCCGCCTCGGACGCTTCCCTTGTGCCGGAAACCTACACGGTCACCCCCCAGACAGAGCCTGCATTGCTGGTGCTCCGTGACCCGGAACAGACCTACCAGCTAGTCCAGATTATGGAGCAGGTGGAAACCCAGCCGGTCACCACCGTGGCCCAACTGCGGGAAAGCATTGTCACCCGTATGGCAAGCTCCATCCTGAACCTGCGGTTCTCTGAGCTGAGCCAGTCCGCCGACGCACCCTGGCTTGATGCGGCCATTGCTAACCAACACATCACCCACACCACCGCCTTCCACCTGCTGGGGCTCATTCCCCGCAACGGAGAATTCCAGCAGGGCTTCACCACCATGATGGAAGAATTCCTGCGGTTCAAGGAATTCGGCGTGCTGCAAAGCGAGGTGGACCGAACCCGCAAGAATCTCATGACGGCCATGGAGCAGACCTGGAAGAATCGGGACAAAATCAATTCCAGCTCCATTGCCTCGGACATCGTATCCTCCATCACCACTGGCGACACCGTAATTTCCATCGATGAGATGTACCGCCTCTACCAGGAAATTCTGCCTACCATCACCCTGCAGGAGGTGAACCAGGTGGCAGCCCACTGGTTCAAGGGACTGGGAACCCTGCTCTTTGCGGTGGTTCCCCAGAATGCCCAAGATTTCCCCACAGATCAGGAGCTCTTTGTGGAATGGCAGAACTTCACGCCAGCCCAGCCCCTGGAGCCCTACACCGAAGAAAACCTTGACAGTAGCTTGATGGAGGAGCCAAGTCCTGAGGGCAGCGTCACGGCGGAGGGAACCTTGCCCGGAACGGACATCAAGTCCTATAGGCTGTCCAACGGCGCAAAGCTTCTGTTGAACAAGACCGACTTCAAGCACAACCAGGTGCTCTTCATGGCTGTGAGCAACGGCGGACTCTCCCTGGTTTCCGACAAGGAGTATCCCTCGGGAACAATGGCCACCGCCTACAACGACCTGTCCGGACTGAACGGCTTCACTCCGCCCCAGCTCCAGAAGATGCTGGCCGGCAAGAACGTGTCCCTGTACACCTATCTGGGAGACTACTCCGAGCAGCTTTCCGGGGAGGCCAGCACCAACGACCTGGAGACACTGATGCAGTTGATTTACCTCCAGTTCACTGCGCCTGACTTTACCGATGCAGCATGGACAAACCTCATGAAGTCGGTGAACCAGCAGGCACAGGGCCATGGCTCCACCCCAGACGACGTGTTTGTGGACGAAATAAACAGAGTCCTCTATGGAAACACCATCAGAAAGGCACCCCTCACACCAGAATATGTGGAAAAGCTGGACAGAAAACAGGCCGAACAGGTGTTCCGCCAGCGCTTTGCCGATGCCGCCGACTTCACCTTTATCTTCACCGGGGACTTTGATCCAAAAGCTGTTCTGGAGCTGGCTGCTACCTATCTGGCAACGCTGCCTGCCACCAATTCCCAGGAGCAACCTATCTGGCGGGAGCCTGACTTCCCCACGGGAATCAAGCGTTCCACCGTCCACAAGGGCTTGGAGGAGCAGAGTCAAGTTTTCATCGCCTTTGGCGGCCAGTTGCCAGCTGTTGACGCAGCCACCGCCTACCAGGACTCAGAGCTGCTGTCCATGCTCCAGAACCTGCTAGACATCAAACTGCGGGAGGTCGTTCGGGAGGACAAGAGCGGCACCTATGGCGTGTCGGTAAACGCCTCCATGACTCTTGTGCCCCAGCGACAGTTTTCCGTGGAAATCTGGTTCGGCTGCCAGCCAGGCAGGGAACAGGAGCTTACGGACACTATTCTGGAAGAGATTGAGCGTCTGAGAACGGAACTGGTTGGGGATTCCTACGTCACCAAGCTACAGGAATCCTACCGCCGCTCCAAGGAGACTGCCCTGAAAAACAACTCCTACTGGGCACGGATGGCAGGATCCGCCGCATTACGGGGCTTTCCCACCACTACCATTGCCGACACTGAGACCATTCCCAGCCTGGTCACCCCGGAACGCCTCCGCCAGCTGGCCCAGACCTACCTGGATCCCAGCAACTACGTGGTGGTGTTCTTGGAGCCGGAAAACCGATAGAAAAAAACTGGCTGGGTAGCTCATGTTATCCAGCCAGCTTACTTTTTTTTCGATAGCTCACGTCACCTGCAAAGACCTGTGACACCATCCATCCCCGTGCCCCTACCGCACGTAAACCTCCTGACTCACCTGCTGGCCATCCTCCAGCACCACCTTCAGCTGCATGGTTCCCGGTTCCAGCGGCACAAACCAGCTAAAGGGTGAAGTACTGACACCAGCAGACCTGCCGTTGACAAAAAGCTCCGCCTGGTTGCCACTGCCCGTTGCATCAATACGAATTTTCTGGGCACTCGATGGAATTGACGTATCGTACAAAAAGACTGCTCCTGGCTGGGGATACAAGATGAACAGCCGGGCCGTCGGGAAAAACTGGCTGGGAGTCACCTGACCTTGCAGCCACCGCTGATACTCCTGGGGATACCGAACCGATGTCACCTTGAAAGAACTCGTTCCACGGCCAGAAAACAAATCCTCAGCGGAATAGTGCCAGCTGCACCTTTCCAGCCCCTTCCCATCCAGACCAGTCTGGGCGGCGACAGCCACCGACACATACTCCTCCGTCACCGAGGGACAAAATTCTGTCATCCCCATCCCCGAAAGACTGCACACCGGCACCTTCTGAAATTGCTTTGGCTCAGGAAAATCCTCGATAAAGGAAGGATTTGCAGCGGAAAGCTCATCCAGCAGATAGCGTGCCACCGTGGCCGGCACACCGCTTCCCGTCTGACTCACCACGGTCTCCCCGGAATAATTGCCCATCCACACGCCCACCGTATAGCGGGAGGTTGCCCCCAAAGCCACGATGTTCTGGAACTGGTTGGAGGTGCCGGTCTTGAAGATTGCCGGATATTCCGTGTTGAAAACCTGGGTAAAGCCGAATCCCAAAGCCCTGGCTCTCCTGTCGCTGAGCATGTCACAGATGATGGCCGCGGTGTCCTGCTGGAAAACCCGCGCTCCTTCCAGCAGGGCATTCGCTCCCTCCAGGCCATCCCGCAGGTGGGTGGTGTGGGCGGAGCGACCGCCTCGGGGAAACACGCTGAAGGCACGCACCAGCTCCAGCAGGGTCAGCTCACCACTTCCCAGTGCCAGAGAAAGGCCATAGTCCTGCAATCCTGCCAGAGATTCCACCCCCAGCCGCTCCATGACAGAAAGATAGTTTTCCTCGCCCAGCTGGTGCAGCAAGTAGACGGCGGGAATATTGAGGCTGGAGGCCAAGGCCGTGCGGAAAAGCACCGGACCATTAAACCGATTGTTAAAATTCAGCGGCACATAGGCTTCTCCCTGACCAAAATCCATGGGAATGTCAGCCAACACAGTGGAGGGAGCAACGCCAGCCTCCAGAGCCATGGCATAGATAAAGGGCTTCATGGTGCTGCCACTCTGATTGCGAACCAGCACGCCGTCCACCTGTCCCGCCTCCTGATTCCAGAAATCGCCTCCAGACCAGCAAATGATTTCCCCCGTCACATTGTCCATGGCCAGGACGGCGCCATGCTTCAAGCGGAATTGCTGGAATTCAGCCAGACGAGTGCTCACCAGCCCCTCCACCTTTTCTGTTAAGGCTGCGTCCACGGAAAGATGCAGCTCCGGCGGAATCCTGCCAGCTGAATACAGATTCTGGACGTAGCGGCAGAAATGGGGAAGCCGGTTGGGATAGCGATAGGGCTCCTGCTGATGAAGGGAGTCCCGCCACTGCTCCAGTGTGGAGTCAAAGCCCGTAACCCGGCCAATCTGCAGGGCGGCTTGGAAGGAGGCATCTGGATTGAAGGGATTGTAGGTAGCAGGTCGGCGGGGAATCACCGCCAGGGCATGAATTTGGGAGTCAGAAAGCTGCTGCGGTGTGCAGCCAAAATAGGTGCGGGCGGCAGAACCGACTCCCTCCGCCTGAAAGCCGAAGGGAAGGTTGTTCAGATACAGCTCCAGAATCTCTTCCTTGGAAAGACGCAGCTCCAGCCGCACCGCCGCCAGTGCCTCCAACAGCTTTGTCCACAGGGAAACTCCTCCGCCCCCACGAGGCTCCACCAGCCGCACCAGCTGCATGGTTATGGTAGAGGCTCCACTCACCCGCCTCCCTTCCTGTAGGTTCTGCACCGCCGCCCGTACCACCGCCACAAAATCCACCCCACGGTGCTGGTAAAAACGCTGGTCTTCGGCGGCCAGAAAAACCTCCACCACACGGGGCGGCAGCTGATCCAGGTCATACCACTCTCGACGCAGACCATCCTCCAGCGGAGACACCTGCAAAAGCTGGCCATTCCTGTCGTAGAGGCGGGTACTATAGGGCCGCCCAAGGAAGGAGTCCAGCTCCGGCCAAGGCAGCAGGGCCAGTAGGCAGCAGCCCAGTGCCAGCAAGACGGCCGTCACCGCCACCAGCACCAGACCACTTCGCCACCCCTTATTCCTGAATGACAACCACCGCTCCCTGAGTGCGGCCAAAAATTTCTGGCTCATACATGCACTCTGCCTGGGCGGAGGGTACCGTAAAGGCACCAGAGCGAACAGGCCGGAACAAGAATTCCACCTGCTGACGACCACGGCGGAAGGCATCCCAGAAGTACTGCACCTCGTTGTCGTAGATTACCCGGCTGGAAAGGCCAAAGTTGTAGCCAGGACCGAATTGGTAGTTGCCCCAGGCATCCCGCTCAGGCTCAGCCTCCTCCTCGCCGTCAGTAGCCGTTCCAGCCAGCTGGGGCATGGTGACAAAGGCAGCGTTCAGCACCTCGGCTCCCGATGGAATGGGAACACGCAGAGCTACAAAGGTCCTGTTCTTGGTGGTGGACAGGGTGACGGTGGCCTTGTAGATGGTACCCGCCTTCAGTTTGTTGTCGGTCACCACCTGACCTGTCTCAGTGTCGGTAATCTCCACGTAGAGGCTCAGTCCCTCGTCCCGAGCAGTCTGCTCCTCCATGGGCAGCGCGTACTTCATGGACAGGGTGTAGAACATAGTTCCACGGCCATCCTTGGTTACCTCCAAAGGAAGCTCCTTGCCAAAGTCCAGGTCCATTCCCTGCAGCTGGTCAAAGGTCAGGGACTTTTCCACCGGTTTTGCACCAGCTCCCTTGAATTTTCCTTCCACCAAGGGTTTTCCACCAAGGGCAATCTGCCCCTCAAGGTTCAGATTCTCCAGATTGTTTTCTTCTATATAAACTGCAATTGCCTCAAGGACACGAGCGGTGCTGGCAGTGTTCTTCCAGTAGCCGTTGCCCGCCCGCTGGATTTCCAGCAGGTTGAACAGCAGCCTGCCGTTCATGTCATCAGCATAATCCAGCTTAGTGAAAAACTGCAGCAACAGGGCATTCCGCTCGGACTCGTCGTTAAAGTACATCCAGCCACTGGAGCCACCCTCGGTAATGTCCACGCCTCGCACCGTAGGTCTGGCATGACGACGAACATCGGCCTCCACCTCCCTAGCCTTTAGCTCGTTGCCATTGTCCAGATACAGGATGCCGCACATGGCCTTTTCCGCAAAGCCCAGATTCTCCATAGCCAGCACCCGGTCAATGTCCGAGTCTGCCACGGACTCTCCCAACTTGGCCAGCACAAAGAGACTGTAGGCTTGAACGTAGCCATTGTTCTGGTACCAAGTGGAGGCAGCCTCTGTCCTGATGAAACGCCCCAGCTTGACCAAATCGATTCCCTTGGGGAGCTTTATCTTATGCTGACGGGCAGCCGCCAAAAGCTCCGCCACCCGCAGGGTAGCTGGCAAGGAGGAGGAGGAATTGCTCCGCCAATAAGGGAAGCCTCCGTCTGACTTCTGCAGGGTAGCCCAGTCGGTAATCTCCGTCTCCACCACCTTGTGGGGATTGTCCACCTCGCTTTCCAGACCGAACACATCTATGTAGTCGCCAAAATAGACCAAGGGCAGCATGGCGGAGGCCCGCTGCTCCAGGCAGCCGTAGGGATAGCGGAACACATAGGTGATGGCCTCCGTCAAGGTTCCCAGCCGAGTGGGGTCCAGCACCACCGAAAGGCCGCCGCTGTTTTCCCCGGAAAGACCCGCAGGCAGGATGACAGCCTCACGGACAGAAGCCTCCTCCTTCTTTTCCACACTGCCGGAAGAAACCTCTCCCACGGTGGTGACCGTCTCGTAGATGTAGGGCCGGTCAATCTCCAGCGTCTTCACAAGCTTTTCCTTCAGGACCGGTGAGTCCACCGTAAACACCACGCTGACAAAGCCCGCTCCCATCGCCTGCATATCGAAGAGGATGGGCATGGTCTTACCAGCGGGAACCGTCACCCTCTGGGAGGCGGCTCCCACCAGCTTGGCCTGTCCCTGCTGACGGCGTATTCCCCCCACCTGGGCAGGAAGTCCCGCCGCCTCCAGTCCCCGTATCAGCTCCATGGAAACGGTAACCTCATGGCTCTGGCCGTCCAGATTGGACACCACCACGCCGATATCGGACACATCGTTTTCCCGCAGGCGACGTGGCAGCACATCCCGCACGCTTAGGGGATTATTGACAGAAAGACTGCCCTCCTCCAGGGCAAAGTGGCTTGTTCCCAGCACACCCACCGCAGTCACCCGATACTCCGTCAGACTGTCCGGCAGGGTGAAGCGGTGGGTCACCGTCCCGTCGGCTCCCGTCACCAATTCAGGTGCAAAGACGGCGGTGGGGTCAAAGTTGCTGCGAACCTGCTCCGCCCCTCCAGCAGCTGCATTCATGGCCCGCATCATGTCGGCGGTAGACTCTGCCATCCCCTTCTCCATGGCCTCATCGCCACCATAGAGATTCTGCACCTGGTAGGTCACAGGGTCAATCAGCAGGGAACGGGAATCACCTCCCACCACACCGCTGAAGAAGAGGCTTTCTCTATAGAAATGCTCCAACGGATCCGGCACGTGGTAGTTGATGAGGTCGATAACACCACGGTCCACCGCCAGCAGGATCAGCTCCGCTCCCGCCAGGGGCTGGCCATCCTGAGAAGTTGCCTTCAGCGTCACCGTCGCCTCTTCCCCAGGCCGATACAGGGTCTTGTCCATCTGAATCTCCACCTTGAATTCCCTGGCCTTGGGACTCACGTGGAGGGCGGTTGCCCCAAAATATCCCTTGGGCTTGTCCATGTCCACGGAGGTGAAGTCATGCTGGGGCTCCCCAGTCCGCACCGAATAGGAGGACAGGGTTACGTAGACCACCGGCAGATAGCGGTCGGTGATGGGAACCTCCAGCACCGTGGTGGGCTCCTCCAGCGTGATAACCTCCTGGGAGAAGATGCCCTCCCGCTCCACCGTCATCAGGTATGTTCCTGCAGGCAGCGGACTCTGTACCATAATCTGGGCGGTATCCTCCACCTGGTACAGCTCCTTGTCGGGAATCATGTTGATTTGCTGGGAGCCCTCGCTGTAGTAGTAGCTCCAGTCCGAGCCGCTGACGTAGAAGCTGCGCTCCGTAATGACCTTGCGGCCACGGCTGTCCTGGCTCACCAGACGCAACAGGTAGGCGCCGCCCTTTGGTGGCGTTACGGTGATGGAGCCAGTCTGGGTCAACCTTTCCGTACCAGAATATTCTTCCACCATCTCCTTGAAGGAGCGGGTGATGAGCCTGCCGCTGACTCCCATCTGCCGCACCTGCTTCCAGTCCTCCCGCAGCAGCTCCACGGAAACGACACGGCTCTCTGCTGCCACCGGCAGCAGACTGTCTGCGGCCAGCTGGCTTTCCGGCGTCACCAAGGCAAAGTCAAAGGTGAGGGGAACCTCCTTCTTGGGAAAGCCCTTCACGTCCTTGGGCTGAGAGAGGCCGATGTAGAAGCTTGCCGGATGAACGACGGCGCTGCTATTGGCAGAAATGGCCTGTCCGCCAGAATCCGTGACGGTGGTCTCCACCCGGTAGATGTAGGGACGGCCGGCAATCTTCTCATCCCCAGAGAACTGGGCGGTGGAAGCGGCTCCACTGGCATCCAGTTGTCCCTTCTCGGTACCCATTGCGGAGCGACCGTCATAGCCCTCTATGGGGCCAAAGCGGTAGCCCTCGTAGTCCTTGCCCTCCGCCGCAAAATAAGTGGGCTCCCGATACCAGTCCCCCCGCCAGACTGACCCCGCCAGACTGCCACCACCAAGGTAGGAGGCAGAAAGCTCCGCAGAAAGACGGTCGCCGCTGAAATAGGTCATGGCAGGAATCGTCACCGAGGACTCAAACCGAAGCCGCTCGAAGAAAGCCACTGTAAAGGTCAGATCCTTTGAGATGGAGCTGCCATTGGGCAGATTCCGCTGGTAGCTCAGCACGTAGGTTCCGGGGGTCAGCTCCTCCTTCAGGTCGAAGGAAGCCCAGAAGCCACCGAACGGGGAAACATCAAGCTTCCTGGTCTCGATGGGCTCTGAGCGCCAACGGTTTTCCCTCAGAGTCAAGGTGGCAGGGCCAACATATGCGTCGTATTCTCCCAGGGTCAGATTGCGGTCAATGCCCCGCACCGTCACCCGCTCCCCAGGCTTGTAGAGGCCCCGGTCGGTAAACAGGTAGGTCACCATCTGGGTGTCCTGGGCACTTTGAGGCTCCCGCACCGCACCATGTCCCCACAGGGCGTTGCCATTGGGGGCAAAGACGGCACGCTCTCCACCCAGCTCCGCTCCGATGAACACCTGGTGGGCAGCACTGGTGATGGTATCATTGCTGAGATTCAGCACGGCGAATCCATGCTTGTCGGTGGTTCCGCTGGCATGGGACTTTCCAAGATTGGTGAGAATGTCGCTGTTATCAAGATATTTGTCCGAGGTGTACAGGCTGATTCTGGCCCCTTCCACTGGCTTCCCGGTGGAAAGCTGGCTCACCAGTACCACAGCACGGTTAAAGCCGTAGCGGACGGTCAGTCCCAGGTCAGTGACCTGCACTACCTGCACATTGGTCTGGGTGGAAGTCTCCTTCTGTCCCCGCCAGTTTGTCCACTGGTAGTTCATGTCCGCCTGGAACCGGACGGCACCCACTCCATCCTTCAGGGCGGGAATCAAATCCACCTCCTGCACCACCTGCTGGTTCCGGGGAATGTCGGCCTCTGTCAGCTCCACCTTCTGCACCTGCCGCCACTGCTTGCCCGCCAGCGCCTCCACCACATAGCTGGACTTGGGCAGGATGTTCTGGTAGGCAAAGACAAGCTTGGGCGGAAACTTGGATTCCAGCATCACAAAGCCGTAATCCTTGAACTGGGCAAAGCTTCCCGCAGGAGGCACCGTAATGGTCTCCGGCCCGATAGCCTCATTGTACAGGCGGCCGTACACATCCTTGATGACTGCAGCGGCCACTTCTATTGTATAGGTTTCCTCATAGGTCACCGGCAGGCCATGGATCCGCAGCTGGTTGCCGGAAATGCTGATGTTTTCAGCCGTCACCGTCATGGGGATGCCCTCATCCTCCTTACCAGAGGAATCTGTCTTCACCGCAGTGACAGCCGCCGCAATGGCCGCCGTGTCCAGGTCCTCTGCAAGCTGATGGGAAAACTGGAGGACCACAGGATGAGACTCGGTGCCACGGCTGTAGCTGTTCTGGTACACGTTCTGCAGCTGAAAGGGGCGCAGGGTGTGGTAGCTGTGGCTCCGATCCTCCTCCACCGTGCCGATGGAGTCTGAGTCAGAGCGGGCGCCGGCCTTGAGCACCACCGTCATGGTCGTGTTGTCCGGCGGTGTCTCCTTCAAAAAAAGCTCCACCAGATTCAGATTCTTCTTGTCCGGGTGGCTGATGTCAAACTGGTAGGACTTGCCCTTGCCATCCACAATCTCAAGGTATTTGGCGATTTCCTTGGTCTCCACCGGATAGGAAAAATACAGGGCTAGGGAGCGGGCATCCTCCACCGGCAGGTCGTTGCTGTTCACCCAGAATCCATCCAGGGCAGCCTTGTAGCCGGGAGTTATGCTCACCAGCTTCAGGGGCTCCGTGCGGAAGGTGAAGATGCGCTGACCGGTGATGGGGCTGCCGTCCACAGAAACAATATCGTCGGAAAGGGTGACAGTGTACTCCCGCTGGGGAATCACCCCTTCGCTGGCATCAAAGCTCAGGAGACTGGTGCCATACCAGCGGAACACCCCTTCCAGCGGTGGGTCAATCTTCATCAGATCGGAGGTGTTCGACGGCTGCCCCAGCTTGGCCACTGGCACCACCGGCTTGGAAAACTGCACGTAGATGGCAGGATACTTCACCGCCGTGGGCAGCTGTCCCGCCGGCTGAAAGTCCATCACAAAAAGACCCTCCTGATCCATGGGCTGCTCCACCTCAGGCTTCCCTCCCGAACCGCAGGAAACAAGGCTCCCCGCCAGCAAAACCATCAGACAGGCAAACACACCAACCCACAACCATGCCTTCATACCAAAACCTCCCGGAAAAAAACAAACCGGTTCCCCAAGCAGGAAACCGTCACCCTTCAAACAGATTTAATGTGAAGAAGTTAGATTCTTTTGAAGAATGAGTATACCACAGCCAGAGCGGACAGTCTAGGGGGAGGAACCATAGCCCGTCCAGCTCCACCCTTTGGGGCGTGGTGTTGTTATAGCTCACTGATATCATCTGCGTATCCCCCCATAAGAGAGGGGGGAGGGCAGGCCTTTTCCACCACCAGGGTGTAGTGGGTGCGGGTGGGTGCCCACTGACCGGGGACCTCGGAGACCTCGGCATAGATGATGGCAGTGCCCGGCTTTATTAACTGTAAGATGGTCACCCTTCCCGTACTATCCACTCTGGCCACTGTTTCATCGCTACTGTAGTAGTACACCACGCCCCCATCCTCGGAGGTGACGGCGGGATTGTCAAAGGGGGCATCACCGCAAGTTTTGGTGATGATGTCTCTGGGATCCTCAAAGTCGATGGTCTGGTGCTTCAGATCGGTGACGCGCAGGGGGACTTCCAGGACGTGCTCCTTATAGTTGCGAGTGGCGTTGGCGGTGACATAGATGATGGCTTCGCCCACGCTCACCGGCCGGATTGCCCCTTCACTGGTAATCTGGACAATCTCTGGGTTCAGCGAGATATAGTCGTAAGTAGGGTTTTCACCGGCAGCATTGTCATAATACAACGAGACGGTATCACTGCCGGTGATGTGCATGGTGTTCTGACTGGGTGCGGCATAGAAGTTGCGGACCGCCGGCTCGATCTCAAAGGTGTAGGTCAGCTGGCCGGAGTAGCTGCCCAGACCGGTGATGGTGATGGTAGCGGTGCCCACTTCGGTGTTGTCCTCGTAGGCCACCTCATAGTCCTTCCTCTCCACCAGCGTGGTGGTGCCATTCCTGCCCACGATACTCTTGGTATGGGCGGAACCATGATAGGAGACGGTGCTGGTGTCCAGTGTGAACATCTCCTCGGTCAGCCGGGTTCCTGCTCCACTAGCCGATTCGCTCACCGAGTCGTTCTTGCAGCCAGCCAAAACCAGCAGGCCGGTGACTGCCAGCAGAACCACTCCTGCCAGCACAAGATCCTTACTTTGCTTCTTCATAAAAAACTCCTTTTACGAATTTTATTTCCACCCGGCACGCTGCCGGGATGATGACTGGGAAAAAATGATTTAAACGCAGCGAGGCCGCAGACGGAAATTCCGCCTGCGGCCTCGCTTGTATGGGAAAGGAAATTTACGCTGTAAATTCTACTATGCTGTATGCCGTGTTCTGTGTTCTGTGTTCTGTGTTCTGTGTTCTGTGTTCTGTGTTCTGTGTTCTGTGTTCTGTGTTCTGTGTTCTGTGTTCTGTGTTC
>JAGARR010000010.1 GCA_017622135.1 Spirochaetaceae bacterium
CTTTGCGGAGGGGTCGCAGCTTGCAAGCATTGGGGAGTATGTGTTTAGTGGGTGCAGTAGCCTTGCCAGCGTGGAGATTCCCTCGTCGGTCACCAGCATAGGGGATAGGGTGTTTGATGGGTGCAGCGGCCTTGCCAGCGTGACCTTCCAGGCAGGCTCTCAGCTTGAAATCATTAGGGAGTATATGTTTAGGGGGTGCAGCAGCCTTGCCAGCGTGACCTTCCAGTCTGGCTCTCAGCTTAAAAGCATTGGGGGTGGGGCGTTTTCTGGGTGCAGCAGCCTTGCCAGTGTGGAGATTCCCTCGTCGGTCACCAGCATTGGGGAGTATGTGTTTTATGGGTGCAGCAGCCTTGCCAGCGTGATCTTTGCGGAGGGGTCTCAGCTTGAAATCATTGGGGTTGGGGCGTTTGATGGGTGCAGCAGCCTTGCCAGTGTGGATATTCCCTCGTCGGTCACCAGCATTGGGTTTAGGGCGTTTTATGGGTGCACCAGCCTTGCCAGCGTGATCTTTGCGGAGGGGTCTCAGCTTGAAATCATTGGGGAGAGTGCGTTTGATGGGTGCAGCAGCCTTGACAGCGTGGAGATTCCCTCGTCGGTCACCAGCATTGGGGAGTATGTGTTTTATGATTGCAGCAGCCTTGCCAGCGTGATCTTTGCGGAGGGGTCGCGGCTTGAAATCATTGGGGAGAGTGCGTTTTCTGGGTGCAGCAGCCTTGCCAGTGTGACCTTTGCGGAGGGGTCGCGGCTTGAAATCATTGGGGACTATGCGTTTTATGAGTGCAGAAGTCTTGCCAGCGTGAAAATTCCCTCGTCGGTCACCAGCATTGGGATTATGGCGTTTTATGAGTGTTCTGAGTTGTCTACGGTGAAGGTGGAGGCAGAGACTCCCCCTTCATTGGGAACGCATGTGTTTGATCTTACTCATGCTGATCTGAAAATACAGGTACCAAGAAGTTCTGAAGGTTACTACACAAGTGATTGGAGTGCCTACGCAGATAAGATTGTAGCCATAACCCCCTAGTTCTGGGGGTCTGGATGTGGCGTTTGCCGTGAGGTAAACTGTTGCAGGGGAGACGGGAAGCCGTCTCCCTTTTTTGTGGGGGGAGGGCGTGGCTCACCCCAGCACCGCTGCCCGCGGGATTGCGTTTATTCGTGTCTGGTAGCCCTTGCCCTGGGCCTTCCAATATAACTGATGATATTGGCATCAAGAAAATACGTCATAATTCGACTTCCCGCATCCTTATGCCGGCGGAAATCGACTCATCCACGGGAATCATCTCCTCCTTTGTAAACAAACCCGCCAAGGTGTTGAGAGCATCCAGCTGCTGCTGAACAGAATCATTTCTTGCCGTTTGTATTCCGGCTTGAATAGAAGTTGCAAGATATGCCATCAGATTGATTTGCTCCTCGTAGGTCAATGATTCGGTTTCTTTGACAAGCATCTCGTAAGACATAATCATACCTCCACGACAAGTATACATCAATTTTCTTGTTTTATCTATTCATTTGTCCGTTCCAGATGCATTTCACCCCAGCACCGCTGCCCGCAGGATTGCGTTGATTCGTGTCTGGTAGCCCTTGCCCTGGGCCTTCAGGGCCTCCAGCACGTCCACATCAATCTTTAGGTGAACGTCAGCCTTCTTCACCCGCACCGTAACATCGTACCAATCAGGATGGAGGTCATACCAAGGCTTGAATCGTTCCAGCTCCTCTTTTGTAAGCTTGGGGCAGTCGGAAAAATCTGTTGTCTGTGTCTTGTTGAACTGTTCCAGTTCATCGGGAGACGGCTTGTATTCTCGCACCTCATCTAAGGTCATAGTTACGGTAGTACTCATTGATTTCCTCCTGTTGAGCCTTGCGTGCGGAAATTAACCGTATGGCCTCTTTCCTTTCGGTATATATCACTACTAACACCTTGTCCACCAATCTAATGACTTTGTATCGGTCTTCGGAGTCGGTGGAATGCTCTCTGTCATACATTTCAATACGTTTCTTGTCTAGAAAAACCTTTGCTGCCAAAGGGAAGGATACTCTATGTTTTCGCAAGTTTGTCGTGTTCTTGTCCGCATCCCATTCAAAATCATAGTCTCACCTAGTTAAAGTGTACATTTGTAAAATGTACATTGTCAATGAGGAACGCCTGCCCTTGCAAAAGACTCCCCACCTAAGGCTGCCTTGCTCCCTTGCCTTAATTTCTGTGCCGTGGTATCCTAGTCAAGGTTGATTCCACTGGGACTCAGTGGCTGGGTCCGACTGGAACGGTACATGAATGCAAGACAAGGAGCAATCCAATGGACAAGAAGAATACCGCCATCCTGTGGGACATTGAAAACGTAACTCCTCCTTCAGGAACAAATTATATTCAGTCAATCATCGACAAGATTTCCGAGACAGGAAGCATCTCCTATGCCATGGCCTTTGGTGACTGGAACAAGGGCAACATCAGGAACATCGCCTCCGAACTGGCGGCCAACAGCTTTGAGCTCATCCATATTCCCGCCTCCCGCAAGGACAGCTCCGACATGTCCATGGTGGCCCACGGCGTGGAGCTCATCTTCCAGTATCCCCACGTGGGCCGCTACGTCCTCATCACTGGCGACGCTGATTTCCGCCCATTGCTGCTTTCCCTCCGCAAGTACGGCAAGGAAACCCTCATCGTCTGTGACGTAAAGCGCAATGCCTCCGAGGATTTGCTGAAGATGGCGGACGAGTACCTGGACTACCGTGAGATTATCTCCGAGGACGACGACTCCGACGACGAGAAGGATGACGACAAGGGCCGGGGTGCAAAGGACAAGGCCGAGCAGAAACTCACCAAGGAGCAGGCCTTTGAGCTCTTGCAGGAGGCGGTGAACATGATGGTGACGGAGAAGGGCGGAAAGCCAGCCCCCATCAGCGCGGTGAAAATCCGCATGAAGCTGCTGAATGCCGCCTTTGACGAGCGCAAGCTTGGTTTCCGCAGCTGGAAGTCCTTTGTCAGCAGTGCCGTCAAGCAGAGCCACGTCCGCTACGCCGGCATTGATGAGGCCAATTTGATGCTGGACGGAGAGGCCGCCGCCAAGCTGATTCCAGAGGTCTTTGCCGCCCTGCTGAAGGTGCTGCCGCCTCCTGGCATTGGTGAGGATACCGGCTGGGTGCGCTTTGACGAGGTGGCAAAGAAGCTGCCCTACCGCAAGCTGGGCTACAACCAGTTCAAAAAGCTGGCCCTGGATGCGGAAAAGCGTGGCTTTGTGCTGGTTCGCAACAGCGGCAGCAACTGGCAGATGAAGAAAAACCAGAGTTAATCTGGCTTTGGTGCCGACCGTGCCTGCATGTGGCCGATGGAAGAAATGTCCGGGCTTGACGGGGCAAGGTTTTAGTCATCATAATGGCCACGGCAAGCCTTTACGATTATTGTGTCGTCGGCAAATTCATAGACGAGCCGGTTCTCGCCGTCTATCCGCCTGCTGAACTCGCCATCCTTGTGCTTGAGTCTTTCCGGCTTGCCCTCTCCCTCCAGCGGTCCCTCGCGGCCAATGCTTTTGAGCAGGCGGTTTATCTTCTGGAGGGTTTTCTTGTCCTGACTCTGCCAATACAGGTAGTGTGCAAAGCCCGTTTCCGTAAATGTAATCCTGCTCATTCTGCCGCCATGGCCTCAAGCTCTTCCATCGTCTTCACGACAACCCGTCCCTCTTTGAGTTGACGGTCGCTTTCGTCAAGCATGGCGAGGTAGGCCATGTTGTTGCGGGCCTTCTCCAGCTCCTTGTATTCCCGCTCCGACAGGATGACCACGTTCTTGTTCTCCTTGCGGGGAACAATCACTGCCTCGCCGCCAAAGGCCAGGTCAAAATACTTCTTGATGTTTGAGCGCAGCTCCATCTGCTTTACAATAGTCATAGCGTTCTCCTCAAAAATAAAGTGTACCGATTTAAGTGCTTAAAACCGTACCATTATCAATATACTCGGAGAAGAGCCAGCTGTCAACAAAAAAAATGGGGATTGATTTTCCGGCAAATATTGACAGGAGGGGGCTTTTTTTCGTACCTTTACTTATATCTCATCAAGGAGGAATCAACAATGAAATATGTATATGCAAGTCGCCAGGGAAAAACTGAAAAGCTGGTTCAGTCTTTGGGGCTGGATGCAGTGAAGTTAGAGGAAGGAACTCCCGCCATGAACGAGGACTTCATCCTCTTCACCTACACTGACGGAAAGGGTGTTGTCCCCAAAATGGTGGAGGAGTACCTGAAGGGCTGTGGCCAAAAGCTGAAGGGTGTGGTTGCCACTGGCAACATGGAGCGCCACGCAGACACCTTCTGCTGGGCTGGTGACATCATCGCCAAGGACTACAATGTGCCTTGCTTGGGCAAGGTGGACGGCGAGGGAACCGCAGAGGATCATGCAGCCTTGAAGCAGGCATTGGGCCTGTAATTCCCCATACAAACAAGAAGGCCACCGAGGCAGTGCATCGGTGGCCGTTTTTATTTCCCGCTGATGTTGGGAAAGGAAGGTTTTTCTAGAATCCGTAGAACTTGGCCAGAGTGGAAACCTCCTCACGACCAGTAAGAACGGCATTGGCTGGGAAACTGGGGTCTGGATGACCAAGCGCCACGCCTACGATAAAGGTTTTGTCCTCTCCAATTCCCAGGTGCTTGCGCAATGCTTTCTGGTACATTACCGCTTGATAGGCAACACAGGTGCCAAGACCATGCTCCATTGCGGCGACAGTAATCAGCTGGGTTACAGCGCCCACGTCAAAGCGGGTGATGTTGTTGTCCATGTCCGCATCCGCATACAGAATGATGGCGACAGGTGCGTCAAAGAAGCGGAATCCACGCTCCATCCACCAGTCCCGCTTTTCCTTGTCTTCACGTCCGATTTCCATGGCAGCAAAGAGCTTCTTTGCAACATCAATCTGGCGGGTCCGATATTCACCAGCATAAACGGTGTCCGGGATGTCAAAGGCATCGCCGTTTCTCAGCTGGGCTACGTTTTCCTCGCCAATCTTTTTCAATATATCCCCAGTAATTACAGCGTACTGCCAAGGCTGGGTGTTCTTGCTGGAAACTGCATAGCCAGCTGTTTTTAGAATATCCTCTACCACTTCCTTGGAAACAGGTTCCGTGGTAAATCCTCTGATGGAATGCCTATCGATGATAGCCTTCTTCAATTCCATTTTATTCCTCCTTAAACGAATCCGTGTCGGTCTTGCCCCGCTGGGAGTCGGACTGACAGCACTGTAGCTAGAACACTATACAATGTAGTTGATTTTACAACAAGCCCTTTTTTTCCTTTGCGGCCAAAATCAATTCGGGATGGTACTCAAAGTGCATGTTGTCCCAGATTCCCCACTTGCCGCCCCAGATGAAGCCCTCGTCTTCAAAGATGTCGATGACGGTTTGAGGTGGCATCCATCGCTTGGACAGTGGCGTCAGCATCCAGTTGGGATCCACATCCTTTGTCCAGCTCCAGAAAATGGCCTTGCCCTTCAAGTTCTTCGGCAGGATGTCCACTGCAATGCCCAGACTATGGAAGGATTTGCGGTTGGTGCCGGCAATGAGTCGCCAGTAGTAGGCATCCAGCTGGTTTATTTCGGCAATGAAGGGCTTGATGGTGGGGTCTGTGGCCGCCGCCTGGTTTATTCGAGCCTCCACTCGTTTCAGCGGTTCCTTGAGCCGCTGGTGCACACGGACTGGTTTTCCCAGAAAGGTGACCTTCTCTATATGTCGCTCAAGACTGGCCTGACTGTGGCTTTCGTACAGGGCATCAAAGAAGAACATGGGAGTGCCTGCTCCGTTGCGGCGGTTTTCCGACGAGCCAAAATTCTTCATGCGGTTGACCTGCTCCGGGGTGAAATCGGCGGGGTCCTCCAGCGGCTCGCCGTACTTGTAGTTGTACAGCAGCGTCCAGTATTTCTCCTTGTTGTCCAGTTCAGACTCAGGCAGCATACTGCCGTTGGCCCAGTACAAGGTAGCCGTCCTGCTGCCGTCCCCGTCCGGGATTGTCAGCTCCACCTTCCAGTCCATCAGCTCTCGCTGGTAGATGGCGTTGAAAAACACATCTGGGTAGGCACGCCGAAAGATTTCCAGTCCGGCGGGGTCTCTGGGAGGCTTTCCTCCTGCTTCCGATAGCGTGCCGCTGGCTTGGACACCAGTCTGTGAAAAAGAAAGCCCCGTCAGGGCGAGGCTCAATGCAAGTACGAGAAAACGCTTCATCCCTTCCTCCATTCCTCTAAAGGCAGTTAAACTACCGTTTAAATTTCGGAGGAAGGGCTTGGTTACAATAGGCTGTTACTTCAAGTAAGGAATGAGAACGGCCTGGCTTCCCTGGGAGCCGGGAGCCACCTGGTATTTTTCGAAATAGATGGTGAGTCCCTTGTCGGAGATGGTGAACAAATCATAGTTTTCAGGAATAGGCTCTGTTCCCTCGTGAATCATTTCCTGCAAGTCGCTGTCATTTCCTGCGGAGAGGGCAAGGGTCAGCTCCTCCCGGCAAATTTCGGACAGTGAGGCTAGGTCTGGCTGCTCCAGTACCAGGGGAAGAAGCTGCTCCAGCGTCACTAGGCTGTTGGTGAGCTTGTTCCAGGTAAAGGAGGCCATCCGTTCTTCTCCGTTTGCCCCGCCGGTGAGTTGGTAGGCGGTGAGCAGGACGCTCACGCAATCGTCGGTGTTTAGCGAAACCTTCCATTGGTTCTCGAAGGTGAACGGCTGGCCGTATTCTTCTGCCATCTGGCGGTTCAACTCAGCTGCATCAATGAATTCGTCGTACCAGCCGTTGATTTTGTCTGAAATCATGGTGTTCAGCACAGGCTCGCCGTCAATCTCAGGAATGTCCAGGTCGGCCTGGTAGATGTCGTTCCCCGGCATGGAGCGGATGGAAGAGACTCCCGGAACAGAACTTTTCTGGGAGACACAGGAGGTGAGCAGTGTCACCGCAACCAACAGAGAAACAGTAATGGATACATGGAATCTTTTCATACGATAAAATATAAGAAAATTTGAAGGGGAAAGCTAGGTGGTGGAGGAAAAACCTTTGGCGCAATAGTTTCATAGTGCGAAACAAACAGTTTCACAGTGAGAAACAAATGGTTTCACAGTGGAAAACAAAACGTTTCGCAGTGAGAAACTGCTGGAAAGGGAAATTGTGGGTGAAAGGCAATGTTTCAATCCATTGTGAATTGAGTGGCAAGATTTTTAAACGAAGAGTTTTCTCGTATTTGGTCATGGGGAATAAGCAAATATTTCCACTCCTTAAAGTTGTTTGCTTTTGCCCATTCTGAGACCGTTTTACAAAACTGGATTCCTCTGTTCTTTTTTGCAATGACATCAGCATCGTTTAATTTGGAGGAATCTTTTACTTCAGTTAGGAAGATACTGTCTTTTGTTTCAATAACAAAGTCAGGCTCATATCTTTTGCTATGATTGTAATATATATTGAATTCAGTTTTTGCAGGACGGAGCCAATTTAAAACATCGTTATCCATCTCCATTATGCGGGCTAAAATATGCTCTTGTTCACTATCAAATACAGCTGAGCTGAAAACTCCTTTTTTTATACCTGTAAAAAGAACCGATTTTATGGAACCAAACCATTTCTCTTTGAATGTATCATAAAGATTGCATTCAAATTTGTAACGACTGGTTTGTTTTGTGTTTGCACCAGAAACAGACATAACTTCTTCTCTTAAAAGAGTGTTGTCTCTATAAAAATGCTGCATCATTTGACGGTAAATTTTGTTGGAAATATCCTTGCAATACATCATAACAATATTTTTAGTGTCACTTTCTGTATGCTTGCTTGCAAAATGATTTATAACTTGGCTTATGAGCTTTTTTAATAAGTCTGAGCAGGATTCGTAGTCAATTTCTGGTTTTTGTTTTAATAACTCCAAAATAACCTTTGCTGGATTCAGCGCTTCAAAATTAAGTTTTTCAACTCCTTTAATTTCTTTACGTTCAGACATATCAATAAGATTTTGAGTGTAAAGTTCATTGCTTACCGGTACTTGTGTAAACTCAGAAAGATTCAAATCAAAATCAACAAATTTATATTCTTCTACCCCTTCATCTGTGATTTTGATTCTTGGTATCGGAATATATTTTTCTTGGATTTTTTTATAAACTTTTTCGGCCTTGTTTGCAACAAAAAGCGGCAAGTCATTAAAAGCTCCTAGGCACTGAGCTAAATCTGGTTTTTCTTTGGCTGTGTTTTCCATCTTGTTCAGTACCGTGTCTTTTACCTCTTGGATTATTTGTTCAAAATTTACAGGGGAATGGGAGACGGAAACCAGTTTTTCCGCTACAGCGTCTTCGATTGTTGCATGGATGGCTTGTGCTATTTGATTGTTGACTTCGTTTCTTTCTAATCCAGCTTCTTTGTAGAATTCTGTTTGGTCGCTGTCTAAATCAAAGTCAAGATAGCTTTGCTTTATAAATCTTTCTTCTTCTATCTCTTCAATTTGTATGACATTCCCAGCTTTAAAGATAGAGTCGCCTTTTTGGGCTTCTGCTAAAATATCTGAAAATTTGTCATGTGCTGTAAGCATTACAGAATCGATTTCCGGTATATTGGTTCTTTCTCCGAAGGGCAGTCGTAAGCCTCGGCCGACCATTTGCTCTCTAAGGATTTTTGATGTGGCTGTGCGAAGCGGTACGATGGTGTAAAGATTGTTTACATCCCACCCTTCTTTGAGCATATTGACATGGATTACTATTTCAACTGGATTGTCGTTTTTTTCTACTTCCAAGAGCAAATTCATGTTTTCATCAGATTCAGAGCCGGTTTGCTTGGAATGGACTGTAATTGTCTTGTCTTTGTAATAGCCATCTCTAAATTCATCAGAAGTAACAAATTGTAATACTGATTCCGCATGGTCTGTATCTTTGCAGACAATGAGCATAAATGGTTTGACGAGCCGGTTTCCTGTGTCTTGGGCATAATCTTTTAGGAATTGCTTGGTTCGTTCATGACAAATGATTCCGTCTGAAATCATCATCTTGTCAAGCTGCTCTTCTCCAAAGTTATATGCCGCAATATCCTTTCTTGTTACGGCATAGGGGGTTCTTGTATATCCGTCTGCAATCGCTTTTGAGAGTGGATATTCATAAACCACATTCTTAAAAAGAGTTTGCTTGCTGTTTTTTGTTACAATCGGAGTTGCTGTTGTTTCAAGTCCTAACAAAGGATTCAGCTCGTTGAGAGCTGCAGCTCCTTTTTCCGCCCTGTAATGATGTGATTCATCCATAAGAAGAACCAAGTCATCTAAACTTGCCAGATACTCAAAGAAGGATTGTCCCAAATATTCATTTAAGGCTTTCATCTTGGAGCGCTCTTTATTGAATTTATCAATATTGAAAACATAGATGTTTATTCCGCCGGGAAAAAGTTCTGTATTTTTGTTCCGGTAATCATCATCACAAATAATCATGGGAGGGCTTGAGAAACAGCCCAATCCTTTGAAGACATATTTGGAGCTTGGAGGATTTCCTAGGTCACTTTTCAGTTTTTCATAGACAGTCTTACCCGGGGCTACTACAAAGAAGTTTTTTATGTTGTGGTTGGTGAAAAGATAGGTTATAAATGCTCCCATCAACCTTGTTTTTCCGACTCCCGTTGCAAGTGCGAACGTGAGCGACATAAAGTCCCGCTCAAAATCTGAGCAGGTGGGACACAGGGAGTGGACAGAGCCAAGAGCCACCTTGTTGTTCATGCCTTTTTTAAGATTTATTGAAGAGAGAATCTCGTCCAAAATTGCAAGGGACTTTTTCTGCGGAGTTCTTAGGCACATTGTACCGCTTATATAATCAACTGTGTATTGTGGGAAATTGCTATTCATGTTCTATGCGTCCTCCTCGTCGTCATAAGCAGGCGGATTGACTATGTTCAGATTGTAGTTTTCCTTTGAGAACTCGCATGAGTCAAGGAGCATTTGCGGGATTTTTTTGATTGCAATATTTTTGTATGCTTTTACGCAAGCAGAATCATAGGATTTGCAGGCTATGATTAAAAACTCATCCTCTGCCATCGTGGAAAAAATAGAATCCATATAACCTTGCGTGACGTGCCGTGTGGTTACAAAAAGATAGCTTTTTTCATTTCCCTTTGATTGCTTCCAGAATGTGCTTTTGTCAGGCTCGTAGGTGTAGCCTTCGTGCAGCGCAATGGCTGCGGCAAGCATTTCGGGGTTATATGCTGGATTTATGATTTCTTCATCGAAATCATCTTTTAAAATCAAAGAAGGCGCAAGCTCATAGAAACGATAGCCGCCGCCGCCCTGCCAGTTTGCGGATACAGTTATCCCGCCCTTGTCCTCTCCAGAGATAACTTTGTCAAGGCGGAGCTTGCAATGGGTGTAGGCATGGTCCCCCATTTCAATGCCGATGTAGCGGCGGTTCATTTTGTGGGCAACAGCGGCTGTTGTTCCAGATCCCAGGAAGGAATCAAGGACAAGGTCGCCGGGATTTGTGGCGATATGGATTATACGCTGGATGAGGCGTTCAGGTTTGGGAGTGGCGAAGATATTATCTTTTCCAAAAAGTCCAAGAATTTCTTTTTTTGATGTGTCGTTTGTCCCTACATCATCTGCATACCAAATTGTTTCAGGAGTTAATCCATCATTTTCAGATTCAGATAAAAATTTCTTTAGCCGAGGAGCATTCGTACCATCTACACCGAAATAAATACGGTTGTCAGCTATTAGTTCCATTAAGCGTTCTTTCGTATAAAGCCAACACCGCCCAGCAGGAGGATTCAACTTCTTTCCACTAGGAGTTGTGATTTCATAAAATTGAGATTGTGTTGCATGTCCAGCTTGTGCATTAACAGAAATTGATTGCCAAGCACCACGAGGATCGTTGTCTGGGTTTTTATACCGTTTCAAAACTTCTTCTGTAAGGTTCACAGGATTTCTTGTGGTTTCAAACTTTTCTTTGTTTGCTGCATAAACAATAACATAATCATGTTTGAATGAAAACGCCCTTCTGTTTTCTCTTGTTTTTCTTTTTTCCCAGATAATTGTGGTGACAAAATTATTACGGCCAAAGATTTCATTACAAAGAATCCTTAGATATGCGACTTCCTCATCATCAATACTTATCCAAATACTGCCATCAGTTGTCAGAAGTCTGCGTAAAATTTCTAAACGTGGTTTCATCAGACTGAGCCAAGTGCTGTGTTCCAAATTGTCATCGTAATGCTCAAAGGCACTTCCGGTGTTGTACGGCGGGTCTATGTAGATGCATTTTACTTTGCCGATGTATTTTGCTTCGAGGGCTTTCAGGGCAAGCAAATTGTCTCCGTGAATAAGCATATTTTCTGTGTTCGGGGCTTTTTCTGTGTTGGAAAGGCTGCGGTTTTCAATTAAGAGGCGTGGCTCCACCTTTATTTCGTTTTCTTTTCCATACCAAGTCAATTCTAGTTTTTGCACCATGAAGGCATTGTACTGTAGAAAAGGACTTTTCTCAATCTGCTAAAAATTACCATCTGCTAACCGTTGACGTTCGATTGTTTTCAGTGTATTTTAGTCGATATACTTGTTGTAGAAAGGAGTGCGTATGTCACTGGAAGATAAAGTAAAGGAAACATTGGACACCATTCGTCCCCAGCTGCAGGCTGACGGCGGCGACTTGGAATATGTGAAGATGGAAGAAGGCAAGGTGTATGTTAAATTGACAGGAGCCTGTGGAAGCTGTCCCATGGCCACCATGACCCTGAAGCAGGGTGTTGAGCGCCGTCTCAAGGAGGCTCATCCAGAGGTGACTGAGGTCATCCAGGCCTTCTAGTTTTCGGGATTGGAACAAGTCCCCATTAATTTTTCAGGAGTTGAAATGACAATCTCAAAAGACAAGATGGTGTCCATTGAGTACACCCTCAAGAATTCAGCTGGTGAGGTTATTGATTCCTCCCAGGATGCAGGACCACTGGACTACATCCATGGTCGTGGCGATTTGATTTCCGGCTTGGAGTCTGCCTTGGAAGGCAAGTCTGCTGGTGACGCCTTTGCGGTGGAGATTGAGGCTGCCGATGCCTATGGCGAGAAGAACCCGGAGGCCGTATTCGACGTTCCCAAGTCCCAGTTTGACGGTGCCGACATCGAGGTGGGAATGCAGTTTGAGGCATCCTCCCCGGAGGGCAGCCACGTTGTGACGGTGGTGAAGATTACCGACGAGAGCGTGACCGTGGATGCAAACCATCCGCTGGCCGGAGAAAAGCTTTTCTTTGACATCAAGGTTGTGGAGGTTCGCGAGGCTACTGCCGAGGAGTTGGCTGGTGGTGGCTGCGGTTGTGGATGTGGCTGCGGCGACGATGACGACTACTACGACGATGACCACGGTGGTTGTGGCGGCGGCTGCAGCAGCTGTGGGTGCGGCTGCCACTAATGGTTGCCAGTGAATGATGAAGGGCCGGAGCTCCTTGACGGAGTTCCGGCCCTTTCTGTTTTAAGTCATTGGCAACGTGGGGGGGGGCGTCTGGATGGGGCCTAGTCCCAGCGGCAGTCCTGGGAAAAGAGGGCTTCCCGCAACAGCTGGCAGTTTTCCTCCGCCGTCTCACCCTTGAGATTGCAGGTAATTTGGGCCAGCTTGCGGTACCGGGCGGTGCGCTCCTTGTAGAAGCCGCTGAAGATTCGCTCCACATCCTCCGTGGAGGTAGGATTCTCGCTGGCGATGTAGGCGGGAAGGTTTTTCATCGTGCCGTCCTCCCACTCAATCTCATCCAGGATTCGTTGGGCGGCAATCTCTTCCGGCACCTCCAGAAACAAAAAGAAGCCCAGCCGCTGCAAGGAGTCCAGCGCCCGCTGGTTGTTGCAGATGCCGCCTCCTGTGGCGATGATGTATTCGTCCTCACCCAGGGAGGCAAGGTAGCGGCTCAGGTAGTCGCAGGCACGTGCCTCCGCCTCCATAAAGGCTTCCGCCCCCTGCTGCTGGTAGATTTCCCGGGGTGTCTTTCCGGTCATCTCTGCAATCACGTCGTCGGTGTCAAAAAAAGGACAGTTGAACTGGTCTGCCAGCATCCGTCCGAGGGTGGACTTGCCACAATGCTTTATCCCTAAAAGAATGATTCCTTGGCTCATAGTGAGATTATATCCTGTGATTGTGTCGCTTGCAACAGAAATTGATTTCGGAGTATGGTGTAGGTATGTCTGTGTATGCAATGATGGGATTGAGCTTTGTGCCGCTAGTGGTTTTTCTCGTAGTTTTTTGTCTGGCAGTGCCGGGTTTCAAGGTGCGCTACGGACTGGCCTCCACCTTGGTGGGGTTGTTTTCCCTCATTCCCATTGTGGTCGTCCAATATTTTGTGCTGAAGCTGCCCGACTTTACGGATCATTCCTTGGTGGAGGCTCTCGTCACGGTGATGGTATTCAATGGCTTGGTGGAGGAGACGGTGAAGATGTTTTCCTTGCTGCTGCTGCCCCACAGGAAAACGGGCTTCGGAGCATTCCTCGCCATGAGCCTGATAAGCGGCCTTGCCTTGGGCTGCTTTGAGACGGTCATTTATCTCTTTTCAGGATATCAGAATATTCAGATTCGTTCCCTGACTGCAGTTGCCATGCACAGTTTGTGCGGGGGACTTTCAGGAATCTACGTATGGACCTGGCGGAACCCCGTGGAAAGGGATGGTGGAAAGAAGGTTCCCTTGGTGATGCCCTTTGTCCTGGCGGTGGTGCTGCACGGCATCTACAACTTCTTTGCTGGATTTAACGGCTTGTTCTGGTGGTTCTCCGTGGTGGCCATCTTGATGGCAGCCCTGGAGTGCAGAATCTGGTACAGGCAGGTTGTGGAAAATGGGGGAAAATCCTTGCTGTCATCTTGACCGCTGGGTAGGGCTGTGGCTATTTTTTAAAGCATGAGCTCGATTCTTGACTACATCACCTGGCGGGGAGACTTGTCCTTTAAGGCATCTCCCTTCAATGAAATTGATGCCTTGATTTTCTGTGAATTCGCCTATCTGAAGCTGAAGGGTATTGTTCCGGAGGAATTCAGTCGAGATGGTGTGACCATCGCCCAGGCAGCGGAGGCATTTTTTGCTGCCTCGGATGTTGCCGCCCGTATTGACACGGGACTCTTCTTTAGCGAGAGCGTTGCCAGGATGCTAAAGGCTCTGGCCACCACTGAACGCTACGGCCAGCTGCGGCTCTGCGGCTTTGTGGAGGAGCATGATATTGCCAGCGAAAAGCAGTTCGCTGCCATTACCATTGCTCTGGGGGACGGTAGTTTCTTTGTGGCCTTTCGTGGTACGGACAATTCCTTGGTGGGCTGGAAGGAGGATTTCAACATGGCCTTTATGACACCGGTGCCCGCCCAGCAGTCTGCTCTGGAGTACTTGTGCCGTGCGGCGGCTCGTCTGCCGGGAAAAATCAGGGTGGGAGGCCACTCTAAGGGGGGGAATCTAGCGGTGTATGCCGCTACCTTCTGTGGAAAACGAGTCCAACGGCGAATTGGCGATGTGTACAACAACGACGGCCCCGGCTTTGAGCTGAGCATTACCCAAGTCCCGGAATTCCAGGAAATCAGCGAGTGCGTCCACACCTTTGTCCCTGACCAATCTATTGTAGGAATGCTGCTGGAGCATGAGGAGGACTATGTCGTGGTGGAAAGCCATAAGACTGGATTGCTGCAGCACGATCCCTTTTCCTGGCAGCTGGATGGCCCTCATTTTCGGGAGGTGGAACAGGTGTCTGGTGGCAGCATGATGCTGGAGCGAAGTGTCAAAAGCTGGCTGCGGGAATTGTCTAGTCAGGAGCGTGAGCGGGTGGTGGACGGACTTTTCGAGATTCTTTCCAGTTCCCAGGCTGCCACGATTTCCGAGCTGGCGGACACCTGGAGGAAGAATCCCGGGAAGGCTATGACTGCCCTGCTGCAGGTGGATGGTGAGACACGCAAGCTGGTCTGGAAGGCCTTCCAGCAATTGTTCTGGGCAACCCATAATGAAATAAAGCTGGATATAAAGATGTGGCTCCAGGAAAGGCTGCTGGAGGTGGACCAAACAAAGGTGATTGTTCCTGAATAAGAGTGGATTCCTTCACTTTACTTTTCTCATGGCTGATTTTATACTACTCCATATTTTGTGGAGGATAGTTTTTTGAGGAAAATCATTCTTGTTTTGTGTACTTTTTTTGTCAGTGTGACGTTGGCTTCTGCCCAGGACAACCGTTTGGGGCCTGGTACGGGAAATTTTGTCATTGGAGTGGACGCAGCCTATTATCCTAAGACGGACAAGGTTGCTGGGGACACCCACTTTGCGCCCCTGACGGGAGCCTATTCTGCCTTTGAGCTGCGGGGAACCGGAACCTACAACTATGTGATTCCTGTTCCCTTTTCCAATCATCCTCTGCTGCGGGGCAACACCCTCACCTTGTCGCCGGGTCTGGAGCTGACCCCCGTTTCCATCGCTCCAAAATTCGATGTCGCCTTTTCTCCCATCGCCTTTCTGGTGTTCTATGCCGGGGGACGAATTGGAACCGGGTGGGATTTGGCTCCCATGGGTGTGAAGGGCTTGGCTGTGTTTGATGAGTCTACCAAAGAATATGAGAGTGTGGTTCCCTTTGCCAGCTATGTGCACCAGTGGTATCTGGAAGGTCTGTTCCAGTTCGATTTGGGAGCGGTGGTTCCTGGCGAGTGGAATCATGTGGTGACTCAGGCTCGGTATAAGTTCCTGTACGAGGGGCTGTGGAATGCAGGCGGGCCTCAGGAATTCTGGAGGTGGCAGGGAACAGCAGAAAAAGCCAGTGGCTGGCAGTACCAGGCTTCGGTGGTGGTGGGCTACCAGATGCCCCTCTTGCTGCAGTTGGTGGGAGTGCAGTTTGAATTCGAGGGGTATTTCGACCGTCATGATTTCCCTGACTGGGCCCAGCAGTGGGAGCCAGCCTTCATGAAGGTGGGCATCAGTCCGGTGATGAACCTGCAGTTCAACGAGAAGCATTCTTTGATGGTGCAGTTCCGCTTCAGGAGTCGCCGCTCCCTTTCTACGGAAGTACCGCCTGATGCCCATGACTTCTTCTACGAGTATGCTGGCCGTGAATGGTTCTTTGACCGAATCGGCTTGAGCTATACCTGCAAGCTGTAGACCAACTCTGTGAACCAGCGAGGCTGCCTGGTCTACAGGTTCTTGATGAAAAAATGGTCCATGGTGCTGTGCTTGGTGCCGGGAAGGGGGGCGGACAGACTTGTGTAGCCCAGCTTTTGGTACAGGAGGATGGCCACTGGCAGGTTGCGGTGAGTCTCTAGATACATCTGCTGGTAGCCTGCCTTTTGGGCTGCTTTTTCTACCTGCTGTGACAGAAGGGTGCCGTATCCCTTGCCCTTAGCGGCATCTGCCAGATAGAGCTTCTGTAGCTCGGCGATTTCCCAGCTTCCGTTGTATTCGGCAAAGCCTGCACCTCCCAGCACCCTGTCAGCTTCATCCACCAGTACAAAATACTGGCGTTTTGCATGGTTCAGATAAAATTGGCTCATGGCCTTGATGGACTCGTCAAAATAGGCGGTACCGGGAATGGCTAGGCCAGCTGACTTGAGGCTATTGCGGACAAGCTGAAAGAGGGCTGGATCGTCCTGGGGCTGAATCTCTCGGATAATCATGGAGACATTCTAGCATAAAATCAAAGGCATTCAAGACCAACGTGTGTCCAGTCGACAGATTCGTGGTACATTTGATGGAGTACTAGTGGAGGTACAACCACCGCAATGATGATTTGGTCAGGGAACTGTCCAAAATCCTGAAAAGATACTAGTCTAGAACCATATAATTTAAGTTTGCTTACAGTAGAGGGATGCTTGACTATTTCCCTGCAAAGTGATTTTTTGTGTGCATGAGTTCTCAGTTTGTTTCGCAACAAAGAAAAACCTTGTTCGGTCCTGCCCATTTCTACAAGCGGGCCTTGCTGATTGCACTGCCGGTAATGGGGCAGCTTTTGATTCAAAATATGGTTTCCCTCATCGACAACTTTATGGTGGCTGGTTTGGGAGACGTGAAGATGTCTGGGGTGAACATCGCTGGCCAGGTCAACTTCATCTTTCTGGTGTTTGTGAACGCCCTGTGTATTTCCGGCGGAATCTTCATGTCCCAGTACAATGGAGCCAAGAACGGCGAGGGAATGCAGCAGGCGTTCAAATTCAAGTTGATTATCACTTTGGTGGCGGGGACCATCTACACCTGCCTCTGCCTGTTCTTTTCCCGTCCCCTCCTTTCCTTGATGGTTCACGGAAACACTGCCAGCCAGGAGATTGTGGAGGAGGGGATACGATATATTCGGTTTCTTGCCCCCTCCTGGATTCCTGCGGTGATTGCCACCTGCATCGGAACCTCCCTGCGGGAGATTGGCCGGGTGCGTCCGCCGCTGCTGATTTCTGTTACCGCCACCGGTGTCAACACCTTCTTCAACTGGGTGCTGATTTACGGCAACTTGGGTGCTCCCCAGCTGGAGACTGCGGGAGCCGCCATTGCCACCGTGATGGCCCGTGTGGTGGAGATGACCATTTTCCTGTTGTATCTGAAGAACAGGCGGCCCCCCTTTGTGTTCCGTATAGTGGAGGTGTTCCGGGTGAAATGGGGACTATTCCTGACCATATTGCGGAAGTCGGGGCTGATTCTCATTTCTGAAATGTCCTGGGTCATCTCCGAGACGGTGACTACAGCCCTGTACAACAGCCGTGGCGGTGCGGAGGTGGTGTCCGGCATGGCGGCAGGGTTTGCCATTGCCAACCTGTTCTTTGTGTGCTTCAACGGAATTGGAACGGCCACCGGGGTGATTCTAGGTGGCACGCTGGGGGCAAACAAGCTTGACGAGGCCCGCCGCCAGAAGAACTGGCTTTTGTCCGGCTCTCTGGTCTTCGGACTTTTCGGTACGGCTATGGGGTGTTTGACGGTCTTTGTGGTGCCGCTGGTTTTTGGCAATTTGAGTCCTTCGGCCCAGGCGGTGACGCGGGGTCTGGTGCTGCTGAACGCAGCCTACATGCCAACATGGGCCTTTATCAACGCCCAGTTCGCCATTTCCAGAACTGGTGGCGATGCCATGCTGGGAGCCATGGTGGATCTGGTGGTGAATACCTTCATGGTGATTCCCGGCATGGTTCTGCTGACCAAGCTTACCTCCTTGGGACCAGTGGCACTCTACGGCATCATCAAGCTGACGGATGCGGCGAAGATAACTGGCTGTGCCATCGGTCTGAAGAAGGAGCGGTGGGTGCGGAACCTGACGGACTCTTGATTGGTCGGACGGCCACCGTTTTTATGCTGTGGTATGCTGACAGTGACCGACCCTTGCCCTCTTAATTTGCTTGGAGGTGACCGACCTGTGCCTTCTTAATTTGCTTGGAGGTCATGGATGAAGGCGGTAATCAGATCCCACTGGCTGTCCATGGACTTCATCAGGGCAATCTGCGTCCTGGCCCTCACCAGGTTGTGGTCGGGATAGTCGATGTGGTAGTATACGTCGCCGTTGATGTAGTCGGTGAGCATACGGACCGCCATGATTTGGGTGATTGCCCGGCCTGATTCCGGTAGCAGCTTTGTCTCGTAGTCGGTGAGGAAGGTGCAGGCCTGGGAATGGTAGCCACTGATGAGGGCACGGAACACGTTGAAGTTGAAGGTGACCTTGGACAGGTCCCGCTCGTCCTCGGCGGCGGTGTTGGTGGCGGTTCGAATCATGTCCCCTGTGTCAAAGAGGACGGTGCCGGGCATCACTGTGTCCAGGTCGATGACGCAGAGGGCAGCTCCTGTTTCCTGGTCAAAGAGGATGTTGTTGAGCTTGGTGTCGTTATGGGTGATGCCCTCCCGCAGCTGGCCGGAAGCAAGACCATCACTCAGAACCATGCCTCGCTGGCGATTTTGCATGAGGAAATCCAGCTCGGCCTGGATGGAGGCCACACGTCCCTTAGGGTCGCTGGCGATGGCCTGGTCCAGCTGCTGGTAGCGCAGGTGCATGTCGTGGAAGTGGGGGATGGTGTCGTGGAGGCGGGGGCCCTTGTAGCTCGCCAGTCTGTTCTGGAATTCGCCTACCGTGCGGCCCAGCTGCTCTGCCAGGGAGGTGCTGTCAAGAATCTCGTAGGTGGTGACATTCTCCACAAAGAGATAGGTGCGCCAGTAGTTGCCGGCAGGATCAAGATAAAAGAGCTTGCCGTCCTTGCAGGGGACAAGGGTAAGGGTGCGGCGGGAGATGTCCTCCAGCCCCTCCCTGCGGTATGACTCCCGCAGAAAATCCGTGACGGAGGCGATGTTTGCCACCACCTGGTCCGGCTGCTTGAAAACCTCCTTGTTGATGCGCTGGTGGGTATAGCGGACTTGTGTGCCACCCTGATTGAAGGTGGAGCGGAAGGTGCTGTTGATGTGTCCGTTGCCCAGGGGCTTACAGGAAACAAGGTCACCGTAGATGGCGAACTGGGAGATCACATCGAAAATCTCTTTTTCTTGGGCTGCATTCATACCTTCGATTAAACCACAGGGCAGGATACAAGTCAAGTATACAAGTTGTGGTTTGAGAGGGCTCACCTCATGGTTAGTGCTTCCACCGTCTCCAGCGGGAGGCTGGTATATTTGCTGACTGTTGATACCGGAAAACCATCCTCCAGCATACTCCTTGCCGTCTCCAGCGCCTTTTCGTAGGCTCCACGTTCCAGCCCGATGGAGATGCCCTCCTCACGCCCTACGAAAAGCCCATCCTCGTAGGCCTCCTCCTTCAGTACCGCCATGTCGGTGGCGTAGTCGTACTCAGTCAGCAGGATGCTCAAAACCTCACCTCCCTTCCGTTCAAGATAGTCACGCAAGATGTTGCGGCGCACAGCCTCCTGGATGGCCCACTTGAGCGGATGCTTGTGGCCCGCTGCCTTGGCATCCTCGACGAGCTCCAGGAACTGCACGTACTGCTCCAAGTCCGTGCAGCTGTGCACTACGGGACTCGGATGCTTACTCCTAATTGTACACACTTTTACCTTCAGTTCAAGGGTGAGGTCGGCGTTTTGGCCCTGCTTTGGGAAGGCATCGGACAGGTAGAGGTAGCTTTCTGGTGGCAGCTCCTGGTTGCCTGTGTAGAAGACGATGAACTCGGGTCTGGCTAGGGGAACCAGATGCCGGGAGAACTTTGCCTTGGAGTCGACGGTGTTGCCGTAGATGCGGGCTATATATTCGAGAAGCCTCAGCGGCATGTTGGGGTTGATTGTGGACTGGTGCTCAATCATCAGGATGAACTGGCCGTTTACCAGCACGGCGATGTCGTTGTAGTAGCTCTTGTAGAGCACCTGCTCAAGATTAACTCGCTCCAAGGAGGTGGTCTCCACCTGCAAATTTGTGCCGTGGAGGGCGTTGTAGAGGGAGAGGAAGTGCAGCTTCCAGTCTCGGTCCTTGGAGAAGTAGTCCACGAAGAGGGAGTCCTTGTGCTTGCGGTTCTCACCGTTGGTTTTTTCGTCCTGCATCCTTCCTCCGTTACTTGGGTCTCATATATATTATTGTGTGAATTTGACAAAAAAATGCGTTTTTGTGGAAAAAGATTTGAAAAAATCACACGGATTTGTTCGCGGCTAACGCCGCTCACGTTTGGGGGCGGGAGCCGCCAATCTTATACTATGTAAGAAGTCAATCTTATCATGTGTAAGATGGCAATCTTACAGTATGTAAGAAGTCAATCTTACACTGTGTAAGAGGGTAATCTTACACTATGTAAGAAAGCAATCTTACAGTGTGTAAGATTGGAGTCTTACACTGTGTACGCAAACCTCCCCCACCCAGGAAAACCGTAGGTTTTCCCAATCCCTGTGACAATTTTTCCACAAAACCCCGCCCAACGACCCCAAAGCAGGCACGTTAGTTCCGAGCAAATCCGCTTGTTGTTTATAGAAAGAACAAGCAGCTTCACAGGTGGCGGGAGCCAATCTTTCAATCACTTCCTTGCAGAACTGACCGCAAGGGCAGATTTGTTCGCAGCTGCTGAAAACTGCGTTGCAAAAAAAACGCTGCGTACTTTTTAGGATGCCACACGGATTCGATTTTGCTACGCAAAATCTGGGAACAAGGGAGGAATTCCCACACTTGATACGCAAACCAACCGCACTCAGGAAAACCGTAGGTTTTCCGAAGACCTGCGGCAATTTTCCGCAAAAACCCCGTCTGGAAGCTAGACAAACCACAGAAATGCGTTATAATTGATTAAAGTTAGATTTAGTGGTTTATCGGGTTGGTGAGTCTGCCGAACCAATCAAATTGTCCGTGGGAGAAAAAAATGTATCCAGGAGCAAAAAAAGTCAGCATTTTCTCAGAAAACCCCTTGACAGATAGAATTCTCCCGATACAATCCTTCACAGAACACAGAACACAGAACA
>JAGARR010000011.1 GCA_017622135.1 Spirochaetaceae bacterium
CAAGCACTACCGGGAGGGGACTCTGGCCCGGTGGCTGAAGGCGTTCAGATACGATGAGCTGGCGGAGCGGGTGGCGGAGCACCGCAACGCCCAGGTGGAGTGCTCCAAGGCAAACCTGCAGGAGGTGTTCCCCCTGTTGGGCATCCCGGTGGAGGAGGCTGCCTTTGCCGAGTACTGTGAAACCACGCTGAGCGACACCTTTGTGTTCTCCGATGCCGACGGCGGCGACCTCAAGACTTACGGACAGGGAGTGTCCATAAAGGACAAGCTGCTTCCCTTCTTCCCCACAGAGGGAGCGGAGGCGGAGCGGCTGAAAGAAGAGCTTGCCCTTTGGGAGGTGACGGAGACGGAGCTGGACGGGGGCAAGGTGCAGGTGAGCTGTGTCAGCGAGGGGCACAGCTTTTCCAGCACCCAGCAGATGGAAAAGGGAGAGGACCTGTACCAGCGGGTATACCAGGTGCTGCGTGTCTGCATGGATATGCCCAAGTACCAGCCCAAGGTGACGGTGGCCATTGGCAAGAGGGGCCCCGGCGGTGGGCTTGTCTTCCACAGCGACGGGCCGAAAGCCTACGAGGTGAGCGAGATGCTGGGAAGACACAAGTGGGAGGAGGCGAAGAAGGTGGCGGAAAACTACCGTGGCGGCGGCTTCAGCGACTGGCGGCTTCCCACCAAGGAGGAGCTGAACCTGGTGTACCAGAACCTGCGGAAGCCGGGGATAATCACGGGGACGGGGGACGATTGGCACTGGTCGTCGTCCCAGTACCACATCAGCATCGCCTGGGCCCAGCGCTTCGGCGACGGAGGCCAGGTCCCCAACTCCAACCGCTATGAGTATGCGGTTCGTGCCGTTCGGGCTTTTAGCATTGAGGGCTAGGAACGAGGAGTTGGGGCTGGGCTCTCATTCCTCGCTCCCAAGTTCTAGGGTCTCGCTTTCCAGGCTCTGCTGCGGTGTTTGCCACAGGTCTTTGGAAAAACGAGCGTTTTTCCTAGGTGCTTTGCCGTGCCTCGCCGTCCTCTCGGATTTTGCGTAGCAAAATCGAATCCGTGTGGCAATTTCTGTCCGGGTATGGGGTTTGACTTTGGGGTGGAGGTGTGGTATAGTGAAAAGGAGGAAGGCCCGGCTCCGGGTCGTCTCCACAATGTGCGAACAAGCCGCCACTAGTGTATCGGACTGTGGCGGCTTTATTTCTTACTCTTTGTCCTTAAGGTACGAAAGAGCGGCAAAAATAGTATTGACTATGTTGGTGGTGCAAGTGACCACTGCAACGATAATTTCCACTATCATGCAAGCCCCCTTCAATCCAGTATTCCGGCTAGAAGCCGGTAGAGTCCGGGAGACTGACCGCCTGGAGCCAAGCGCTTCCATTGGGTTCAGTATAGCACGGTGTGTTTGTGTGGTAAAGTGGAAGCGGCAGTGGGTGCGGCTTGCCTTCCCGCCAAATTTCCAGTTTTCCAGTCAAAATATAAAAAGAAACTTGTAAGGAATATAAAAAAGAAATACAATATAGATATACTAGAGGGGCTGTGGTGACAATTGTACACGGTAATTATGAATGGGATAGTGACAAAAATGAGATGAACATAAAAAAGCATGGATTATCTTTTGAAGAAATCCTTGGTGTGTTCAATGACCCTTTTTTTCATAGAGAAAGTGGATTGGGAGCATTCGACCCTTCAGGAGGAAAGGATTGTTGGTCTTGGAAATATAAACGGCATCGTTGTCCTGACGACTGTTTTCACTGAGCGAGAAAGAATAAGGATAATTTCTTCTCGCATTGCAACAAAAGAAGAGGAGCTTTTTTATTATGAGCAACGAAGAAACTTTAACTGCTGAGAAGGTCGCTGAAATCAGGTCAAGGGGAATCGACTTTTCAGATATTCCTGAAATTACAGATTTTTCTGGATTCAAACCTCGCTATCCCGAATATTTCAAGCCTAAAAGGGAGCAGGTGTCCATCAGATTGAGCAAGTATCTTGTTGATCATTTCAAGTCCATGGGAAAGGGCTGGCAAACAAAGCTCAATGATTTTTTGATGGATGCTGTAAGCAAAGGCTTGATTTAGTGGCTGCCATCGTTTTGGTTGAAGCCACATTTAGGGTAGCGATACCTGACGTATTTTCCCACCCTTCAGGGTGTCCACTCTATTTTTGTGTCTCAATGCTTCTGTCGTGGATGCTCCTGATGTCGTTCACTACATAGGATTGCTGGTGGCTTGACAATTCCTTTGGTCGGTGCAGGTAGCGGACAGGGATACCTCAGTGGTTACGTGAGTATGCAGTCCGTGCCGTTCGGGCTTTTAGCATAGAGGGCTAGGAACGAGGAGTTGGGGCTGGGGCTCTCATTCCTCGCTCCCAAGTTCTAGGGGCTCGCTTTCCAGGCTCTGCTGCGGTGTTTGTCACAGGTCTTTGGAAAAACGAGCGTTTTTCCGAAAATCTAACGATTTTCCTAGGTGCGTTGCCGTGCCTCGCCGTCCTCTCGGATTTTGCGTAGCAAAATCGAATCTGGCCTTGCAGCCAGTTCTGCGTGGAAGTGATTAAAATGGTGGCTCACGCCACCTGCGAATCTGAGTGGCAATTTCTGTCCGGGTATGGGGTTTGACTTTGGGGTGGAGGTGTGGTATAGTGAAAAGGAGGAAGGCCCGGCTCCGGGTCGTCTCCACTGTGGTTTATAACCGCCAGCAGATTAGGGACTCTGGCGGTTACTTTTTACTCTTTGCCTTTAAGGTACGAAAGAGCAGCAAAAATAGTATTGACTATGTTGGTGGTGCAAGTGACCACTGCAACGATAATTTCCACTATCATGCAAGCCCCCTTCAATCCAATATTCCGGCTAGAAGCCGGTAGAGTTTCGGGAGATAGGGAGCGACGGCCTAAAGGCCGGAAAATCGCGATATATTGAGCGATTTTAGCGAGTCTCGGTTGAGCCCCTGCGAAACCGTAGCCTGGAGCCGAGCGCTTCCATTGGATTTCAGTATAGCATGGTGTGTTTGTGTGGTAAAGTGGGAGTGGCGGCAGCGGCAGTGGGGGTGGCTTGCCTTCCCGCCAAATTTCCAGTGGAAATCAATCCAATTTCCACTGGAAATTCCTCCAAAATCCAGTACAAATTGGGGGGTATTTCCACAGGAAATGCATCCAATTTCCTGTGGAAAATTTCTCCGTGGTACCCTAGATGAACTTGTCTATCATGTCCGACACAAGCTCGCCGGTGAACTGCATCCGCAGGTGTTCCGGTATTTCGGGGGTGTTCAGGTTGATACCCTCGGGAATCCGCAGCAGGTTCGTGTTGCCGGTCCGCTTGTCCGTGATAGCCACCCATTCGACTCCGCTCACTCCCTCCATGACGCTGGCCTTGTAGTTTTTTTCCCTGCATGCCGCCTGATATGTCCTGTAGGGTGGAATTATGCGCACCATCTTGTCCTCCTGTCGATACTCTCCCATTCTACTACAGGCACTGTCCCATGGAGTGACACAAGGAAAAGAAATGATGGAATTTTTTTCAGAAATAAATTCGGCGCTGGTGCTAGCCGATGAGTTTTAGAACAATCTCCATCGGAAGCCCAGTACACAGGGCAACTTTTTCTGGAGCATCGCCGTAATCGAGCATGCTCCTTGCCGTCTCCAGCTTGTTCTGGTAGGCACCCCGTTCCAGCCCGATGGAAATGCCTTCCTCATACCCCTCGTCGTAGCCGTCATATCGTGCATCTGCCATCTTTACAGCCCAAGTCATGTAGTGCCTCCTTTCCAGCGAGTTGTTTTTCAAGGTGGTGATGCTCTCTGAGATGGTTCGAGCCAGCTCGGATTCCACCACACCTTCCTGTAGGTAATGATAAAAGGCCTGGAGCTTCTGGTCAAGGCTATCTAGATGATTTGCGGTGGCGTTCAAGAAGATTCGGAGGGAGCCGTCCTGCAGCTTGAGTGTAGGGTCTTCATCGCAGGTGTACTGGAAGGTGTAGCGGGGGAGGTCTCTGTCGAAAGGATTGAATGTGCAGATGAAGATGAGGATGTTGTCCGGCAAATTCCGATACTTGGCTCCTGTTGGTGTGGTGCTTACGTCTGCCACGCTCTGGTAGTAGCGGCTGCGTTTGGGAAGCTCCTTCTTGTGGCCAGTCTGCATTTCCACCGTGATGATACGGTTGTCATCCCGCAGGAATACGTCCATGATGATTCGCATGGAGTCGAGGTCGGTCTTGTGCTCGTCCTGGGCTGAAAGGTAGTGAATTTTCCCAATCCGCACCCCAAGAATCAGCTCCACCACCTGGCGGCAAATGTTCTCGTCGTGCATCACCCGGGAGAAGATGAAGTCGTCGGTGAAGGTGAGGCGCTCCCACTGCTTTTGCAGCTCTGCTTCTGTCAGCATTGTTCCTCCGTTGCTTTGGGTCTCATATATATTGTAGGTGCTGGGAGGGTGTTTTTATGCGTTTTTGTAAAAAAAGTGGATTTTTTTTCATCATGACATTTTATGTCAGGTGTATGGGGCTATACTGGAATGGTATCGTTGGTACAGATGGAATTTCTTTTTGGAGGAAGTTATGGTTGGAAAAATTATTCGCAATTGTGCTATCGGAATGGGAGTGGTTGTGGGCTACCAGGTGTTTTCAATCCTTACGGAGGACAACCCCAAGGTGCAGGTGGTGAAGGATAACATTCTGCGGACGGGTCAGGACTTTGTCCGCAACTGCGGCGAGGTGGGGCGGTCGGTGGTGAACTTGTTTTGCGGGGAGGATGAGGACGTGGTTGAAAAGGTGGTGGCCCCTGATTTTGTCTAATCCTATGAAATCGGTGGCACCTGCAGGGACACAGCCCTGGCTCATAGTTACCCAGCGCTCGAAAGGGGACGGCTCATCGGAAACTGGGCTGGAGCTGCTCTGTGTGCTGCCGGAAGCCTCCGTCGGGATGGATGTCCAGCGCCAGCAGCTTGATTTTGCCAGAGGACTGGCAGAGACCCTGCAGGGAAGCCTGCACATTGTGGAACGGCAACTGTACTATGACTTGGAGCCTGACCTGGATCCTGCTGAGGTGGACTGCCAGGTGGCGGAGGCTGTCCGCGCATTTCTTGGCGGTTCCTTCGCTCCATAAATTGTACCGAGGCAAAATATCTTCAATTTGTTCTATATCTCCTGCAATCTCATGGTATACTGTAGGAAGTTGCTTTGAAAGGAGGATTCCCATGGGGAGAGCGGAAAATATCATTGTCTTTGAGGATACAGTGGAGCGGTGCAGGGACAGCCAGCGGCTGATGGAGAGCATCAGGGAGAGCTGTGACAGCCAAGTGGTGGTGCTGGAGTCTGCTGAGGTTCCCGATGGCAGGAGGATAGCCCAGGAGCAGCCTCGGTTTTCCCAGCCTGCCCAGCTGGTGCTTACCAAGGAGCGGACCTTCCAGGCTGCAGAAAAGTACGTCCGCAACCCCCTCTATCAGGACAAAAGGATTTGTGTCTTGAATTTTGCCTCTTCCATGAATCCTGGTGGTGGGGTTGTCCGTGGAGCCAGTGCCCAGGAGGAGAGTCTGTGTCGCTGCTCAACCCTCTACTTTTGCCTTGATGCGGTGCGTGATACATTTTATCTCCCCCATCGGAATGGGCTTTCCTTCCTCCACAATGACGATGTGATCTACACTCCGAGGGTGACGGTCTTCAAAAGTGATGCGGCAAAACCAAGGCCCCTGGCGGAAAAGGATTGGTACCAGGTGGACGTGATTTCCTGTGCCGCTCCCAATCTCCGCAGCTATTTTGGTCATCTGCTGGATGATTTGGGGGAGATGAACCCTCCCGCCATAGAAGGGGCTCAGTTGGCGGCAATCCATACCCAGCGGCTGAGGAGAATCCTTGATGTGGCGGTGCAGCAGGAGGTGGATGTGCTGGTGCTGGGAGCCTTCGGGTGCGGTGCCTTCATGAACGATCCCCATGTGGTGGCTCCAGTGATGGTGGAGCTTGCACGGGAGTATGCTTCCTGCTTCCAAACAATCGAATTCGCCGTCTATTGTTCCCGGTGGGAGCGGGAAAACTACCATGCCTTTCAGCAGGCCCTGGAAAGCTGAGCGGAAAAGGAGAAGGCCGAGTCCCTTCCTGTAGTTGAAGGGGAAGACTCGGCCTGATTATTCACCATGGCCTGGGTGCAAGGCCCTGCCACATCCTAGAATTCATTTCCAGGAAACCGGGGGATGGCATCGGTTCCCTTCCTGATGTCCTCGTCGGTGGGAACGTAGTCGCTCATGGTGCCATTGTTGAAGGACTCGTAGGCCTTCATGTCAAAGTAGCCGGTGCCGGTAAGTCCAAAGAGGATGGTTTTTTCTTCTCCCGTCTCCTTGCACCTCAGGGCCTCGTCCATGGCAGCCTTGATGGCGTGGCTGCTCTCCGGTGCAGGGAGGGTTCCCTCGGTGCGGGCAAAGAGCTGGGCTGCCTGGAAGATTTCTGTCTGCTGGTAGGAGCGTGCTTCCATTAGTCCCTCGTGATACAGCTGGGACAGCACCGAGCTCATGCCGTGGTATCTCAGTCCACCTGAATGGTTTGCCGCCGGCATAAAGCTTGAGCCAAGGGTGTACATCTTCTGCATGGGGCAGACACGGCCAGTGTCGCAGTAGTCGTAGGCATAGACTCCACGGGTGAGGCTGGGACAGGAGGCGGGCTCCACGGCAATAAAGCGGTATTCCGCCTCGCCCCGCAGCATCTCTCCCATAAAGGGTGAGATGAGGCCGCCCAGGTTGGAGCCACCGCCGGCACAGCCGATGATGATGTCGGGCACTATGCCGAACTTGTCCATGGCAAGCTTTGCCTCCAGCCCGATGATGGACTGGTGCAGCAGCACCTGGGACAGGACGCTTCCCAGCACGTAGCGGTAGCCCTCTCGGGTGGTGGCAGCCTCTACAGCTTCTGAAATAGCACAACCCAGGCTTCCGTCGGTATTGGGGAATTCCTCAAGAATCTGGCGGCCAACGGCGGTGGTGTTGGAGGGAGAGGGAATGACCTGGGCTCCGTAGGTGCGGATGACCTCCCGGCGGAAGGGCTTTTGCTCGTAGGAGCACTTCACCTGGTAGACAATGCAGTCCAGGTCCAGGTAGGCGCAGGCCATGGAAAGGGCAGTACCCCACTGGCCGGCACCCGTCTCGGTGGTGACACCCTTCAGCCCCTGCTTTTTGGCGTAGTAGGCCTGGGCGATGGCGGAATTCAGCTTGTGGCTGCCGGAGGTATTGTTTCCCTCGAACTTGTAGTAGATTTTTGCCGGTGTCCCCAGCTTGCGCTCAAGGCAGTAGGCACGGGTGAGGGGAGCGGGACGATACATCCGGTAGAACTGGAGAATTTCTTCTGGAATGGGAATGTAGCGGTCTGTCTCGTTCAATTCCTGTTTGACCAGCTCGTCACAAAAGACCTTGCCCAGCTCCTGGGCTGTCATAGGCTGGTGGGTGACTGGATTCAGCAGGGGGGCTCCCTTGTCCTTCATGTCCGCACGCACATTGTACCAGGCCTGGGGCATCTCGCTCTCGCCCAGATAAATCTTGTAGGGAATCTCTGTGTGACTCATAACAACTCCTTGTATCTATTTATAGTAACAGTATAGCTGTTTCTATGGAAAGAATCAAGTGGGGAAGAGGGGATATTCTACCGAGCAGTAGAGCCCGATGAAGGAAGGCCTTGGGCAACAGGGATGTTCCCTGCGTAGCCGAAGGATGAGGGCAGCGAAGTAGTATTCTGATTAGGCTTTCCCTGTTGTCTCTTCCACTTTCAAAGTACCCATGCTATACTGCACCACATGAACTCCCCCCGAAACAAGACTATCACCCTCACTGATGAGGATCGAGCATTCTATGCATCACCGTTGGTGGAGCGCTCCCCTGAAGGCGCCTTGCAGCTGGCTGGAAAAGGGCAGGCTTTGGAGGACGGCCAGCTGCAGAACCGGGTCATCCATGCTGACCTGCTGCAGGTGGTGGAGCTTCTGCCCGCCGCCTGCGCCGATCTGCTGGTGCTGGATCCCCCCTACAACATGGACAAGGAATTTGCCGGCATGAAGTTCTCCCGCCGCAGCGACCAGGACTACCTGGCCTACCTGGAGACCTGGTTTCTCCCGCTGCTGCGCTGTCTCAAGCCCACTGCCTCCATCTACCTCTGCGGCGACTGGAAGAATTCCGCCTGCCTCTACCAGTTGCTGACAAGGTACGCCATCGTCCGCAACCGCATCGTGTGGCAGCGAGAGAAGGGGCGGGGAGCCAGCCACAACTGGAAGAACGCCTGCGAGGACATCTGGTTTGCCACCCTGGGGAAGGACTTTTACTTTGACGTGGAATCGGTGAAGCAGAAGCGCCGGGTGCTGGCCCCCTATCGTCAAGATGGTGAGCCCAAGGACTGGCAGGAGACGGAGGAGGGGCGCTTCCGCCTGACCCATCCGGGGAACTTCTGGGACGACATCTCCGTTCCCTACTGGTCCATGCCGGAGAACACGGAGCATCCCACCCAGAAGCCGGAGAAGCTTTTGGCAAAGCTGGTGCTGGCCAGCTGTCCTCCCGGCGGCCTGGTGCTGGATCCCTTCCTTGGCTCTGGAACAAGTGCTGTGGTGGCAAAAAAACTGGGCCGCCACTTCCTGGGAGTGGAGCAGAACCTGGACTACTGCCTGCTGGCACAAAAGAGACTGGCCATGGCAGCGGACAATCCCTCCATCCAGGGCTACACCGACGGCGTGTTCTGGGAGCGAAATACAGCCAGGCTCCAGAAGAGCGGTGCGGTGCGAAGGAATCTTGTTCCATAATAATGGTAAAATACATTGGCAAGAAGTGAAATGTATTTTACATACTTATTGAAATGGAGCTATTGTTGTTGTACAAGATATTGTGGAAGCATCCCCAAAAGTCAAATCTGGCCACTACTGGAAATAGGGCACGGGAGGCTGTGCAATGCTACCTGTACATTGACCAAATTTTTTCAAGGGGCGGCTACTTCGCCCGTTTTTTGTCCAGCGCCACATTGCGGCACTAGACGGCCAGGTTCAAAGCCACGGCTACCACGTTGAACAGGTAGGCGGCCAGCACATAGTTGAGGTCGCCACCCGTCAGCTTTGCTGCGATGCCCGCCAGGTAGCCGGTGATAATCAGCAGGATGAAGGCGAGGCTGGTTCCCTTGGCAGTTCCTGCCTTGTATGCCTTCACCAGATTCAACGGCCAGGAGATTCCGAAGCATATCAGCATGATTGTCTCAAATATGGGTGACACGGCACAATTCCTTTGTCAGTAGGATTTTGTTGGGACAGTATAATCGCTTGGGAGGATTTGGGGAAGTCGTGGTAAAGGGGACGGCTCTGGCAATGAATGCGGTGGGTGCCCCCGCCGAGGCGAGTCTCCTTACTCCCGGCCCTTCCGCTGGCGGTAAAAGAGGAGGGCGGCGGCCATCACCGCAGGAAAGACTGCCCCCACTAGAATTCCTGTCCGCAGGTTGCCTCCTGTGGCTCCAGACACAAAGCCTGCCACCGCCGGTCCCACGGCACAGCCCAGGTCTCCACCCAGGGCCAGCAGTGCGAACATGGGGGTTCCACCGTTCCTGATGGTTTTTGATGCCATGGAAAAGGTGCCGGGCCAAAAGATTCCCACGGAGAAGCCACAAATTCCACAGGCAAAAAGTGAGACAGCAGGAATGGGGGAAAGGGCGATTGTGAGATAGCAGGCCAGGCAGAGGATGGCGCTAAAAATCATAAACCGGTGAAGGGGGATTTTCTCCCCTAGGCGACTGTAGGCTACCCGGGCAATTCCCATCATGAGGGCAAAGAAGAGGGGGCCTGCCAGGTCTCCCACCGTCTTGGAAACCCCCAGCCCCTCCTCGGCAAAGGCGCTTGACCACTGGCTCACTGTCAGCTCGGCGGATCCGGCACAGACCATGTACAGGAGCAGGAGGTAAAAAATCTTTTTTGAAAAAAGCTCCCGGATTGTGGCTGTAGCTATGTTGGCGGGGAGAAGTGGTGCCATAGGAACCCGGGAGAGAAAAAAGGCATTTGCAAGGGGAACTAGGGCCCAAAGTATGGCTAGAATCTGCCAATGTTCAATGCCAATGAGGACAAAAAAGATGGTGCTGCCAATAATCATTGTCATGTGACCCCAGCAATAGAAGGAATGGAGAAAACTCATGGCTCGTTCCTTGTTTTTTGTGGGACAGGCTTCTCCCATGGGACTGACAATCACCTCCAGCAGCCCGCCACCCAGGGCGTAGGTGATGACGGCGATGGCAATTCCTGTGGCTGGGTTCATGATTTCTGGGAGTAAAGCTAGTTCAACCAGTCCTACCGCTGCCAAAATATGGGCTACAACGGAGGCCCGTCTGTATCCAACCTTGTCCAAGAACCTTGCGGAAACTAGGTCCACTGTCAGTTGCAGCATAAAGTTGGTGGAGATGATGGTGGCAATCCATTCCAGTGAAATTCCATAGTCGTGTTGAAAGGTAACGAACAGCAAGGTGATAAAGGTATTGATAATGGCTTGCACCATGGAGGCTACATAGCAGGTTCTCATGGTGGCGGCGTAGGTGAATTTCATGAGCCTCAGTATATCAGAATGGAAAAAAAAAGTAAGAGGAATGTTTTGCCAAGGGGACAGGAGACTGTGGCAACAGCACTAAACGATTGTTGATTTGCATCTGGAATTTTGGGGTACTACACTAAAGGTAGACCCTGTTTTAGGGAGTGACGAGTTTTTCTTGTCGGAATACTTTTATCAGGAGATAAAAATATGAAACGATTGCTTAGTTTGGCTACTGCTTCCCTGTGGTGCTGTGTCGCCTTGGGGAGTATCGCTGCGGAAAGCCTGGGCGATGAGGTGGCCCAACAAAATACCACTCCTCCTTTGAATGCCCAGGAATCCAATCCCAATGTCATGGGCTGGATGCAGGGATTTCCGCCGCCGAGGGACAAGATTCTTTCGGCTCAGGACGGCTCCTTCTTCCAGTTCCCCGGCCTGCGGTACAGCGTAAACCACATGCAGGAATTCTCCACCACCCGCAGTGTCATGGCCTCCAAGGACAGGCGCTACTCGGTGCGCAGCCGCATCGATGATGAGATTGACGACATCGTGTTCTTGCCCTGGGGCTCCGAGGTTCCCATGACCTGGGAGGAGTCCCTGTCCGCCAACTACACCGACGGCATCATCATCATGCACAAGGGGCGCATCGTCTACGAGCGCTATCCTGCAGGACTGGAGCCGGACGGAGTCCACGCTGCCATGTCGGTGACCAAGTCCTTTACCGGCACCGTGGCCTCCATCCTCATTGCCGACGGCCTCATTGACCCGGCCCTTCCTATAACCCACTATCTTCCGGAGCTGAAGGGCTCGGGCTTCGACGGGTCCACCGTGCAGGAGGTGCTGAACATGACCACGCCCCTGGACTACAGCGAGGACTACACCGATCCCAACGCCGGAATCTGGAAGTTCTCCGAGGCGGGCAACGTGTTCCGCCCCGACAGCTACACCGGCCCCTTCGACTACTACGACTACCTGCCCACCATCAAGGCCATCAGTGGCCAGAAGCCCGGAGCCGAGTTCGGCTACCGCACCCCCAACGCCGAGGTCATCGGCTGGCTGGTGTCCCGGGTCACCAACCAGGACCTGTCCGATCTGGTGTCCGAGCTCATCTGGCAGCCCATGGGAGCGGTGTACGACGGCTACTTTGTGATTGACCCTGCCGGAACCTCCTACGCCGGAGGTGGCTTTAACCTGAACCTGCGGGACATGGCCGTCTTCGGTGAGATGCTTCGGAATGGTGGAAGATTGCGGGGCCGCCAGATTATTCCCGCTGCCGCTGTTGAAATGATTAGTTCTGGAGGCAGCCAGCAAGCCTTTGCTGCTGGCGGGGAGTATCCCCTGCTGAAGGGCTGGAGCTACAAGAACCTGTGGTGGATTACCAACGACAGCCATGGGGCCTACATGGCACGGGGTGTCCACGGCCAGGCCATCTACATCGACCCCGCCGCCGAGATGGTCATCGCCCGCTTTGCCTCCAGCTACCAGGCCAGCAACAAGTACATCGACCCCACCTCCATTCCCGCCTATGAAGCCGTGGCCGAGTACTTGATGAGCAAGTAGGAGTTGGGTGTGAGGAATGAGGAGATAGGAGTGATGGGTTGATGATTCGGATTCACTTCTCATTCCTATTTCCTCAATCGAGATGAGACACCAACACAGGAGGTTCCATGAAAAGCATTTTGTTCATAGTCGGTTCCACCAGAAGGAATTCCTTTAACCGCCAGCTGGCAGCACTTGCAGAGCGGCAGTTGGAGGGCAGGGCTCAGGTTGGCTACCTTACCTTTGACCGCCTTCCCTTCTTCAACCAGGATACAGAATTCCCGCCGCCCCAGGCAGTGACCCATGCCAGGGAAATGGTGGGTCGGGCAGACGGACTGTGGTTTTTCACCCCGGAATACAACGCCAGCTATCCCGGCTACCTGAAGAATCTGGTGGACTGGCTCTCCCGTCCCCTGAAGCCCAACGACTTTGCCTCAGGAACCGCCGCCACCGGCAGGAAGGCCACCATCAGCGGAGCCTCCGGCAAGTCTGCGGCCGCAGGTTCCCGCAGGAAGCTGGCGGAGCTGCTGTCCTTTGTGGGCATGGAAGTCTTTGGCGGGGAAGGGGAGGGATTCGCCCTGACTAGGGAGGAATTTGCCTGCGACAAGCTGGAGCTGTCCGACTCCGACAAGGAGCGTCTGGAAGCCCAATGCCGGGGCTTCGTGGAGTTCTTAGGCTAGGGGCAGCAGGTGCGGTTTCTGCCACCCCAGAACCAGTCCCTCTATCCCGCAGTAGAGCCGAATTGACGTACCAGCGGGGCGGGGAAGCTAGGGGGTGCCTACCGACGGCGCCCTCTGAGCGTAGCGAAGTGTAATCCGACGGTGGGCTCCTGGCTTCTCCGCCCCCTTTTACATTTCATTCCCCTATGCTATACTGCACCTCATGGAAAGCCGCAGCATTTTTTTGAACATTTCTCCCTTGGACCACCGCTACTCCCTGTCCGAGGCAGCAGTCTTTGATTCACTGTCAGCCCACATCTCCGAGCAGGCAGCCGTCGTTTCTTGTGCCAGGGCAGAGGTAGCCTTGGTAAAGGCCCACTTGGCCGTTCGGGGGCAGCTGGAGCCTGCCATGGAATCCAAGCTGGACAAGGTTGCCGCAGAGATTGACCCCGCCGCCGTCTATGCGGAGGAGGAAAAAACCCACCACAACATTCGTGCTCTGGTGAACGTGATGAAGGAGATGGTTCCGCCAGAGGTTGCTCCCCTTGTGCACCTGGGAGCCACCAGTGTGGACATCTTGGACACCGCCCTGTCTGTACGGGTGCGGGACTGCGTGCAGCAGGTGGTGCTGCCCCAGCTAAAGGAGCTGGAGCGATGCCTCTGCGATATTGCCGCCCGTGATGCGGAGACTCCCCAGGTGGGACGAACCCACGGTCAGCACGCCGTTCCCATCACCTTCGGCTTTGCCGTGGCCGAGTATGTCTCCCGCCTGGGCAAGTCCATTCTGGAGATTGAGGAGCGCTCCAAGCAGCTGAGGGGAAAGCTGGCCGGCCCCGTGGGAGCCTACAACGGCCCCTCCATGATTGTCCGTGACCCAGAAGATTTGGAGCGCCGCTACTTGGGCTACCTGGGACTGGAGCCCTCCGAGCATTCCACCCAGCTGGTGGAGCCTGAGTACCTGCTGCGCCTCCTTTTGGAATGCAACGTGGCCTTCGGCATCATCGCCAACTTGGCCGACGACCTGCGCAACCTCCAGCGCTCCGAGATTGGCGAGGTCTTCGAGTATTTCAGCGCCACTCAGGTGGGCTCCTCCACCATGCCCCAGAAGCGCAATCCCTGGAACAGCGAGCACGTGAAGTCCCTGTGGAAGGCCTTTGCCCCCCGTGTTATGACCTTCTTTATGGACCAGATTTCCGAGCACCAGCGTGACCTGTCCAATTCTGCCAGCCAGCGCTTTGTGGCCGACTATCTGGCAGGCTTTACCATGGCGGTGGCCCGCATGAAGAAAGTGGTGTCCGGCCTTCAGGCTGACCACACCAACATGGCCCGGAATTTGGCGGATGCCGGTGGAAAGGTGCGGGGCGGCGTTCTTGCGGAGCCTGCCTACATCCTGCTGGCGGAGGCCGGTGTCTCCGACGGTCACGAGGTCATCAGAAAGATTACCTTGGAGGCAGAAGAAACTGGGGCTTCCTTCTACGAGGTTTTGACCAAGCATACCGATGCCTACGCCAAGATTACCGCCCAGCTGGAAAAGCTCGGTGTGGAAGACCCTGCCGGCTTCTTCGCCCATCCGGAGCGCTACCGTGGCCTGGCCGCCGAGAAGGCCAAGACCTTGGCGGAAAAATACTCAAGGCTGATGGTATAATTCTTAACTTCCGTGGAAGCGGGCTTGTTGCCGTTTCCGCGGCGGAAAAGTATTCCAGTCTGATGGGATAAGATTTGACCTCCGTGGGAGTGGTGTTGCAACTGTTTCCGCGGCGGAAAAATACTCCAGGCTGATGGGATAATTCTTACCTTCCGTGGAAGCGGGCTTGTTGCCGTTTCCGCGGCGGAAAAATATTCCAGGCTGATGGGACGTTGGTCTTGCAAGAGCAACACATTTATATTGCAAAAAAGGGAGCTTTTCGGCTCCCTTTTTTTGTTCTGTCTGTTTACTCCAACCGGGCGTCGGCCACGTAGGTGTAGCTGTAGCCGTTCACCTCTGCCAGCTGGAACCTGCCCACCACCGTTATTTTGCTGCCTGCCTCCGGGAAGCGGGTTGTGGTGGTGTCTGCCAGCTGGAAGTCAATTCCCTGGGAGCAGCAGTTGTGCTCGTCGGTGATGACACAGGACAGGTAGTGCTGGCCGGGATTCAGGACGGGGCTTTCCTGCGGGGCCTGGTAGGGGGTGAAGTTCCCCTGCATTCTCACCGTCTTTCCTGTATACTCCTCTGGAGCCACCAGCATCTGGAAAATTTGTGCGTGGACCGCCTCGTTGTCAAGCAGGGTCAAGTCCAGGTCAACCTGCTGATGGAGGCTTGCCTCACTCCTGAATCCGGTGGCAGCCAGACAGGCGAATATGCACAGCACCACCGCCAGAATTTTTCTCATCATAGTTGTTCCTCCCACAATACGATCTATCAATAGTTACGGCAAAAAAACGGGTGGGAAAAGAGCTATTGAGAAAAACTTTTCCCGAAAAAATGATTCCGTGAGAACAATCTAGGGAAAGGTCACTGGAAGCCAGTTGGCCTCCACTGACATAGAGGCCGCCACCTGTCCTATGGCCACCTGATCCGTGGTCTCTCCCACCATGTAGGTGCGATCTCCCACCTTCATCTTGGCTCCTGTGGCCTCCACCTCCACCCCCAGCATGGCGTGCTGGTATGCAGGGGACAAGAACATCACCGTCTGGTAGTTCATGTGGTGCAGCAAAATTGCCAGCAGGATGGAGCGGCTGTCGCAGTCGGAGCCAAGGGCGCCTGCCAGCACTGCCGTGGGGGCAGACAGATCGCTGTCCTGAAAATTCCTTTCGTAGGGGAAGGTCTGCACCCAGTCCATCACTGTCTGGGCCAGTGCCAGCCGGGGATTCTCCGAGGTGCGGACAGAGTCCAGGTCGTAGATGCTGGCGTAGATGTCAAAGGCCGGTCGCCTTAACTGCTGGTAGGCGCTGCGATACACCATGCGGTAGTACCGCTGCCAGGCGGGAATCAGGAGATCCGTCTCGGCATAGAGCACCAGGATGTCGAATTCCCGCCGGATGACAAACTGCTGGGACGCAATGTCATCCCCACCGATTTCCGTCTGGACGGTGCGTCCGGCAATGTCCAACTGCACCGGCTGGCTTTCGATGGAGGGGAAGGCGTATGCGGTGATAGGGCCTGTGCCGAACTGGCTGCCTCGGTCGATGCTCAGGGAGTCGATGACGGAAATCACCAGCTGTTCCAGCAGATGGGCGGGATTGTTCCCCCGGCCGTCGCTGGTGGGAGCATAGGACAGCATGGTGAACCAACCCTTCTGCTCCGGCAGCTCCACCGCCACGCCCCAGCCGCCGTATTCATGGTTCCCGTAGGGATTCATCCGGTAGCTGGCCAGGCTGCAGTCGCTCTGTCGCCATTCAACCTGTGAAATGTCCTGCTCCCTGGCGGAAAGCCTGGCGAGGGTGTCCTCCATGGCAGCCTGGGCCGACTGGTACCGCCTCGGCTCGTATATCCTGATGATGATTTCCGCCGGACAGAACTGGTGCTTGAACTGGTAGCTGCGTCCATCGGCGGCCGCCTGGGTGGCCACAAATCCCTCCGGCAGATCCAGGGAAAAGCCGAAGGTAGCAGACCCCATCTGCTCCGCCACCACTGGAAGGGTCAGCAGCCAGGTGAGGATCGCCGCCACCAGGAGTCGTCCTGCCCACCTCATGGCAGAGGGAAAGGCGAGGGCTCCCCTTCCCAAGACTTTTGTTCCTGTGACCATTGTTGGAACGGCTGATACAGCTGATGTATATGAAGAAACGGCATTATTCATCATTATAGTCCTCCCATCGCCTCGGCACTCATTGCTCGAGCACTCATTGCCCGGAAACAATGGCCTTGAAATCTACTATACTAGAACAATCCAATCAGGAGAAGGGATACAGATGTGTTTTCCTGTTCTTGCTGGAGCGGCCGCTGACTGGTGGAGCTGCATTCCCTCCAAGCCATTCCCTCCAGTAAGCTTTTCCGCTATACTGTGACTCGACAGAAAGCCCCCGTTGCAACGGCTTGGTTCGAAGGAGTCCCACTATGAAAGAAATTCCCATCATCTATGAGAACGATGAAATCCTCGTCATCAACAAGCCGGCGGGACTGGCAGTGCAGGGGGGGCATGGGATCAAAAACCCCATGGACCAGCTGTTGGCCCAGCAGCTGGGAGCAAAGGTCTATCCCGTCCACCGGCTGGACAAGGAGACCTCCGGCCTGCTGGTGGTGGCACGGACTGCCTCCGCCGCAGGGTTGTGGACAAGGCTCATCGCCTCCGGTCAGGTGAAGAAGGAGTACCAGGCCCTGTGCTTCGGACTGGTGCAGGGGCTGAAGGCTGAGTCCGCCTTGGGAAAGACTGGCCGCCTCACCCAGCAGGTGCGGGTGGCAGGAGAAGGGAAGTCGGCGGAAACCTTCTATCGGGTGGCAGGAGTTTTTCCTGCGGAATCTTGCCTCCAGTGGGAATCGGAGCTCCCACGGGAAGAAGGAAAGCAAACGGCGCTCCCGCCAAAAGCACCCATCTCGCTGCTGGAGCTGACCCTGGGAACCGGCCGAACCCACCAGATTCGCATCCACCTGTCCCAGGCTGGCTGCCCCATCCTGGCAGACGACAAACACGGCAACTTCAAGGTGAACAAGCTGATCCGCAAGACCCTGGGCATCAAGACCCTGCAGCTGGCAGCCACCCGCCTCACCCTTCCGCTGGAGGGCCGCCCCGCCACCTTCCAGGTTCCCCTGCCTCCCCACATGGCATCAGCCCTGGAAGCCCTGTCACAAGGTCGCGTGGAATAGACCCGTTCCGCATTTTTTTTCAACTATGGCTGGAAAAATACTGGGACACCTGGGACAGAGCCTTCCTGTTGGCGGCCGGGTTTTTTTCCAACATGGAGACAAAGTCCTCCGCCTCCAGCCGAATCACCTGCACCTCCGTCTCCGCCATGGCTGTTTCCTCCCGGTTTCGCCCCAGGATGCAGGGCAGCTCCCCGAAGAAGTCCCCCGGATGGCATTGCTGGATGTGGCTCTTTTCGGTAATCCGCACCGTTCCCTGGGCCAGAAAGTACACCCACTCCCCCTGGTCTCCCTCCCCATATATCACGGTGCCCGGCTGGTAGCTGGTGGCAGCCTTCATCCTGATGATGAAGTAGTCCGGGTCGATGAACAGCAGCCGTCGGGCCACCAAGTGCCACTGCTGGGCATCACGTGGGGGCAGCAGGTAGAGCTCCGCCAGCAGCAGCTGGTCAAAGAACTGGTGCACAAAGAGGGCCTGGGCAAAGAACAGGAGGAGGATGAAGAACACAAAGACCTTCAGCAGCAGCAGGATGACGCCGCTCATGACCCCGTAGATCATGTTGTAGGTGGTGGTGTTCATGAACAAGTTCGAGAGGAGGCTGAAGCCGAAGAAGGTGAGAGTGCAGGCCGCCGCCGCCAGAATGCAGTGCTTCCACCGTGGCCGTGTTCCCGCCGCTGTCCTGAAGGCCAGGGTCACGAAGAGAAACATCAGGGTGGCCGGCAGGAAGCGGGTGAGCCTGTCACCCAGCCGCACCACCACCGGGGGAATCAACCGCTGCAGGAAGCTGGTTTCCAGCAGGGTCCTGCCAGAGGTGAACACAAAGATGGTCAGGGCGATTACCACCACCAGAATCACCTCTCCCGCCACCACAATCAGCTGTGACATCAGTGGTCGCCGTATGGCCTCCCCATGGAAGATGCAGTGGAAGCCCTTCATGGTGGAGTTGAACAGCCGCCGTGCCATCCAGAAGATGAAGAAGCCGATGACGATGTTGAAGATGATGCCGCCCTTGAATTCCAGTACCGACTGCACTAGCTGGGAAGCATCAAAGGTTTGGGAGAGACTTGAATCGAATCCGTAGAGTTCGGACAGCACACTGGGGCTTGCCTTCAGCACCCGGATTAGAATCACGGCGCTCATAATCACCACCGGCAGCAGGGAGAACAGGAAGCTGAATGCACAGGCGGAGGCATAGGTCAGCAGATCGTTCTGGATAAAGAAGTTTGCGGTGAGAAAGATTTCCTGGATGAAGGTTCTCAGCGTGTAATGTTTTGTTTTCTGGGGGGTGGAATCCCTGTCTGCCATAATCAAACTATACTCGAAAATCCGGCGGGAGGCTAGGACTTGGAGACCTGCCGCTGGTTTTGCCTCCTGTTGTTTCCCGTGCCATGACAGTCAATTAACCAGTATCTGTCAAATAAACAATTATATTGATATATTAAGTTAATATTTCTGCAATGTCCAGCTGTAGGCAAACTCTATATTACAATAATCTTCCTGGAGTTTGCTAAGGAGGTCTTATGAAGAAATCAACGATGGTTGCGCTGGGCTGCGGAGTCATCGGGGCTGAATGGTTGGCCAGAGCACTTGGAGTGTTCGCCGCTTTCTGCTATAATTCGTGTCACGGTAATTTTAGGAGGAAGTATGAAGCATATAGAGGTGGTGGCCGCCATCTTCTCCAAGATGAGTTTTGAGCGGGGCTATGAGGTTTTTTGCGTTCAGCGTCCTGGGCCCAAGCCCGGTGCGGAGCCCAGTGAGGTTGACTTCAAGTGGGAGTTCCCCGGCGGCAAGGTGGAGGAGGGGGAGAGTCACGAGGATGCCCTGAGACGGGAGATTTGGGAGGAGCTTCAGACCACCATATCCGTGGACGACTTCCTGATGACTGTGGAGCACCAGTATAGGGACTTTTCCGTCACCCTCCATCTGTACTACTGCACGCCCAACAGCCCCTTCGAGGTGCAGGAGCATATCGACTCCTGCTGGCGCTCGGTGGAGTCCCTGGGTGAACTGGACTGGGCACCAGCCGACTATCCGGTGATAGAACGGCTGCAGGAGCTGGAGGTGAAGGACCGGACAGACCGATTCTTCTCCCTGGTTTGCTAGACAGGACTTCCTGTAGCACCGCTTCAGCCTAGTGTCCTGTGGGCTTCCATTGGTTACCGGGCAACAATCTCTGCAGTTTCATTATTTTTTCATCCCTTCTGTAACTCTCCTGAGTTCTTTGGGTTTGCACTTTTAAAGGCTTTCTTCTATACTTTGCAGGAGAGTTACCATTCTTATGAAAAAGCTACTGTTTCTTGCTGTTTGTTTTGTTTTGTCTCTTCCTATTTGTGCGTCAAATCCTGAGCTGAAGGCTCTCATGCGCCGTGCCCAGCCCTTCGACCGGGGTGCACCTCTCCAAACCTCGGTGGATGCTATCATCACCACAAAAAAGGGGAAGGAAACCCTGATGAAATACACTATGTACACCCTCCGCCAGGATGGTAAGATTCAGGTGATGATTGCCTTCTCCGCCCCCAACTCCTTTGACGGGACGCGCATCCTTACAGTGGTGCCGGAGGAGGGTGGCGTTCCCGGTGTCACCATCAAGTTCAAGTCCTTCTTTGCCACCATGCGGATTCCCTTTGTGAACTCCGACATGTCCTTCTTTGGAATGGACTTTACCTCCGGGGACATGAACCCCCGCAACTCATCCTTCGACACCTACACCCTGCTGGAGGAGACCACGCTGGCAGACGGCAGTCCCTGTTATGTGGTGGAAGCCCTTCCGGTGGAGGATGGCCAGTATCACCGCATGGTGCATTATGTGGATCTAGCCAAGGAGATGATTGTCAAGTCTGAGATGTACGACAGCAAGGGAAGGAAGGTGAAGGTGATGGAGGTTTTGGAATGCGCTCCGGTGCAGGAAATTTGGTCGGTGCAACGGATCAGAATGACCGACCTGAAGTCTGGCTCCAACACCCTGCTGACTTACAGCAACCTGATATATCATGGGGATTACTCATCCTATGTGAACACCTCCTTCCTCAAGACTGGGAATCCGACAGGCTAAGGTTCTCGTTCCGCAGATGTACTATATCAGGTCCATCTGCTCGTCTGGTGGTTCCCATTTCCTCACTTTACCTAGCCATTCTTTTACGTTATAATCTTTATCCATGGAAATTTGCTTTGTAATGTTGAAGCCCGGCGTGGTGAATCGCCGGATTGTAGGAGAGATTATCTCCCGTCTTGAACGGAAGGGACTGCAGCTGGTGGGAATGAAGATGCTGCAGGTTTCCGATGCCACTGCCGCCAGCCATTATGCCGAGCATGTGGGAAAGTCCTTCTATCAGGAGTTGGTGGACTACATCACTAGTGGCCCCGTAGTTGCCATGGCCTGGCAGGGTGATGACTGTGTTTCTCTCGTCCGCAAACTGGTGGGTTCTACAAAACCCTCTGATGCCCAGCCAGGAACCATCCGTGGCGACTACTGCATTCACACAAATCACAATGTTATCCATGCCTCTGACTCTCCCGAAAGCGGGAGGCGGGAGGTTTCCCTCTATTTTAAAGACGAAGAGCTGTGCCTGTGGAAGGATGAGCTTGCAGGCTGGATGTAAAGGAGTCTGTCATGAACGCTAAGTCAGTAGGTGTTATTGGTGCTGGTGCTTGGGGAACAGCCGTTGCCCAGGCCTTGGCTCGTGGGGGCAACACGGTGGAGATTTGGGCCCGTGAGCAAGATGTGGTGGACTCCATCAACCTGCATCATGAGAACAGCCGCTACCTGCCGAAATTCCAGCTGTCGGAGAACCTGACTGCCTCCACCGACATTATGCAGGTGGCTTCAGACAAGGAATTCCTGATTCTGGCCAGTCCCTCCCTCTACCTTGCCCCCACTGTTGCCCAGCTTTTGGATGTGCCGTCCATCAGGGACGGCTCCACTTGTATCGGTGTGCTGACCAAGGGCTTTGTTCCTTCAGATAAGGGACCACGCCTCATCCTTGAGACACTGGAGGAGGTGCTGCCACCGGTTTATGCTAAGAGCTTGGTCTATATCTCCGGCCCCAGTCATGCAGAGGAGGTTGCCATGGGCAAGCTCACTGGCCTTGTCGCCGCCAGTGAGAACCCGAAGAATTCCATCCGTTTCCGCGAATTGCTTCGGGTGCAGGGTCTCATGGTCTACTCCAGCCTGGACGTGGTGGGGGTGCAGATTTGTGCCGCCGCCAAGAACGTTATTGCGGTAATCTTCGGTGGCCTTGATGCCGTGGCTGAGACCTCCGACTTGTTTGGAGACAACACTGAGTCCCTGCTGTTGGCAGCCGGTTTGAACGAAATCCAGACTCTTGGCTTTGCAATGGGGGCCACTCATGCAGAAACCTTTAGTTCCATCGCCGGCGTAGGCGACCTGGACGTTACCTGCCGCAGCAAGTACGGTCGCAACCGTCGCTTTGGCCACGAGCTTATCCAAAAGGATTTGCTGGCAAATTTTTCCAGCTTGGATGATTTGATTTCCCGTATCGGAGAGATTGGCTATCTGCCGGAAGGGGCAGTTGCCTGCAAGTACATCCACGAGATTTGCCAGGAGAAGGGAATCAAGCTGCCCATCTGTAACGGTCTCTACCGAATCCTGAACAAGGAGATTGCTCCCATAGATTTTATGTACGAGCTTTTAGGGCAGCCCATTTTAGGAGTGAGTTAAGGAGAAAAGGGTGAATTGTATCGACGGGGGAGTGGCCGCTCCCATAGGTTTTACAACAAACGGCGTTCTTTCTGGTATTAAAGCAGGGCGTACAAGACCAGACACCGCATTGATTTTTTCTGAAAAGCCCTGCGCTGCCGCTGGTGTCTTTACAAAAAATAAGGTTCAGGCTGAGTGCGTCAAGCTGTCCCGTCGCCACGTGGCGGGTGGCTCGGCTCAGGCGGTCATCGTCAACTCCGGCAATGCCAACGCCTGCACTGGTGAGCAGGGAGCCCAGGCAGCCCTGCGGATGGCCCAGTCTGCCGCCTCCCAGCTTCATCTACAGGAAGGCGATGTGCTGGTATGCTCCACTGGTGTCATCGGCCAGCAGCTTCCGGTGGAAAAAATTGAGGCAAAGATGGCGGACTTGGTGGCAGGGCTTTCAAAGGAAGGGCATCAGCTGGCTCGTGAGGCCATCATGACCACCGACACCCGCTACAAGGAGGCGGCCCTGGAAACCACCATCGGCGGAAGGACCGTCCGGCTGGGAACTATGGCCAAGGGCTCCGGCATGATTCACATCAACATGGGAACCATGCTGGGCTTTATCACCACCGACTGCGCCATCTCCTCCGCCATGCTGGACAAGGCCCTGCGGGAGAGTGTGGAGGGAACCTACAACTGCGTCTCTGTGGACGGGGACACCAGTACCAACGACACCCTGCTGATTCTCGCCAATGGCATGGCGGGCAACCAGGTGATTGACAGCGAGGGCCCCGACTACGATGCCTTCCTGTCCGCCTTGAACCAGCTGAACACCATCATGGCAAAGCGCATTGCCGCCGACGGTGAGGGAGCCGAGCATCTGGTGGAGTGCCGGGTGGATGGCGCCGCCTCAGTGGAGGATGCCCGCATCCTTGCCAAGTCGGTCATTTCTTCCAATTTGGTAAAGGCGGCCTTCTTCGGAAAGGATGCCAACTGGGGCCGCATCCTCTGTGCCATGGGGTATTCCGGCGGAAGCTTCACGCCAGAGAAGGCTTCAGTGTCCTTTGCGAGTGTCGCCGGACGGATTCAAGTGTTCAAGGAGGGTGTTCCCCTGGACTTTGACGAGGAGCTGGCCCGGAGGATTCTTTCTGAGGATGAAACCTGTATCGAGGTGGAGTTGCAGGATGGCAACTGTTTTGGTACTGCCTGGGGCTGCGACCTCACCTATGAGTACGTAAAGATAAACGGAGACTACCGCACCTGAGATGGGTAGCCAAAAGAACTGATTGCCCTGCAGCTAATTGCGGGGCTTTTTCATAGAAGGATAGTGAAATGGATATTTGTAACGAAGATTGGGCTGACGTACTGGTTCAGGCCTTGCCCTATTTCAAGCAGTTTGTGGGAAAGACCGTGGTGGTAAAGTACGGCGGAAATGCCATGCTCAACGAGGAGCTGAAGGCCGCCGTCATGCAGGACATTGTGCTTTTGAACACCATCGGAGTTCACGTGGTGCTGGTTCACGGTGGCGGGCCGGAAATCAATGCCATGCTGGAACGGGTGGGCAAGGAGTCCCGCTTTGTCAACGGTCTGCGCTACACCGATGGAGAGACCATGGAGGTGGTGCAGATGGTGCTCACCGGCAAGCTGAACAAGGACATCGTGGGTCTGCTGCTGCAGAGTGGTGGGCGTGCCGTGGGCTTGAGCGGCGTGGATTCCGGCCTCCTTCGAGCAAGGAAGATTGATTCTAATGGAGAAGATTTGGGCTTTGTGGGCGATGTTACCGAGGTGCATCCCGAAATCCTCCAGTCCCTGTTGGAGCAGGGCTTTATCCCGGTGGTGTCCACCGTAGCCTTGGGTGAGCAGGGCGACATGAACCGCTACAACATCAATGCCGACACCGCCGCCGCAAAGATTGCCGTGGCATTGAAGGCAGAGAAATTCGTCCAGCTCACCAATGTTCCTGGTGTCCTCCGTGACGTAAAGGACCCAACCAGCCTCATCAAGCGCATCGCCCGGGATGCCATCCCCTCCATGATTGCCACCGGCGTCATCTCCTCCGGCATGATTCCCAAGATTGAGTGCTGCTTCGAGGCATTGAAGGGCGGAGTCCCCCGCACCCACATCATCGACGGCCGGGTCCCCCATTCCCTCCTGATAGAAATGTTCAGCGATAGAGGAGTTGGAACGATGATTCTGTAGCCGAGGTCGCCATGACCGAGGCGTAGGTACCACACGAAAATAAATTTTGATTTGTGCGGAGGGTATAACCCTGACCCGACTGCGATACCTTATGAGAACGAACGATACCCGAACGCTCTGCGTTGGGGTATCGTTCGTTCATTTATAAAATTATTACACAAGTCTACAAGTTTTGAAAGGATGTTTCCTCGCATTTTGTGTACGGAAAATGAGAGAAGCGAGGGGAAATGGAATGGATTTTATTATTCAGAAGGGAAATAAACTTGTTCCACTGTATCTATATGATATTTTTTTTTACCTTGTAGCAAGCTAAAGCTATATTTTATTTTTTCATTTTCGTAAAAGCAAACTACATAAACAACATATTGGTTGGGTATAGGATCGTTATATATTGCTTTGGCAAAATAAGAAAGTGTGAGTTCCCATTTATATGGTTTACTTTCTTGATTATTGAAATAATCATTTAGTGTGGTTGATATATCTGAAAATTCTTGTTCATTAAGAGTTCTGTTACCGCTTAGTCCATCTTCAATATCCCAAATTGCACAAGTGATATACACAACAAATTCTAGTAGAGAAAAAACTAAAATAGTTACTAGAATGGTCTTGATTTTAGATTTCAAGATTTTATTTCCTATAGACAATAATTAAATCACCATCAACAAAACCAAGGCCAATTCCATCATATTTTTTTAGGATAGAAGAATCTTCTTTTTCCAAATATGCCTTAACATTTTCTTCAACTTCTTGTAGGGTATGCTCCCAACCATTATTGTTGGTAAAAAAATACATGTTTTCATTGGAACTAAAAATTTCATCACAAGCCCAGTCATCGTTATTTAATTCAAAGCTTGAAGTTGCCACAAGCTGAACACCAAAAGTATTTGGTTGTGCTTCTTCATATACGTTAAAATTTATGGCCTTTGTATTTTCAGGAAGGGGGCTTTGTAATACTTTATTAAGCCATGTTGTAAAACCTACATAATTAAACTCTTCAATTTTATCTTCTTTTTTCTTTTTCCCAAAAAACATTGTTCCTCCGTAATCGCAGCAAGCGAATGTATCTGTATCGCAATAAAGTATCCTATTCAACCTGAATCCTGTCAACAAAAACGCTCCCGCTAAAATGTGGGGTCAGCAGTAAAATATAAGGTTCTAGACTCGTGTCTTTTCAGTATATTGGCCAGTTCCCTGACCAGATTGTCATTGCGGTGGTTGTACCTCCACTGGCACTCCATCAAGTGTACCAGGAATCTGTCGGATGCACAACCGTTGAATTTTGCAGGCCTGCGCTTGGCAAAGCTCCTGACAAACCAGAGGTTTGTGCACTCTCTATCCCGTTCACATGGCTCTTCCTCCTGGCAAACTCGTTGTGGCTGAGAAATACACGGTAGTGGTCGTACCCATGACAATCAGGCCGTACTAGCCGTCCGAGTGGATTGTGGGACCCTCCAGCACAAGTCCTTGCATTTAGGCATGAGGCTCTCCCTTGAGCAGTCGCTGACCATCCTGACGACGACTTTGCCGCCACGCTTGGGGAGGCCGAACACCGGCGTCTTTCCTGCCGCCCGCACCCTCTTCCCTAAAGAATTTCCATAAAGACTTTTGTATGGGTGACATGATTTGAATTGACAGATTGATTTTTTTTCTTATAATTCTAAGAATTGTTGATTAAGTTGCAAAACAAGTGCAAGGAGATTAAAATGAAAAGGAATGTTTGCTTAATCCTCTGTTTTCTATCAATTACAGTTTGTTTTTGTTTGACTCCACGCTCATTACATATTTCAGAAATTTTTGGGTACCTAAAAGGGAAAACAGAACAGATTCAAGTTTTTAAATCTGGTTCTTATGAATACTATGGAGAATTACTCGAAGGTGAAGATATCCTTTTGGAACATACTGTTTTCGATTGGAAAAACCTCAAAACCTACACAATCGTATATACTTCTGATGGTGCAGAAATAGAAGCATATAGAGAAAGAACCTTCAATAACGACCTTTTAATCGTGCAAGATATATGGGTAGATTGTGATGGCGAGCTCATTCTAAAATATGAATATGCACCCGATTATTCTAGTTATAAATGTTATGCAACAGAAGATGATGAACAATGGTTATTCGACGAATACTACATCAAAAAAACAGCTGCTGGATATAATGGGTTTTACCGCAACTATTACGAAAATGGAGAGATTTCCTCTGCTTTAAAATGTTCAGATCCACTACCATATTTTTATGATAAATCAAAAAAAGAATTTGTAAACGAAATTTATTGTATGAAATACGGCATAAAATCAGTGATTAAAGTCGAATATGATGATAGCAATAGAGTTGATGCAACATACGATTACATCTTCTCAGAAAAATCCTATGTGATAATAGATAATATTTATGAAGAGAAATTTGAATTATTTTACGACGATGATTACTACTTAATCAGAGGTGTTGAATATTACGATATTGATGACCCAGACCCATATATTGATTACGATAGACGTTACATAATCGAAAAAGATGCAAGTGGCAGAATAATTTCTAAAAAGCACTATGAAGATGTTTCATATACAGACAATTTCAATCCAAACATTCATTTACCAGATGAAACATTTATAATCAAGTATCCAAAAACTGGATTAAAATCCTTAGAACGTCCCACAAAATTCTCCAATTACCATAGTTATTATGATGACGCTGAAGGATATTACTGCGAAAGTTGTGATGAATATCACTATTATTGATTGAATTTCACGGTTAAGCCCTCTATTCGTGTTTGTGCTTGAAATCTTACGGCTGTCCAGTTCCTCAAAGGCATAGAACTGGACAGAACCGTTGCTCAAGATACAGAAAGTCAGGAGACTGAGTTATTGGATTAGAACTTATCTAAGGAACAAAATCTTGCAGATGCATAAATCGATTTAAAATAAAAAAAGCTGGCAACTACCTACTTTCCCGCGGATGCAGTATCATCGGCGTTGGAGGGCTTGACTTCCGTGTTCGGGATGGGAACGGGTATTGCACCTCTACCATGGTCACCAGCAATGATTAGATAATAGCAAAACGAACAAATCTTGTCAACAAAAAAAAGATTTGTTTTCAAAAAAAATTACTTTTTTTTGCCATGAATGGATCTAAAAAAAATCCCTTGCTTACAAAACTTCTTTTCTATAAAATGACCTTCAACGAAGGAGCTCGCTATGGATAAGATAATAGCAAATAACTATGGAAGTTTTGAAGTTGTTTTTCAGCGGGGAGAAGGTTCCCGTTTATATGATATAACAGGGAAGGAATACATTGACTTTGTTTCTGGAATTGGAGTGAACTGCCTTGGCCATAATCATCCTGCCTTGGTGAAAGCTGTTCAAGAGCAGGCTACAAAGCAAATCCACATTTCCAACTACTATAACTCGGATCAGGGATTAGCCTTTGCCCAGGAATTGCTGGTAGCCACTGGCATGGATCGCATCTACTTTGGAAACTCTGGTGCAGAAGCCAACGAAGCTGCCATTAAGCTCGCTCGAAAATACGGTTGGCTCAAAAGCCAGGCCGATGGAAGCGGTAAACCTCGGAACGTCATCGTCACCTTGGAAAAATCCTTTCACGGCCGCACCTTGGCTACTTTGCGGGCCACCGGGCAGGAAAAATTCCATGTTCCCGCCTTTGAGCCCTATCCAGCAGGTTTCCGCCACATTCCTGCCGGGGACTACACCGCCCTTGAGTCGGCCTTTGATGAAACCGTCTGTGCCTTGATGATTGAGTGCGTGCAGGGCGAGGGCGGTGTGAACCTGATAGACCCCGATTGGGCTCAAGCCGCTGCCGCCGCCGCCCGCAAGTCTGGTGCCATCGTCATCTGTGATGAGGTGCAGACGGGCATGGGACGCACGGGAAGTCTGCTGGCTAGCGAAGCCTTGGGAATCCAGCCGGAGATTGTCACCCTAGCCAAGGGGATTGCCGGTGGCATTCCCATGGGAGCCTGCCTGTGGCGGAGTGGGCTGCGGGATGTCTTTGTAGCCGGTGACCATCAGTCCACCTTTGGGGGAAATCCCCTGGCCTGTGCCGCAGGGCGTGCGGTGCTTTCCCAACTGACTTCTGCCGGTTTCCTGCAGCGGGTGATTCAGGCGGGTGAGGCAATTCGTGGTCAGGTGGCCTCCTGGAATCTGCCCTGCATTAAGGAAGTTCGTGGAAAGGGATTGATGATTGGCATCGACGTGGAGCAGCCTGCCGGACAAATCCAGAAAGCCTGCTTGGAGGCTGGCTTGTGTATCTCCACTGCTGGGCCCCATATTATCCGCTTTCTTCCCCCCTTGGTGATTGCTGACAGCGAGATTGAGCGGGGGCTTGAAATCCTGCGAGGGGTCTTGACAGTCTAGCGGCCTTCAATTTTTTCTTATTATTTTGGATGGAATGAACTGCGTGATTTTCATTTCATCCGTAACAAATGTTATTGGATTCGCTGATTTTCTATCGAAAACCTGTGCTTTGGCACAAATGGTAGCTTTTTTTCCACGAAAAATCATTTGACAACTTGCATTCTTGGGTATATAAATAGTTATATCGAATATAAATGGGCATAGGCTGGCGCGCTGCATGTTTTGGATTGTGGCCTGCTGGCTTGTGTTCGAATCTTTTTTGGAGGAAGAAATGAAAAGAATCGTAGCAGGTGCATTTGCATTGGCCTGTATTGGTGGCATGGCTTTCGTTGGATGTACGAAGACGGAAGAGGCAGGTGCTGTTGTGTTGAACAAGGATAAGCCCTTGGTTTTCTTTAACCGTCAGCCCTCAGATCCTACAACAGGTGTCATTGACATGGAGTCTATGAACTGGAACGACAAGACCTACTACGTGGGCTTTGACGCTGCTGGTGGTGGTGCCGTTCAGGGCAAGCTGATTACCGATTACCTTGCTGGTGCGGATGCCTCCATCGATCGCAATGGAGACGGAATCATTGGATACGTTCTGTGCATTGGTGACGTTGGACACAATGACTCCAAGGCCCGTACAGAGGGAATCCGCAAGGCCCTGGGAACCTGGGATGGCTCGACCGATCCTGGAAAGGTCAAGGAGGGCTCCGTAACTGTCGGCGGCACAACCTACAGGGTTGTGGAGTTGGAAGGAAAGGCCATGACTGGAACTGACGGTTCAACCTGGAATGCAAATGCTGCTACCGAGGCTATGGGCGGATGGGAAACCAAGTTTGGTACCCAGATTGACATGGTGGTTTCCAACAATGACGGTATGGCCATGGGTTGTCTCCAGGCCTCCAATTATCCTGCTGGTGTGCCCATCTTTGGATATGATGCAAATGCTGATGCTATCGAGGCCATCGGTGCCGGAAAGCTCACTGGAACTGTGTCTCAGAATGTTGACGCCCAGGCAGCCGGAACCCTTCAAGTTCTCCGCAACCTCTTGGACGGCTTGACTGGTGCTGACATCTATACAAAGGGATTCTCTGAGCCCGACCAGTGGGGAAATCAGATTACTCCTACTGTTGATTATCGCCCCGATGAAAAGGCTGTTATGGCTCAGAATGCTGGCGTTAACAGCGCTAACTGGAAGCAGTACACCGCTGGTACCCGTGATGGTGGTATCAAGCAGTCTGCAGCTCCCAAGAAGAAGGTTCTGTTGACCATCTATAACTCTGCTGACAACTTCTTGTCTTCTTCCTACCTGCCTGCTTTGCAGTACTATGCTCCTCTCATGGGCATTGACTTGACTGTAGTACAGGGTGACGGACAGAACGAGTCCAGCTGTCTCGATAAGTTTACTAACCTGAACAACTACGATGCATATGCCATCAACATGGTTAAGACAAACTCTGGTAGAGACTACACAGACAAGTTGAAGTACTAATTCTCTTGTTAGAATGGGGGTACCTGGGGATTCCGTAAGGGCCCCCATTTTAGTTTTATCTCTACCCAAGTTTGCCATGTCCAGGTGAAACCAACTTCACTAAGACGTGGTTTTTTTTTAGTCGGATATTGACGAAGTGTTTGTGTGTTCAACAGGCCTTTTTCAATAGAGCGTTTTACGGTAGGAGCGAATCATGGATGATATAGTTCTGGAGATTAAACATCTGTCAAAGGCTTTTGCAAAGAACAAGGTTCTGGATGGTATTAATCTGACAGTTAAGAAGGGGTCTGTTGTAGGTCTTATGGGCGAAAATGGTGCCGGTAAGTCCACCATGATGAAATGTCTGTTTGGAATTTACGCTAAGGATGAAGGACAGATTTCCTTGGAAGGCAAACCCATCAATTTTAGAAATCCCAAGGAAGCACTAGAAAATGGCGTTGCCATGGTTCACCAGGAGTTGAACCAGTGTCTCGATAGAACTGTTGCTGATAACCTCTTTTTAGGTCGCTATCCCACAAAGGCTGGTGTAGTGGACGAAGCACGGATGCTGACTGACAGCAACAAGTTGTTTGCTTCATTAAATATGAATGTTAACCCAAAGACCATCATGCGTACCATGTCTGTATCTCAACGTCAGATGGTGGAAATTGCAAAGGCTGTTTCCTACGATGCTAAAATCATCGTATTGGACGAGCCAACTTCATCTCTTACGGAGCGTGAAGTAAACAAACTTTTCTCCATTGTCAATGACTTGAAGGCAAAGGGTGTGTCTTTCGTTTATATATCCCACAAAATGGATGAAATCTTCCAGATTTGTGACGAAATTGCAGTTTTGCGAGACGGAAAGATGATTCTTGCAAAACCTACCAAGGAAACCAACATGAACGAATTGATTTCAGCCATGGTTGGTCGTTCCTTAGACAAGCGCTTTCCCGATGTGGACAATGTTCCAGGGGAGGACTTTCTTGAGATTCGTCATCTCACCACCAAATACGAGCCAATTATTGAAGATGTTTCCTTCACGGTAAAACGTGGAGAGATTTTAGGGCTGTATGGACTGGTGGGGGCTGGTCGCAGTGAGCTTTTGGAATCTCTTTTTGGTATTAGAACCATTGCCTCTGGTGAGATTGTGGTAGGTGGAAAGAAGCTGCGGTTCAAGAGCAGCAAGGATGCCATGGACCATAGCTTTGCCCTGGTGACGGAGGAGCGCAAGCTCAACGGAATGTTCGGCAAGGACACCATCAAATTCAATACTGTCATCACCAATCTTGAAAGCTACAAGACCTTCGGTGTCCTTTCCAACCGCAAGATGCAGGAGGCTGCAGACCGGGAAATCAAGACCATGCGCACCAAGTGTGTCTCCGCCGACGAGCTTATCAGCGCATTGAGTGGAGGAAACCAGCAGAAGGTCATCATCGGCAAGTGGCTGGAGCGCTCTCCTGACGTGTTTCTGCTGGATGAGCCTACACGTGGTATCGATGTTGGTGCCAAGTACGAAATCTATCAGCTCATCATCAACATGGCAAAGCAGGGAAAGACCATCATTGTGGTCTCCTCCGAGATGCCGGAGATTTTGGGAATCACCAACCGTATTGCCGTCATGTCCAACCACAAGCTGGCGGGCATTGTGGACACAAAAGATACAGACCAGGAAGCCCTGTTGCGGCTGTCTGCAAAATATTTATAAGAGGTAAACCATGGAACAGGTAACAGGAATGATATCTTCTCCGGAAGATGATGCAAAGTTGCAGCAGTATACCCAGCAGCTGAATGACCTGCGGGTAGATGGTGTGAACAAGGTGCTTTCCCTGCAGCAGGATATTGCCACCACGAAAAAGAGCAAGCTTATTTCTGCGGAGGACAAGCAGAAGCTCATCGCCAACTTCAACACGCAGCTGGAGGCTGCCAGGAAGGTGGCTGCCGCCAACAAGTCGAGTGAGCAGCAGCTGGCAAAGGAGGCAGTAGCCTATAACAATACTATCTCCAAGGAATACAAGGAGAAGGTCATTGCCCAGGAGAACAAGAGGCTGGCTGACTTGAAGGCCGCCTACAATCAGGAGGTGGCAAAGATCAAGGCCGACGCCCAGGCCGAGATCAATGGGCTTTCCAGCCGCTATTCCGGCGAGGAGTTGAAGGAGGAGACCAGCGTCAAGAGGTACGAGATGAGGTCCGCTCTTTTCGACGCAAAGAGTCGCTACACCTCCGCTGTGGAGAAGTGCAAGGACACCATGAACCAGGCCTTCATCACCCACGTGCAGAAGAACCGAAGCCTGCGCAACGGAAGGACAAACTTGACAGAGGACATGAGCCTGAACTTCCGGGACTACATCTACAAGTTCAAGCTGTCCAAGTTCTTCCTTGACAATGGATTGTATCTTGCAATTCTTGTGTTCTTCATTGTTTGTATTATCTTGGCTCCTCTGTCCGGCAGCGGAAACCTGCTGACATTGCCCAACATCTTTACCATTCTGGAGCAGAGCTCCGTCCGTATGTTCTACGCACTGGGGGTAGCGGGACTGATTCTGCTGGCTGGTACAGACCTTTCCGTGGGACGAATGGTTGCCATGGGTGCTGTTGTCACTGGACTCATCCTGCATCCCGGCATGAATATCGTAAAGTTCTTTGACATTGGGCCCTGGGACTTTACCGCCCTGCCCATGGGTGTGCGTGTCGTCATGTCACTGGCGATTTCCATCGCCCTCTGTGTGGCATTCAGCTCCTTTGCCGGATTCTTTACCGCACGGTTCAAGATTCACCCCTTTATCTCCACACTGGCAACCCAGCTGATCATCTATGGTCTGCTGTTCTTCGGCACCAGCGGCACGCCCGTCGGCTCCATTGACGGAGGCATCAAGGATGCTCTGGGTGGACGCTGGATTCTGGGTGTCCTCAACGGCGAGCTGATAACCTTCCCCAAGCTCATCATCCCGGCGGTGATTGCCATTGTTGTGGCCTGGTTTATCTGGAACAAGACCACATTCGGAAAGAACATGTACGCCGTTGGTGGTAATGCCGAGGCGGCCAGCGTCAGCGGTATCAGCGTGTTCAAGGTGACCATGGGTGTGTTTATCATGGCCGGTATCTTCTATGGCTGTGGTGGCTTCTTGGAGGCCTTCAAGGCAAACGCCAGCGCCGGAACTGGACAGGGCTACGAGCTTGATGCCATTGCCGCCTGTGTTGTGGGTGGAATCTCCTTCAACGGAGGAATCGGAAAGATTGGCGGTGCAGTCATCGGTGTCATCATCTTCACCGGCTTGACCTACTGCCTCACCTTCCTTGGAATCGACACCAACCTCCAGTTTGTGTTCAAGGGCTTTATCATCATTGCAGCCGTCGCATTGGACAGCGTAAAGTACCTGAAGAAGAAGTAATCGGAAGGTCGTTGTTGTATAGCAACGAGTAAAAGGGCGTGGCCTTGCAATGGCCGCGTCCTTTTTTTGTCCATTCACTTTTAAAATATAGTCATTTATATTGACTTATGACTATAAATCTGCTATACTAAAAGAAGGTTGTGAGGTAATGAGCATGAAGGAAGCTTTATTCAAGGTAAAGTCATCCTTGTCTGATTATGTGAATCAGGCTGAGTTGGGGAATGTCATAGAAATTACCCGCCATGGAAAGACAGCGGCGGTTCTGATTGGTATGCAGGAATACAAGGAATTGTTGGGAAGTGGTGAGGATGGCTTTATGTTTCGGTATGAAAAATGGAGGGAGCAGGGTAACTTGTGCCAAGAAGAGATAAAGGGGCAGGAGTTTGAGAATCTTCGTTCCAAGGCCACATCATCAGAGGAACGGTATCTTGTATGGTGAGGCCAGTATATTTGTTGGACACCAATATACTTTCTGAGCCTACAAAGCCCCGTCCTAATCCTTCGGTTCTGGAGCGTCTGGAGCAGGTGAGCCCCCTGTGTGCCATGTCTTCCATTACCTATCACGAGCTGTACTATGGTGTTCACCTGGTACAAAATGAGACTCGCAGGTTGCACTTGGAGCGCTACCTGTTGAATGTTGTCAAGCCGTCGTTTCCTGTTTTGAGCTATGACAGCAGTGCTGCAGAAATACACGCAGTGATGCGGGCAAGGTTACGGGAAAGGGGAATGTCAGTGGCGGATATGGACGCTCAGATTGCGGCCATAGCTATTGCAAATAATCTGATACTAGTCACCAGGAATTTGAGAGACTTTGAGCCGATGGCCACTGTTTCTACCTTGATGCTGGAGAACTGGTTTGTCTTGGAGGAGGAAAATGCATCTGTCAGTGACTAGACAGGCGTGAAGATTTTTTAGTCCAGCTCAAGTTTCTCCATTGACACTTCAGCTAAAACTCGCTATGATAGGGACATGATTTTTTCAGCGGTACGTCCGACAAAGAAGTTTTTCTCTGCAGTGGCTGCCACGGCAGCAGAAGCCTTGTATCAGGGTTTCAATGGTTTTTACTTTTATTATTATGGAAATTCTTCTCTTGTTCGGGGTGCCTGATAGGGTGGCGGACGCTGCCGGTTGGAAAGCCCCACGGGGCTTGCCGAGCTGATGAAGGTTCACAGGTCCCGAAAGGGGCTTTTTTTATTTTTAGAGGCATCTGGTGAAGGATGCACCAAAGTCATCGAGGAAGGAGAAAGAAAAGATGATTGTAGTTTTGAAACCCAATACACCTGAACAGGCAGAAAAGGATTTTATTGGACACTTAAAGAACTTGGGATTTGATGTTCATATTTCCCATGGTAGAGACCACACCATCTTGGGCTTGGTAGGAGATACCTCCCAAATGAAGCCAGAAAGTCTTACCGTTCATCCTGTGGTGGATAATGTTGTGCGGGTGCAGGCTCCCTACAAGCGGGCCAGCCGGGCCTTTCATCCGGCAGACTCGATTATGCAGGTGGGTGAGGGCCAGGCGGGAGTTATTCCGGCAGCCATTGGTGACGGCTCTGTGGCCATCATTGCAGGCCCCTGCTCCATCGAAAGCGAGGAGCAGCTGGTGGGAATTGCTCAGGCGGTAAAGGCTTCCGGTGCTCGCTTTCTTAGGGGTGGAGCCTTCAAGCCCAGGACCAGTCCCTACAGCTTTCAAGGATTGGGCAGCCAGGGAATCGAGCTTTTGTTGGCTGCCAAGAAGGAGACGGGGCTGCCGGTGGTGACGGAGCTCATGTCCATTACCCAGCTGGAGTTGTTCAATGAGGTGGACGTGATTCAGATCGGCGCCCGCAACATGCAGAACTTTGACCTTTTGAAGGAATTGGGTGGGTGTAATAAAACTATTCTCCTGAAAAGAGGATTGGCAAACACTGTAAAAGAACTTCTTATGTCCGCTGAGTACATCATGGCCGCCGGCAACGACAAGGTGGTGCTGTGTGAGCGGGGAATCAGAACCTTCGACCCCTATACCCGCAACACCCTAGATTTGAGTGTGGTTCCCTACCTAAAAAAAGAAAGCCACCTGCCCATCGTGGTAGATCCCAGCCACGCCTGCGGAATGAGCTGGATGGTGCCCACCCTGGCCACCGCCGCCCTGGCTGTGGGTGCTGACGGCATCATGGTAGAGGTGCACAATTGCCCGGAATGCGCCCTCTGTGACGGCGAACAGTCCCTGACACCTGCCCAGTTTGATGAGCTGATGCAGAAGCTCAGGAAGTATGCGGCGGTGGAGGGACGCACTATATGAGTGGCCAGTTGAACCGGGAGGACGCTTCTTGGGACAGCCCTCAGAGCCTGACCTATGGCTTTGTGGGGTTAGGACTGATGGGCGGCTCCTTTGCCCGTGCCATCAGGGAGAGGGTGCTGGACAGACCTGGTAGCACTGGCCGAATCCTGGCCTGTGATGTGAATGCCGCCTCCCTCGCCCAGTCTGCCGCCGACGGCATCATCGACCAGGGCTTTGCGTCTCAGACAGTGGCAGGAATGCTTTCCCAGTGCCATCTGGTGTTCATCTGTCTGTATCCCCATGCCACTGTGGAGTTCATGGCAGAGCATCGAGATTGCTTCCGCCCCGGCTCAATTGTGACAGATATTTCCGGCGTAAAAACAGAAATTATTCGCCAGCTTCCAGCCATTCTTCGTCCCGATGTGGACTTTATCAGCGGGCATCCCATGGCCGGGAGCGAAAAGGAGGGCTACACTCACGCCTCGGCAAAAATCTTCCGTGGCCGCAATTATATTCTGATGCCGCTGGAGCAGAACAGGAGTGAGCACCTGGAATTCTTCAAGAACCTGGTGACGGATCTGGGCTTCAGCCGCATCATCGAGACGAATGCCCAGGTCCACGACCATAAAATTGCCTTTACCTCCCAGCTCTGCCACGTGATTGCAGCCGCCCTGGTGGACAGCGCCGAGGATACCCAGATTACCGCCTTTGGGGGCGGTAGCTTTGAGGACCTGACCCGCATCGCCATGATAAACGCTCCCCTGTGGACGGAGCTGTTCGTTGCCAACAAGGCCGAGCTTTTGAACCACATTGACAGCTTCCAGCAGTCGTTGGCCCAGCTCCGTCAGTGCCTGGAAACCGATGACCAGAAGACCCTGTGCCAGCTTTTGGAGGGAGTGCGCACCAAGCGGATTGCCATGTCTCGGATTGAGGGCTAGGGACAAAAAAAAGTCGTTCCCCCAGAGCTTGCACTGGCAGGAACGACTTCCCTTGAGCATGATGCTACGGGCGATGACGCAGACATTATGCAGTTTTGACTGACCTCAGTATCGCTTCGAAATCACTGGTGGGCAGGGGACGGGCATAAAAGTATCCTTGAGCAGAGCATTGTCCAATGTCCTTGATGAATTCCACCTGATCCCGTGTCTCCACTCCCTCCACCACAATGTCCAGATGGAGCCGCTGGGCCATCTTGATAAGGGAACGCAGGATGCTCCGACCCTTTTCCTGCTGGCTGGGATCATGGTCGCCTGCCAGAAACCGCATGTCCATCTTGATGACATCGATGGGAATCTCCTTCAGCATATTGAGGGAGGAGTAGCCGCTTCCAAAGTCATCCATGGCGATAGTAAATCCAGCCTTGCAGAGATTGGAGCAAATCTCCAGGAAGACCTGGGAGTCTGTGGCGCAGATTGTCTCTGTCACCTCCAGCTCTATGTCCTTGGGCTCCAGTTGGTAGCGTTGCAGCAATTCCTCGAGCTTGGACTGGAGCTCCTTGCCATAAAAATGGATGCGGGACACGTTTATAGAGATGGGCGGCACCGACAGCCCCTTGTCCCGGGCACAACGGATGAAGGCACAGCAGGATTCCCACACATAGTAGTCAAGGTTGCGGATAAAGCCATTGCGCTCAAAGAGGGGGATGAAGTCTGCGGGGGAAACGACTCCTTTTTTGGGGTGCTGCCAGCGGACCAGAGCCTCTCCTCCCACCACCTGATCGGAATGCACGGCATATTTTGGCTGGATGTAGATGATGAACTGGCCGGTGGCCAGTGCCTGCTCCATCTCACCCTCAATTTCCTTTTCCTTCAGAATCTGTTGCCTGAACTCTTCCTTGTAGCAATGGATAAAGGTTCCGGTACCACTTTTTCCGGCAGAAATGGCCAGGTCTGCCCGGTCACACATCTGGGGTACGGTGACATCGGTGCTTCCTTCAGCGGCGTAGATGCCGTACAAGAAGGCTAGGTCCATGTTCAGCCAGGGGACGTTTACTTGGCGAATCAGGGGAAGCTGGTCGTAGTACTTCTGAGGGACACAGATATAGAACTTGTCTGCGGAGAAACGGGCGGCGATGAATTTGAACTTCCGGGCATCCTTTTTCAATTCCCCCGCAACATGACACAGGAGTTGGTCGCCCTTGTCCATGCCATACAAGTCATTGACAACCTTGAAGTTGCATAGGTTGATGCGAATGATGGAGACGCCACCCTTGTCCTTATACTCAGCAATCATCTCCTCGGCCGCATCATAAAAATATTTTCGGTTGTAGAGGCCGGTCAAATCGTCAAAGGAAACCTCACCTTCGATGAACTCATCTATATGTTTCTGACTGATGCGATGGATGATGAAGATAATCGCCGAGCCAATGACAAGGACTATCAGCAGGACCTGGATTGTTTGCCATAGCATGGTTTGCAGCAAGGACTTGTTGACTCCAGTAAGGTGATTGGCATGGACATCGATGGTCTCCAAATCCTCTCCAGTGGCGATGATCCAGTTGAAGGGCTTGTATAATTTGGCGTAGGAAAGCTTTTCCTTAGGACCGCTGCCGTCGATAGACTCAAAGAAATAGCGGTGGAAGACTTCGCCCCTTTCCCGGATACCCTTGAGTTCCTGCCGGTAGGGGAAATTTCCCACTGCATCCTCTAGGTCGGTACTCAAGAGGTTGCCCTCAGTATCCTTCAGGTTGGGATGGATGATTCTGACGGCATAGTCATCCCCGCCGTCATAGTTGAGAACCTCGTTCACCCAGGAATAGGCGTTTCCTCCGTAGTGGGCGGCATGAACCACATCGTAGGCATAGTTTTTTACTACGGTATTGATGATGGTCTGGTTGGAGCAAACGTAGACCGTTGTCGTGCCGAACTGGAGCGTCTGGCAGACTGCGGCAGTTTTTGCATTGGTTGCAAAGGACTCAGGGGTAAAGAGGGCGCTCAAGTCCTGCCTTTCTCCGAATCCCAGGTGGCGGACTATCTGTCCTGTCCTGGCATCACAAAAAAAGACTTCGATGGCATGACCATAGAGCATGGTATGGATTTCCGGAAGCCATTCGTCAATGAAGGCGTTGACGGCACTCATGCCACCCCTTGCAAATGCTGCCGAGATGCGATCGGAGGTGACGCTTGCAATTTTCTCCACCTGGGTCTCAACCTGCCTCATCTCCGACTCAATGCTGGTGATAATCAAATTGACCCGGGTCTGCAGTTCCTTTTCCATGGCCTGATAGGATTCCTCCTGGAGGATGATTACAGACTGGTCCGAGAAGGAGCCAAGCCGGAGATAGGTGACTGCGAGCATCACCAGGAACACGGCTAATTGAGAAACCAACAAGATGTAAAAGTACTTCTTAAAATTCCACTTCATACGATTACCCGACCATTTCGTTTGTTTTAGTGTGCTATCACACTTTCTTTAAAAACTATCTCAAATAGTATAATGAAATTCTGAGCCTGTCAAGAAATGCGGTACGGTGGCCGGGCTGTCACTTACATTGCAATCCTCTTGGGCTGCCATCATGCCTCACCCGTCCAGCCTCCTTTCCAAGAAGGACAGCACATCCTGGCGAATCAGCTGGTGGAGGCAGGTGCAATGGTATCCTTGCTGTGCTCGTACAGATATTCAGGGGCAATGTCCACCTCATCGCTCCAGACAACAGTTCCGCACTCGACATGGGCGGTGAGAAAAAAATCGGGGGATTGCAGGGATTTGTAGATGGGTTTTTCCAGAAGCGGGGCAGCATTGAAGACTCCAGTCTTACCGTCGGCAAAGTGGAGGAAGAGTGTGTAGTCTGGACGTGCTGTCACTTCCATTACAACCCAGTGTGGCACATTCATATTTCTCTCCAGTCTATCAATGCAAGGGATCAATTTTATATAAGGGCTGCTCGTCCATTGCAAGTTCCCAGTTTGCCAGGAGTTCATCCTTGTGCAGTTCAGCCCATGCCGCAATCAATTTGCATTGTCTTTTGGGCATATCGCCATTTATAAGCTCTCCATCCATATTGAATACTCCGTTATGGCCTTGGTATGAGCCGTGAAAATGTGGTGGATTGTGTTCTCCGTTGTTGAACATCCTGATAATAATACCAAAAAACATCGAGATACTTGGCATACTTCCTCCAATTTATCAAGGAGTATACTACATTTTCATAATATTTTAAACAGTTGTGGCAGGACGGCTTTCACAAGACTTGGGCTGCCACCATGCCTCACCCGTCCAGCCTCCTTTCCAGGAAGGACAGCACATCCTGGCGAATCAGCTGGTGGAGGCAGGCACTGTATGTTGAAAGTAAATCTGTTCTGTGACAGAATAGCATTACTAGAAACTGTGCAGATGCACTAAAATAGGGAGTGTAGTGATGGAAATCAAAAGGGACATATACCTGCAGCAGCTCATCCAGCGAAAGGATAATGGGATGGTAAAGGTCATTACCGGCATCCGCAGGTGCGGAAAATCCTTTTTGCTGTTTACCATATTCAAAAGATATTTGTTGGAGGCTGGTGTCGATGCTGATCATATCATTGAGATTGCATTGGATGGTATCGAAAGTGAGGAACTACGGAATCCCAAGGTGTGCTTCAAGTTCATCAAAGATGCCATGAAGGACAGTGGGCGGTATTACCTCCTTCTGGATGAAGTCCAGTTCATGCCACGCTTTGAGGAGGTGCTGAACAGTCTCCTCCGTCTGGGGAATATTGATATGTATGTGACTGGCAGCAACTCCAAGTTCCTTTCCAGCGACATTGCAACCGAGTTTCGTGGCCGGGGCGATGAGGTAAGAGTCCACCCCCTTTCCTTTGCGGAATTTTATTCTGCCTATGACGGGGACTATGATGAGGCTTGGGAGGATTATATGATCTACGGTGGATTGCCCCAGGTCGCAGGCTTCCAGAGTGACAGGCAGAAGGCGGAGTATCTGAAGAATATTTTTGCAAATGTCTACCTGAAGGATGTTGTCGAGAGGAATAAGCTTCAAGGTTTTGCCGAGCTTGGCATTTTGGTTGATGTGCTTGCTTCTGGCATTGGTGCACCCACCAATCCGTTAAAGATTGCCAATACCTTTGCCAGCCAGCGTCAGATGACCTATACCAACAAAACGGTCTCACACCATATTGACTGCTTGGTGGACGCATTTTTGATTTCCAAGGCCAGTCGCTATGATATTAAGGGAAGGCGGTATATCGGAGCAAATCTAAAATATTATTTCACTGATTTGGGACTGAGGAATGCCCGCCTGAATTTCAGGCAGCAGGAGCCAACTCATATTATGGAGAACATCGTTTATAATGAGCTGTTGGTTCGTGGCTACCATGTTGACGTGGGGATTGTGGAAATTTTTTGCAGGAATGATGAGGGTAGGCGGGTTCGCAAGCAGCTGGAGGTTGACTTTGTGGTGAATCAGGGCAGTCAGCGGCATTACATCCAGGTGGTATACGCCATGACTTCGGAAGAAAAGCAGGTACAGGAATTCAGATCCTTGCGCAGCATCCCAGATTCTTTCAAGAAGATTGTCATTGTAAATGGCAGCACAAAGCCATGGAGAACTGAAGAGGGCTTCATTGTCATGGGCATGAAGCATTTCCTTCTAAATGTGGACAGTCTGGATTTTTAGCGGGTTTCTAGCTGTTGGGTAGACAACAAGACTTGGGCTGCCACCATGCCTCACCCGTCCAGCCTCCTTTCCAGGAAGGACAGCACATCCTGGCGAATCAGCTGGTGGAGGCCGCTGACCAGCTCCTGGGTGAACTGCTGCGGGTCAAAGGCGGCGGTGTTCTCCGGGGAGCCCTCGTCCGCAAAGAGCTGGGAGACGGAAACCTCCAGCGCCAGCGCCAGCGCGTCGATAACCTCTGCCGATGGGAATTTATTCCGGGATTCAATTCCTGATATGTATTTCGGGTTGCAGTTGATGAGCTCCGCCAGCTGCTCCTGGGTAAAGCCCCTTTTCTTTCTATAATATTTTAGGTTCCGCTTAAAAATTTCTCTGATGGTCATGGTGCTTAAAGCATAAGACGGTATTACCAAAGCATATACTTTCCAAAAGACTACTTTTATTTAATATTGACTAAAAATAGTCTTAGAAGTAAACTTAGCATTGTCTTACAGTATGAATTGAGGATGAGATTCTTTGTTTGTAGTCTTTGGGATGGGATGATAAGGAGTGGATGATGGGAGACGTTGCTTGTTGTAATTTTGTGCGGGATGTTTCTGTTGGATTTGAGCCGTTTGATGATGAGCCGGTGCTTGATTCCTTGTTTGAGCAATATGGTCGTGTTATTGTCCAAAGTATGATCACCTCCTTTGGTCTAGATTTTCTTATTGCAGATAGGCATGGTGGTGATGTAGACACCATTTACAATGTACGTAAAATCGGTAGTGATGAAAAAATGACCTATAAAAATATGAGCAATCAAGCTGCATATGATAATCGGGGGGAGTATGATAGCCACTCATATCATTCCCATTTTGGATACAAAGAAAAAAATGCTGAGGTTAGTTCTGCTAAAAAAGATGGAAAACTTATTGATGAATATACTGGGGAAAGAATTCAAGGGAATGAAAAATCTGATTTAGATCATATAATTTCCGCTAAAGAAATTCATGAAGATAGGGGACGTGTATTGTCGGGAGTCCGGGGTGAGGACTTGGCAAATAGTTCTGAAAATCTCTCTCCTACAAATCCACGCACAAACAGAACGAAAAAAGCTTCGAGCATGAAAGAATTCTTAGAGAAATATGGTGATGAGTATACTGATGAACAAAAAAAAGCCATGCTTGCTAAGGATAGTTATGCCAGAAAATCTTACGAAGCCAAAATCAATCGTGCCTATTATACCAGTAAACAATTTCGGAATGATACACTCAAGGCAGCAGGTCAGGTAGGAGCCAGGATGGGGCTGCGCCAGGCCTTGGGGCTGGTCTTTACGGAGCTGTGGTTTGCAGTGCAGGATGAGTTCGAGCATCTGAAAGCATCGAATTCCTTCAATCTGGAGAATTTCTTGCAGGCGGTGGGAAATGGGGTCAAAGCAGGACTTTCCAATGCAAAGGTTAAGTACAAGGAATTGTTCTCTAAATTTCTTGAGGGATCTATTGCAGGTGTCCTTTCCAGCCTGATGACGACGCTGTGCAATATCTTTTTCACCACGGCAAGGAATGTGGTTCGTGTCATACGTCAGAGCTGGGCCTCTATTACGGAGGCGGCGAAAATCCTCTTTGTAAACCCTGACAATTATTTGCTGGGTGAACGACTACGTGCAGTGGTAAAGGTTCTTGCTACAGGTGCTAGTGTTGTTGCTGGAACCTTAGTGGCGGAGGCTCTGGGAAATGTTGGCCTCAAGGCTCTTCCAGCGGGATTGGGAGAAATAGTCACCTCCTTTTGCGGTGCCTTTGTCTCTGGAATCCTGAGCTGCACCTTCCTGTACTATCTTGACCGCAGCGAGACCATCAACAAATTGGTGAGGTGGCTGGACAATCTTCCTTCCGTAGAAAAAGATCTGTTGTATTACAAGCGTCAGGTGGAAATATTTGAACGGTATGCCGCTCAGCTGATGGAAATAGACTTGGAGCAATTCAAGCGGGAGACGGCTGCTTTCAATGAGTTGGCGGGCCAACTGACGGCTGCCACGTCAAGTCAGCAGTTGAACCAGCTGCTGCTGCAGGGAATGAGGAAGGCGGGCATCACGATGCCTTGGGAGAAGACACATGGTAGCTTTGATGGCTTTATGCAGGACACCTCCGCCGTGCTGAGGTTCAGCTGATGTTTCAATGCTCCCAGTGCGGAATCTGCTGCAGGAGGCTGCCGGACTTGGCTCCCTTTGACAAGCTGCATGACGGAGACGGCGTGTGCAGGTTTCTGGATGGAAGTCTTTGCTCCATCTATGACGAGCGTCCGCTTCTTTGCAGGGTTGACGAAAGCTATCATCTGTTTGAGCACTTGATGAGCTATGAGGAATATTTGGAGGTAAATTATACATCCTGCTCCATTTTGCAGGGAAAAAAAATTTTGGCAAGGAGTAAAATATGCCATTACCATTGATACCTTTGATTATTGGAGGTGCCGCCGCCGCCGCTGGTGCCGCTGGTGTGGGTGCTGGAATTCACGGGGCAGTGAAGATGAAGGATGCCAAGGACACCATGGAGTCGGCGAATCGGAGGCATCAGCAGAACATCTCACGGTTTGAGGAGAAGAATGAAAGCACAACCACGGCCATGGATCGTTTGGGCAAGTTGGAGCTGGAAATTCTCACTGGCTTTGACAAGTTCATAGAAGTCTTTGAGAAGATACACAACAAGCCTGCCTTTGAAACCATCTTCAAGGAGGGAATCCAGCTTCCGAAATACAATAAAGAGGAGTTGAGGAATGTGTCCGTCGGTGCCGGTGTGCTGTTGGGAGGGCTTGGCGGGGCGGCTGCAGGAACTGCCGGAGGCTTCGCTGCCGCAGGTGCAACCTCTGCCGCTGTTATGGCCTTGGGGACTGCCTCCACTGGAACTGCCATTGCCTCTCTCAGTGGCGTTGCCGCTACCAATGCAACCTTGGCTGCCTTGGGCGGTGGGTCTCTTGCTGCTGGCGGTGGTGGCATGGCCCTCGGCTCGGCCATTCTCGGTGGAGCAACCTTGGGAGTGGGGCTTCTGGTTGGCGGCATCATCTTCAATGTGACGGGGAAGAAGCTGTCGGAAAAGGCTGACGAGGCGTGGTACCAGATGAAAAGGGCCGAGGAGGAGATCGACCTGATTTGCCCCTATCTTGAGGAACTGGGAGCAACGGCACAGAGGTATTTCGCCACCTTGACTTCCGTGTACGAACTGTATCAAAAGAATTTCGGTGTTTTGGACAATATGGTGAACATGTTGGACAGAACGGACTATGATACATTTTCCGAAAAGGAACGGCTTGTACTTGAGAATACTGTCCTGCTGGTGGGTGTACTGTACAATATGTGCAAGGTGCAACTGGTGGAGCAATCAGAGCGTGGGCAGTTGAACAAAATCAATTATGATGCCATTATCAAGTCCACGGAGACAGCTGGATGGGCAATAGAACAAGTGACATAAATTCCCCACCACCCCACAGGAAACCCATCCGATTTCCTGTGGTGATTCCCCGTTAGCCCCTACCTTTCCAACAGCTGGGGCTCAAGCAGGAAGTCATAGATGTTTACTGTTTTGCCAGGTAAAGGTCTCTGCTGATTTCCATGCTGTTGCCCCGTTGGGAAAGATTTTTGCACCATGATGCAGTTTGCTGCCCTGCATCTGCCCAATGCTGGTAGCCCTGCCACTTCTCCCTTCAATTGACAGTAGCCCAAGTCCATAGTACTATGAAGGCATGAGCGATTTAGAGTTTCTTGACAAGTCAATCCGTCGTGTCCACGACTTTCCCAAGCCGGGGATTTTGTTCTATGACATCACCGGTGTGCTGGTGAATCCTCCTGCCTTCAAATTTTGCCTCGACACCATGGAGAAGTGGTGCCGGGAGCTTGACATCGATGCCATCTCCGGCATTGAGTCCCGGGGTTTTCTCTTTGCCGCCCCGCTTGCCGAGCGGTTGGGGCTGCCCCTGGTTCTGGTGCGCAAGAAGGGTAAGCTGCCGGGAAAGCGCTACTCATGCAAGTATTCTCTGGAATACGGCATGGCGGAAATTGAGGCCCACATCGATGATATTAGACCTGGCCAGAGAGTGGTAGTAATTGACGACCTGATTGCCACTGGTGGAACCCTGCAGGCAGCCCGCACCATCTTTGAGCAGGGTGGCGCCCAGGTGGTGGAATTCTTTGGCGTGGTGGGACTTCCCTTCCTGAAGTACCAGGAGGTGCTGGCTCCCACTCCGGTTCGCACCATCATCAACTACGACAGCGAGTAGGCTTCTTGGTTGCAGAGTTTCCGCAGTTGTAGCAGCCTGACGGTAGCGTTGCCTCTCTCTTTTCATAGGATAATTGCATGAACCCACACATTTACTCTGCCGCCATCATTGGTACCGGTAGAATCGGCTTTTCTCTGGGGCTGGACAAGAAGCGAGAGCAGCCTGCCTCCCACACCATGGCCTTGTTGGCAAACAGGCGGATTCGTCTGGTGGCAGGCTGCGATGTGGACTCCCAGCGGCTGGAGGAGTGGGGGAGGTATACCAAGGCGGCCCGCCGCTACGATTCCGCCGGAAAGTTCTTTGACGGGGAACTGGCCGCCGCTGGCTCCATCCCGGACATTGTGGTGGTGGCAGTGAACGAGGCCGCCCACCATGAGACAGCCTTGGCTGCCATCCACCACCATCCACGGCTGGTGATTCTGGAAAAGCCCGTGGCCCTGAATTCCTGTCTGGCACAGACAATCCGTGAGGCGGCGGAGCGCCATCAGGTTCCCGTCCTCATCAACCACGAGCGCCGCTTTGCCCGGGACTACAACCTGGCCCGCCACCTGATGCGTGAAATCGGGGAGCTGCAGCAGGTGACCGCCGCCCTCCATTCCGGCCTGCGGGTGTATTCGGCCAAGGAGGAGGAGACGGGCTTCTACAGCCTCATCCATGACGGAACCCACCTGGTGGACATAGTGAGGTTCCTGCTTGGCGGGCAGCAGCTGGTGCAGCCGGTGCTTTCTGGTGTCCACTGGGATGAAGAAAAGATGCTCCGCAACATGACCGTGACCTACTCCTGCGAAGCCTGCCCCTCGGTGCAGTTCACCATTTCAGGCCGCAGCAAATTCTTTGGATTTGAGATAGACATTCTGGGAACCTTGGGAAGAATTCGTCTTGGAAACGGTTTTTTCCACTTCTACCAAAGTAGGGAATCAAAGCTGTATTCTGGATTCCGTTCTCTGGAAGAGGTTTTTGGTGCATTCAGCTATCAGGTGGGAGGAAGGAGTCAGCATTGTCGGCTGAAAAAGGGGCGATTTGCAGGAAAAACGAGGTATTTTTCTGGAATGGTGCAGAATGCCGTGGACTTTCTGGATGGCACCGCCCCCCTGGGCTCCAGCCTTGGGGATGGAATCGCCACCCTCAAGCTGCTGGAGGAGATGAAGGAGCTGGTGCTGGCCACCTGCTGAAAGCTGGCTTGGCTTGTCTTTTGCTATTTCTTGAAGTATAGTGACACAAGGAGGTTGTATGGCATCATTATCACGAACGGTTACAATCAATGAGGTTCCCGAAGGACGGGGCAAGGAGGTTTTGCGCAAGATTTTGAATTCAAGTAAGGCCGACCGACAGAAGCTCCGCAAGGTGGTTCATGATTATGAGCGTAGGCGCTTGATGGAGGTGGATGCAGGAGGAGAGGGGCAACGCCAATGAATATCCTTCCCCTTGAAACGACGTTGTTCTCCTATCGGCATCTCCTTGCAGCAGATGACATTCAAAGCCAAGTTGAAGGCTTTTCCGTTGGGCGTGAGTCCGGGATGGGGTTGGAGTTTTATTTGAAGAATGTTGCTGCAGAGGATGAGAAGGATGGCTCAGCTCGTACCTATCTTGTGTATGACAAGTTTTCCCTTCAAGTGGTCTCCTATTTTACCTTGCGGACAGGGCTGTTTACTGTCCAAATTGCAGCAGATTATTTTTACACAGTTCCATCAATCGAACTGTCGAATTTTGCAGTCAATGCAAGGTACCGACAGTCCCATCCCGATATTGATGCCATAGGGAGTACGGTCTTTTCTGAATTCATTCTTCCTATTGTAGATTTTGCCCGAGACTATGTTGGTATACAGGCCTTGTATATTTATGTCTTGCCGGAGCCTTCCCTCATCGCATATTACGAGACGCTGGGCTTTCATCGGCTTGAAGGGGACGAGGAGGAATTTGTCCACAGTCATGTGAAGCCGAAATATGACGAAGGCTGCATCTTCATGTACCAGATGCTTTAGTCGTGCTGTCCACCTGCTGAAAGCTGGCTTGGATGATTTGAAAAAGTTGCAATCCCGAAGAAAGGGCACTATCCTTGGAGTAGGGGCGGGTGAAATCCTCGCCTGTCAAATCCATTGTAATAGAGGAGTTCCTATGAAGGAGTCTGCTGTTTCCAAGAAGGATGAAATGCCTGCTGACGACAACACCAAATGGGTGTGCACTGTCTGCGGCTACGTCCACACTGGCTTTGAGCCACCCTACAAGTGCCCCAAATGTGGTGCACCAAAGGAAAAGTTCCAGAGGCAATAAGAGATTTCAAGTCGTCTGGTAGTGGCGGTGTTCCCAGCTGTCTGGCAGTGAGCAGGGGGCTGTCCAGTTGGGCGGCTCCCTCCTGCATTTTTTGAACGACTACCAGCTTCAGGAATCTAGCTCCAGTGAAGCAATTCCGTGGAACTAGTTTCCGTAGGCTAGTCTCCGGGGGGGGGGCGTCTGGCAAGTGTCTCAGTCTGACAACCGCTTGCCGTCTCTGTAGGCCCTGCCCACCTGTTTTCCCAGTGCGATGTAGTGATGGTTGACGGGGTCGTAGGTGATGGGATGGAATTTGTTCAGGTCAATCTTTCCTTCCGTCAGGATGCTGTCCTCTGCCAGTGTGTTCACCACCTGAGCGATGGCCCGCTCCGTCTCCTTGTCGTAGCTCACCAGCTGGCACTCCAGGGTCAGGGGAAAGGCCTCGATGACCGGCGCATCCACCACCTGGCTTCTGCTGTAGTCAAGCCCAGCGCGGGCAACCTTGTCGGATACCTTGTGGCCGGAGACGATGCCAAAATAATCCGCCTCCACCAGATGCTCCACATCGGCAATGCTGAGGGTAAAGGCTTTCCGTTCCAGCAGGTTCGCCACCGTCTTGTGGTTCCGGTCCAGAATCAGTGATACCTTCGTGTAGTCGCAGACACCGCCCCAGGCGGCGTTCATGGCGTTGGCGGTGCCGTCCTGGTTGTAGGTGGCCACAATCAGCACCGGCTGCGGATAGATGAGGGGCTTGTTCCCCAGGCTCTGCTTCATGGTTGTCCTCCTTGGATAATTGTAATTGAAAATGGGGCTGTCTTCCAAAGCTTCCATCAAAAAAAGCCACCGGGATGACGAGTCATTCCAGTGGCCTTTCTCTTGTAAGCAGACACCTTGATTAAATGGCTGCTCGCAAACTGTTTATCCCACGAATTCCTTCTTCAGGAAGTCCAGGTCAAGCTCTGGATACAGCACGAACTTGGACAGCAGTGCTTCCACCCGCTTCCTTGCTTCGGCCTGCACTGCGGGGTCCAGGTCAATCTTGCCCTTGGCCGGCTTCCCTTCCTTGGTGAGACCGGGCTTTGTGCCGGTAAGCACCAGGTTGATGATGGCGGCAATTTTCTTCATCTCATCCTTGCCCATGCCCAGGGTGGTGACGGCGGGGGTTCCCACCCGGATTCCGCTAGTCCACCAAGGGCCCTGGGGGTCGAAGGGGAGGGTATTGCGGTTCAGGGTGACGCCGCACTCAAACATGGCGTTCTCCGCCTGGCGGCCAGTGAGCCCGAAGCTGGTGACATCAATGAGCATCAGGTGGTTGTCGGTGCCGTTTGTCTGGAGCCGCATTCCCAGCCTCATGCACTCGTCAGCCAAGGCACGGGCATTTTCCTGAACTCTGTGGGCATAGTCTTGATAGGCTTGGCTGCGGGCCTCCTTAAATGCAATGGCTTTGGCTGCCATCACGTGGGGCAGGGGGCCTCCCAGAGCCAGGGGGCAGCCCTTGTTTACGCTGTCGGCAAAGGCTTCCTTGCACAGAATCAGGGCGCCACGGGGCCCACGCAGGGTCTTGTGGGTGGTGGTGGTCACCACATCGGCCCATTCCACGGGATTGTATTCCCCAGTGAAAACCTTTCCTGCCACCAGTCCTGCAAAGTGTGCCATGTCCACCATCAGCACGGCACCACACCTGTCGGCTATTTCACGGAATCGCTTGAAGTTAATGGCACGTGGATAGGCGGAATATCCTGCCAAGAGAATCAGGGGCTTCACTTCCATGGCCTGCTTTTCGATGGCGTCGTAGTCAAGAAGTCCTGTCTCCTTGTCTACCGTGTAGGAGTGGCTTTCAAACATGCGGGCGGAAAGGTTCTGGCGGTAGCCGTGGGTCAGGTGGCCGCCGGAATAATAGTCCAGTCCCAAAAGTCGCTGGTTTCCCAGCTTGGAGCGCAGCTCGGCCCACTGGCTGTCGGTGAGGTGGGACAGATTTGTCTCTCCCAGCTTTTCACACTCCGGCATCTCCACCTTGGCGTTGAGGATGGCCCAGTAGGCCACCAGGTTTGCGTCGGCTCCGGAGTGGGGCTGCACGTAGGCGTGCTCTGCTCCAAAAAGAGCCTTGGCTTCCTCCGCTGCCACCGTCTCCACGTCATCAACGTTCTCGCAGCCGCCGTAGTAGCGGTGGTGGGGATAACCCTCGGCATACTTGTCCGTCAGCAGGTTGCCCATGGCAGCCTGGGTGTTCAGGGAGCAGTAGTTCTCGCTGGCGATGAGCTTCAGGTGGGCACGCTGGGTCTCCAGCTCCTTCACGATGGAGGCGGCGATTTCCGGCCCGGTGGCGGCCACCTGCTGCAGGTTGGCTACGTAGGCAATCATGGCGGCATTGGGCTGCTGATTTTTGGTGCTTGCCAGATAATTCTCTAATGGTGTGGACATAATTTCTCCTGAAATGAATGGTGTTTGCCCAGGCGTGCGGCTTTTTGAGTGAGACTTCCCGATGGTTCATTCCATCTTAACGCCAGAAGTTCAGAGGTAGTGATAAAAACTACCACTATCCATGGTGTTATACTATCGATTTGTAGCAAAAAAGACAAGGCATGGGCTGAGGTTAGGAAGTAGGAGTTAGCACGCAGGTCTCGCTTCCTCTACGCCGCAAAACTAGTGCCTTCCCCTGTTTTCCCACCGCTTCCACCAAGTCCATCTTCCGCAGCACCCACAAAATTAAGCTGGCATTCCTTGTTTTAAGGGCCTTGCCCAGGTCCTTTACCGTAAATTCTTCCGGCAGGTCAGAAGGGAGGAGGGCTAGGTAGTCTTCCGCCGAAGAGAAGCGATGGGTGGTGTGGATTTCAGCCAGGCTCTTGTCCGCCTTGTACCAGTCTCGCTTGAACCGCCTACTCCTGTTGGCCAGCTGCATTGGTGTGTCCACCTTTACCCGGTGCTCCACCACCGAAACCTCCAGCACCTCCAGCATGAAATGCTCATGGAGCAGATACGGATATATAGAAGTAAGTTCCCTAAAAATGTCTAATAGCCCCTGTTTCTTGGGGCTTTTCCGTCGCGACATCAGGCTTCCGTCCTTCCCCACCGTCTCGATGGTCTTTTTCACCACCAGCGGATACACCACCGTCACCTGGTAGCGAGGCAACAGGAGGCCCAGCTTGCCATGGAGCTTCGCCAGACTGCCGGTCTGTATCTCGATGATGGAGCCGTCATCGGCCACAATGTCGCAGATCTTTCCCTCCACCGGTTGCTCCGTTTTGCCATTGCTGTCCATGGCGTAGAGATTTTTGAGGGTTTTGTGGAGCCTTGATTCGGAGTAGGTGTTGATCATGCCATAACTATATATGCGTATAGATAAAAAGTAAAGACCTGTCCAAGTTTTGGACAAAATCCCAATGAAGATGATTGACAGGTGGAATTTTTTGGTTAAAATGTAAGATAGGTGGGAGAAAAACGTAAATTGTGGGAAATTGTGGATGGATTTGCTTACTGGTGAGTTCCGCAACACCTTGGATGAAAAGGGGCGCATTCCCTTTCCAGCCCGGTTGCGGCGGGAACTTACAGAAGATAGCCTCATCATTACCCAGTCGGTGGATCGCTGTCTGTGGCTGTTCACGGCTCAGGAGTGGAACAATTTCTCATCAAAGCTCATGGGAGCCGCATCTCCCTTTAGCGGCAGGGATCGATCTGTAATTCGTCGACTCATAGCACCGGCTCAAACGGTGGAGTTTGACAAGGGTGGGCGGATCAGTATTCCTCAGAGCCTAAGGGAGTATGCGTGCTTGTCTAAGGAATGCATTTTTCTGGGAATCAACAAGTACATCGAATTGTGGGATGCTGAAACGTACAAGGCTTATCTGGAGGAGAGTGAATCCTCCTTCCGGGAGGCTGCAGAGGGCCTCAGCGCCATCTGTTTGTAGGAGTAGACCGTGGTTTCTCCTGAGGACAACATTGTCCATACACCAGTACTTTTGCAGGAATGTCTGCACTATTTGTCTCCGGAGGGGGAGGCCTATGGTGAGGCGCCGCTGCTGATTGATTCCACCACGGGGGAGGGTGGCCATAGCGATGGCTTCCTGAAGACCTATCCTCAGCTCCATGTGCTGGGACTTGACGCCGACCCCAACATCCAGGCAAAGGCCAGAAGACGGTTGGCATGCCACGGTGACAGGATGAGCTTTCATCTGGGCTGGTTCAATGAGTTCTACCGGGACTTTGACCTTTCCAGTGGCCACCGACCACATCTCATCCTTTTTGACCTGGGTATTTCCGTGTTCCACTACGAGGAGTCGGGGAGGGGGTTTTCTTTTCGGAAAGATGAGCCCCTGGACATGCGGCTGAACCAGAATGCCGGTCCTTCCGCCGCAGAGGTGGTGAATACCTGGTCGGAAAAGCAGCTGGCGGATCTGTTTTATTTGTATGGGGAGGAGCGGTACAGCCGTCGGATTGCGGCGGCCATTGCGGAGGCACGGATGGCTTCTGCAATTCAGTCCTCTTCGGATCTGGCGGACTTGATTTACGGTGCGGTTCCTGTCGCCTACCGCCACGGCCACCTTCACCCGGCCACCAGGACCTTCCAGGCCCTGCGCATTCAGGTGAACCACGAGCTGGACCGCCTGCCCCAGGTGCTGCCCCACGCCTTCAATGTCTTGCAGGTGGGTGGCAAGCTGGGCATCATCACCTTCCATTCGCTGGAAGACAGGATTGTGAAAAATTATTTCCGTGACTTGGGGAAGGCCTGTGTTTGTCCGCCCCAGGAGCCGATATGTAGGTGTGGTGGTTTGCCCCACGCTCAGGTGCTTACCAGGAAGCCGGTGCTTCCCTCCAGGGAGGAGGTGGAGTGCAATTCGCCTTCCCGTAGCGCCAAGCTACGTGTCATACGGAAATTGCGGGAAATAGATGCGGAGATTTCACGGATGATTTCTCCTTCCCAAGGATAAAATGGAGTTTGCAATGAAACAGAAAAGCGCTTTGGCAAAGGGAGTTGCCATTTGCATGCTGGCTGCCAGCATCCCGCTTTTCCTCGCCGTGGACGGTGTTCAGGCCCGACGCTTTGCCCAGCTGGAGCAGGAGATTGCCCAACTGGAGCGGAGGCAGGCTGAAATGGTGGAGGAGAACAAGAACCTGATCACTGGAATCAGTGTTCTGAGCAGTGCGGACCGCATAGAGGCATTGGCTTCTGGTCAGCTGGGGATGCGTCCGGCGGAAAGCAGTGAGATCATCCGGGTGGAGATGGGCGGCCGATAAGACGGCGTAAGCCTGTTGACAGAGGATGACGGACGGCGGGGGGATGTCGTCTGGAATTGAAACTGAGAGGGCTGGGAACCTGCGGGGACTCAGCCCGTCTTTGACTGTTATATTGTTGTGGGAGCGTTAGTAACAGTGGAATGCGCAAGAGGTGTCTCGGCATTGTCTGTCCAGGCATCGGAGGGCGGTGCGTGCAGTGACGTGCAGGTAGCCGCCAGAACATCATTATTGTCTCTCAATGAACTCCTGGCCGCCACTGGCGGAGCTCTTGTCATGGGATGCCCTGAGGATGGGTTTTGCTTCACCTCTGTGGCAACAGACAGCCGGAGCGCCGTGGCGGGAGGAATGTTCATTCCTTTGGTGGGGGAATTCCAGGATGGCCATGCCTATGTGCCTGCCGCCTTGGAAAAGGGTGCCACGGTGGTGCTGGTGGGTAGGGATTTTGCTGTCTCCAACCATCACCAGCTGGTTCAGTGGCACCTCTCCCATCCTGCAGCCACCTTTGTGGCGGTGGACCACACCATGTACGCCCTGCAGGATGCCGCTGCCGCCTACGTCCAGAAATTTCCAAACCTTGTAAGAATCGGTGTCACCGGCTCCAGCGGCAAGACCACCACCAAGGAGATTCTCGCCGCAGTTCTGTCCACCCGCTTTTCCGTGGTGATGAATCAGGGAAACTTTAATTCGGAGACGGGACTGCCCCTGTCGGTGTTCCAGATTCGGGACCATCATCAGGTGGGGGTCTTTGAGCTGGGAATGAATAGAAGGGGAGAGATTGCCGAGATAGCCCGTGTCCTTGCTCCAAATCTTGGGGTCATCACCAACATCGGTACCGCCCATATCGGGATTCTCGGCAGCAGGGATGCCATCGCCCAGGAAAAGAAGCAGGTTTTCTGGAATTTCTCTTCCGACAGCTGCGCCTTCATCCCAGCGATGGACTCCTACTGCGATTTTCTGCGGGAGGGTCTGGACAGCATGGTGGTGGAGTATGGTCCCAGCCAGGTGAGCTCCATCAGGTCCTGTGGCCTGGAGGGAACCAGCTTCTGTCTTGATGGTGTCACCATGACCCTGCCCCTGCCAGGAAGTGCGAACCTGCAGGATGCCTTGGCTGCTGTTGCTGTGGCCCGGCAGCTCGGCTTGAGCCTTGAGGAAATCAGGGAAGGATTGGCCGCGGTACAGCCCCTGTTCGGCCGCAGCCAGGTGCTTCGGGGCGACGTCACCTTCATCCAGGACTGCTACAATGCGAATCCCGACTCCATGGCGGCGGCCCTGGATTTTTTCCGTGACCTGGAGCTGGACGGTGGCCGCAAGGTGCTGGTGCTGGGGGATATGCTGGAGCTGGGGTCTGCAAGCCTGGAGGCCCACCAGGAAGCAATGGAGCAGGCCCAAAAGACTGGAGCTGCCTTGATGGTGTTTCTTGGAGATGAGATGAGTAGTGCCTCCACCACACTGGAGATTTCCCAGATCGGCGGGGTGGTGCTGGCTGGCAATGGCCAAGAGACCATAGACGAGGCGGTGGCAGTGCTGCGGGGGTTCCTGAGGAAGGGTGACGTGGTTCTGCTGAAGGGCTCTCGTGGCATGGGACTGGAGCGTATAACCGTTGCCCTGCAGGGGGAGACGGCATGAACGTTGAGAAGATTTTTGCGGAGCGAACGATTCTTCGTGGCCGCTACATAGACACCGGACTTCTCGTCTCCATCATCCTTCTGTGGGGATTGGGGTTGTTGATTCTCTACATCTGTTCCGCCAACTATGCCCAGCGGGCCTTTGGTGACCCCCATTACTTTATCAACCGGCAGCTGATTATGTCGGTGGTAGGATTGGTGGTGATGGGCATCTCTTTCGTAACTTCCCACGCCCTCATTCGCCGGTCGTTGCCCTGGATTATGCTGGTGTCCCTGGTGCTTTGTCTCCTGTGCTTCGTTCCGGGAATCTCCTCTCCCAGAAACGGAGCGCACCGATGGATTTCCCTTCCGCTGGTGGGAGACACCTTCCAGCCGTCGGAGCTGGTGAAGATTGCCATTGTCCTGTATCTGGCCAATTGGTTCGACAAATTCGTCAAGAATTCTGAGGACAGTAGACGTAGCCTCTTCCCGCCGGTGTCCATTCTCTGCCTTTTTTCTGCTATCGTCATGGGACAGGATGACTTTTCTACCGCCATCCTTATCTTTGCCACCGGTTTCCTGCTGATGTATGTGGCTGGGGCTCGGCTGGGACGGCTCGTTCCCTTCATGCTGTTGGCGGCTGGAGCCATGGTTCTCTTTGTGTTCAGCTCCACCTTCCGGGTGAACCGGCTCATTGCCTTTGTAAATCCCAGCTTTGACACCCATGGCTACAACTACCAGACCTCCACTGCCCGTACCGCCATCAGCGACGGAGGTTTCCTGGGCAACGGCTTTGGTTCCGGGCTGGAAAAGATACATCGTGTGCCAGAAATCCACACCGACTATGTGTTTTCCGGCTGGGCCGAGGCCATGGGATTCCTTGGTGTTTTGGGGTATTTCTTGGTTTTGGCTTTTTTCGCTTGGAGAGGTTATACTTTGATGATGGAGAGCAGGAACAAGTTCTCTGCCCTCACAGCCTTTGGACTCACCACCTGTATTGTGATTCAGTCTTTGCTGAACTGTGGCGTTGTATGCGGAGCCCTGCCGGTTACGGGTATCACCCTGCCGTTCTTTTCGTCAGGTGGCTCCTCCTTGTTGGTGACGTGCTGTATGTGCGGATTATTGCTGAACATATCGTATCGTAACAGTGTTGAAGAAATTGACGAAGTATAAGTTAGAGAGAGTTGGAAAGGGGATTGTATGAGTGACAGCATGATGTATTCTGACATTAGAAACTTTATGGCCGAAGGCGAGCAAAAGGTCCGCCACAGCGACAGGAAATTTCGGGCTCTGAAATTCATTGTGGGGGCCCTCTGTCTCATCCTGATTGTGGAGGTGGTACTGTACACGGTGATAATCCCTTCCAAGGCTCCCATCAAGATTTCCTTCTCGGGTCTGCAGATGTATACGGCGGAGGAGATGTGCCAGATTCTCAATACCGGCCCCAACCAGACCTGGAGCAAGTTTGACTCCGCCCTGGCAGCCTCCGTATTGGCCGACTGCCCCTGGATAGAGTCTGTGTCTGTCACCAAGGGCTTTCCCGATACGGTCACCATCTCTGTGAAGGAGCGTATCCCTGTGGCGGCCACCCTGCTGAACGTAGATGGAAGGACCATCCCTGTCCACATCGACGAGACCGGGGTGCTCTTCGTGGCGAAGGCTGGTGCCTCCATCAACCACCTGCCTCTGATTTCAGGCTTGCCGGTGGAGGAATTCAACGACGGCATGCGGCTGCCCAGTACCTACCGGAATTTTATCCAGCAGTTGGCGAAAATCCAGCGGCTGCCTCAGAAATATCTTGCCACCATCTCCGAAATTCACGTTGACGTGAAGGAGTATGGCAATTTCGACTTGATTTTGTATCCTGTTCACTCCCATACGAAGGTTCTGATGGATAGAACTTTTAGTGAAGATTCGTTACAATATATGGTAGTTGTTCTGGATGTGGTCAATTCCCTTGGTCCAGGGATTTCTGAGATTGACCTGCGGTATGGTTCCGTATCCTTCCGTACCAAGGTTTCCGGCAGCTGATTTATGGGGAGGGTGCTGCCGCATTTGTGCGTCGGGGCCCGTATCGGGAGGTAGCTTTGAGTGATGTTGTCGTCGGTCTTGATATCGGCTCTAATTTTATCAGGACAGTTATAGGCGAATTCACAGATAACAACAAGATTCAGATCATCGGTTTGGGTAAGACTCCCTCTCCGGGTTTGCGCAATGGTACCATCGTGAACATTGAGTCCACCATGCAGGCCATCAGGAAGTCCATTGAGGATGCTGAGATGGATTCCGGCTGCGAGGTGCATTCCTGCATTTCAGCCATTGGTGGGGTCCAGATCAAGAGCTGGGATGCCACCGGCATGGGGCAGGTTGCCGGCAGCAAGGGGTCAACCCCTCGGGAAATCACGGAAAATGACATGGCCCAGGTTATCGAGGTGGCCCGTTCCGTTCCCATATCCCCCGACCGTCAGATTCTCCACGTGGTGCCACGGTACTATGTCGTAGACAAGCAGGAGCAGGTGAAGAATCCCAAGGACATGCTGGGGGTGAAGCTGGAGGTGGAGACCCATGTCATCACCGCATCTTGTACCTCCGTGAAGAACATCCAGAATTGCATCAGCAGGGCGGGGTATCGTGCCGACAGCATGATGCTGAAGACCTTGGCTGCCACCAAGGCGGTGATGACGGAGGATGAGCTGGAGCTGGGCTCCATTCTCATCGACATGGGTGGCGGTACCACTGACGTATTGGTATTGTTGGGAGGTGCTCCCATCTGTACCCTGTCTATTCCCGTGGGCAGTTCCTACATCACCAGCGACATCTCCTACGTGAAGGGAATCTCGCTGGATACGGCGGAAAGCACAAAGATCAAGTATGGCTGCTGCTGGGAGCCTCTGCTGGACGAGGTGGAGGAGGTGGTCATTCCCGGCATTGGTGGACGTGGCCCGGAGGCCATTTCCCGTAGCGAGCTTTGTCAGATTATCCAGGCTCGAGTGGAGGAAATCTTCAACATGATTAAGGCTGAGATTGTCCAGCAGACAAAGCTTACCCAGCTTTCCGGCAACGTGGTGCTCACTGGTGGTGGTGCCCAACTGCTGGGAATTACTGAGCTGGCTCAGAAGGTTTTCAAGACAACGGCAGTCCGCCTTGGAACACCTGGCAATTATGGTGGTAAGGTAGACGTGTACCGCACCCCTGAATATGCCACTGCCATCGGGCTGTTGCTGGATAGCGCACGTTCCCGCCAGCGTATTGATACAAAGCGGAACAATAAATATAATGGTGAAGAGGAACATGTGTCCAAAACCAGCTTTTTCTCAAAGCTCGGGGACGTTTTCAAAGAATTTTTCTAATAGATAGAAGCATTGTTTGGGTTGGGAGGAATATATGCTTGAAGGTTTGTCTGTAGAGAGTACAGAACCATTGATGAAACCTACCGTTATCAAGGTTGTGGGTTGTGGTGGCGGTGGATCCAATGCCGTCAACAGGATGATTGAGTCGGGTCTGGAGAATGTTGAATTCATTGTAGTGAATACAGACTTACAGGCTCTGAATTCCTCCAAGGCCAACAGAAAGATTGGTATCGGATCGAAGCTGACAGGCGGACTTGGTGCTGGCGGAAAACCCGAGGTGGGGGAGGCCGCCGCCCGGGAGAACGAGGACGATATTATCACTGCCCTGAAGGGTGCCAACATGGTTTTTGTCACCGCCGGTATGGGTGGTGGCACTGGTACGGGAGCCGCCCCTGTGGTGGCACGGATTGCCAAGGAGATGGGCGCCCTGACGGTGGGTGTCGTTACCCGGCCCTTCAACTTTGAGGGACGGGTACGGGGCGGCAATGCCGAGGAAGGAATCAAGAAGCTCCATGAGGAAGTGGACTCCCTCATTGTCATCCCCAACGAGAACCTGCTGAAAACAATGGACCGCAGGACACCGGTGAAGGAGGCCTTCCTGAAGGCCGACGATGTATTGCGCCAGGGTGTCCAGGGTATTTCCGACGTCATCACAAAGACTGGTCTCATCAACATGGACTTTATGGATATTAGGACAACCATGGAAGGAAAGGGCGATGCCATCATGGGTATTGGTGTTGGTACTGGAGAAAACCGTGCCTCAGACGCCGCATCCCAGGCCATCGACAATCCGCTGCTGGAGGACTCCCGCATCGATGGTGCCAAGAACATCCTCATCAACATTACCAGTGGAGAGGACTTCACCCTGTACGAGGTCAACGAGATTGCCAACATTGTTCAGGCTGCGGCGGATCATGACGTAAGCGTCTTCTATGGCCACGTGGTGGATCCTGCCATGGACGGAACAGTTTCTGTCACTGTCATTGCGACGGGTTTTAATTCTGCTCATTCAGAGCCAGTGGAAATGAAGCCTGTTTCTTCTGTGGAATTGGATACTACCAATACTATCCCGATAAGCGATTTCGAGAAGCTGCAGAAGCCAACGCTTGCATCCAGAAATGGAGCTGAACGGCGCCAGACTGTTCCCCAGGATTCTTTTTCAGGTGGAGCCGTTTCCCAGCCTCCCAAACAGGAGGTGCCGGTGCGCCCTCCCGTATCCCATCCCCAGTCCCAGTTCCAGCCTAAGCCACAAGGAACTGGTGTGGCAGCCTCCACTCCCAGGACAGAGAGTGGAAATCCTAGCGCAGGAGGATTGAATCTTGGCGGTACTGGACCTGTTCCATCCTCCAATGACCTGAAGATTCCACCGTATCTACGAAATAGAATCCAGTTGGGAGACTAAGAGCCTCCATGGCTACTATCCCGGCCTCTTCTGGTTCTTGTCCTCCATTGGAGGGGGAGGATGCTTTCTTCCCTCTCGCTGGAGGAGAACAGCTCCTTCGCCGCTATTTTTCTCAACTATTGGCTGTGGATCGTAAGGCTCGACTGACAGCACAGACCTACAAGACGTCTGTGGAGGCGTTTCTCCATTGGCTGGGAAGAAGCCGCTCCGGCGGGGAGCCTTCCGGGGGACGCGATGTGTCAGTCGTCCTTTCTGAGTTGGTGGTGCAGGATGTGATGGACTACCTGATTTGGCGCAACACCAGGGACATGGATCAGCTGACGGTGGCCAAGGATGTGTCCGCTCTTCGTTCCTTCGGCTCCTTCTTAGTGGAGCAGGGGATCTGGCAGGAGAATCTGGTGCAGCTGGTGGAGCGGCCGAAGATTTGCCGTGCATTGCCTCGGGTGCTGTCTGTGGAGCAGGTGGATGCCCTGCTGGCTGCCATCGACACCAGCAATCCCCTGGGAGTGCGGGATAGGGCCTTGTTCGAGGTGGTGTATTCCTGTGGCCTGAGAATCAGCGAGGTGGCGGGGCTGCTGATGGCCAACGTCCATCTGCAGGAGCGGCTTTTGATTGTGCTGGGAAAGGGCAGCAAGGAGCGGATTCTGCCCTTTGGAGATGCCGCCCACCACTGGCTTTCCTGCTGGATTCAGGAGGGGCGTCCCGCTATTCTGGGAAGCCGTCAGGTGGCGGAGGTTTTTGTGAACTATCGTGGCCAGCCCCTGTCCCGAAAGGGCATCTGGAAGCGGTTCCAGGAGCTGGAGGCTCTTTCCGGCGTTACCGCTAAGGTCCACACCCTGCGTCACTCCTTTGCCACACACCTCTTGTCTGGCGGGGCGGATCTGCGTTCGGTGCAGGAGCTTTTAGGTCATTCCGACCTTTCTACCACCCAGATCTATACACATGTCGAAAACGATGAATTACACTTATATCATAAGGAATTTTTTCCCGGAGGTTCAAAATGAAGAAGAGAAATAAATGCACCTGCATCCCAGTGATTCCTGTAGCAGTGGCTGTGCTGGTGGTGATCCTGTTTTCCAGCTGTGGTCTGGGAACGAATACCAAGACAATCAAGCGGATGCAGGCTTTGGAGGAGGGGGTTTCCAGTCCCACCACCGAGGCCGAGCTGAAGGATGCCATCCAGAAGTACCAGGCCCGGGTGGAGGATATCGCCCAAGCAAACCAGCAGATTGGCATTTGGTACAAGATGCTGGGTTCCCGCTACCTTGACAATCAGATGTACGGCGAGGCACTGGAGGCCTTCAGAAAGGCCACCACCTATTATCCTGCAAACCAGAATTTGTACTATTATGTGGCAGTCTGTGCGGGCTATATGGCAAACCAGGCACTGGATTATGCTGCCACTGGCTCCACCGCCCAGAAATTCAATTACTTGAAGCTGGCTGAGTCCGCATATCTCCAGGCCCTGAAGCTTGACTCCAAGTATGCCAGAGCTCTCTACGGCATCGGTGTTCTGTATATCTTTGAGCTGGATGAGCCGGGGAAGGCCATTCCTTATCTGGAGACCTTGGCGGAGATAGAAAAGAAGAATGTGGACGGGCTGTTCCTGCTGGCTAATGCCTATTACCAGACCTATGAGTATGAGCGGGCAGTGGAAATCTATGATAGAATCATTGCCACCACCACCTCCAGTGAGAAGAAGGCCCAGGCTGAGGCGAACAAGCGGCAGGTGCTGGAAACAGCCTATGCGGGATAGCCTTCTCATCTTGGCCATTAGCGCCCTCAATTTTTTATCTTTTAGAGAAAAGGTAATTCTTGAAAAAAAACTTGACACTATCGGCGACCTTGCAGTACTTTCAATAGAAGATATTTCCTCCATGGTGGGAAGAAGAATACGTTCCCGCTGGTGGAGGGGGGAGGACTGCCAGGCCATGGCGGAAAGGAGTCTGAAGCTGATGGAGGTCTATGGCATTGGGGCCCTGGTCCATCATCATCTGGACTATCCTGCCATGGTGGCGGAGATGTTCGATCCTCCCTACCTGCTGTTTTATCGGGGGAATGTGGCGGCGGTTCGTGAGCCCTGCATCTCTGTGGTGGGAACCCGCAAGCCGAGTCAGGAGGCCGCCCAGGCTGCCTTTGAGTTTTCACAGGAGGCGGCAGGAGCTGGCTACACCATGGTGTCTGGCCTGGCCTTCGGAATCGATGCCGCCGTCCACAAGGGAGCCTTGGCGGGTGAGGGGAAGACGGTGGCGGTGCTGCCCTGTGGTGCCGACGGTGTGGTTCCCCTGAGTCACAAGAAGCTGGCGGCCACCATGCTTGAGCGTGGGGGCTGCCTGTTGTCGGAGTACCTGCCGGGAGTTCCCGCGGAGAAATTCCGCTTTCCCCAGCGGAACAGGATTATTGCGGCCCTGTCCCCAGTGACGGTGGTGGCCGCTGCCCCGGAAAAGTCGGGTGCCCTCATTACGGCGGAGTTTGCCCTGGAACAGGGACGTGACGTGTACCTGATGGCTGCCGGCATGAGGGACCAGCGGTGCTGCCAGGGCATGGAACGCTATCGTGCCGACGGTGCTCCCGTCATCAGCTCTCTGGAGGAGTACGAGCGTTTTTTTTCCGCTCCCCCAGGTGGCGGTAATGGGGAAGGGGTGCCGATTTCTGGGACCAACAGCAAGTCAGCTTCGGTACGACATTGCAGACAAGAAAAACAATTATTTTTTAGAGGTTGATATGGCTGAAACAAAAGGGACTGCCAAGAAGAAAAAGAAGAAGGAAACGCTGGTGATTGTAGAGTCTCCAGCAAAGGCAAAGACAATAGAAAAATATCTTGGCTCCGGTTATACCGTGAAGGCTTCCATGGGCCATCTCATCGACCTGCCAAAATCAAGGATGGCCATCGATGTGGACAATGGCTTCAATCCTGAGTACATCACCGTTCGGGGACGGGCAAAACTCTTGCGGGAGCTGCAGAAGGATGCCAAGAAGGCAGACGAGGTGCTGCTGGCAAGCGATAATGACCGTGAGGGAGAGTCCATCGCCTGGCATCTTCGTCAGGCTTTTGAGGGAAAGACCGCAGCTCCCATCAAGCGGATTGTTTTCAACGAAATTACTCCCCAGGCAATCAACGAGGCGGTGAAGTCTCCCGCCGACATTGACGAGTCCAAGGTGAACGCCCAAAAGGCTCGCCGTATCCTGGACCGGTTGGTGGGCTACAACCTGTCTCCCCTGCTGTGGAAGAAGGTGAAAAACGGCCTTTCTGCCGGGCGGGTTCAGTCGGTGGCCCTGCGGCTTATCTGCGAGCGTGAGCGGGAGGTGGAGGAATTCATCCCCGACGAGTACTGGAGCCTGGATGCCGACTTCATCAAGGGAAAGTCCAAGTTCACTGCCCAGCTGGTGCAGTACCAGGACAAGAAGCCGGAGCTGCCCAATGAGAAATCGGTTCAAGTCATCATCGATGAGATTGGCAGCGAGACTTGCCAGGTGGTGGACATCAAGGCCACCGACAAGACGGTGCGCCCCAAGCCGCCCTTCACCACCTCAAAGCTGCAGCAGGCGGCGGCGAATCGGTTGGGCTTCACCTCCCGCAAGACCATGCAGATTGCCCAGCAGCTCTACGAGGGCGTGAACATCGGTTCCACCCGTGTAGGTCTTATCACCTACATGCGTACTGACTCCGTGCGCATCTCCCAGACTGCCATCGAGGATGTACGCGCGTGGTTGTCCGAGCATTTTCCCGCCGAGCTGCCCTCCCAGCCCATCGAGTATACCGTGGGCAAGAAGGCTCAGGATGCTCACGAGGGAATCCGCCCCACCTACACCGCCTACACACCTGACTCCGTGAAGGACTACCTCACCCGAGACCAGCTGCGGCTGTACACCATCATTTGGGAGCGTTTTGTCTCCAGCCAGATGAACAATGCCAAGTCCCGCACTACCAGTGTGGACATCAAGGCGGGCAAGGCTCTCTTTCGGGTGTCTGCCAGCAAGGTAGTGGACAAGGGCTTTTACAAGGTTATCAAGGTGTTGTCCTCCAAGGAGGATGCCACTGGTTCCCTGCCCTCCTTGAAGGTGGGGGAGGAGTTGTCGGCTCAGAAGTTCTATCCTGAGCAGCACTTTACCCAGGGGCCTGCCCGCTACACCGACGCCTCCATCGTCAAGACTCTGGAGGAGAAGGGCATTGGTCGCCCCTCCACCTACGCACCCATCATCTCCGTGCTGCTGGACCGCTACTACGTCACCCGCAGCAACAAGCAGCTGGTGCCCACCCAGTTGGGCCGCATGATAAACGACATCCTGGTGGAGTCCTTCCCGGAGGTGGTAAACGAGAATTTCACCGCCCGGGTGGAGACGGAGCTGGACGAGATTGAGGAAGACAAGGTTCAGTGGTCCAAGATGCTGGGGGACTTCTTCTTTCCCTTCCGGGACAAGGTGGAGAACGTCATGGCCACCCATGAAAGCTTTAAGGGAACCATGGACGAGGTGACGGACAAGGTCTGCGAGAAGTGCGGGCGGCCCATGGTGAAAAAGCTGGGGCGTTTCGGCTTCTTCCTGGCCTGCTCAGGTTTTCCTGAGTGCTACAGCACCCGATCCATCCCCCTGGCCCGCTGTCCTCGGCCTGGCTGTGACGGAGAGATTGTGGCCAGAAAGACAAAGGGTCGGGGCAAGGAATTCTACGGCTGCACGCGGTATCCTGAGTGCGACTTCATCAGCCACTTCAAGCCCATCGACGTGTACTGTCCCAAATGCGGCCAATTCATGGTGGAGAAGTACGACAAGAAGAACGGCAGCTACAAGTCCTGCATCAATCCCGACTGCGACTATCTCCATCTAGGAGACGATGCCACCCCAGAAAAGGTGGGTGAGCTGGAAGCATGAGCTGCTGTCCTGCATGCCTGTCTGATGCAATCGAAGAGTTTCTCTCCTATCAGTCGGGAGTTCGTGGGCTTTCCGCCAATACAGTGACGGGGTATCGGAACGACTTGGCCAAGCTGGCCTCTCTGTTGGATGGCCAGCGTCCCCTGGATTCCATCACCCGGGAGGATCTGCGGTACTGCATCGGAGAGCTGACGGTGGCCGGAGCGGCTGCCTCCAGCGTCAACAGGTTTGTGGCGGCAGTCCGCTCCCTCTTTTCGTACTGCCGTCGCTTTGAGTACATCGCGGTGAATCCCGCCCAAGAGCTTCACACGGTCAAGCAGCCTAAGTATCTGCCCAAGTTCATGACCATCTCCGAGGTGAACCAATTGTGTGCCGCCCCGGAAACAACTGCCCTCCTGTGGACTACCCGGGACAAGGCCCTCTTCGAGGTGTTCTACTCCTCTGGCTGCCGTGTGTCGGAGATTGCAGGGCTGACTCTGGAGGACTTTTCCCCCGACTACACCTCCGCCCTGGTGCGGGGAAAGGGCGGCAAGGATCGGCGGGTTTTTCTTGCTCAGAATGCAGTGGCGGCACTGAAGGAGTATCTCCCGGAGCGGCAGGAGCGGCTGCTGCGTCATGGTGGCACGGTGAGGGGCAGCTGTTCCGCCCTGTTCTTGAACAATCACGGCGGCTCCCTCACCACCAGGGGCATACGCTACATCCTGTCCCGGTACTCTGGGGTAGAGGGCACCAACAATCCCGTTTCTCCCCACGCCTTCCGCCATACCTTTGCCACTGCCATGCTGGCAAATGGTGCCGATGTTCGTGCGGTGCAGGAGATGCTGGGACATTCCAGTATCTCCACCACCCAGCGGTACACCCACATTACTACCGCCCAGCTGGTAAAGACATATAATCAGGCCCATCCCCACGGAAATTCACGTCAGGATGGGGATTCAGGAGAGTGATAGCATGAAGAAACCACAGATTCGCAGCACCACCGTCATTGCGGTGCGGAAGGATGGAAGGGTTGCCATGGCCGGCGATGGCCAGGTGACCATGGGAAATACCGTCATGAAGGGTAACGCCCGCAAGGTGCGCCGCCTATACGATGGGAAGGTGCTCACGGGCTTTGCTGGAGCCACTGCCGATGCATTCAACCTCTTCGACAAGTTCGAGGGCAAGATCAAGGAGTATGCTGGGGATCTGACCCGGGCGGCGGTGGAGCTGGCCAAGCAGTGGCGCACCGACAAGGCCCTCCGTCAGCTGGAAGCCCTGCTGCTGGTGGCGGACAAGGACAAGATTCTGCTGATTTCCGGCACCGGTGATGTCATCGAGCCGGAGAACGATGTGCTGGCCATCGGTTCCGGCGGAAACTATGCCTATGCCGCCGCCCTGGCCTACCTGGAGTCTTCTGATCTTTCCGCCAGGGAAATTGCCCAGCGGAGCCTGAAGATTGCCGGTGACATTTGCATCTATACAAACAACAACATTGTGGTGGAGGAGCTGCCGCTCCCGGAGGAGGAATAAGATGGACGTACTTGAGAAGAAGGAAGATGGGGCGGCTCTGACCCCCAAGGAGATTGTCTCCCGGCTGGACACCTACATCATCGGCCAGCAGCAGGCCAAGAAGGCGGTGGCCATCGCCCTGCGGAACCGCTATCGCCGCCTCCTCTTACCGGAGGATATTCGTGACGAGGTGGCGCCTAAGAACATTCTGATGATTGGTCCCACCGGTGTGGGAAAGACCGAGATTGCCCGTCGTCTCGCCAAGCTCTGCAAGGCTCCCTTCCTGAAGGTGGAGGCCACCAAATACACCGAAGTGGGCTACGTAGGCCGTGATGTGGAGTCCATGGTTCGTGACCTGATGGCAGTGGGCTACAACATGGTGAAGGCTGAGATGCAGGAGACCATGCGTCAGCAGGCCGAAGGCAGGGTGGAAGAGGATTTGCTGGACCTGCTGCTGCCGGGAAGCCGTCCTGAGAAGACACCTGACGCACCATCTGGCGGATTCCTGCCCATCTCCATCTTCGGAACGCCAGTCAACGCCGAGGCAAAACCCCAGGAGTCTGCCGGTTCCGCCGCTGAGACCTCTGCCGATGCCCAGCAGCTTTCCAGCACCAGGGAGAAATTCCGTGCCATGCTGCGGGAGGGTAAGCTGGAGGATCGTGAGGTGGATGTCACCGTGAAGAAGCAGAACAACATGCCCACCATGGAGATCTTCGCTGGCGGCAACATGGAGGACCTGGAGGCGGGAATGCGGCAGATTACCTCCATGTTCAACGGAAACCGCACCAAGAAGAAGACGGTCACCATCCAGGAGGCCCGCCGCATCCTTACCGAGGACCAGTTGGACCGCATGATTGATCCTGACAAGGTTTCCGACGAGGCCCGCCAGCGGGTGGAGCAGTCCGGCATCATCTTCATCGACGAGATCGACAAGATTGCCGTGAAGGGGGAGCGTGGCAGCCAGGACGTGTCCCGGGAGGGAGTCCAGCGTGACATCCTTCCCATTGTGGAGGGCTCCAAGGTGAACACCAAGTACGGCGTGGTGGACACCACCCACATCCTGTTCATCGCCGCCGGTGCCTTCAACCTGGCCTCTCCCTCGGACCTGATTCCTGAGCTCCAGGGACGGTTCCCCCTGCGGGTGGAGCTGGACTCCCTCCATGCCAAGGATTTTCGCCGCATCCTGCTGGAGCCCAAGAATGCCCTCACCAAGCAGTACGCCGCCCTGCTGGCCACGGAGAAGGTCACGGTGGTCTTTGCGGATGAGGCCATCGACCGCATGAGCTTCCTGGCCGCCGACGTGAATTCCCGTTCCGAGAACATCGGTGCCCGGCGACTCCACACCATCATGGAGACATTGCTGGAGGAGCTTTCCTTCGAGGCAGACGAGCATGCTGGGGAGACCATTACCATCACCAGCGACTATGTTGACGAAAGATTGAAGAATATTGTGGAAAATCAGGATTTGTCACGGTATATTTTGTAGCTTTCTACTAAACATACTGATTGCCGTTGCCGAAGATGTAGTATAGATATAGTAAACTCTTGCGATTTTACTAGGTTTGGAGGTTAATGGAATGAGTTCCTTTTCACGTTCAGTAGACTTGCTGCACCGGGCCATGGATGCCAGTACCCTGCGCTATCAGGTTTCCGCCAACAATCTGGCCAATGCGGAGGTTCCCAACTTCAAGCGGACATCCGTCACCTTTGAGAGCCAGCTGAAGCGGGCCATTGAGTCTGAGGAGAATGCAAGGGATGCCTTCCAGATGACCACCACCGATCCACGGCACATCCCTTCAGAAGGCTTCATGAACTATCAGGATGTGGAGCCACGCCGTGTCACGGATTACCTCACCACATCCAAGGCCAACGGCAATAACGTGGATGCGGAGCAGGAAGCGATGGACATCTTGAAGACCCAGCTGAACTACCAGCTTTTGACCCAGATGCAGGCCTTCGAGTTTTCCCAAGTAAAAATCGCCATGCAGAAATAAGGATTGAGGAGTAGAGGATGGGACTTTTTACCAGCATAAATATTGCGGCCACCGGAATGAGCGTTGAGCGGCTTCGCACTGATGTCATTGCCAACAACATCGCCAACGCTTCCACCACCCGTACCCCGGAGGGTGGAAAATTTCAGCGCCAGACTGTGGTGCTCCAGACCTTGGGTCAGGAGAATCTCTTCCGTAATCCCTACGTCCCAAACGATTTGGATGAAGGGCCGGGCCTTGGGGTGAAGGTGAGTCGTATTGTGTCGGATACCTCCGAGGGCCGCATGATCTACGATCCCAGCCACCCGGACGCCATCAAGTCCGGCCCCAATGCCGGTTACGTGGAATATCCCAACGTCAATGTGGTGAACGAGATGGTTGATCTGATCTCCGCATCCCGGGCCTACGAGGCAAACTCCTCGGTAATCCAGGGCTCCAAGGAGATGTTCAATAGCGCCCTACAAATTGCTAAGTAAGGCGCCGCGCCCTGCAAATAGCAAAATAAGGCGTCACGCCCTGTAGGTAATCCGTGCACAGTACAGTGTGTGTAAAAATGTATTTTGGAGGTAGAGGATGATAGGTAACTTGGAATTAACACGGACCCATGCAGCTCACATCGGTTCTTCGCCGCTGGTTTCTTCCCGTGGTGTGGGAATGGGCCAACAGAAGGGTTTGCTGGAAGAGGCCAAATCCTTTGACAGCTTCCTTGCAGAGGCGGTTGACTATGTGAACGGCAAGCAGATGGCTTCCGCCAACAATGTTGAGCAACTGATAGTTGATCCTGACTCAATTGATATCCATGATGTGACAACTGCCATGGCAGAGGCGAATATGTCCTTGAGCCTTGCCCAGACGGTTATCAGCCGTATGGTCAGCAGCTGGAACGAGATTACCACCACACGGTAACTTTTGTTGGTGTACATGGTGGTGCCGAAACAACATTGTCACCATGTATTTTTTCCGTTATACTGTTTGAAATTGTTTTGGTTCGTTCGTTGGGAGGGGATGGTTCTCTCCTATGGGAGGCGTAGATGAACGAAAAGCTTAAGAAGCTTCTTGAATTAGCGAAGGGGTTGTGGACCAAGTGGTCCATGGTCCAAAAGATTATACTCTTTGGAATTATTGCAGTCGTTGTAGTGGTGCTCATCTTTGTGATGCGGTTTTCTGCATCACCGACGACGGTTCCCCTGTTTAATGTACCGATTACAGACACCACCGTCCGTGACAACATCCTCTTCCGGCTGTCGGAGGAGAATGTGGAGGCCGATGTCAGCCCCACTGGAATCATCTCGGTGCCAGACCAGGCCACTGCCCGTCGTATGCGCAGCCTCCTGCTTCGGGAGGACTTGGTTCCCAGTAACGTGGATCCCTGGGCTCTCTTTGACGTGGAGCGGTGGACTACCACTGACTTTGAGCGTAATGTAAATCTCCAGCGTTCTATCACCCAGATGGTAACCCAGCACATCGAGGCCCTGGATGATGTGGACGATGCCAACGTCACCCTCACCATTCCCGAGAAGGCGCTCTTTGCCTCCCAGCAGGAGCCTACCACGGCCAGTGTCATCATCACCCCAAAGCCTGGTAGCGACATTACCACCAATAAGAAGAAGATTCTCGGTATTCAGAAGCTTTTGATGAAGGCAGTTACCGGCCTTACGGCGGAGAATATTGCCATTTCCGATCCCTCAGGTCTTATCATCAATGATTTTGAGGGGATGGAGGCCAGCGAGCGGGTTGACATTGTGGCCAAGGAGCAGAAGTGGGTCCGTGAGCAGGAGATGTATTATCGTGCCCGTGTCCTCCAGTCCCTTCAGGCCATCTTCGGCTCTGACCGTGTCCGTGACCTGAACGTAAAGATTGACATGGATATGTCCAAGGACATCCAGTCCGGTACCGAGTATACTCCCATCGAGATTAAGGCTGACAATCCTGACACTCCCTACGATGACTCCGAGTATCGGGACTACCTGCCCATCTCCTCCGAGACGGTCACCAAGCGGTGGACGGGAACAGCCCTCACCCCGGAGGGACCTGCCGGAACAGAGGGGCACAATCCGCCGGTCTATTCCGACATGTCCAATCTCTACGGTACCTCTGAGGAGACAGGTGTAAAGCAGAACAATGTCATCAACACCATGGAGTACCACAAGGAGCGCAGTCCAACCATAGACCGTATCACTGTCTCCGTGAACATCGATGGTACCTGGAAGAGGAAATATGACGACAAGGGAAAGGTTGTCATTTCCCCCAGTGGTGAGATTGAGCGTGAGTATATCCCTGTGGAGGCAGCTGACTTGTCTGCTGCAACCATGCTGGTGCAGGATGCCATCGGCTTTGACCGTGCTCGTGGCGATTCTGTGACGGTGCAGAATATCCGTTATGATCGTACCGAGCAGTTTCAGGAAGAAAGCTTGGCTTATATGCGGTCTCGGCAGCAGAAGACCACCATCCTCATTTCCATTGCAGGTGTGGCCGCCATTCTGATTGCCTTCATGGTGATCCGGCTCATCAGCCGCTCCATCGAGCGCCGCCGCCGCCTGAAGCAGGAGGAGCTGCTGCGCCAGAGTCAGCTGGAGCGTGAGAAGACCATCTGGGAGGCGGAGCAGGCCGGTATGGAAGTCACCATGTCCGTTGAGGAGCGACGTCGTGCCGAGCTGCAGGAAAATGCCGTTTCCATGGCCAAGGAACATCCTGAGGATGTGGCCATGCTGATTAGAACTTGGTTAATGGAGGAGTAGGATGTCAGAACAGAATGCAACGAAGTCAAAGTCTTCTGGCAGCAAGAAGGCCAAGGACTTCAAGAACTTGAACGGCCGTCAGAAGGCGGCCATCTTCCTGGTGTCACTGGGATCCGAGGTTTCCTCCGACATCTTCAAGCATCTGCGTGAGGATGAGATCGAGACGCTGACCTTTGAGATTGCCCGCCTGGATAATATTGATTCCGAGCTGAAGGATGCGGTTCTGGAGGAATTCCAGGATCTGATGGCCGCCCAGAACTTCATCACCACTGGTGGTATTGACTATGCCCGTGAGTTGCTGGAGAAGTCACTGGGAAGCCAGAAGGCCATCGACATCATCAACCGCCTTACCAGCTCCCTGCAGGTTCGTCCCTTCGACTTCATCCGTCGCACCGACCCTGCTCACCTGCTGAACTTTATCCAGCAGGAGTATCCCCAGACCATCGCCTTGATTTTGGCCTACTTGGAGCCCAACAAGGCCTCGGTCATTCTGCAGAACCTGCCTGAGGATATTCAGAGTGAGGTTGCAAAGCGTATCGCCACCATGGACCGCACCTCTCCCGACGTTCTGCGTGAGGTTGAGCGGGTGCTTGAGAAGAAGCTGTCTACCCTGTCCAGCGAGGACTACACTGCCGCCGGTGGTGTGGAGAGCATCGTAGAAATCTTGAACCTGGTAGACCGTTCCTCCGAGAAGTCCATCATCGAGTCTCTGGAAGAGGAAGATCCAGACTTGGCGGAAGAGATCAAGAAGCGAATGTTCGTGTTCGAAGACATCGTTATGCTGGACGACCGTGCCATCCAGAAGGTTATGCGGGAGGTGGATGCCCAGGAGCTGGCCAAGGCCCTCAAGTCTGTGGATACAGAGGTTCAGGACAAGATTTTCCGCAACATGTCAAAGCGTGCCGCCAGTATGCTGAAGGAAGACATGGAGTTCATGGGTCCGGTACGATTGAAGGACGTGGAAGAAGCCCAGCAGAAGATTGTGTCCACAATCAGGCGGCTTGAAGATTCTGGTGAGATTGTTATTGCCCGCTCCGGCGAGGATGAATTGGTGGTATAAGGTATGGCAAAGACTGTTTTTCGGCCTCATGAAATCAAGACCATTGACGAGAAGGTCATGTTCAAGCTGCCCCACAGCTTTGAGCCGGAGGTGGAGGAGGTTCCTGAGATTGAGGAGCCTGTCTACGAGGGGCCCACTGCGGAGGACCTTCGTCGTGAGGCGGAGGAATTCAAGGTGCAGTGGGAGGCTGAGAAACAGCAGATGCTGCAGAAAGCCCAGGCCTCGGCAGATGAGATTGTGGCGAAGGCGGAGAAGTCTGCCTTTGAGGAGGTCAAGCGGCAGAGCGATCAGGCTCAAGTCATCAAGACCACTGCCGAGCAGGATGCCGCAGAGATTCTTCGGAAGGCAAATGAGGAGGCCGAGGCCATCATCGCCGAGGCCAATGCTCAGAAGCAGCGGATAACTGACGATGCCTACAAGGCTGGCTTTGATGAGGGCCAGGAGAAGGGATTTGCCGAGGGCAACATGGAGGCCCAACGGCTCATCGACAGACTTCACGTGATTCTTGACCGTGTCATGGACAAGCGGCAGGAGATTTTGGAGGGAACGGAGCAGCAGATTGTGGAGCTGGTTCTTCTGATGACCCGCAAGGTGGTGAAGATTATCTCCGAGAACCAGCGGAACGTGGTGATGTCCAATGTGCTGCAGGCCCTGCGGAAGGTTCGTGGGCGTGGTGATGTGACTGTTCGGGTAAACCTGGCTGACGTAAAGCTCACTACCGAGCATACAAAGGAATTCATGGCTGCTGTGGAGAATATCAAGAATATTACCATTGCGGAGGATTCATCCATCGATCGTGGTGGCTGTATCGTGGAGACTGACTTTGGCGCCATCGATGCCCGCATTTCCAGCCAGCTGGCGGAGCTTGAGCAAAAGATTCTGGAGATTTCTCCCATCAGGACTGTGGCGAAGACCTCAGGGCTTGATTCAAAATCATGATGACATGAGGCTGTAATGGGCTCTTTTTTTGACAAATATATTGACAGTATCCGCGGGACAGAGACGATCCTGTATACAGGTAAGGTGACTGCTGTCCGCGGAATGCTGATAGAAAGCTTTGGCCCTCGGTCCGTAATCGGAGAGATGTGTACCATCAAGCTGATGCGTGGCGGAGGGTCTGTTCTTGCGGAAGTGGTTGGTCTGGATGACACGACCGTTCGCCTGATGGCCTATGGTGAGACCAAGGGAATCGAGGTGGGCTGCGAGATTGTGGCCTCTGGCCATGTGCTGCAGGTGGCGGTGGGTCCTGAACTGCTGGGGCGTGTCATCGATGCCACTGGCAAGGCCTACGACGACAAGGGTGAGGTGGTGACCAGCACCTATTATCCTGCCCTGGCAAGTCCTCCCTCGCCGTTGGATCGAAAGCCAGTTTCTGAGCGGATCATTACCGGTGTCCGGGCCATCGACTCCCTTTTGGCGGTGGCCAAGGGACAGCGTCTTGGAATATTTGCCGGTTCCGGTGTGGGAAAGTCCACACTGCTGAGTATGATTGCCCGCAACACCAATGCCGACGTGAACGTCATCGCCCTGGTGGGTGAGCGTGGACGTGAGGTGCTGGACTTCATCCACCGAGACCTGGGTGAGGAGGGACTGAAGCGTTCAGTTCTGGTGGTTTCCACCTCGGACCAAAGCTCCATTGCCCGATTGCGGGCGGCCTACACTGCCACCGCCGTTGCTGAGTATTTCCGTGACCAGGGCAAGGACGTGATGCTGATGTTCGACTCAGTGACTCGATTTGCCCATGCCCAGCGTGAGATTGGACTGGCTGCCGGAGAGCCGCCTGCCCAACGAGGATATCCTCCCAGCGTGTTCGACATGCTGCCGAAGCTGTTGGAGCGCAGTGGTACCAGCCAGAAGGGTTCCATCACCGGCTTCTACACCGTGCTGGTGGACGGTGACGACATGGACGAGCCCATCACCGACAAGGTTCGCGGTACCTTGGACGGCCACATTGTTTTGAGCCGCAAGCTGGCCCATCGTGCCCATTTTCCTGCCATCGACATCCTCGCCAGCATCAGTCGTCTTGCAAAGCGTGTTTCTGGTCCAAATACCCAGGAGGCGGTGTTATCCATGCGGCGGAAGCTGGCCCTCTATACAGAAAATGAGGACATGATCACAGCGGGAGCTTATCAGAAGGGATCTTCTCCTGCCATCGATGATGCCATCAACAGCCATCAAGCCATTGAGGACTTCCTGATTCAAGAGGAATTCGCTCCCTCAACACTGGAGGAGACCCTCATCAGCCTTGGAAAGATTACCGGTGTAGAGATTCCCCCTGAGGAATACGGCAAGGAAGCGGTGGAGGTTGGATACCGTTCTGAGACTGACGAGCCGATTCCCTCTGTTAAGGACATGAAGGACTAGGGTACATGAAGCGATTTGCCTTTTCCCTGCAGAAGATTCTTGACATTCGAGAATTTGCCGAACGACAGGCCCAGATTGAGTTGGGTCGGGCGGTGGCGGAGGTGAACCGCATCAATAGCGACTTGGAAGCAGTGGCTCAGGAAAAGCTTCGGATGATTCATCAGAAGCAGCAGGAGATGACACTGAACGATTTTGTGGTTCGGGAAAACTACATGAAGCGGCTGGAGCTTACCAAGGAACGTCTGCTGGAGGAGTTGGCCGCCGCCCAGCTGGTGGTGGACGAGAAGCGGGAGATCTTTGCGGAGGCATTGAAGCAGCGGAAGATTCTCTCCAACCTGCGGGACAAGCAGTATGCTCAGTACAAGAAGGATGCCCTGGTGGCGGAGGACAATGCCGTTGACGACATGGTTACTGCCCGCCATGGTCGTGCCATCTAGGATTTTTCGGATACATCTGCCGCTTCACAGAAAATGAGCGGGCCGCAAGATTTGCTTCTTGTGGCCTTTTTTATTTCGGGCTGGCGGCCTGAGCCTGCTGCTGCGGAGGTCCAGCTGAGGGGATGCTCTACCGACAAGTCGGTGGTGCAGCGGGAAGGGTTCGGTCCGCTTCGGAACGGGGGGAGAATCGGGCCTCCACAAACTGCTCCAGCTGGGGCAGCAGCTCTCCCTTCAATGTTGAATAGGTTTCTTCCATTACATTCGAGGCATTCCGTAGAAAGAGGTCGGCGGGATGTACCTGCAGCACGTCCGCCATCTTGAACAGGAGGTCAAAGGAGGGGTACTGGCGGCCGGACTCGATGCAGCCGATGGTTCCTGGCTGGCAGTTGCAACACTCCGCCAGCTTAGCCTGGGAAAAGCCCCGCAGCCCACGGTAATACTTGAGATTCGCTATGAACGTGCTTTGATGAGACATCCTGTACTAAGTATAAACAAGGTTTTTTGAGAATAAAATTGTGTGAGAACTAGTGATTTTGCATTGACACTTTGTATAAACAAGTATATGGTAGGAAACAATAGTTTATACAGAGTGAAAAGAGGTAAATGTAGAATGAAGTGGACTCTCTGTATCCTGTACAATCGTGGGACAAAAAGGATGATTCTTGGCAAGGCACTTACCTTTTCTGTGTATATTCTGCTTTTGGTGTTTTTTTTCTGCCCTCCAGTCCACGGTCAGGAGCGGGGGCTCCAGTTCCTGAACCATTCCGACTACATTGCCGGGAAGGGGTATGGGGAGAGTCCGGCGGCGGCTCGGCAGGCTGCCTTGGGGGAGGTGGCGGCTTTCTTTACGGCGAAGGTTGCCACGGAGACCAGTGAATTGGTGGAGGTGTCAGACAGCAAAAGCTCCAGCCGCATGAGGCAGGAGACCTTTGTCTCCACCCAGACGGAGCTCTTTTCCGTGCGGTATGGGGAGCCGTATTATCTGGAGGGTCAGAAGCTCTGGGAATGTGTGGCCTACATCAACCGCCGGGAGGCATGGGAAATTTACCGCCAGAAGTTCGAGCCATTGGTGGAGACCTTCGCCAGCCTTTACCGCAGTGGTGTGGCGGAGGCTGATGACTTTTCCCAGCTTCTTTCCTATTCCCGTGCCTTGGACTTTGCCCACCACAACAATCTTTCCGCAATGCAGGCTTTTGCCGCCGCCCTGTATCCTGCGGGTACGGCAGTCCTTGCCTCCTCTCTGGAAGGCCTGGCGGAGCTGGAGTCTCAGATCCGACAGACAGCGGCACGGTGCAGTGTCTCCGTGGTATGCCATCAGGACTCCGGCGGCCTTGTCCGGGGGGCTGTCTCCGGGAGACTGGAGGAGCTGGGGCTTGCGGTGGCGGAAGGGGAGGCTGCGACTGTGTATCGCTGTGACGTGACGGTGGAGGAAAACGTGCAGCAGCTGACGGGAGGAACCTTCTATACGCCGGAGGTTCGCATCTCCATAGACGACGGGCGGCGCTCTGTCTACACCCAGAGCATTTCGGTGCGGCGTGTGGGCGCCCGGAATCCCGATGTAGCCCGTCAGCGGGCTTACAAGGCCATGGCGGAGGAAGTGAAAAAATCCTTTCTGGCGGATTAAGGCTCAGAAGGAGCTTTTGGAGTGCATTTTTCAGGAGCAGGTTGTTCCAGGAACAGCTAGCTCCTAGGAAAAGCTATATATTTTGGAGGAAATCATGACAATTTTATTGAAGAAGGCCACCTTCTTTGGTGTGGCGCTTGCGGGAATTGCGGTGCTGTGGGGCTGTGTCTCCACTGGCAGTGTTGAGTCTGGAAAGCCAGACCCCTCGTCGGGCTACAGCATTCTGGGCAAGGAGACCACGGTGGTGGACTGGGACGGACGCACGCTGGGAGCGGAGGCTACCCCTGCCTGGCTGGCCCCTGCCAACCGGGGCGACTTCTCCGCCTTTATCCAGGCCTACAGCAAGCCTGAAAACAGCGTGTTCAAGCGGTCCACGGGAACGGGAGCCGATGTGCGGGCTGCCACCATGCGGGCGGACATGGCCTATGCTCGGAATGTGGCCAGGGAGCTGCAGCAGTCCATCAACGTCTTTGCGGCGGAGCAGGCACGGGCAGGGAACATTGGGGACGCCACCCGCCAGGCCATAGAGGAGGTGACGCAAACCCAGTCCAATGCGGAGATTACCGGCCATGCGAAGGTGGTGGACTACTGGCAGCAGGTGATTGAGGTGGATCCCCTGACAGGAAACAAGTCCTCCCACTACATCGTCTACCAGATCTACGAGATTGACCCCAACACGTGGGCCCAGACCACGGCAAAGTATGTGAAGGAGGTCTTGGGCGGCGTTCCCGACGAACTCACCCCGGAGCAGGACTTTGTGAAGGATCTGGTGGGCCAGATGATGGATGATGCCCGCTTCTCCACGGTGTTGAGCCAGCAGGAGGCACTGCAGAAGGCCGAGGCTGCCAAGCGGATGGCTGACGTGCAGGCGGAGCTTGCCCCCGCCCAGCAGAAGGCGGCGGCAGAGCAGGAGCTGGCAAAGATCATGCAGGAGGGCAAGACCGAGAGCACCCAGATTGTGGCGGATGCCCGGACGGAGCAGGTGCAGGCTCAGGCCGATGCCACCAAAACGGCGTACCTTTCCGGAAACCCGGTATATACCAGCGCCGCCACAGTGACAGCGGCCGACCAGGAATGGGTTGAGGCGGAGGCCCTGGCGGCGGCAATCCTGTTCGGCTAGGATTGGCGGCAGGAGGGGCATTTGCCTTTATGGGCAGGCTGGAGGCATTCCCGCTACGGGAGAGCCGTCGCAAACCAGACTGCCTTCACTTTCAATGATTCATGGAGGATGCGATGAGGAGAATTGTTCGCTCAGGAGTGGCATGTCTGCTGGCCTTTTTGTTGTTCAGCTGCATTTCCACCGGGGAAACGGTGGAGTCCAGCCAGCAGGACCAGACGGCACTGGATGCCGGTGCGGATGATGGGCTGGTGGCCACCACCAGGGGCGGCGAGAGCTCATCCCGGACACGGGAGACTGCGGTGGAGAGCCTGTACAAGGGAGCCGGGCTGACGGTGGCGGTGCTCCCGCCGGAACTGAATGGCGGCGAGGAATGGATGCAGCAGTCCTTTCAGGACAACATCACCAGCCTGCTGGCCCGCCACACGGACATGACGGTGCTGGACCGCAAGAACGAGGATTTGATGATTGCCCAGCAGGAGCTTTCCGAGTCCGGCCTGTATTCCGAGGAGAACGCCGTGGAGATTGGCCAGATGACCAATGCCCAGTATGTGGTGGTGGGGAGCATCCGGCGGCTCTCCACGGCCTACGAGTGCAACTTCCGGGTGAACGAGACGGCCACCAACGAGATTCGGGCCGCCAGCACCGGCCGCCATTCCCTTGGGGACATGGAGTCCGGGGCGGCCGTCCGACAGATTGTGCAAGAGCTGTTCGGCGGTCTCGGCATCCAGTTGTCGGAGGCGGAGCTGGCCGCCCTGCAGAAGAAGAATGACCTGGAGTCCACCTCCATCACCATGCTGGCAAAGGGAGCTCAGGCCCAGGCTGCGGAGGACTATATCCAGGCTGTGCTGTACTACAACCAGGTGGAAGGAGCCTTCCAGCAGGAGGCCCAGGACAGCACCTCCCGGATGCTGTCCGCTACCCCGGAGAACCTCACCGTCCGCCAGCGCCAGCAGTACAACCAGCTGCAGCAGGAGAAGTGGAAGAAGATTTTTGCTGACCTGCAGACATATCTGGATGAAAAACTATGGATTGGGGTGTATGACCTGAAGGTGGAAGAGGAAAATGCTACCATGAGTGAGATTTCCTATAAAGTTGCTCCAGGAGTAAAGGTTTTTGAAAATCGTAAGGCAATCATTGTCGCAAAGAAAGTGTTGGAAGAATGGGAACAAGTTAAAAAAAATGGAGACAACAAAATTTGGATTGACGCAGCCTTTCCTTATGGCGTTTCTGTGTCTGACAATTACAACTATCGGTTTAGGTTGGGGCTATTTGATGGTGATGGAAATCTGCTCGCCGAATCCTCAATGAGTGCGTCAAAGTGGATTACCGATTTGTTCAGCAATAGCACCAGGTACGTAGTTAAGAGCCAGAAAAAATATTTTAACGATGCCAGATATGCACAAGGCAGGGACCGTTACACGTCTCCCCTTCAAGGAGCAGCATTTTACGACATACAGATTGCTGATATGAGCGAAAACACGGTGATGCCAACCGTGAGGATACTCGATGTATTGGGGCATTATGGTAATAATGGGGTCTGCAAGCTCACCCTATACTCACTGGTGGAGTGGGAGGCCCTCATGGCGGAGCGGTAGGAGGAGGGGAGCGGGGGGCCATATCCTAGCTTCTCGCTCCTGTCTCCCAACTCCTCATCCTGGAATTTCGTGCTTGAACTCGCTACCGGGTGGTAGTCTAGTATTTAAATTCGCTGCCGCCGATGAATTCCCGGATGATTGATTTTCCCGGCACATTGTTGGCGGAGATGGGGGAGAAGTTGTTCAGGAACCGCAGCAACCGTGATGCCTCGGCATACTCCTTCTGCAGGGGGCTGACGCAACGCAGCAGCGGTTCGGCGAATACCTTCAGCACCGGCAGCTCATAGTCCAGGGCAGTGTTCAGCATGACGTCGGCATTGTCCTGGAAGGGGAAGATGTGGAGCCGCTCCCCCCGCTGGACACTGTCCCACATGGCGATGGTGTCCGCCGCAGATTTTCCCCGGAACTGGGAGTCACGAACAATGCGGCGGATGAGGCGGTTGTCGCTGGTGGGGATGCGGTTGTGGTCATCCAGATTCAGCTGGGTCAGGGCAGACAGGTAGATCTTGAACTTGTATTCGGCAGGCACCAGGGGGGTGAGCTTGTCGTTGAGGCCGTGGATTCCCTCCAGGATCAGGATGTCCTGGGGGTCAAGGCGCATGGTCTTGCCGGTGTAGATTCGTTTCCCCTCCACAAAGTCGTAGGTGGGGAGCTTAATTTCCTTTCCGTCAAACAAATCCACCAAATCCTTGTTCAGCTGGGGCACGTCCAGGGCTTCCAGGCATTCATAATCGTACTTTCCGTCAGCATCCCGTGGAGTCATTTCCCGGTTCACATAGTAGGTGTCCAGCTCAATGACCTTGGGACGGTATCCCAGCGCCTTCAGCTGGAGGGAAAGCTTCTTGGAGGTGGTGGTCTTTCCTGAGCTAGAGGGGCCTGCAATCAGTACGGTCTTCACATTTTCCCGCTGGTGGATTTGGTCGGCGATGTCGGCGATGCACTTTTGCTGAAAGGTCTCCACGGTGTCGATGTAGTCGGTGGTCATGCGGCGGTGGATCAAGTCGTTCACGTCTGCGGCGGAGGTGACTCCCTGCTGCTTGCCCCATTTCTTGTAGCGGGAATAGACGGCAAAGAGCTGGGGAATGTCTTCGAAGGGGGTGAGGGCGGTGGAGTCGGCGGTGGAGGGGAATCGCAACAGAAAACCCTCGCCATAGGGCATCAGGTCAAAGACAGGAGTCTTGCCGGTGGAGGGAACTAGGGGTCCAAAGTACAGGTCGCTGTAGTCGTCGATTCTGTTGATGGTAATCTTTGGCGGACAGATGAAATTCATCTGCTTGCGGGTCTCAATCTGGCCGATGCGCTCGAACATCTCCAGTGCGTCCTGATAGGCAATGACGTCCGTCTCAATGGGAATGTCCTTGCTGATGAGCTCCTCCATCTTCTGGTGGAGCCTGTCAATGCTATCCTTGTTCAGAACCGTGCTGTCCTGGGCCTGGGTGATGGCCTTGTCTGTCTCCAAAGTGTAGTAGTAGCCGTATCCCAGGCTGTGTCCCACCAGGAGACGTACATTGGGATAGAGCTTGTGGGCTGCCGCTGCCAGAATCAGGCAGAGGGAACGGCGATATATGGCGGAGCCTACTCTAGTGCCCAGCAGCACTGGCTCCAGGTGGGCGTTTACGTCCAGTCGGGTGGTGAGGGAACAGATCTCATTGTTCACAACGACAGCCAGCAGCTTGTCAGGATTGGAACAAATCTTGTGGGCCAGATCAATGGCCCGGATTCCAGCTTCAGTTTGGATGGAAGTACCATCGGAAAAGGTCAATGTGATAGTCTTCATAGATACAGTATAAACCTGGAATCCCAAATCCGCAAGGAATTGTTGGACGGGAGTTTTTTGATGTGGCTATTTTATGAGACACAACCTATGGCTTGAGGGAATCACCTAAAACTGAAAAGTTTCCACGCAATGTACGATTTTCTTTACAATTAGTTTTTATTTGATTATACTTGACTTGTATGAGAATAGCCATGTTTTCAGATTGCTACTATCCTCGGGTGAACGGGGTGGTGGTTTCGGTTTACTCCTTTGTACAGGAACTGGTGAACCGAGGACATGTGGTAAAAGTTATCACGGTGGAATATCCCGATGACTATGAATTTAGCAAGAAGGGGGATCCTGACGCTGGATTGATGGACAACCCCAATTTTTCCTTGAACCGGCTTTCCTCAAAGGAGATTATCTTTTCAAAGGAGGACCGGCTGGTTCGTATCAAGCAGTGGAATCTGATGAAGTCCATTCTGGATGCATTTGAACCTGACGTCGTCCATATAAACAGCGAGTGGTTGGTGGGGTATTTTGGTGCCATCTATGCCCGCCACCGTCATATTCCCTGTATCTTCACCTTCCACACCTTGTGGGAGGACTACATCCAGAACTATGCGCCACTCCTGCGGGAAAAACTTTCAAAGAAGATTGGCCGTGACATTGTGAAATTCTATCTCAAGAGCGCCAACCACATCCTTGCCCCCACGCCCCACACGGCGGAAACGGTGCGGAAGTACGGCATAGACACACCCGTTGAGCTTTTGCCCACCGGTATTCCTGACTCCATGTTTCAGGTGGATGAGGTTCGGCTGGAAAAGGTGCGGGAGGATCTGTTCTCCCGGTTCCCCCAGCTGAAGGACAGGCGTCTGCTGCTCTTTGCAGGCCGTGTGGCAAAGGAGAAGAACCTCCCCTTCCTGCTGCCAGTGCTGCGTCGGGTGAACCAGCTGCTGCAGGAGCAGAGGGTACAGGAGTCCGCTGTCCAGAATCGGGCTGCTCTGCTGGTGGCGGGAGACGGTCACTTTATGGCCGAGCTGAAGGAACTGGTGAAACGGGAGGGCTTGGAGGAGGATGTGTTCTATCTCGGCTATGTGGGCCGTGAGGATCTTTCCTGCCTCTATCACCTTGTGGATGTGTTCACCTTTCCCAGCAAGACGGAGACCCAGGGGCTGGTCACCGTTGAGTCCATGGCTGCAGGGCTACCGGTGGTGGCTATTGGAGAGATGGGCACCATCGACGTGATGCAGGGTGACAACGGCGGCTTTATGGTGGAAGAGGATGTGGAGATTTTTTCTCAGCGAGTTTTCCAACTGCTGTCAGACCCAGCGCTCCACAAGAGAAAGAGCCAGGAGGGACTTCAGTGGAGCAGGCGCTGGTCCATGGGAGCCCTTACCGACCGGCTGGAGCATGCATACAAGGTGTGCATTGCAGATTGTAAGGCTGGAAAAAAGACTGGCGGCAGCGAGCTGGAAAAGGCCCTGTCCGCCACCACCGTCCTGACCATCATCGGCATCGGCTATCTATTCGGGTAGATTCCTACTCCTTGGTGCCGTACTGCTCGGCGATGTAATCCTGAACAGAAAATTTCTTGTGCTCCCGTTGGTCATAGGCCGCCTGAATCAACTCCTCCACCTCTAGCTCCTGGTACAGCTGCTGGGCCTCCTCTACAGAAGCCTTTAATACTGGATGCTTTGGAGAGAAGAGGACGCAGCAGTCCTCGTAGGGGAGGATGGAGGTGTCGTAGGTGCCGATGGCCTTGGCAGTCTCAACGATTTCCTCCTTGTCCAGACCCACCAAGGGCCGCAACAAAGGATAGGTGCTGGCAGATTCTGTAACGGCCATGTTTTGGACCGTCTGGCTGGCCACCTGTCCAAGGCTCTCTCCGCTGATGAGACAGTGGGCTTTGATTCTGTCTGCCAGAAGGGTGGCGGCTTTCATCATGCACATCCGCAGCAGCAGGGTGCTAAAGTTTTCTGGTGAGCGCTGCCTGATTCTCATCTGCACCTCGGTGAAGGGGATGATGTTGATGTGGGTGTCCAGCCCATAGCGGGCGATGATTTTGGCCAGGTCCTCCACCTTCTGCTGGGCCTCCGCTGAGGTGTAGGGATAGGCGTGGAAATAGACGCAGTCCACCTTCATGCCCCGCCGCATCATGCGGTAGCCGGCCACGGGAGAGTCCAGGCCGCCGGAAAGTAGCAGCAGGCCATGGCCACCCGTTCCCACTGGCAGCCCCCGGCATCCCTTGTGCCTGTCGCAGTACACAAACACCTTGTCCCGCACCTCCACCCGAATGACTACATCGGGATGGTGCAGGTTCACCTCCAGCAGCTGCTGGTCCACCACATCGGTGGCAGCCTCGCAGGAAATCTGGTAGGAATTCAGGGGGAAATTCTTGTCGGCACGGCGGGACTCGAGCTTGAAAGTGCGGGCGCCATCTGCCTTTGCGGCGGTGGCCTCCTGGAAGACTGCCTTCCTGATGGCCATGATGTCTTTGTCGCAAACAGTGGTGCGTGCCCAGCCGGTGATGCCAATAAGGTGCCGCAGGGTGAATTCAATGGCGGGACATGATTCTTCCGGCCCCTGGATGTACAGGCGGCCGGCGCACAGCCGCACGGTGGCTTGAACCGACTGGAGGTAGAACCTGACGTTGGCGGTGAGACGATTCTCGAATTCCTTGAGATTTGACCCCTTGAGGGTAAGCTCTCCCAGCTTTGCAAGATAGGTGATGTTTTCTGCCATAGAAAGATGATACTTGATTTTTCCACTTCTGTAAACATATTGCATTATGACAAAAAATGTGATAGTGTAAAATCCTCAGGAGAAGTTAGCTATGGCTAAGAAAAGAAAGGGTATAGATACAAGCGTTCGAAAGAATATTCCACTGCTGTTGCGTTCCCGGAGGATTTCTTGTCCCGATATAACTTTGCAAGCCGCCAAAGACAAGGACGGCATCTTCCAGATGTACAGCTACAAGCAGGTTTATGACAAGGTGGTGGAGATGGCCTGCGCCCTGCAGGAGATTGGAATCAAGCGGGGGGACAGAATCGCACTGATTTCCGACAACCGCCGGGAGTGGCTGGTGGCTGACATGGCCTTGCTGTCTCTGGGTGCTGCCGATGTTCCCCGTGGCTGTGACTCGATGGGAACAGAAATCAGGTTCATCATTTCCTTTGTGGAGTGCAGGATCGGTTTTTTCGAAACAGGGCGCCAGCTGGCCAAGGTGCTGGAGAAGCGGGAAGAGATTCCTACCCTGGAGCTGGCGATTTTGTTTGAGGAGGCATCCCGGGAGGTGCTGGAGTTGGCGGCGGCTTCCGGCATCAAGATAGTGAACTATGTGGATTTGGAGGCCAGGGGAGAGAAGGCCAGCGATGCCCAGCGGGCAGCCATCGAGCACGAGATGGATATAACGGATGGCGACGATGTGGCCACCATCATCTTCACCTCCGGTACCACCGGTGTCCCCAAGGGGGTGATGCTGACCCACGACAATTTTCTGGCCCAGGTTGAGTGGGCCCGCTCAGTGCTCACCACCACCGAGGATGGGGAGCTTTGGTTCAGCGTCCTCCCGGTCTGGCACAGCTTCGAGCGGGCCTTCCAGTACTTTGTCATCGGACTCAACAGCGGGCTGGTGTACTCCAAGATGGCGGCCAACATCATGCTGGCAGACATGGCGGCAGTTCGTCCCCACGGCATGATTGGGGTGCCCCGTCTGTGGGAGTCCCTGGCCCAGAGCATCTTCCGAAACGTGCGGAAGGAGGGGGGACTCAATTACCTGCTGTTCAATTTCTTTGTGGGAGTGGGAAAACGGTTCTACTGGGCCAAGACCCACGTGAAGGGACTGGTGGTGCAGGTGCGCCGCCGCAGCCGATTCCTGGACTTTTGTGTGGGAATCATTCCCTACATCCTGCTGGCCCCCCTCTATGGCTTGGGAAACATCCTTGTGTATAGAAAGATTCGTGACAAGCTGGGGGGACGCATCGGCTGTGCCATTTCCGGCGGCGGAACCCTCCAGCACGACATCGACATGTTCTACCACGCCATCGGCTTCAACCTGCTGGAGGGCTACGGCATCACGGAGGCGGCCCCCATCCTTTCCATCCGCTGGCCTTCCAAGGCCCGCTCAGGCTGCGTTGGGCAAGTATATCCCAGTGCCCAGATAAAGATTGTGGCGGAGGAGCATGGAAAGATTGTGTCATCGGAGCCGTTACCTCCTGGAAAGCGGGGACTGGTGCTGGCTCGTGGCCGCCAGATTATGAAGGGCTACTACAAGCGGCCCGACCTGACGGCCCAGGTCATTGACCAGGATGGCTGGCTCAACACCGGCGACCTGGGAATGCTCACCTACGACAACGAGATAAAAATCACCGGCCGTGCCAAGGACACCATCGTCCTGCTGGGTGGGGAGAATATCGAGCCCCAGGTTCTGGAGGCAGCCTTGCGGGGCAGTCCCTACATCGAGATGGCGGTGGTGCTGGGGCAGGACAAGAAGTACCTGGGAGCCCTCATCGTTCCCATCAGGGATGCCATCATTTCCTACGCCCAGGAGCACGGCCTGCCCACCAACGACTACGAAAGATTGCTGGAGGACCATCACATCATGGACTTGATCCGCAATGAGATTGACTCCAAGATTTGCGACACGGCGGGATTCAGGATTTGCGAGCGAATCTATCGGTTTGCCCTGCTGAAGGAGAGCTTTGCTGTGGGACGGGAGCTTTCCGGCAAGCAGGAGATGATGCGCCACAAAATTGTGGAGCTGTATAAAGAAGAGATTTCGGGACTCTTCGACTGACGTCTACCGACTAGCGTCTAGCACAACCTGCGGGTGTGGACTAGCATCTTGCAACCTTCTGCTGGCAACCTGCCTGGTGGGTGGAGGCGGGGAGGGTGACGCTTGAAGGTGAATCTTGTCTGTTGATTGTCTGCAAGAACGCCGATACTGATGGTATGAAGTTGTCTTTTGGCAGAATAGCAGCTGTTCTTCTCTCTGGCTTCGTCTCCACCTCCCTGTGGTGTCAGGCAATTGATATTGAATATGACCTTCAGCAGAATTGGATGGCCTTGGAAGAAGATGTGGTGGAGGAGGAGCAAACTGGTTCCCTCCCGTCCCTTATGTCCGGCTTGTGGGAAAACAACCACCGGGTGGTGTCCTTTGAGAGTCTTGACTCTGCCTATCTGGTGCTAAAATTGTTCTATGGCTGGTACTATGACCGCTCAGCGGAGCCTGGTGGCATCAGAATCAAGGACACCACCATCAGTACCACCCAGTTCGACTACAATTATTCTGCCGCCTCCCAGGAGGAGTTTGTGGCCCGCAACAGCGTTACCATTGCAGATGAGGTACTGCAGCCGGAAAATCTGCCGCCCCGGCCCCGGAATGATGCAACTTCTCCAGAGGCACAGCATCTGCTGGTGGAATTTGAGCCTTTGATTCCTGAGACAGAGACCAGCGGGGCCTGGAACATCTGGATCACCTATCCCGATGTAAAGCAGCGTCAGGCCATCCCTGTGGCAGTCTTTGACGGGAAGCTCTATGTGGACTTTTTCCTAGGGATGGGTGATGCTCCGGCACGCTTTTTTCAGGCTGCCTCCAACACCCATGACATTACCATCGCCACTCCCTTGCTGGACAAGGAGGTTGCCTCGTATCTAGTGACCGGCTCCCGCATGTACAAAATCCGCTACTGGCAGACGGATATGGAGTATGATGGGGAAACCCAGGCGATACTCACCGGAGAGGACGGCAGCCACGAGGTGCCAAAGCATCTGCTGATTGGCGGCACCGTGTACACCTGTGTGGCAGGGCGGCGGGTGGATATCCGCAATGTGGAAGAAATTCCCCATGACCTGTCGGGCTTTGCCTTCAGCAATGACAACCGGATTGTGGTGCAGAAGCCGGCCTATCTTACCAAGATGGAGGAACCTTCTTCCCAGCTGTACCAGCTCATTGCAGAAGCCAACAGTCGTCGTGTGCCACCCCCACCGCCGCCAATTCCCTTGGGAGACCTGGACTTTCACTATGAGGAAATCAACGATCTGCGGAAATACATGATTCCCCAGCCGGAATTCCCGGAATTTGACGACTGGGAGTTCATCAAGACTGCGACCTATCAGTCCCAGACCTTTTAGTATGAAGCCATCGGAGGAGCCGGGCTCCAGCATAGCCTGAGATTCCTCCCAGCATTCCCCCAGCTACATCCGCCACCCAATCCAGGGCAGAGGCAAAGCGTCCCGGCACATAGTATTGGTGGACTTCATCAACCACACCGTAGGTCGCCACAATCAGCGTCACATACAGGATGTGTCGCCAGGGATGCTCCAACCAGGCTTCTCGAGGAAACCACCAGCACCAGGAGAATCCCAGTCCCGCAAAGCATACCAAATGAATCAATTTGTCGGAAACAGAGGGTATTGGTATCGTGTCCAGGGTGCCGGAGGAAAGATACCAGCTGATTGCCATGATTATCAGGGAGGGGAGTCTCAGAACAAGTTTTCTCATCATTTCAGGACCAGCTTTCTCATCCTTCTAGCCTTGATCAAATTTCTCATTGACGATGATGTTGTGTTTTTTGCAGACTGAGCGGTGGGTGTAATGGATGACGACGAAAAAGGCGCAAGCAACAGCGATGGCTCCTAGGGCAACAAAAAATCCTCGGACAGGACCGCACCAGATAACTATCAGCACAAAACCGCAGAGACCCAACTGCAGGGTTATAAGAATTCCCAGCAAGCCTCTGGTGCTGTAGCCCATGTTCATAAGCTTGTGGTGGAGGTGTGCTTTGTCTGGGGAAAAGAAGGAGCGTCCTTCTCGCGTTCGTCTCCAGATTGCCGCTACCGTGTCTAGAATGGGAATCGCCGCCAAAATGATGGCTATGAGGATCCGGTTGTAGTCGAATGAGTTGCCGAAGGGAAAGAGGGGGATTGCCGCCACCATGAAGCCGAGGAATTGGCTTCCGTTGTCTCCCATGAAGATTCTTGCCCTCGGCTTGTTGTACAGCAGAAAACCGACGACAGCAGCCGCAAGTATAAAGCTGATGCCGGCAATATCCATTCGTTGGGCAAGAAAATACAGGGTGCCGAGGGTAATGAGTGAGAGGGTGGAAAGGGTGCCACAGAGGGCATCAACCCCATCAATAAGGTTGTAGGCGTTGATGACTCCGATAACCCAGCAGAAGGTGATTGGATAGCTCAAGATTCCCAGCTGCCAAGAACCAATCTGTGTGAATCGCGTTCCAGAGAAAATCATGATGAAGGTGGCAACCACTTGAATGAGGAATTTCAGCTTCGCCCGTAAATCTCCAAAGTCATCAACTATTCCAAAAACAAATATGATGAGTCCCGCAACAATGATGGGAAGAAATGTTTCTATGGCTAAGTTTGATTGGGTACTGAGAAAAAGACAGACAGATACGGCAAATGCTGTTACAAACGCCACACCACCTAATCGGGGAATTTGTCCCGTATGAACCTTTCTCGAATTGACATGGTCATACCATCCATATTTACGACATAAAAAAATAATTAGAGGAATGAGTGTTGCGGAAATGGCAAAGGATGAAATTATATAAAGCAGCAGGTTGATATACCCCCCCCCCATCAATATATCTTTATGTGGGACAATATGATAGGTGTATTTATCCACGTGCTTTTACTGTTTTTAAAAGCACTTAGAAAGATATACCTAAGTATTGTAACACACATAGTTTTTTTTTTCAACTTGTGATATAAAGAATATATGTATGAATCTGGTGAAAACTATCTTGAAACAATCTTGATGTTGGAGCAGGAAAATTCGATTGTACGCTCCATAGATGTGGCGCACAGGCTCTCGGTCTCGAAGCCCAGTGTCAGTCGTGCCATGGGACTCTTGCGGCAGGATGGGTATATTGACATGGCGGACAATGGCCCCATTTTCCTTACGGAGAAGGGAAGAGCCAAGGCAATGCAGATCTATCATCGTCATTGTATCCTGACAGAATTTCTGGAAAAGATAACGAAGGTTCCCCGGGAACAGGCGGAGGAGAATGCTTGCCGCATAGAGCATATTCTTGATGAGGATGTGTTCCAGGGAATACAGAGATATATGAAGGAAGTTTTGAGCTAGGAGTTTTGTATGGGAGTTGCTGGAAAGGGAGCCATGGAGGGGGGGAACCACGCCGCCCTCTGGCATGGAAGATTTGAAGAGGGGCCCGACGCCCAGGCGGTGGAATTTGAGACCTCGATTTACGTGGACCAGAGGATGGCCCAGGACGACATTTGCGGCAGCAAGGCTCACGTGTCCATGCTGGGGGCCAGCGGAATCATTCCTCAGGAAGATGCGGCCCAGATTATTGAGGCGCTGGATGGTATTGCGAAGGATTTGGAGTGTGGCCAGCTGCAGATAGATTATTCTGCGGAGGATATCCATTCCTTCATCGAGGGAGTCCTCACCGACAGAATTGGGGAGGCGGGAAAAAAGGTTCACACGGGTCGCAGTCGCAACGACCAGATTGCCCTGGACGAGCGGCTCTACCTGCGCCATGCCGTTCCCACCCTGCAGGGCAAGATTCGCACCCTTGTTTCGGTGTTGACAGATATTGCCGACCAGCACAAGGAGAGCCTCCTCAGTGGCTACACCCACCTGCAGCGGGCGCAGCCAGTAACGCTAGGCCACCACCTGTGTGCCTGGTGCTGGATGCTGCAGCGGGACTACCAGCGGCTGGAGGACGCCCTGAGCCGCATCCAGCTGAGTCCCCTGGGAGCGGGTGCCTTGGCGGGCAGTTCCCTTCCTCTGGATCGGGAGATGGTGGCCCGGGAGCTTGGCTTTGCCGGTGTCACCCAGAATTCTCTGGATACCGTTGCGGACCGTGACTACTGCATTGAATTCGCTGCCGCCTTCTCCCTGCTGATGGCCCACCTTTCCCGCTTTTGCGAGGAGGTCATCATCTGGGCCACCGAGGAATTCAAGTTCATCGACCTGTCCGAGAAGTGGTCCACTGGCTCAAGCATCATGCCCCAGAAGAAGAACCCCGACTTTGCCGAGTTGATTCGTGGACGCACGGGCCGTGTCTACGGCGACCTGGTTGCCCTGCTTACCATGGTGAAGGGGTTGCCCCTGTCCTACAATCGGGACATGCAGGAGGACAAGGAGAGCTTCTTCGATGCCTACGACACGGTCAGCTCCTGCGTGGAGGTCTTTACCAGGATGATTGCCACGGCCCGCTGGAACACGGAGCGGATGGCGGCCTCCTGTACCGGTGGCCATGCCAATGCCACCGACGTGGCAGAATACCTTGTCCGCAAGGGGATGCCCTTCCGCACTGCCCACGGTGTGGCGGCTAAGGCTGTCCGCATCTGCATCGAGAGGGGCTGTAACATAGAAGACTTGACTTTAGATGACCTCAAGTCCTGCTCCAATCTTATTGAGTCTGATATTTTTTCCCTCATCACCCCCGATGCCTGCATGAGGGCCCGGAGGCTTTCAGGGGGGCCGGCACCGGAATCGGTTGCAGTGCAAATCACATTGCTGAAGGCGTGGTGCAAGTAGAATAGGTATTTCGCATAAAAAATTATCCAAAAGGTTCAAAAAGTCCTTGACGAATAAGAGTTTGAGGGTTAGAATTTGGGCAGAAATGCTTTTCTACATACGAGAGATTTGTGGAAAAATTTTTGTAGGAATAGGAGGAATCTATCGTGGAAGCATTGAGCTTAGCTCGGGCCCAGTTTGCGGTTACCACCATCTATCACTTCTTGTTCGTGCCGCTGACCATTGGTCTGTCATTCCTTGTGGCAGTTCTTGAGTCAGTGTACGTGAAGACTGGAGATGAGAGGTACAAGCAGATGGCCAAATTCTGGGGAAAGTTGTTCTTGATCAACTTTTCCATGGGTGTTGTAACTGGTATTATCCAGGAATTCCAGTTTGGAATGAACTGGTCTGGATATTCCCGGTTTGTTGGTGACATCTTTGGTGCGCCTCTTGCCATCGAGGCGTTGGTGGCATTCTTCATCGAGTCAACCTTCCTGGGTGTCTGGATTTTTGGATGGGAGAAGCTGTCAAAGAAGGTTCACCTTCTGTCAATCTGGCTGGCAGCCATTGCAACATCCCTGTCTGCCTTCTGGATTCTGTTGGCAAACTCCTTCATGCAGAATCCTGTGGGATACGCACTGCGGAATGGACGTGCCGAGATGGAGAGCTTTACCGCCCTGCTGACCAACAACCACCTGTGGCACCAGTTCCCCCATGTACTGACAGCTGGTCTCACCACTGCCGGCTTCTTCATTGTCGGTGTCTCCGCCGTCAATCTGATGAAGAAGAACAACAATGCTTTCTTCGAGAAGTCCTTCAAGTTCGGTGCCGTTGCCGCTCTGGTAGGTGTTGTGCTGGTCATCTTTGTTGGTCACGGACAGATGGTTTCCATCAAGGATGAGCAGCCCATGAAGGCCGCCGCCGCCGAGGCTCTGTGGGAGACTGCCGATCCTGCTCCCTTCACTATCGTAGCTACCATCGACCAAGAGGGGCGCAAGAATACCAGTGCCCTTGAGTTGCCTGGAATGCTGAGCATGCTGTACTATCTGAAGCCCTCCGGTGAGGTGCTGGGTATCAATGATGTACAGGCTCAGATGGAGGCAAAGTATGGACCCGGCGACTATATTCCCCCTGTTGCCGTACTCTTCTGGAGCTTCCGTGCCATGGTTGCTGCTGGTGGTCTGATGCTGATTTTGGGCATTATTGCCGTTGTCATCTCCCGGAAGAAGAAGCCCTTGTGCGAGTACAACAACAAGCTTTTAGGGCTGTTCGGAATCTCTCTGTTCCTTCCTGTCATTGCCAATGCCAGCGGATGGATTATGGCTGAGATGGGTCGTTATCCTTGGGTTGTATACGGACTCCAGAAGATAGAGGACGGTGTCTCAACCGTAACAAGTCCTGGTACTGTACTTATCTCCCTGATTGGTTTCATCGTGATTTTTGCAGTGCTGGCAATCGTAGAGATTTTCCTGATGGTTCGCCATGGAATCAAGAATCCTGTCACCGACAAGGAAATCGTTGAGAATGAAAAGGAGGCTTCACTGTGGACTTAAACACATTGTGGTTTATTCTGATTACGGTGCTTTTCAGCGGCTTTTTTGTGCTGGAAGGATTTGACTACGGTGTAGGAACTCTGCTGCCCTTCGTGGCAAAGAATGACACCGAGCGTCGTGTTGTTTTGAATACCATTGGTCCCCACTGGGATGCCAATGAGGTTTGGTTGCTGACTGCTGGTGGAGCTATCTTTGCCGCATTCCCCAACTGGTATGCAACATTGTTCAGTGGTTTTTATCTGGCTCTGTTTGCAATCTTGTTTGCTCTGATTATCCGTGGCGTTGCCATTGACTTCCGCAGCAAGAACGATAGTTCTACCTGGCGACAGGTTTGGGACATTCTGTTCTGCGTTGGCTCACTGTTGCCTTCCGTGCTCTTCGGTGTGGCGGTCAGCAACTTTATGACCGGTGTTCCCATCGATGCGAACATGGAGTATGCAGGAAACTTCTTTACCCTGCTGACCCCCTTCACCCTGCTGGGTGGTGTTACTGTGCTGCTGGTTTTGACCTTCCACGGAATGCTCTTCCTGAAGCTGAAGAATGGTGTGCAGGCTATTGAGGATCGCATCAAGGCTATGGGAACAAAGTTGGGACTGGTTATGCTGGTGGTGACGGTAGCTTGGGTTGTGTTCGCAGCCTTCAAAACCCGTCTTTTGACCAACGGTCCTGTGGCTATCATCTCTGTTGCCCTTGCCGCTGTGCTGCTGATTCTGTCAGTGCTGTTGCAGGCCAAGGGCTCCGACGGAAAGGCCTTCATCTGTTCTTCCCTAGCAATTGTCATGGTGGTGGTGACGGTGTTCTTCTCCATGTTCCCCAGCGTCATGATTTCTACTCTGCCTGGCGGACTGAGCCTTGACATCTGGAATGCAAGTTCCAGCCCCAAGACCCTCAAGATTATGACCATTGTGGCCCTGACTGCTGTGCCGGTCGTTCTGGCCTACCTGATTTGGAGCTATTGGGTGTTCCGCAAGCGGGTTACTGAGAAGGATTTGCACTACTAAGTGGTGCTTGGGATTCTGCTGAGAATCACTCATACGGAATACATTTGAAGACTGGTGGAAGCAATGCTTCTGCCAGTCTTTTTTTCAAAACTAAAATTCTTCCAATGAATAAGGTAGTAGTATGTTTAGTAAGACCTTGTGGAGGGTTCAAAATCGGAGGGCCATGAGATGCCAGGGAACTGTTCTTTTTCTGGCCCTTTGTTCCGGTGCCTGTACTGCAATCCAGGCTTTGATTGTTGCAAAGATTGTCAATCGGATTTTCTTTTTAGGCCAGTCCATGGCTTCCTCATACAACCTGTTCATTTTCTTGGTGGCGGTGATTTTGTTGCGGGGCATCCTTCAATGGATAGAGGAGCATTTTGCCCTGAGTGTGGCAGGCATCGTCAAGGACACCCTGCTGGACAGGCTGTTGCATCATGTTGGTCTGCTGGGTCCTGGACAGATGGAGCACCAGCAGCGGGGGGAATTCTTTACCCTTTTAGCCCAAGGATTGGGAAACCTTGATGTGTATTTTTGTCGCTACCTGCCCCAGCTGTTCAGGAGCGCCCTGATTCCGCTTGCCTACCTCATCGTTGTTTTTCCTATTGACTGGATTTCTGGCGGCATCTTTTTAATTGCTACGCCCATGATTCCGGTCTTTATGATGCTGATTGGAAAGTGGAGCCGGAAGATGGCGGGCTCCAGTTGGGAGGCGATGGCAAAGATGGGGGGCTATCTTCAGGATGTGCTGACGGGCCTTTCCACCCTGCGGAGCTGGAACCGGGAGTATAAGCAGGAGGCGAAGATTCGCAAGGTCAGCGATGACTTCCGCCTTGCCTCCATGAAAACCCTACGGGTGGCCTTCCTTTCAGCCTTGACCCTGGAGCTCTTTACCACCATCAGCATCGCCTTGGTAGCAGTGGGGCTGGGAATCCGCCTTGCCGACGGGCGGGAGGTCTTCGAGATTGCACTTTTCATTATCCTCTTGGCGCCTGAGTATTTTCAGCCCCTGCGTCAATTGGGACAGCGCTACCACGACAGCCAGAATGCCATCCTTGCGGCGGACCAGATGTTCGCCTTTTTGTCCCGGACTCCCTCCGCCCGCAAGCCATCTGCACAGATGCCATCCCAGGAGGGTGTGGTGAAGCCCCCGGAGATTGTGCTGGAAAACCTGTGCTTTAGTTGGGGAGAGCGGCCAATCCTGACCAACCTGAACCTTCGGCTGGAGCCGGGAGCCGTCTATGCGGTGGCAGGAAGAAGCGGTGCGGGAAAGACTACTTTGCTGCGGATTCTGGCGGGTGCCCTGAGCCAGGGGTCTGGGAAACTGCTGGTTGACGGAAGGGAATTCCAGGGCTGGTGCAATCTTTCGGTGATTCCAGCCCAGCCCTACTTTTTCCACGGCTCCCTGCTGGAAAACATTACCCTGGGACGGGATGTGTCACGTAAGCAGGTGCAGGAAATTTGCAGGCTGATTGGGGCCGATGGATTTATCACGAGGCTGCCCCAGGGCTACGATACCTTGTTGGGACAGGAGGGGCAGCAGCTTTCCGGTGGGCAGGGACAGCTTGTCTCAATAGCAAGGGCCATGGCTTCCTCCTCTCCGGAGGGTGGGGGAGGCTTTTTGCTCTGCGACGAGGCCACCAGCAGCCTTGACGCAGATACCGAAGCGGTGGTTCAGGCTGCCCTGGACAAGCTCTATGCCGGAAGGACGGTTCTGGTCAGTGCCCATCGCCTACACACCCTGCGGACAGCCAAGGAGATTTTTGTGCTGGAGGGCGGCAGCATTGTTCAGCGGGGAAGCTACGAGGAGCTGGCCCGTCAGGAGGATGGAGCCTTTGCCCGTATGCTGAAGGAGGGACTGGCGGTATGAGGAATAGATTGAATGGGGAAGGAAAGCTTGTCCATGATAGGCAGGAATCGCTCCTGCCCCCCGGAGCCGCCATCAAGTCATTGATGGGATTAGTGAGCCCCTATTTTTTTTCGATGATGGGAACGGCCGTTGTGGGAGCCATGACGATTGTGGCCAATACGGCCTTGCTGGCGGTGTCTGCCATCCTCATCAGTATGGCCGCCCTGATGCCACCCCTGCTGGACTTGATGCCCATGTCTGCGGCGGTGCGACTCTGCGGCATTTCACGAGCCCTGTTCCGCTACTGGGAGCGGTTGGCAAGCCATTCCATCACCTTAAAGCTTCTAGCCGACCTGCGGGTGTGGTACTACCAGCAGCTGCTGCCGCTGGTTCCCGGCGGTGTGAGGAACAGGACCGCCCGGCTTTTTAAGACCATCACCGATGACATCGAGATTCTCAAATTCTTCTATCTTCGGGTGGTGGCCGCCCCCTTGACGGCTCTGGTTGCCCTGTTGATTGCCTCGGTGGTGCTGGCCTTCTTCCTGCCGGAGGCAATCCCCATCCTGTGGGCCGCCTCCGTCCTGAATGGTCTCATCCTGCCTCTTATCTCCCGTCGCAATGGTCGAAAGAGTGCGGAGGTTGCCCAGCTGCACGAGCTGCGCTACCATCAGAGGCTCCAGGACTATGTTGAGGGGCTTGAGGCCCTGTGGGTCTATGACCGCTGGAAGCCCATGGCCGCCAAGGTGATGGGAGCCTTCATGGAGGGAAACGGTGTCCGTACAGACAGCGAGGTGCGCCGTGGCCACCTCAATGCCCTGTCCGGGGTAATCTCTGGCTTTGCCATGGCAATCACCCTGTTTTTCAGTGCCCAGGCAGTGGCCGACGGCCGACTGGAGGGCATCTATCTTCTGGCGGTGGCCCTCATCGTGTTCGGCATCATGGAGGCGGTGCAGCCCCTTCCTCTGGCTGTCTCCTACTACTACGACAGCATCGCCGCCATGGAGGACATGCTGGAGGTGGTCAGCGGAGAGCCTACGGGCTTGGGCCGATTTGGTACTGGTTGCCAGGAGGGTGATTCTGCTGGAGCCGAGGCGGGGCGGCGGGAGGCTGCTGGCGGAGACCCGCTGGTGTGCGGGCCGCTGGACATTGAATTTGACAGCGTGGACTTTACCTATCCCGGTGGCAAAGCTCCGGCCTTGCACTCCGTGAGTCTGAGAATTCCTGCTGGCAGCCGTACTGCCATCATCGGCCACATCGGAAGCGGAAAGAGCAGCCTTGCAGCCCTGTTGACAGGAGACTACCTTCCCCAGCGGGGTGAGATTCGGCTGGGCGGAAAGGACTTGGCCTGGTGGGGCAAGGAGGCTGTGGTGTCCCGCATCTCGGTGGTAAACCAGCAGCCCTATCTGTTTACCGCCACCCTACGGGAAAACCTGGAGCTGGCTGCCGGCAAGAGGGAGGACGAGGAGCTATGGGCTGCCCTGGAGTGGGCAGATTTGGCTGAGGTAGCCAGGGAGCTGCCGAAGGGCCTGGACACCCTGCTGTCCCCCAATGCCCAGAATTTTTCCGCCGGCGAGCGGCAGCGGCTGGCCCTGGCCCGGATGAAGCTGGAGGACAAGCCCATCATCATCCTGGACGAGGCATTGAAGAATCTGGACAACATCACCTCCCGCCGCCTGCTGGAGCGCATCCTGGACTTTAGCCGGGGGCGGACCCTCCTGTTCATCACCCACGACCTGCGTCATCCACAGGAAATGGATGCGGTGCTGGCCATGGAGCAGGGGAGGGTGGTGTCCTGTGGGTAGGTTCAGGAATCAAAATTCCTTCTATCTTGTCAAATCATACTATTTAGTGTACAGTGAGACTAAAGTTTTTTTTAGGAGAATAGCAAAAGATGAAGAAAATCTTTTCTGTACTTTTGGTTTGCCTTGTGGCAGCTTCCCTGGCCTTTGCCGGTGGAAAGAAGGACTCTGGTGTGGACAACTCACTGGAGGATCTGAAGGCTCGTGGCGTTTTTGTTCTGGGGCTGGACGACGCATTCCCCCCCCTGGGATTCCGGGATGACGCCAACAACATCGTGGGCTATGACATCGATTTGGCAGCTGAGGTTTGCAAGCGTCTTGGAGTTGAGCTGAAGTGCCAGCCCATCGACTGGGCGGCTAAGGAGCAGGAGCTGAACACTGGCAACATCGATTGCATCTGGAATGGCTTTACCATGACCCCAGAGCGGGAGGCAGCACTGTCCTTCACCAAGCCCTACCTGGACAATGCACAGGTGGCTATTGTTCGTGGTGACGCAGGTATCGCAGCTCTGGCAGACCTGGCTGGCAAGAAGGTTGGCCTCCAGGCCGGCTCCAGTGCCGCCGATGCTGTTGAGGCAAATCCTGAGTTCAAGGCGAGCCTGGCTGAGGTGGTGGAGTTCAAGGACAACCTGACTGCTCTGATGGACCTGGAGATTGGTGGTGTTGATGCTGTGGTGATGGATGTGGTTGCCGGAAACTACAGCATCCAGACTACTGGCAAGGACTTTGTAGTGCTTGACGAGAGCCTGTCCTCCGAAAAGTATGGCATCGGCTTCCGCAAGGGCGATGTGAAGCTTCGTGACGAGGTGCAGCGGATTCTGGAGGAGATGGCCGCCGATGGTACCGTTGCCTCCATCTCTGCCAAGTGGTTCGGCTCCGACATTTCCGTCATCGGAAAGAACTGATTTTAGGGTGGCCGTCATGGAAAAGTTGCTGGTGGTCTTGCTGCAGGGATCGGTGGTGTCCGTCAAGATATTTTGCCTGACACTCTTGTTCTCCTTGCCCCTGGGACTTCTCCTTGCGGCCGCCCGAATGTCAAAAAATCCTTTCGTTTTGTGGCCTGCAAAGGTCCTTTTGCTGGTGGTGCGGGGAACCCCGCTGATTCTTCAGCTCATCTTTGTGTACTTTGCTCCCTACTATCTGTTCAGGATGTCCTACGACCGCTTTACCGCCGCGATCGTGGCCATGTCCATCAACTATGCGGCCTATTTTGCGGAGATTTATCGTGGCGGCATCGAGTCCATCCCGGTGGGCCAGTATGAGGCGGGCAAGGTGCTGGGCTTTACTCGGCTCCAGACCTTTTTCCGCATTGTGCTCCCCCAGGTGGTGAAGCGGATTCTGCCCGCCACCGGTAACGAGGTCATCACTCTGGTAAAGGACACTGCCCTGGCTCAGGTCATCGGTGTGTCGGAGCTGTTCCGTGCCGCCCAGACTGCTGCCAGCCGTGATTTTTCCACCATGCCCATCTTTGTGGCGGGTGTCTTCTATTTCATCATGAACTGGGTGGTGTCTGCGGTGTTCCTCCGCATAGAGAAGAAGCTGGATTACTACAAGTAGGAGGGTGTGATGGAAGAAGTTATTGTACAGGTGGACAATCTTTCAAAGTCCTTCGGCTCATTGGAAGTAATCCGCGACGTTTCCTTCACGGTGGGAAGGGGTGAGGTGCTGGGCATCATCGGGCCGTCCGGCTCCGGAAAGTCCACCATGCTCCGTTGCATCACCCAGCTGGAGCGTGTTTCCGGCGGCTCCATCAGCATCTGCGGCAAGGAGCTGGTGCGGGATGGCGTGTATGCAGACAAGAAGCGGCTCCACGAAATCGGGCTGCAGGTGGGGCTGGTGTTCCAGAATTTCAACCTCTTTCCCCACTTTAGCGTGCTGCGGAACATCACCGAGGCCCAGGTGCACGTCCTTGGCCGCAGCAATTTCCAGGCCCAGGAGCGGGGACGGGAGCTTTTGGCAAAGATGGGGCTTTTGGAAAAGAAATCAGCCTATCCCTGCGAGCTTTCCGGCGGCCAGCAGCAGCGGGTGTCCATTGCCCGTGCCCTGGCCCTTGACCCCCAGGTGCTGTTCTTTGACGAGCCCACCAGTGCCCTGGACCCGGAGCTGACAGGAGAGATTCTCAAGGTCATCCGGGAGCTGGCCGCCGAGCGCATGACCATGGTGGTGGTGACTCACGAGATGGCCTTTGCCCGGGACCTTTCCGACCGCATCATCTTTATGGACGGTGGGGTGATTGTGGAGCAGGGGAGGGCGCAGGATGTCATCAACAATCCCCAGCAGGAGCGGACCCGGGCCTTCCTCAGACGTTTCCAAGCCTAGAAACTGCATGGACGCAAGCATCAGGCTGACCAAGTATCGATTGTCGCTATCCTTTTAAGGTTGGTTTAAGTTTGTTTTTTGATAATTTTTCTCCATGAGATTGTTGTTGGCCGAGGACGAGCGCTATCTTTCCAGCGCCCTCTGTGAGATTCTTTCCAAGCAAAAATACGATGTTGACCCGGTTTATGAGGGTGAGAGTGCCCTTGCTTATATTCGGAGCGGTGTCTATGACCTGGTGATTCTTGATATCATGATGCCTCGAATGGACGGTATCGCTGTCTTGCGCACTATTCGTTCGGAGAAGAATCCCATTCCGGTTCTGATGCTCACCGCCCGGGACGAGGTGCAGGACAAGGTGGCTGGTTTGGATTTTGGTGCGGACGACTACATGACAAAGCCTTTTTCCACTGACGAGCTTCTGGCGCGGATTCGGGCCTTGACCCGTCGCCGGGGGGAGCTGCTGCTGGAGGTGCTGGAGTATCGTGATCTGGAGCTGAATCCCAAGACGATGGAGCTTGGTCGTGGCACAAACAAGGTTGCGCTCTCCCTGAAGGAATTCAATATCATGGAGATGCTGTTGCAGAACGCCGGCCAAATCCTTCCCAAGGAACGGATTATCGAGAAGGTGTGGGGAGGGGATTCTGATGCGGAGCACAATAATCTTGAGGTGTTCATTTCATTCATCCGAAAGAAGCTGCGGTTTCTTGAGTCCACGGTTGAAATCAAGACCAGCCGTGGACTGGGTTATTCCCTGCTATGAGGGTAATCAAGCGGCTGAGGAACAAGATGGTGGTGACGGTGCTGGTGATTCAGGCAATTGTTTTTGCCCTGATTCTCATGGCCCTGAATATGGCGGTTGGTCTTTCGGTGCTGCAGGAGACAAAGGCTTCCCTCAGGGGGTTTGTGGATCATGACATCCCGATTCTGGAGAAGCGTCATGAATGGGTGCAGCGCCGCATGAAGGATATTCCCCTGCCGGACAGTGGCAAGGCACGACACGACCCAGAGAAGCCAATTGAGGAGCCAAATCCGTGGCGCCAATTTTTTTCCATCATGATGCCCTTTGTTGGCCAACGCCATTTTCGCAACAATTTTGGAATCACCTACGACATGGAAGGAAATTTCGCTTCTATCCTCGCAGCCTTTTTTCCCCATTACACCGACGATGAGTTGAATTCCATCATCGCCCGTGGGCTGGAGCTGGACTTTGTGGACAAGCCCCAGTTCCTTTTCACGGAGAATGAAACCTTCCTGTACATCAAGATGAATACGGATCGGGGGTCCTTGGTGGCTCTGGCTGACTTTACTCGGGAGATTCAGACTGCTGGCCACCTGCTGCTGATTAGTGGCAGCATTTATGTCCTTGCCATTTTGGTCTCTGCCCTAGTGGCTTGGTTCCTGGCAAGGCGTTCGGTTCGGCCGGTGGAGGAGGCCTTTGAGACTCAGAAGCAGTTCATTGCCGATGCCGGTCATGAGCTGAAGACACCAGTATCTGTGGTTGCCGCCAATGTAGATGCCCTGGCAGGAGAGATTGGTGATAATAAATGGTTGTGCTACATCAAGTATGAGACCCAGCGTATGGCTCGCCTCATCAACGACCTGCTGTATCTGGCCAAGAACGATGCGGGGCGTGTGCCCATGATGTGTTCCGCCCTTGACTTGAGCCGAGTGGTGGAGGCTTCGGTGCTTCCCTTCGAGAGCATTGTCTTCGAGCAGAAGAAGCGGCTGGAGTTGGAGATACAGGATGGTGTCCAGTGGATTGGTGATCGAGGCGGAATCAGCCAGGTGATGGTAATCCTTCTGGACAATGCTATAAAGAATTCCCCTGCCGGGGCACAAATCAAGGTGTCCTTGTCTATGGAGCAAAATCGTCGTGGTCAGTGGAAATTCGGCAAGGGGCATAGCCATCCTGTGGTGACGGTATACAATCAGGGGGAAGGACTTTCCCAGGAGGAGATGAAGCAGGTCTTTAAGCGCTTCTACCGTGGTGATGCATCCCGTGCCAGGGAGACAGGTGGCTGTGGACTTGGACTGTCCATTGCCCAGGCTATTGCCCAGGCTCATAATGGAAGCATCACGGTGGAGGGGCAGCAGGGAAGCTGGATTTCATTCAGCCTTCATCTTGGACAGAAGAGCCAGCCCCGGCCTTGTCTGTCTCGGAAGAGGCTAGGCTAGTGTCGCTGAGGTAGTAGGGCAGTAGGGCTGTGACTCCCTCTAGGCCTGTCACCGGCTCCAGAATCAGGGTGAAGTTCTTCTCCTGCTGGTGGAACTGGAGCTTCAGCAGCCGGGGCTTTCTCCGTAGGAAGGGCAGGAGTCTGAGGGGGGAGAGGAGACCTGGTTCCTGTTGAACGGGCTCCAGTTGGCAGATGTGTTCCCTGGGGATGTACAGGTACTGCTCCTGTGGGGGGCGGCCGTTGGTGGCGTTGCGGAACATGGTGGCCAAAGAGCTTTCCGTGGCGTGGACAAAGAAGTGTATGTCCTGCTGGCCAAGGATCAGCAGCCCCCACAGAATCTCCTGTCCGGGAGGAAACTCCAGTCCCAGCTCCTTGATGACGTAGGCGGGGGTTTCCACAATCTTTGCCATCACAAGTTTCTTGATGCTGTCTCCCGTCCTCTGGGTGAATTCCCGCTGGAATTCCTTGAGGTTAGTCTTGGGAACCATTTGGATCCTCCATTTCTTCCTGTTTATCTATCTGTTTTTGTTCCTTCTTCTCCCGATGTACCAATATGGTGGTATAGGCTGCGATACCGAGGGCTGCCAGTGAAAAGAATCCCACGGTAAGTATGTTCATGGAGGTGGCGGTGGGCGAACCCTCCCGGATATCCTTGATGAGGCTGTAGGCAATATAGCCAAGATAAGCTGCCACAAGATAATAGATGGAATGTCGCTTGTTCATGAGGTGCAGTATAGCCTCTTCTCTTTGCTGTGGCAATGGAGTTTTTGTCTTGTATTATCCAAAGAATTCCGATATGATTTTATGACGAGGTTTATATGCTGAAAGAATTTCTTCCCTATGATAAGGTTCGCAACAATGCACTGAAGTTGGCCCATAAAATTCATACCGATGGCTTTGTACCTGATGTGATTTATGTCTCCCTTCGTGGTGGAGCCTACATGGCCAATGTCATCAGCGAGTATTTCAAGATTGCCCGCAAGGGTGAGCGACCGGTGCTCTACGCCGCTGTTGTTGCCCGTTCTTATTCCGATATTCGACAGCACGACAAGGTTATGGTGGACGGCTGGACCTATTCTCCTGAGCATCTTCGTCACGGTGACAAGATTTTGCTGGTGGACGACATCTTCGACTCCGGCAAGACCATCAATTTCCTGGTGGAGATTCTGCTGGAAAAAGGTATCCCCAGAAACGACATCAAGGTTGCCGTCCACGACTACAAGTATTTCACCTACCAGCAGGAGCAGCTGCCCATCCAGCCTGACTACTTCTGCAGGAAATTCACCATCACCAAGCCTGAGGAGGACCGCTGGATCCACTACATGAGCCACGAGCTTATCGGCCTTTCCCAACAGGAGCTGGAAGAGCATTACTTCAAGGAGGATCCAGAGCTGCGGGAAGTCTTCCAAGCCCTTTCCTCCAATGAGCTGCTGTAGACTTCCCGGCGGTGACTGCTTGTGGAGATTCCTGTTGGAGGAGCTTGTAGGATGAAAGGTTTGTCCCTGTTTTTTTCCGTCTTTTTTCTGACGATGCAGGTTTCCCTTGGGCAACCGATTGCCCTTGCACAGCCCATGATGGTTGAGGAGTCAAGCTCACCAACAATGGACCAAGGTTTGGTTATCGTGAGTCCCCGATCGGGAACCTGGATGAACAAGCAGCCCCTGGTGCTGGAAGTACCTGAATCATGTGAGGTCTTCTACTCTTTTTCTGGCTCCCATCCCATGGAGTCTGGTTTTGCCTATGACGGCCCAGTGATGCTGGATGCGGAGGGGGATGTTTCGGTGAGGATTGCCTTGGTGTTTCCCCATGGGGATGCCATGATTTATACCATCGATTATTCCGTTCAGCCCCAAAAGGGTGACGCTGATTTGAGCTTGGATGTGAATTTCAGCCAGCCCTTGGCAATCTATTCCATGGGACAGCAGATTGTTATTCCAGAGGGTTATTCCTACCGGCTGGGTGATTCTCCAGTTTTTTTGCCGGGTCAGCAGGTGCTGAGCCTTGATGGTGGTACCTTCCCCCAACGATTTGTTCCCTGTCAGGTCACTGATGGGGTGAATTCCTGGCGTTTTGTCATTAGTCCCAGCGGTATTGCCGCTGCTGGCACCACTACTGGCGACACATTGCCTTCTCCAAAGGTGGAGGGTGCCTCAGCTAAACCTGAAGGAAATCCTATGCCGGCAGTTGACGTTAGTGCTACGACTAGAGTTTCCACTGGTGAGGTGAAGGTTGAGTATTATTCTCCTGCTGCCGGTGCACTCCCCCCTGTTGATACCAGTTCTCATTTGACTCATCAGCAGGAGACTTCACCGGAGCCTGTTCTGGACTATAGCCAGCCTCCCTTCCAGATAAGCGATTGGGGGACGCTAACCTTCACACGAAACAAGCTGATTTATTCCATGGATGATAGTATTTGGCAGGAGGCTACTGGTTCTGTACTGTTGGACAGGAGTGTAGGCCATACCATCTACTGGCAGAGCGTGGCCTATGAGCAGGGAAATCCTGTCTACAGCATGTACCTGCCACCACGTCCCAGCGGACAGTTGGTGTTTCATGGGTGTGAGGCCATTGACATAAGCCTGGGAAAGGACTTTACCTTGACTCCTACTGGTTCCGGTCAGACACCTCTGTCATCCATTCGTGTTGATGCGTTCTACGGCGAGGAATTCAGCGGGACCTTTCCCGTGGATGTCTACTATCAGGGCATGTATCAGGGAGATGCCCAGGTGATGGTTTCCATTGACAAGTGTCCCCCGGAGGCTCCTGCAATCAATGCTGACAGTAAGCTGTTCTACAACCGCAAGGAGGTTCACCTTACCCTGGACCAGAAGGATGATTCCACGGTGTTTTATTCCCTGGAGTTGCTGGTGTCCGAGGAGTCTGGATTCAAGGATTTGGCCTTGGACTTGTCGGATACGCTGTCATTGATGGATTCATCGGTTGCTGGAGCAGACTTTCAGCCCTACAACGGACAGCCCATCAGGCTGGAACCCCATTTGAACCATGCACATTTGTTCCAGGTGCGTGCGTATAGCGAGGATCCGAATGGAAACCGTAGTCAGATGGTGAGTTACCAGACCATTGTAGATCCCCTAAATTTCTACGTGGAGGCTAATTCTGATGAGTCTGCTGGTTCCATGAATGGCGACGGAAGCTTGGCACGTCCCTTTGTCAGTGTCCAGCAGGCACTGGAGGAGACTGCCGCCTTGGACTTTGTCCGAATCCACCTTTTGGGAATGGTACCGGTGGATGACGTGTTGTCCATACCCTCCAGCTGTGAGATTATTGGCAATGATGCTGGTTCTGGCCTTGCCATGCTGTCAGGCGGGAGGCTTGTAGTAAGGAATAGCCAGGTGATCATAAAGGATTGTGTGCTGGAAAAGCAGTCCACTGATAGATCCGATATGACAGATGGGCAACCCCTTCTGTCCGTTTTGAACGGAAGCCTTTCCCTGCACAACTGTGAGGTTCTGGGAGATTTTTCCTCCAACGGGACTCTGATTTCAGCAGTGGACTCCACCGTTTCTGTCTTTGATTCCGGCATTACCCTCCAGTCGGGGGGATACGGTGCCTTGCTGTCTGGACTGAGGAGCTATGTGGTTGTGGATGGCGGAAGGCTTACGGTGGTGGCTCCCACTGCAGTGGTGTTCTCTCTGTCTGCTGGAGGATTCCAGCTTTCAGACTCCCAGTGCAGGATTTTTGGAAATCTTGGCCGGGTTGCAGAGCTGACTGGTGTGGGTTATTCTTTAATTGGCAACGAATTCCATGGAGTATTTAAAGGCAGGTCTGCCATGACGGCCCAGCTGGTGCCTGTTTGGAAGGATGTTCGCTCCAAGCAGATTGAAAGCCGGGACAATATCATTTCTGGTTTCCCAGGGAGTTGAGCTTGAAAAAAACAGTTATTTGCATTTTCCACCTCCTGTTGCTGGCTGCAGTCCTGCAGGGACAGTCAACGGTGGCACGTCAGGATGGAGTTTCCGTTTCCCAGCATAAAAATTTGCAGGAAGCAGCTGTTGATGGGGAGGCGGTTCCCCTTGTGGATGACGCGATGGTTGCCGCTGTTTCCCAGCAGGAGCTCCAGTCCCAGCTGATGAATTGGGCGGACCTTGGCAATCTGTCTTTGGAGCAGTATCTGGAAAGCTTCCGGTTGTTTATAGAGAGATGCCAGCCCGTTTATGAGCTGCAACCCTACCTTGTAGCCGAATGCTTGTGGTTTCAGGTGGTGGTTTTGCCCCAGTTCCAGCAGGTGCAGCAGGACGGCAGTCTGGACAAGATGATGGAGTTGAATATGGAGTCCTTGCCCCAGGTGCAGCAGCAGGTGAGTGATTTCCTTGGCCAGCTGGAGGAGAGGATTGTGGTCATTCATCCCTGGACCGATGCGGTGCTGACTTTTTTTCAGGAGCTTGTTCAAAATCCTCCAATGAGATTGAAAGGAAGGCTGCTGGAGTACGGTTCCCTTCCAGAGCTGGAGACTTTGAAGGATGAGCATGTTTTCATGCCGGTGGAGGGCAGCTATCGGAACGCCCTGCTGTACCACGGTCTTATGGACTTCCATCAGCTGGTATCACAATTTGAACAGGCCATGGGGGCAGGAGCCATTTCTGACACCACCGTCCAGGGTGAGGCAGGGGATGGAACTGCTGTCGAAACAGATGCAAATGCAGGATCTATCGATGGGGCATCTGCAGATGTAGGCTCGGAGGCAGTGCCGGAGCCAGGAGATGCAGCTGGTGGAAAGACGCAGGCGGCTGGTGTGGCAGAGCTTGTGTTGCCCCCACCTGTTGGTGGCATTGACTGGAGCCAGGTGGTGTCAAATCAGACACTGATGTATTTACTCCGCCATCTGCCCTCTGGTGGAAAGGTCTATAGCTACTTGATGGATTACCACACTGGTGAGACAGACGCCTCCCGTTGCGAGGATTTGTATCTGAAAGGCTGCATGTTGAAAAGCCAGTGGGGCTTTTCCTTGGAAGCAGCCCTCCCGATTTTTTCCGCCTCGGCAATACAGGCAGTGGAGGATGATCCTTTTGTTTTGTATTGTCTTCCCGCCAATGACTTGGAGCGTCTTGCCGCTGACTTGTCCTGTATCAGCACCATGGCTCCCGTATATTTTGAGCGGACGGTATCCTTGCTGCGTCGTCCTACCAGTAGAGATAATCCTGAAATGGGAAATGGGGGATCAGTGTAATGGCCATAAATTCACGTGGAATGAAGATAACCTTGATTCTCCTGGCAATTATTTTGGTGCTGGGAGGCCTGTTGGTGGGGCTCTATCTGATGGGTGTGTTTCCTGCTTACAATCAACTGATACGTCAGATTCTCTGGCCGCAGGTGGTGGAGGAGGAAAAACGCATGGAGGAACAGCAGGAGAATCTTCTCCGTCAGCAAACCTCCATCCAAGGCTTGTTTCCTCATCTCTTTTCAATGTATGGCAAAGAGACTGAGATTGACTCTATGGTGGAGCAGACACCCCCCCGGGCGCCTGTCTATTTCTGTCCCGACGAGTATACCTTGCAGTTGATTTCCTTCCACAAGGAGCCGTTGGCTGAGGGGGAGACTGGTTCTCCAGCACAGAAACAGGAGCCTCCCCTGTGGACCTATGTGGGGGAATATCCTTTGGTAACACCGCCTGGAGCCTTTTATGATGCAGTGGTGTTCCTCGATGCTCAGCCAGCCCTCGTTTGCCTGGACAAGGGGAGTGGCGTTCCTTTGATGCGGATTCCCTGCCAGGTGTATCCCGGAACAGCAGGTTTTTCCCACCTAAAGTCATATTATTTTTCAGACAGGTCTGGCAATTGGTATGAGATTCGTTTTGAAGAGGGGATGACGACTCCCGAAACACTTTCAGTAGCCCAAAGGGTGACCGAGGGACCGGAGCTGGAGGAGCTGATCTACAGAAGTCTCCTGCCGGGAAAGAGCACTATGGAATTTATCGATGCAAAGATGAATGGCCTCCTTTCCGTCTCTCCGGCTGTATCGGTTCCTGAAGGAATCCTGTATGCTCCCGACAGTGGTCCACTGTCCTTTGCCCGTGAGACTGTTTCACCTGCCTTTGTATTTTCTCCTCGGGAGCAGGGAACCTACACCCTTGGCCTCTGCGATCAGGAGGGGGGCTGGATTCGGGACAATGGATTTGTGGTGCTGTACACCATGGCCGGTGAGGCCCTGGCCATCAGCCTTGACTATGTGGCGGATCGTCCCCAGATAACCACCCATCTGTCAAGCCAGGAATTGTATGTGGCCTGCGCCGGATTCTTTCCCGACTCGCTGATTCTTGATGCAGGCCCCTCCCAGGATTTCCGTGAAAATCAATTTGTAGCTACGGAAGCCGCTGTTACCAAGGATAGTTCCTCTGCTGGGAAGGAGGGGGACGACCAGGAGCTTTCTACCGAGACGAAATCCATGGATATGCAGGGTATTATTCTGGAGGCTTCCGACGATTCATCGGGTGATTCCCTGGCAGTCAGACAGGCCTGGTTCCAGGTGCGGCGGGCTCCCTGATGGCGGTTCATCTTGTGTGCGGTCTTGACGAGGCGGGGAGGGGACCCCTGGCTGGCCCAGTGGTGGCCGCTGCAGTGGTGCTGCCCCCAGAATTTCCCGTGGAGCTGCTGGATGACTCCAAGAAGCTGAGCCCCAAGAAGCGTCTGGCGGCCCGACAGGAGATTCTCCACCGGTGCTGTTGGGGTGTAGGGATTGTGGATCATACCACCATCGATGAAATTAACATTCTTCAAGCTAGCCTTCTCGCAATGGAAAAGGCTTTTTCCCAGATGGAGGAAAGGCTCGAGTCCTTTTTTCTCCGTGAATTTGGCGGTGATTTGGAATGTGCCCTTGAAGCCATTACTGATGGAAATTGTATGCCGAAACTACCAGTGCCGGGGAGGGCCCTGCCCAAGGCTGACGCAACCTTCCCGGAGGTAATGGCCGCATCAATTCTGGCCAAAACCCAGCGGGACATGATGATGGAGGACTACGCTAAACTATATCCGGGCTATGGATACGAGAAGCACAAGGGCTATCCCACCAAGGCTCATCGGGAGGCCTGTCAACGTCTCGGACCTTCCCCAATCCAGCGCATGTCCTTCAGATACTAGTTTTTACTGATTTTCCTCAGTGGAAGGTCTCTTTGAAACAACATGGACTCTTCCGGTCTTTTTGATGCCTTCCCGTCGTCGCTCGTCCTCGGCAGTGGGCTTACGGTAGATTTTCTTGCCCGCCGCCGCTGCCTTTGCTGCCCGCCGTTCTGCGGCTGCCTTGGATCGCTCCTTCTTTTCCTTTTCAATGAAGGAGATGGATGTATCGAGGCCCTTGAAGAATTCTCTCATATCGTCAGCAAAGACTACAATGGCGTGACGGTCAAAGTCCTCTCCATTCCTGCTCTTGCTTTCCACCACCTGGAGAAAGATGTCTCCGTTTCTATTTTCCTTTACATTAAAAAAATAGGACCTGTTATCCAGCGTGACCTGTGTGGTAAAAAGTTCTCCGCGCGCTCCCATGCTATCCATCCTTGTCGATTTATATTGTCTTCCATGAACACGAGTTACCGGAAGAAACCTTGTGAAAAACGAGAACACATTACCATATTTCAATGCCTTACACAAGCAGTATTTTTAGAGATTGATGGTGGAAATGGGCATGATGGTGGACAGCGACAAGGAAAAAACTGGCTTCATTTGCCCAGCAGTGCACCAGTCTTGCTGGCATGAACAGGGTAACAATATATTTACATTTATAAGAATATATTGTAGAATGAATAGAATTCGTTTATAGGAGTGTCCATGATTTTTCCCTTAGAGCAGCTTATAAAATTCAAGGATAATATTTACGAGATTACCTGTGCGGCCAGCCGTCGTGCGTATCAGCTTTCTAGGATTGATGACGAGACGGTGAAGGAGAACGACGGAAAGGTTGTTTCTACTGCCGCCCAGCAGCTGTTTACTGATGCGGTTCAGTATCGTATTGAGCAGTAGTTCTGTGAATCACCATGTAAAAGGAGCCGGCCCTGTGCCGGTTCTTGTTGTTTTTGCCCCTACGGCCTGCGGAAAGACACGCCTTGCCTTGGAATTGTTCGGCAAGGATAGTGCGTCTCCCTTCGCAGGCTGTGCAGAGCTCATCAGCGCCGACTCCATGCAGGTGTACAAGGGCATGGACATAGGAACTGCCAAACCCAATGCCCTGGAATTGGTGCAGCTGCCCCATCATCTCATTGACCTGCAGGAGCCTGACGTTCCCTTTTCCGCTGGAGAGTTTGTCCGTCGCAGCGACCAGTTGTGCCGGGAGATTTATGGTCGTGGCCGCCTGCCGCTGGTGCTGGGAGGAACCGGCTTCTACATCAAGAATTTCCTCTGCGGCCTTCCTACCACCCCCCAGGCTGACCAGGAGTTGAGAGTCCAGCTCCAGCGGCGTATGGAGCGTGAGGGGGCTGCGTCCCTGTACCGGCAGCTGCAGGAGCTTGACCCCGTGGCTGCTGGAAGAATCCACTGCAACGACCACTACCGGATTCTGCGGGCATTGGAGGTCTGCCTTTCCAGCGGCCGGCCACAAAGCTCCTTCCTGCTTTCTCCCCAGCTGCGCAGCCAGTTCAACTTCTGCATCATCATCCTGTGGCGGGAACGGAAGGAATTGTACCAGCGGATAGACCAGCGGATAGCCAGGATGATGGAGGAGGGCTTGGTTCAGGAAGTTGCCTCCCTGGTGGCAGCAGGCTACAAGGCGGATGACCCGGGAATGCAGGCCATCGGCTATCGAGAATTCCTTTTGCCTGAGGTTCAGGAATTAGAGGAGCCTCTGCGAACCCAGCGTATCCAGGAGCTGATTTGCCGTGACAGCCGCCGCTATGCAAAGCGTCAGTACACCTATTTCAAGGGGATTCCCCAGGCACATCATTTTCATGCAGAGGACAGTGATGCCATCCAATCCCACATTGGAGCTTTCATCCGGGAATCTTTTCTTGGGGAATCCTTTCTCTGACAATCTTTCCCTATTGACGCAATCAACGTTTTAGTAGATAATATCGTAAGTTTTCATTAAGGAGAGCTATCGTGCCTTGCGGAAAGAAGAGAAAGCGTCAGAAGATTGCTACACACAAGCGTAAGAAGAAGCTGAGAAGAAATCGGCATAAGAACAAGTAGTTCAATCTGAGTCTTGTTCTGGGTTTGACCCACGTTATGTGTTTTCAATTTATGACTGTGCCAATGAGAAGACCGTAGATTTTGTTGTTCCCAACATTAGCTGCGGTCTTTTTGTTTATATAAATAACTATTCGGAGTTGTGCTACGATTTTACCTAGGATAAAGGCGCCAGCTGATATAAAGAATCTTGATAGGAAGGAAATTTCCCAGCTGGCGCAAGAGATACGAAAGACAATAATAGATGTGGTGGGAAAGAATGGAGGCCACCTAGCCAGTAATCTCGGTGTTGTGGAGCTGACCATTGCCCTCCACCGTGTTTTTGAGAGCCCAAAGGATGCCTTTGTGTGGGATGTGAGCCACCAGAGCTACACCCACAAGCTGCTGACTGGTCGCTATGAGAATTTCCATACCCTGCGGAAGAAGGATGGAATGGCCGGCTTTACCAAGCGGGCGGAGAGTCCCCACGACTTTTTTGACGTGGGCCATTCCTCCACCTCCGTTTCCTCGGGGCTGGGGCTTTTGGTGGGCCGTTCCCTGCAGGAGCAGGAGGGCAAGGTGGTGGCCATTATCGGAGACGGCGCCCTTACCGGGGGAATGGCCATGGAGGCCCTGTCCCATGCGGGTCAGCTGGCAAAGAATCTCATTGTGGTGCTGAACGACAACCAGATGTCTATCAGTGAGAATACCGGCTCTCTGTCACGCTATCTCAGTCGTCTTACCATGACCTCATCCTACCAGTTCATGCGGTTTGGCATCGATTCACTGGTGAACAAGCTGCCTTTGTTGGGCAAGCTCTTCACTAAATTCATCTTCCGGTTCAAGCGTTCGGTAAAGGCCCTGCTGTTTCCCACCAATCTCTTTGTGGAGCTGGGCTTTGAATATGTGGGGCCGCTGAACGGCCACAATGTGTCCGAGTTGGAGGAGGTGTTCCGGAAGGTGCGGAATCTGAGCCGGCCAGTGGTGGTTCATGTGGTGACAAAGAAAGGTCGTGGCTACAGCTATGCGGAGAATGATCCTGCCGCCTTCCATGGAATCGGTCCCTTCTGCACCTCCGACGGAACGGTGGAAAAATACGATGCCTTGAGCTATACCGAGGCATTTTCTAACGCCCTGTTGAATTTGGCGGAGAAGGATTCTCGGATTGTGGCCATTACTGCCGCCATGTCCAAGGGAACAGGACTTGCCCCCTTCTCCCGGAAATATCCGGCCCGCTTCTTTGATGTGGGAATTGCGGAGCAGCACGCCGTCACCTTTGCTGGCGGCCTTTCCACTGCAGGACTGGTGCCTGTTGCCGCCATCTACTCCACCTTTATCCAGCGGGCCATGGACCAGTTGATTCATGACATTGCCCTGCCGGCGCTGCCCTCCATCTTTGTGCTGGATCGGTGCGGTGCTGTTCCTGACGATGGGGAGACCCATCAGGGAGCCTTTGACATAAGCCTCATCCGGCCCGTCCCCAACATGATTCTCATGGCACCAGCCTCCGCACGGGAGATTGAGCTGGCCCTCCAGTGGGCGGTAGACCGGAAGGCCCCCGTGGTGCTCCGTCAGCCGAAGACCTCCTGTCCCTCGGAGCAGGAAGCCTTTGCCCAGCCCATCCAGGAGGGACGGGGAGTCCTGTTGCGCTGCCACGATGTGGTGGCCTCCGAGAGTGCCGGCCTGCCGGAAGGCCCTTCCGCCCTGCTGATTGTCTGTACTGGAGGCATTTTCTCCGAGGCATTGGCTGCTGCCCGGAATCTGGTGCTTCATGACATTTTGGTGGACATCTACAACCTGCGCTTCATCAAGCCCATCGACCAGGAATTCTTTCTCCAGACGGTGGCTTCCTACCAGGCTGTCCTCTTTGTGGAGGATGGAGTGCGGGAGGGGGGCATCAGTCAGGCTCTGGAGCTGCTGGTGGCCCGCCGTTTCCCGGAGAAGCGGACTGCCATCTGTGCCCTGCCGGACAATTTCCTGGCCTTGGGAAAGCGGCCGGAAATCCTTGAGGATTGCGGCTTGGATTCCAATTCCCTGGCCGCTGCTGCCCGAAGTCTCGTTGACGGAAAAGGTGCCGCCCATGGATAGGTTTGGGGGGGGTGGGTGTTCTCTGGTTCTCGGAGAAGGAAGTGGACAGGTGTGTTTTGTCTCCACCCCGTTACCTGCCCTTATCATGGGGATTGTCAATGCTACGCCCGATTCCTTCTGGCAGGGGAGCCGTGGTTCTGGTCATCAAGCGGCGGAGCTGGCCTTGCAGCTGGTGGAAGAGGGGGCCCACATCATCGATCTGGGGGCTGAGTCCACCCGTCCCGGCTCCAGCTACATCGGTGAGGACCAGGAACTGGAGCGCCTCATTCCGGTGATACAGGAGATCCGCCGCCACAGCCAGGTTCCCCTTTCCATCGACACCAGAAAGCAGTCCGTGATGGCTGCCGCCTGGGAGGCTGGTGCCCAGATTCTCAACGATGTATCGGCCCTGGAGGATGATCCCCAGCTGGGAGCCTTTGCCGCCAGCCATGGTCTGCCGGTGATTCTCATGCACAAGCGGGGGATTCCCGCCACTATGCAGCATGACACGTCCTATGATGATGCCTTTGGCCAGGTGGACACCTATTTGCAGGGACGTGTGGCGGCGGCCTTGTCTTTGGGCATTCAGTCCGATAGAATATGGATAGACCCTGGCATTGGATTTGGAAAGGACTTTCAGGCGAACCGCATTCTGGTGGCCCGTTGCGGACAGTTGTGCGGGGGCCGGTTTCCGGTGGTGATGGGGCTTTCCCGCAAGTCCTTTGTGGCACAGCTGGTGGATGGTGTTTCCCAAAAACAAGGTGAGCGGCCCCCTGAATCACGTTTGGCGGGAACCTTGGCGGCGAACATGATGGCGACAATTGCCGGGGCATCAGTCCTGCGGGTTCATGATGTGGCAGCCACCAGGGATATGCTTTCGGTTTTGGAGAACTTGAGAAGTGAATGTGTTTCCAGCTTTCGGTAGTTTTTATGATTATATCAGTCCCGTCCTTGATGTCTGCTTTTTGACCTTCATCCTGTACAAGGCCTATGAGGTGCTGGTAAAGACAAATGGTCTCCAGCTGTTGAAGGTTGTCATCATTCTTGGCATCGCCTACGTTTTGGCCACCATCCTAAAGCTTAAGCTGATTCTATGGATGCTGAATGCCCTGACTCCCAGCCTTCTGGTGGGCTTTTTCGTGGTGTTCCAGCCGGAGGTGCGGAAGATGATTCTCCGTCTTGGCCAGACGGAGTGGCTGCCCAGCAAGAAGAAGAAGCATATGTATGTGGATTCTGTCCTCACCTCGGCGGAGGAGCTTTCCCAGCGGCGGCGGGGTATGCTGGTGGTCTTTGCGGGAAAGACGGACATCCAGGGGGTCATCGATTCCGGTACCATCATCAACGCCCACATCACCTCCTCCCTGCTGAGCACCATCTTTGAGTTCGACACAAAGCTTCACGATGGTGCTGTAGTTATCCGTGGGGGAAAGATTATTTCTGCCGGCTGCTTCCTGCCGGTTTCGGAGCAATACGACATAGAAAAGACCTTCGGAACGAGGCATCGTGCCGCCCTGGGACTTTCCGAGCAGACGGATGCCATCATCCTGGTGGTTTCGGAGGAGACGGGAGCCCTGAGCATTGCCTGTGAGTCTCGGCTGTACTACGACCTGTCCCTGGACCAGGTGAGGAGGATGCTGGAGGACCATCTGGAGCTTTCCGACGAGAACTTTACCTCGGAGGAGGCGGGAAGCACAGATGGTGGCTCCGAAATGCAGGAGGAGGTGTCATGAGGCTGGATGAACTGTACAAGATCGTCCGCAGAAATTGGATTGTCAAGCTGGTGTGCTTTGTGCTGGCGGTCTTCATCTATTTCTTCTATTTTGTGGCTACACTCAAGGTCAAGTCATTGGTGGTGCCCTTACAGGTTTCGGCCCATGGACTCATGATGCCGGCGGAAAACACCCCGTCCCACGTGAAGGTTTCTGTCAAGGCTCATCCTCAGGATCTGCCTCGAATTTCAGAGCAGAATATTGCCACCTACCTGAACCTGGACTATTACACAGAGCCTGGGGAATATGACGTCCCCATTGAGATTATCCTGTCCCCAGACATTATGGGAATCGATTCCATGGAGGTAAAGGTGGATCAGGGAAGTGTCAGGCTGGCCATTGCTCCCAAGGCCCGTGCTCAGCTTCCCGTTACCGCCAACCTCCAGGGAACTCCTGCATCAGGATACGAGATTGTTGACGTAAGCGTCACTCCCTCCACCATTGGTGTTTTCGGCGTGGAGACATTGCTGGAGTCCATGGATTCCATCGTGACGGAGCAGATTCAGGTGGACGGACGAAAGACCTCCTTTTCTCAGACTGTGGCGATTCATCGGGACAACAGTCTGGTGACCTATGACGATGACTCAGTGAAGGTGACGGTGGATATCCAGCCCATCACCATGACCAGAAGGATTGTGGATCAGACGGTGTACCTGTATGGGGTGCATCCTCTGTTTGCTGCCCACGCCGACCCCCAGATGATAACCTTTACCCTCAGGGGCAACCAGAACCAGCTGGGCTCCTTCGTTCCGGAGCTTCATACGGTTCGGTTGGACTGCTCCACCATTACAGAGCCTGGCACCTATGTGCTGCCGGTGGAGGTGGTACTGCCCGATGGTATCCGGCTTGTTTCCCAAAGCGACCGGACTGCCACAGTCTCCATTGTCCCTGCTGGAGAGGAAACTGAGACTGACAAGGTTGTGGAAGTGATTGAAGAAAAGGATGTTGCGGGGCAGAGCGATGGTGAGGTGCGAGCAGAAGGAGCGGAGGATGCGGAGCAGTCTGATACTGCCGGACAGGCCAGTGCTCCTGGACAGGATGAGTCCGAAACTTCAGTCTCTGAGACTGAAATCTTGGAAGAAGGTTCCGGCGTGTGATTTCACTCTCTTTGACCTTTCCTTTTGCCGACAATATGACAGGAACAGGATGCCTATGATTGTGGGAATCGGGGTGGATGTGGTTCAGATTGACCGCTTCCTTCCTTGGGTGGAGAACATGGCCTTGGCAGGCCGCTTCTTTTCGGAGCAGGAGCTGGCTGGACTGCAAGGAAGGCAGGATTTGGCCCAAGCGCTGGCTGTCCGTTTTGCCGCCAAGGAGGCCTTTGGAAAGGCTCTGGGAACAGGCTTGCGGAATCTGGTGCTGAAGGATATCCAGATCTTGCAGGATGATTTTGGAAAGCCCTTTTTTGATTTGGTGGGAACTGCCCGGAAGCTGTTCCTGGCTGCCGGAGCTTCTGCTGCCCACCTGTCCTTGAGCCATGACGGAAATTATGGCATTGCCCATGTGGTTTTAGAATCAGGAAATTCGGAGGAAAAAATATGTTGAGAAGCAGCAAAAAAAAGGTAGATAGCGGCAAGAAACCCGCCATTTCATTTTATACAAAAGAAAAAATGACTTGTACTGTCTGCCGCAAGCCCTTCCCTCGGGAGGAGATGCTCAGTGGTAGCGGCCGCATGATTGCCGGAGAGCTGACCGACGAGCTCCACCGTGTTTTCGAGCCATCGGCAAAGTACGGACAGATCTATCCCTTGATCTATTCGGTGGGCGCCTGTCCTAACTGTCATACTGCCCTGTTCTGGAATGACTTCAAGCCTCTGACGGCGGCCGAGGCGGATGAGTTGCTGTATCAGGATGAGGAGCGGCGGAAGACTGTCTCCACCATCTTCCCTCACTACAATCTGAATCGGGAGCGTACCGTCTTTGACGGTGCCGCCATGTACTATCTGGCTCTGTTGACCTATGAGCAGATGCCGAAAAGCTATTCCCCCACCATCAAGAAGGGGATAATCTCCCTGCGGCTGGCCTGGTTGTGTGGCTATCTCCACAAGCTGATGCCGGACAGAAACTACGACTATGTCCAGCAGGTGTTCTACCGCAAGGCTCTCTTTTTCTATCCGTTGGCATTGGAGTATGAGACCGGGCGGGTGGAGAGTCTTGCCGGCGTTGCCCACTATGGTCCTGACATTGACAAGAACTATGGCTACGATGGGGTCATCTATCTTTCCGGCCTCCTGGAGTATAAGTATGGACAGCGGGAGGACATTCCCGCCCGCCTGAAAAAGCTGGACGAGAACAAGCGTGCCATCGCCCGAATCTTTGGACTGGGAAAGTCCACCAAGGAAAAGCCGGGTCCCCTGCTGGAGCATTCCCGCAATCTCTACGACAATCTTACCAAGGAGCTGAAGGATGCCTCCGAGATTGATTTCCTTGATGATGACGAGGAGTAGGGGCTGGAATGAACATCCCTCCTGTTGAAGCTGACTCTCCTCTACACGTCGCAACTCCTGCCAGCTTCCAAGAGGAGTGCCCGCCTGAAACTGGGGGGCGCAAGAACATCCACCTCACCATTTCCTATGACGGAACGAATTTTTGTGGCTGGCAGCGGCAGGACAAGGCTGCGGCGGGAAGACCGGTTCGCACTGTTCAGGGGGAACTGGAGCGGGCCTTGGAAAAGCTTGCCAAGGAGCCGGTGGAGGTCATTGGTTCAGGCCGCACGGATTCTGGTGTCCATGCTTATGGTCAGGCGGCAAACTTCTTCTCACCCATCAGGTCCATGGGGGCGGAAAGCTATGTTCCTGCCCTCAACAGCCTGCTGCCCAAGGATATACGGGTGCGTTCAGCTCGCCTGGCGGACAGCAGCTTTCACTCCCGGTTTTCTGCCACCTCCAGAAGCTACCGGTACTTTCTGTACCCAAACCTGACGCCGCCAGCCCATCTGATGAACTACATCTGGCCCCTCCGTCGTAGTCCCAATCTAAGGGTACTGAACAAGATGGCCGCCTGCCTTCAGGGAGAGCTGGACTGCACCACCTTTGCCGCAGCTGGGGATGCCAGCCCCTCCAAATTCCGCTACATCGAGTCTGCGGTGTTCTATCCCCAGGGCGACCAAATTGTATTTGAGATTGCGGCCAATGCCTTCCTCTGGAAGATGGTGCGCTCCATTGTGGGTTCCTTGGTATTTTACGAGGCTCAGGGACGAAATGGAGCCTTCTTCAAGGAGATTCTGGAGGCACGGGACAGGAGTCTGGCAGGACCCACCGCTCCTCCTCAGGGCCTATTTCTCTGGAATGTAAATTTTGATGGTATTCGCCGCCATTAAAGTCATTTTTTGTCTGTTTTTTTCTATAAAAACTTGTTATTAAAAATCAATTATGTTAGTATAGTAAAATGCTAGGAAATATCTTATGGAATCAAAAATATAAGGTAGGTGCATGACGGGATTGTTTTTTGCAAGAATAAGAGCAATTCTCCTTCGCTCTTTCTTTGTGTGCTTTTGTGGTGTTTTTTTCAGTTGCGAGATGTATACGGATGACATTTTTTTCTCTCAGAATCAGAATGTAAAGAACCAGGGGTTTGGAAGGCTTGAGCTGAGTGTTGAGTCTCAGCAGGCCAATGATTTTGGATTTACCTGCATTCCTACCGGTGTTACCACCTCCATCACTGCGTATTTCTCAAATCTTGATGCTTCAGAATCTGATGTCACTATAGGTGAGATTGGCAGTTCATCGAGTGCCATTCGGATTTCAAGATCTGTGCTGCCTCTTGCCTCTGTCGTCCAGTCAGACTCAGGTATGCTTCAGGTGGCTTTGGCAGCTGCCGACATAAGCATGGAGCATACCGATTTTACTATTGTCTTTGTCCCTGTCAGCAGCTCCGGTTCTGCTGTCCAGCCCCAATCAATGACTTTGAGATATAACACTCCTCCGGCTGAGCCTCTGGGTGTGGTTCCTGACTTGGAGGGGAATCTGAAGTTGATTACCACTGAGGTTTGGGACGTGGTGTCAGACACTGGCGACAAAAGCAAGGATGGATATATTTTTTGGGCGTGGCCCAAGGGAATGACCATCTTGGCTGGTTGTGACCAGCGCCTTCCTGATTGTATCTCCACCTTTGTTTTGAATGGCAGGGCGTATACTCCTGCAGAGTGCTCGACTGGTGTTGTCCTCCAATGTGAAGAAGGAAAGGAGTATGATGTCTATCGCCTCTATGTTGGCCATAAATCGTCAGTGGAGCTTTATGCCAAGGATGTGGAGAGCGTGCGGGGAGCCTCCGTGGCGTCGGGGATGGAGTTTGTTGAGATGTCTTTGAATGCGTCGGGAGGTTCTTTCGAAGGGATAGAAGAGCAAACGACGACTTTTTTCTACAAGCAAGGTATTGAATGTAACCTTTCTGATTTGCCTGTTCCTGTCATGGAAGGGTATGCATTCAGCGGCTGGAGCGTTGCTGGTACTGATACGCTACTCTCCTTTCCGTTTCTGTTGGAGGAGGATGTGGCTTTGGCTGCCCTGTGGCAGAATCCTGCTACTGTGGGAGAAGTTCGTGACTTGCAGGGACTTTTCAATCCTGAGGATGGTGTTGTTGTTCTAACTTGGAATCACCCCTATGTTCTGGATGTTGCAGGCTTGCGGATAGTTCTGCAGGGTGAGGGTGTTGTGCAGAAGCAATTTGTTGGTAGTGATGCGAATGAGATTTTGTTTGAGGGTGTTGAAAGGGATACTGGAGAGTATTTGGTCACTGTTGCTATTATTGATTCTGACGGTAATGAGAGTCCCGGTTTGAGTACTACTGTTTCCAGTAACACGGAATTCTATGACGAGGTGGGAAATCTTCAGGCAATTGTGTTGTCTGATAGGATTGATTTTTTTTGGACCTCACCTCCAAAGGATGATATTTCCCATATTTTGCTAACCTGTCATGGACAAGAGGGTGAGATTATCGGCAATCCTCATACTGTGGATAAAAGTGAACGTTCAACCTCCATTTTGATAGAGGATAATTGGCCAAAAATCTTCCATTTTCATACGGTAGATTCGGAGGGAATGGTCAGTGAAGGTATGGTCATGTACACCATTGCTTTAGAGATTGATGGTGATTCCGATTCGATTGACCGTCGACTGGTGGTTCCTGCCAATATACCGCTTGAGTCATCCCCTTCATATTACCTGCTGGATACACCTGTTAGGGAAGGATTCATTTTTGACGGCTGGTATGCGGATGACACCCTTGAGCATTTTTACGATCTGTCTGTACCACCAACGGAAACTTCATGCCTGTTCGCCAAGTGGATATACCCAGAGAGTCAGACGGGGATGGCTAAAAAAAATCCTGATGAGCAGGTTCTATCTTTGACTGTCGAATCAGACTAGAACAAATTCACCGGATCTACATCAACCTCTATGTACACCTTCTGGGCTACCTTGTAGCCGTAGATGATTCTTTGGCATAGCCTCTGGAGGGGAGTGATTTCTCTACCACGGAGGAGGATCTGCCAGCGGTGGTTCGTGGCAACCATGGCCAGGGGGCATTCCGAAGGACCCAGTACATCCACCAGCAATCCATGCTGCTGAATCTCGCCGTACAGTATTTCGGCTACCTCCTGGGCAGCTCCCCTGGCTTCTGCAAGGCTTGCGGAGCGGAATACCAGTCGCACCAACCGGGTGAAGGGCGGGAAGCCGAGGATTTCCCGCTGCTGTATCTCCTGCTGGTAAAAGCCCTGCACGTCACTCTTGCAGGCATAGGCTATGGCTTCCCGCTGGGGACTGAAGCTCTGGACAATGACCTTTCCGTCGGGAAAAAATCTCCCCGCCCTTCCTGCCACCTGGGTGATGAGGGAAAAGGTTCGCTCAGCTGCCCTGAAATCCGGCATGTTCAGTCCCATGTCTGCCATCACCACACCCACCAGCTTCAGGTTGGGAAAGTTCAGACCCTTGGCCACCATTTGGGTTCCCAGCAATATGTCGATCTGGCCCTCACGGAAGGCCCGCAGCCGTTCCTGCAGCTCTCCCTTCTTGGTGATGCTGTCGGTGTCGATGCGGCTGATGCGGGCGCCGGGGAATTTGGCCGCTGTCTCCGCCTCGATGAATTCGGTGCCAAAGCCTGAGTATCCCACGTCCAGGGAGCCACATTGAGGGCAGAGGGTTGGGGGCGCCATAGTCCAGCCGCAGTAGTGGCAGCGCAGCCGTCCTTGGGACTTGTGGTAGGTGAGGGCCACGGAACAGTTCTTGCATTTCAGCTGGTAGTCACAGAGGTTGCAGCGGAAGAAGTGGGTGAAGCCCCGTCGGTTTAGGAAGAGGATGGTCTGGCGGCCTTCCTTGAGGGTGGCCCTGATTTCCTTTGTCAGCAGGGGGGAAAGGCAGCCGCCGTCCTTGTTGTGGCTCAAATCCACGCAGGTAATCTCCGGCTCCTTGCCGCCGGCCAGGCGTGCAGTAAGCCGGTGGCTCTGGAATTTTCCTGTCTCCATAAGGTGCCAGGCCTCCACCGAAGGGGTGGCGCTGCCCATCACCAGGGGAATGGAGGTCTGGGTGCAGCGGTGCATGGCCACCTGTCGGGCGTGGTAGCGGGGGGTGTTGCCGGACTTGTAGGAGCCGTCATGCTCCTCGTCGATGATGATGAGCCCCAGGTTGGGTACTGGTGCGAATACGGCGCTGCGGACACCGATGACCACCGTGGCCTCCTGGTTGATGATGCGCCGCCATTCCTTGAGCCGCTGGCTTGGGGTGAGGTTGGAATGGAGGATGGCCACGGTGTCTCCAAACCGGCGCACCACTGACTCCACCACCTGATGGGTAAGGCTGATTTCCGGTACCAGATAGATGACACCCTTTCCCTGACTCAAAAGTCGTTCCGCCACGGAGAGGAAAACCTCCGTCTTGCCGGTGCCGGTGGGGCCGTAGAGATAATGGATGCCACTGGACTGGCAGATGGCCTCCACCGCCTGCTGCTGCTGTTGGGACAAGTCTCGGGGCTGGAATTCCAGTCCCCCGTCGCTGAATGACAGGTGGGGGCCTTCCGTCTCCCTCCTGCCAGATGGAATCATGGTGGCCAGGGCCTCTCCTTGGGTGCACAGATAGAACCCTGCCATCCATGCCGCCAGCTGTATGTGCTCCTGGGTGAAAATCGGCTCCTGGTCTAGGACCTTCAGGATGGGCTTTATTTTCTCAATGGGAACCGAAAGGTTTTCCGGCACTGCTTGGTGGAGGGCCACCACAAAGGCTGTCATCCGTCGATTGCCGAATCGTACTTCCACCCGCTTGCCCACCGCCACCTGTTCTGCCAGCTCCGGCGGACAGCTGTAGGTGAAGCTTTGGGGCAGGGGAACATTCACCAGGGTTTCAATGTAGAGGGGTGCTGCGGACATCTCGTTCTGGGGCTGGAGGGAAGGCACCTGCTACTCCCTGCTGCCATTCTCTTGGCCTAACTGTTGCAAAAATGGCTGGTCATAGTCCGGAAGGATTTTTGTCAGGTGGCTTTTGAATAGCTTCAAGTCCTCCCAGGCAGGTCGCTTAAGGTCCTGGTTCCGTAGCAGGGCGCTGGGATGATAGGTGGCCATCAGGGGAATGGAATTGTAGTCCAAGAGCCGTCCCCGCAGCTGTCCGATTCCCTGACTGGTACCCAGCAGGTTCTGTATGGCAATGCGTCCCACCGCCAGAATCATGGCAGGTTTCAGGATGGCGATCTGGGCCTCCAGATAGGAGCGGCAGGCATCGCTTTCCTCTGGCTCCGGGTCACGATTTCGTGGGGGGCGGCATTTGACGATGTTGGCAATGTAGCAGTTGGTGCTGCGGGAAAGGTTGATGGCCGCCAGCATCTTGTCCAGCAGCTTGCCCGCCACTCCAACAAAGGGCAGGCCCTGGGCATCCTCATCGGCTCCCGGCCCCTCCCCGACAACCAGCACTGCAGGATGCAGCACTCCGGCTCCTGGCACTGCCTGGGTGCGTCCCTGGCTGAGCTTGCACCGCTTGCACAGGCGGATCTGCTCCTCCAGTCGGCCGATTGCCTCCTGTCGCTGGGCCTGCATCTGCTGACTTACTGGCTCAAAGGCGGTCGTCCTGTCGGCATCCGTCCATTCCGGCTCAAGATGCGGGGCTTGGTTCTGCTCCGCTAGAGGGGGAGGTACAGTCACATCATCCTGAAAGTCGGGAATGGCCTTGTCAAAGCTGGCGGAAGGATAGCCCTGGTGCCAGGCAGACAGGGTACGAAGCAGGGAATAGAGCTGATGTTTCTCTTGGGCAGTCATCATCATGATGATATACCAAAGGCTGGCTTTGTGCAAGGAAGCTGGCACAGTGGATGGAAGGGGAGGCTTTTTGTGTCAATTCTTCCAACAAATGGAAAATCCTTGAAAAATTCACCATGCCTTGACATGTTTTTTCCTATAAGTATAATAGATACGTAATTTTTTTGAAAAAGCATCTACAAACAAGGAGTTCCCATGTCAGGACATAGTAAATGGGCCACCATCAAGCACGCAAAGGGTGCAGCAGACGCCAAGCGTGGCCAGTTGTTCACAAAGTTCATCAAGGAAATCTCTATTGCCGCCCGTATGGGTGGTGGAGATCCTGCCGCCAATCCCCGGTTGCGCACCGCCATTCTCAAGGCCCGTGCCGCCAACATGCCCAAGGACAACATCGAGCGGGCAATCAAGAAGGGTACCGGTGAGTTGGGTGGATCTACCTACGAGGAGAAGCTCTACGAGGGATATGGACCCGGTGGTGTTGCCATTCTGGTGGAGGTTCTTACGGACAACAACAACCGTGCCGCTGCCAATGTCCGCAACATCTTCTCCAAGAGTGGTGGAAATCTGGGTGCCACAGGTTCCGTAGCCTATATGTTCAATCGCAAGGGTGTCATCGAGTACGATGCAGAAGTGGTGAGCGAGGATGAGGTGATGGATGTGGCTCTGGAGGCTGGTGCCGACGACATTGTGACAGAGGACGGAATCATCACTGTCACCACCGACCCCGCTTCTTTCGAGAGTGTACTGGAGGTGCTCCAGGGCAAGGGCTATGAATCTGTTTCCGCAGAGGTAGCCATGGTTCCCGATATGTACTCCGCCGTTGACACTGAGACTGCAACCAAGCTGCAGAAGCTCATCGACCGTCTTGAGGAGGATGACGATGTGCAGAATGTCTACACTAATGCCGACTTCCCGGAAGGCTTTGGTGCCGAATAAACCATCCTATCGACGGGGATTGCAAAGGGTTCCCGGTTCTGTGGATGAGCCTGGACTCGGTGAGACTGCCGGGTCCAGCAAGGCCGGAGCGTTTGGCTCCGGTTTTTTTGTCTCTGGTCAGGGGGTGCGGCGGGTTTTGGGCATTGATCCCGGCCTTGCTTCCACTGGCTTTGGCATCGTGGACTTCTGCAACAATCGGTATCGTCTAGTTCACTATGGGGTCATCTCCACCGAGGCTGGGGAACCCCATGGCCATCGCCTGCTGAAGATTTACTCACGGCTCACAGCCATTGTGGAGGAGTTCCGTCCCACCGAGGCGGCTATGGAGACACTGTACTTCGCCAAGAATGTCTCCAGTGCCATGTCCGTGGCGGAGGCTCGTGGAGTGGTGACCCTCTGCCTTGCCCAGCACTGCATTCCTTTAGGCGAATACACCCCCAACATCATCAAGCAGTCGGTGACAGGCGTGGGAGCCTCTGGCAAGGCTGCGGTGCAGGAATTCGTGCGGCTTCTTTTGGGCATGGAGACTGTTCCCAAGCCGGACCATGCCGCCGACGCCCTTGCCGCCGCCATAACCCACATCAATAGTGTGCGGTAAATTTCTTGTTTCAATGATTCAATTCACGTTATGTTGCAGGTTTATCCCCGCCGTAGTGTTCCCGCCACCAGGCAGATTAGGAAGATGGCTCCATTGACCAGTACGATGGTGGCTCCGGAGGCTGCTCCCAGGTAGTAGGAGGCTGCCAGTCCTACCACCGAGGACAGCAGGGAGATGAGGATGGCCACTAGCAGGTAGCCTCTGCTGCTGCGGGTGACGAAGCGGGCGGCGGCAGCGGGCAGTACCAGCAGGGCGTTGATGATCAGCAGGCCGGTCCAGCGGATGGCGATGGTGACGATGAGGGCAGTGAGGAGGGCGAACAGCTGCTCGGTGGCAAAGACACGGATGCCTCGGCTTTTTGCCAGGGTGCGGTGGAGGTTTGCCAGCAGCATCTTGTTGTACATCGCAACCCAAAGGGTTGCCGCCCCTGCTGCCACCACTGCCAGCAGGAGTATTTCCTGGGGGGTGATGCTGAGAATGTCTCCAATGAGGTATTTCTGGTAGCGGGCAAAGTTTCCCGTGGCGGACAGCAGCACGATGCCCAGGGCTACGGAGGTTGAGGAGAAAACTCCGATGATGGTGTCGGCAGAGCTCTTTCCCCTAGTCTTTACGGTGATGATGGCAAAGCCCAGGGTCAAGCTGAATCCCACCATGGCGATCAGGGGATCCCGTATTCCCAGCAGCACTCCGAAGGCAATACCGGTAAGGGCAGAATGGCCGATGGCATCGGAGAAGAAGGACATCTTGTTGGACACCACGAAGCTGCCCAAAGCGCCAAAAAGCGGAGCTGCCACCAGCATGGCCAGAAGGGCGTTCTTCATAAAGTTTGGCTCCAACCACTGGAAGGGCAGGACGGTGTTGATGAAGGCGTACCAAAGGCTCATGAGCAAAGACCTCCTTGCTCCCCGAAAATTTCCTTAAAGGCCGGGGTACTGTAGACTTGGGCTGGTGATCCATCCTCCCGTATGGTCTTGTCCAGCAGCACCACCTTGTCTGCATGGCGGGCTACCAGATCCAGGTCATGGGAGATAAGCAGGATGGTGATATCGTGGGTGTGGCGGAGATCCGACACCAGCTGGTAGAACAGGGACAGACCCGCCCGGTCCACTCCGGAGACTGGCTCATCCAGCAGGAGGATGTCTGGCACTGGATGGATGGCCAAGGCCAGCAGCACCCGTTGGATCTCGCCGCCGGAAAGGTCGCAGACACGGCTGTTTGCCAGGGCCGCCACTTGGGTGACAGATAGCACCTGCTCCACCAAGGCCAGATCCTTCTTCCTCCTGGGAAGCCATACCGGCCGGCGGGAAAGGCTTGCCAGCACCAGGTCGCTGACGGAGACAGGGCTGTTGGCGTCCACCGCCAGCTGCTGGGGAACATAGCCGAACCGTGGGGTGGAGGTGCAGGCGCATCCGTCCTTCATGAAGTGAATTTCTCCCGTGTGGGGAACCTCCCCCAGCAGGGTCCGGAAGAAGGTGGTCTTGCCGGCACCGTTCCGCCCGATGATGGCAGTGAGCTCCCCACAGTGGATGTGGAGATTCACCTTGTCCAAGATGGTGCGTCTCCCTGCCTGCACCGAAAGATTCTGGATTCTGGTGCAGCACACGTGGTTGGCCGGCTGGCTGGGATGGCGCTCCTGGCAGCGGGTGCAGTTGGTGTGCTGGCAGATGTGGCTGTGGCTAGGTTTCCTTCCCACCTGGCTGCGGGCAGCGTTCTTGGGGAATAGCTTCGTCTGCGGTGATGACGCAACCCGAGTGAACCCCTCAAGCTGTGGGCTTGAGGGGAACCGGGGGGAGCCGGTGGTGGGAACTTGAGATGGTTCGATGGAAGTGTCCTGTTCCATGGCTTGCGGGAAGGCTCTTGGTCTTACTGCCAGGCAGGGAGATTAATCCGCGCCTCCAATGAGGATTCTGCGGCGTCATCCATGCTATGGAAGAAGTCTAGTCCAGTGCGACTTTCGATTTCATCCACGGAAACGGCAAAGGCAAAGAAATCTTCCTTCAGCTTTTTGTTGGGCATCAGGAAACCAATCATCTCTGGGGTGCCATCCCGTCCCTCTGGGGCAAAGAGCACCTTGTAGTAGTATTCGGGAACAGCAACCTTGTTCTCTCCGATGGTGGGATAGGAGTCCTTTTCAAGAACCGGGCCGCTGACGACGTAGACACTGCCGAACTGCTCCGTCCACTCCCGTACCTCTGCCTCCAAATCCTTCCAGACGCCACGGTTCAGTCCGCCAGTTTGGGGACTCATGTTGCTCATGTAGAAGGACTCGCTCATGGTCTCCTTGCTGTAGGCCAGGTCTGCGGCGGGAGCCAGGTGGCCACGGTCATAGCCGGAGCCCTTGTAATCGGCCAGGGTTGCAGAACCGGTGGAGATCTTGGGGTCGGGACGGAAGTCGTCGGTGCGGCTGGCTTCCTTTACCAGCTCGGCGGTGTTGATCTCGTAGGCCACCCACTCTGCCTGCTCGTATTGTTCCCGGTAGCAGAGGGTGAAGCCGGTATATTCATGCACCTCATGGCTGTCGGCGGTATGGGCGCAGAGGGGAATCTCCAGTGCAGTGGGCAGGTCTCCGGAAAGCTGAGGAGTGACTTGTGGGGTGGTATTGGTTTCTGATACCACTTCGTCCCGATACTCCCAGGGAAGGGCTTCTGGTAGGACGATGCCGGTATAATCATATACCAGGTGAATCATCGTTTCCCGTGGGCCAAAGAGGTAGAGGAGGGCCACCGCAATGACAATGACGATGATGACGGCAATTGCACCGCCTGACCTTTTCTGTGACTTCTTGCTCGTCTTGCTGGAAGAAGCCTTTTTCTGTACGGAAGCTTTTTTTCCGCTTGATTTCTTCGTTGTAGTTCCCATGGGGACAGTATAGCAGATGTAAACTAATAGTAAAAGGGGGATGTCCGTTCCAAATACCTTTAGGACAGAGAGACAGCCGTGGAAGAATGTGACATAAAGTTATACAAGAATTCATGTGGTGTCAAGAAGCCGAGAGATTCATGAGGGTGGTATGAGTGGTATTTTTTGAGCCAGGAGTCGATTTCTGCCTGAAGTTCGCTGACACTCATGGGTCCTATCAGATAATCAAGGCACTCCGTCTGCAGGGTCCCAATCATTCGCTCCACGCACGGCTTGTCCTTCGGTGTCCTTGGCCTTGTCCACAGCTGGGTTATATTCTCGTTTCTCAGCCACGGCTCGGCCTTCCTCTGGTTCGTCTCCTCTCAAAG
>JAGARR010000012.1 GCA_017622135.1 Spirochaetaceae bacterium
AGCCTTTTATCATTACCTGCAGATGGGGGTGGTGGAATCCGAGCTGGCACAAATCATCTCAGAGAGCATCACCACCTTGAAAAACAACTCGCTGGAAAGGAGGCACTACATGACTTGGGCTGTAAAAATGGCAGATGCACGATATGACGGCTACGACGAGGGGTATGAGAAAGGCATCTCCATCGGGCTGGAGCAAGGACTGGAGCGTGGTTCCTACCAGAGCAAGCTGGAGACGGCACGGAGCCTGCTTGCGTACGGTGATGCTCCAGAAAAAGTTGCCCTGTGCACCAGCCTCCCGCTGGAGACGGTGCAGCAGCTGGAGCAAAACTGAAACTAAACAATAACCCGAAAAAAGAAATATCCCCAATGGCCCCTCTTGGGGGGATGCAAACGTTACCTAAAAATTACCACCACCATGAAAGAACCCTTATCCCAGCTCCACCGAGCGATTGTAGGCGGCGGTGGCGGCGGCCATGATGCTGCTGCGGAAGCCCTTTTGCTCCAGAGCCTCCACTGCAGCGATAGTGGTGCCGGCAGGAGAGCACACACCGTCCTTTAAATCGGCGGGATGGCGGCCAGTCTCCAGCTGCATGGCGGCGGCCCCCTTCAAGGTCTGGGCGGCATAGATGTAGGCCTGCTGGCGGGGCATTCCCAGCTTGACTGCCGCATCCGCCAGGGCTTCTATAAAGATGAATCCGTAGGCGGGGCCGGAGCCACTGATGGCGGTCACGGCATCCATCAGCCGCTCCTCCACCACCTCCACCCGACCAGCGGCGGCCAGCAGGGCTTCCACAGTAGACAGCGTAGCAGAACAGGTTTCTGCAAGACCACAGAGGGCCACCATCCCCTCTCCTACCACAGCCGGCAGATTGGGCATAATCCGCACCCACTCCACGGAGGCATCCGGGCCGGAAGCAGTGGAAAGGGCAGAACGGTACATTTCCCGGATGGTGGCCAGCTTCAACCCAGCCGCCATGGAAACCACCGTCTTTCCTGCCAGAAGGGGCGCCACCTCCTGCACCACAGTTTGAATCATATTAGGCTTTACCGCCAGAAAGATCACCTCGGCAGCAGATACTGCCTCACCATTGGAGGTGGCCGCCTGACATCCTGTGGCCTGAGCAAATTCTGCCGCCTTGGAGGGAGTTCCGTCCGAAACCACCAAATTCTGGCCGCCCACCACAGAAACCACCGCCCTCATCAAGGCGCCCCCCATCATGCCCACACCAATGCAGGCCACCTTCGTATCATGCACATCCATCTTTCACTCCTAGTCGTTTTGCCCACCAAAAAGGGTTGCCCTCATCTTCCCCTGGGCCAGCAGCTCCAATGCCTGAGGCTTTCCGCCATTAGCCAGAATCATGGGAATTCCGTATGAGGTAACCCGCTCCGCCGCCTCCAGCTTTGTCTCCATCCCACCTGACCCAAAGCTATTTGTCTCACCAATAATGATTTGAGTCCGCAGCTCGCTAATGCTCGCCACCTCTTCAATTAATTCAGCCTGAGGATTCTTCTTGGGGTTGTCGGTAAAGACCCCGTCAATGTCGCTGAACAGGACCAGCAAATCCGCATTCCACAGCACCGCCGTCAGGGCACTGAGGTTGTCGTTGTCCCCAATGCGGATCTCGTCAAAGGTGACGGAGTCGTTCTCATTGATGATGGGAATCACCCCCTCGTCCACCAGCGTAAAGAGTGTATTCCGCATATTCAGGGTACGGTGGTCGTCGGCAAAGTCTTCCTTCGTCAGCAGCAGCTGGCCGATGTGCAGGTCGAAGTCGGCAAAAACCTGTCGCCACCGGTTCATCAGCTCCACCTGGCCAATGGCACAGAGAGCCTGCCGGTAGTGGATGTCCTTTTTCCGGGACCAGCGGTCCAGGGTGGAGACTCCTGCCACCTGGGCACCGGAGGACACCAACACAATCTGCTTGCCAGCGCTCATCAGGTCACTGCACTGGCGGGCAAAGTCGGCCATAAAGTCAAGGTTGATAGTGCCGTCCTCCTTGGCCAGGGTGTTGGAACCGATTTTTATCACGATTTTCCGCGCATTCTGAATGGTTGATTGAATCATGAGCGAACCTGTCCTGTTCCATCGATGAAGTATTTCGTGGTGGTGAGAGCCGCCAGCCCCATGGGCCCACGGGCGTGGAGCTTCTGGGTACTGATTCCCAGCTCCGCTCCGAATCCGAATTCGCCCCCATCGGTAAATCGTGTGGAGGCATTGACATAGACACAGGCGGCATCCACCTGCTGCTGGAATTTGGTGGCATTGTCCAGGCTTCTGGTGACGATGCACTCGGAGTGCATGGTGTTGTGGCTGTTGATGTACTGGATGGCCTCATCCACGGAGGCAACTGTCTTCACTGCTGCGATGGTGTCCAGAAACTCATAGCCAAAATCCTCCTCCGAGGCCTCCACCACGCAGCCGGGGCGACCAGCCTTTTCAGCGGCGGCCTTCAGCACCGGGAAGGATGCCCTGTCGCAGCGCAGCTGGCACCGTCCCGCCAACTGGCTTTCCAACAGCGGCAGGAATTCCTCAAGGATGGCCTCATGGACCACAAAGGTTTCCAGTGCATTGCACACGCCGGGACGCTGGAGCTTTCCGTTCTCCGCAATGGCACAGGCCATCTGGAAGTCAGCGTCCTTATCCACAAAGAGGTGGCACACGCCACTCCCCGTCTCGATTACAGGAACACGGGCCTTTTCCACCACCATGCGAATCAGTTGGGCTCCGCCCCGAGGCAGCACCACGTCAATCAGCCCGGTAGCGTTGAGAATCTCCTCCACCTCGTGATGGCTGCCGGAGCAGGCCAGCTGAATGGAGTCCGCCACGCCAACCCGCACCCCGTCAACCTCCTGGTTCAGGGCAGACTGGATGACGGCCACCAGCGCCTTGTTGGAGTCCAGGGCGGAGGAGCTGCCCCGCAGCAGGATGCTGTTGCCGCTCTTGTAGGCCAGGGCAAAGGCATCCACCGTCACGTTGGGGCGGGACTCGTAGATTATGGCGGCGACCCCCAGGGGCACCCGCTGCTGGCGAATCCGCAGCCCGTTGGGAGTGGTCCAGCCCGCCACCACCTGGCCCACCGGGTCGGTCTGCTGGATGACCACATTGATGCTGTCGATGATTCCGTCTATGCGGTCTGAAGTGAGACGGAGCCTGTCCACCAGGCTCTCCTTCATGCCCTCGGCTCGAGCACGTTCAACGTCACGGGCATTGGCGGCAAGAATCTCCTGCCGACAGCAATCAAGGGCACGGGCAACTGCCGCAAGCCCACGGTTCTTCTCTTCCGCCGAATAATTGGACAGCACTGAGGCTCCCTGCCTCAGCGTCCTGCACAGTGAAGCTATTTCGTTCATGGTTTACCCCGTCGTGATGAGGATGGTATTGGAGAATTTATTTCAATAATTTGCAAGAAAATACATACCCAACAGAATGACAATCCGGCACTTTTCGTTGCCCCAGGTCCGCTCCTTGGGTAGAGAGTGAAGGTACCACCAGAAGATGCCGAATTCAGGATCGATGCGCAGGGCATACTCAGCGAAGTCCTCCTTTTTGGCCTGGGAGCCAAACATGAGGCAGACCACATCCAGCAGTACAGCGATAAAATCCCTGTAGCAGTTGGCGTAGTCCCTGGCGGACAGCTTCTCACAAAGCTTGTCTATGCGATAGAGCACCTGGTCCTTCACCGTGATGTCGGAGGCTTCTATCCAAGTCTTCTCCACCAAAAGCTTCAGGTTCCGATGGAAGCTCTGGGTCAAATGCTCCTCTTTTTCCGATTCAGCAGCATCAATGATGAATGTCCCGCAGTTTTTGCTGTTTCCGGGACAGAAAATTTCAGTCACGGTCAGCACATCCTGAGCCTGTGGCACCACGTCCTCTCTTGAAGCAATGGCATCAAAGGCCTGAAGCACCTTCTCATCAACAAACTGCAATATAAGGTCATTTTTACTGGCTGAACGTTCCATAGATAATTTTATATTCCTTTCTGGCGAAATAATCAAGGCCTAAGAAGAATCAGTTTTCCAAGGTTTTCCTTATATACTCTTTTCACGAAACATGGTATAATAGTAAGCTATGGGAAAGGTATTTGTTTTTGTAAACCAAAAGGGAGGCGTTGGTAAAACGACCTCTGTAATCAATTTAGGGGCGTACATGGCAGAAGCTGGGAAAAAGGTTCTGCTTGTTGACTTTGACTCTCAGGGAAACATGACTTCCGGTGTGGGCATTTCAAAGGACAAGCCCACCGTCTATGAATTGATAGCCAAGCTTTCTACTCCAGAACAAACCATCCGCCAGTCCTGCATGGACAACCTCCATGTAGTTCCTGCTTCAATCGACCTTTCCGGAGCCTCCATAGAGCTGGCGGACCAGGATGACCGTGACTTTTACCTGAAGAACGCCCTGGCTCCCCTGATTCCCCAATACGACTACATTTTGATTGACTGTCCGCCATCCCTGGGCATCCTGACCCTAAACGGACTGGCGGCGGCAGACTCCGTGCTGATTCCCATGCAGTGCGAGTACTTTGCCCTGGAGGGAATCACCCTCCTGCTGCAAACCGTCCAACGGGTGCAGAAGGGCATCAACCCCAAGCTGGGCATCGGCGGCATCTTTTTTACCATGTACGACTCCCGCACCCGCCTTGCCCAGGACGTGGTGGCCCAGGTGAAGTCCTATTTTGGCGAGACCGTGTTCAAGACCATCATCCCTCGCAACGTGCGCTTGTCCGAGGCACCTTCCCACGGTCTGCCCATCTGCAAGTACGACCCCTCCTGTGCCGGAGCCAGGAGCTACAAGAGCCTTGCCGAAGAGGTAATCCAGCGTGGCTAAGAAACCTGCCTTAGGAAAGGGCATCGGCGCCCTCATCGACGAAAGCCCCGGTCTGTCCTCCTTGGGCAATATCTCCGATCTCAACAATCCAGTCCAGCAGTCAGGCACTCCTGCCTCCCCCCAGCCAACGGCGAACCTGCCGGAAGGAATTGCTGTGGAGGAGGACGGCTCCCTGAGTCTGGAGGTGGACCGACTGGTGCCCAACCCCCACCAGCCCCGCAAGGAATTCAAGGAGGAGGCCCTGCAGGAGCTGGCAGACTCCATCCGGGAGCACGGCATCATCCAGCCAGTGACGGTGGAGGATGCGGGGAACGGGCAATTCTACATCATCGCCGGGGAGCGACGGACACGGGCAGCCCGATTGGCGGGGCTTGCAAGGATTCCCGTCCAGCTGAAAAAATACTCAGAGCAACGGAAGCTGGAGGTTGCCCTCATCGAAAATATCCAGCGCTCCGACCTGAACCCCATAGAGGAGGCGGTAGCCTACCAGAAGCTCATGGAGATGAGCCAGTTGAACCAGGAGGAGCTGGCGCAGCGGGTTGGCAAGAACCGTTCCACCGTGGCCAACGCCCTGCGCTTGCTGAAGCTGCCAGAGGACATGCAGTCCGCGCTGGAGACGGGAGCCATCACCTCCGGCCACGCCAGGGCGCTGCTTTCCGTCAACGACTCCTCCGACCAGCGCATCCTCTTCGGACGCATCACCGGCAGCGGCCTTTCCGTGCGGGAGGCGGAGCAGCAGGCGGCGGAGCTGAACGGAGGCGGCCGAATCAAGGCGGCAGAAAAGAAGCCTGCCAAGGAGCCCTCCAGAGACCCTGATTTAGCCGCCCTGGAGCAGCAATATATTGAAGTCTTTGGTACCAAGGTTTCCATCAAGGGGAACTTGGACAAGGGCTCCATCGTCATCGAATACTTTTCCCGGGACGACCTGGACCGGCTGCACACCATCATCACCGAGCAAACCACGAATCGGATGCGGCTTGCAGCGGCTTTGAGTGGTCCACAAATCAGGAGGCACACATGAAAGGAATCATTTTGGCCGGCGGCTCCGGCACACGGCTCTACCCCATCACCAAGGCAGTCTCAAAGCAGATTCTGCCCCTCTACGACAAGCCCATGGTGTACTATCCCCTGTCGGTGCTGATGCTGGCAGGAATCCGGGAGGTGCTCATCATCTCCACACCTCGTGACATAAGCCTGTTCAAGGAGCTTTTTGGGGACGGCAGCCAGCTGGGCATGGAATTCCAATACGCCGTGCAGGACCAGCCCCGAGGCCTGGCAGATGCCTTTATCGTGGGAAGGGATTTTATTGGCGGGGATTCCGTGGCCCTGGTGCTGGGAGACAACATCTTCTACGGCCAGAGCTTTACCGCCACCCTCAAGGCCGCTGCCGCAAAAATCCAGCGGGAGGGTGGAGCTGTCATCTTTGGCTACTACGTAAAGGACCCCACCGCCTACGGTGTGGTGGAATTCGACGGGTCAGGCAGGGTGCTGGGAATCGAGGAGAAGCCCGCCCAGCCCAAGTCAAGCTACGCCGTGCCGGGCCTCTACTTTTACGACAATTCCGTGGTGGACATTGCCGCCAAGGTCAAGCCCTCCGCCAGGGGAGAAATCGAAATTACCACCGTGAACAACACCTACCTGGAGCGGGGCCAGCTTTCCGTGGAGCTTTTGGGCCGGGGCATGGCCTGGCTGGACACCGGCACCTACGACGGCCTATTGGAGGCCAGCAACTTCATCGCCACCATCCAGAAGCGGCAGGGCATGTACGTGTCCTGCATCGAGGAAATCGCCTTCCGCAACGGCTGGCTGGACAAGGAAAAGCTACTGCAGCTGGCCTCCGGCTACAAGACCGACTACGGAGAATACCTATCATACATCGCAGAACAGGGACGGTAGTTGCTGAAACCCATCACCCAAAGGAGTAACCCATGAGTTTAGGAAGAGTCATTCTCTGCATCATCTTTCCGCCCCTGGCCGTGCTGGACAAGGGCTGCGGTTCCATTCTGCTGGTGCTGCTTTTGACCTGCGCCGGATGGATTCCCGGTGCCATCGCAGCATTGATTTTAAACCAGAAGAAGTAGGAGAGCCCATGCCCTTTTCCATCAGTGAATGTCCCATCAAGGGATTGTACGAGATTCAGCCAAGGGTTTTCGGCGACCAGCGAGGATATTTCCTTGAGACCTACAGCCAGAAGGACTTTGCCGCCGCCGGCCTTGCCATGACCTTTGTGCAGGACAACCAGTCCCTGTCCTCCCGTGGCGTTTTGCGGGGGCTCCACTTCCAGAAGCGGCATCCCCAGGGAAAGCTGGTGCGGGCCATGGCGGGAACCGTCTACGATGTGGCGGTGGACCTGCGGACAGGCTCCGCTACCTTCGGCAAATGGCACGGGGTGGTGCTTTCCGCCGAGCAACAAAACCAATTCTATATCCCGCAAGGCTTTGCCCATGGCTTTGTCGTGCTGAGCGAGACTGCCATCTTCGCCTACAAATGCACCGACTTCTATCATCCAGAGGACGAGGGCGGCCTGCCATGGAACGACCCCACCATCAGCATAGATTGGCAGGCGGCACTGACCCAGGCGGGAATCGAAATCGGAATGGAATTCCAGCTTTCAGACAAGGACACCAGACATCCGGCCTTTGACCCCAGCGGCAGCTACTTTGACCTAGACGGCAGGTGGATTGGGGAGTGAGACAACTTTAGGACGGCAAAGGAGACAGCATGATTTGGCTTATCGGAAAAAATGGGATGCTGGGCAGCGAACTTGCCCGGCAGCTGGAGGCGGCGGAACTGGCCTTTGTGGGAACCGACCGAGATGTTGACATCACCAGTCAGCGGGAGCTGGAGGTCTTTGCGGCTGCCAATCCCGGTATCAGCTGGGTGGTAAACTGCGCCGCCTACACCGCTGTGGAAAAGGCGGAGACAGAGCGGGAGCTTGCGGAGAGCCTGAATGCCACCGGTGCGGGGAACATCGCTGCCGTGGCACGCTCCGTCGGGGCGGGAATGATTCACCTTTCCACCGACTATGTGTTTGACGGCACCGGAAAGACTCCCTACACGGAAATCATGCCCATCGCCCCCTTGGGAGTCTATGGCAGGACAAAGGCCCAGGGGGAAAAACTGGTGCTGGAAGCCCATCCCGATGCCCACATCTTCCGCACCGCCTGGCTCTACGGGCCCCGCGGCAGGAATTTTGTCTACACCATGGTGGGCCTGATGAACAGCCGGGATACCATCTCCGTGGTGGACGACCAGTTCGGAAGCCCCACCTGCACCATGGACCTGGCCCGCTGCCTCATCCTGACGATTCTGGGGGGGCAGGAGCTTCCCGGCAATCCCCATCCAAAAATTCCGCCCGGCATCTACCACTGCACCGGCGAGGGCGAGACCTCTTGGTTTGGCTTTGCCCAGGAGATTTACAAAGTCGGCCGGGAAAAGGGCATCATCACCAGGGAATGCCAGGTAAAGCCCTGTACAACAGCAGAATTTGGTGCGGCAGTGGAGCGGCCCGCCTATTCCGTGCTTTCCAAGTCAAAGCTGAAAAAAGCCCTGCAACAAAAAATTCCTAGCTGGCAGGAAAGCCTGCGGGCCTTTATGAGCAGCCCCTTCTTCAAGGAAATGCCGCAATAATCGACTTTGCGGGAAAATTCCTGCACAAGCCGAATCAATCAAGAGTCGAAATTACAAAGGAGCAATCATGGCTACAAGAAAGCTGACAAGTATTTTGGTAACAGGGGGCGCCGGCTTTATCGGCAGCAACTTTATCCACTACCTGTTTGGTATGTCCACCTCCGGCAACGAGGCTTTTACCGACGCAGGCTTTTCCGGCACCGTGGTGAACGTGGACAGCCTCACCTACGCAGGCAACCGGGAGAGTCTGGCGGACATCGAGGAAAAATTCGGGACGGGCTGCCTTGAGTCCAGCCGCCGCTACTTCTTTGAGCAGGCGGACATCTGCGACCGTGCCGCCATGGACGCAATCCTGAAGAAGTATGAGGTGGACACCATCGTCCACTTTGCCGCCGAAAGCCACGTGGACCGCTCCATCCTGGGGCCGGAAGCCTTTGTCCGCACCAACGTGCTGGGAACCTACACCCTGCTGGATGCGGCCCGCAGCTTTTGGAGGGACGGCGACGGATACCGGGAGGGCGTCTTGTTCCACCACGTGTCCACCGACGAGGTGTACGGCTCCCTGGGGGAGACCGGCTACTTTGTGGAGACCACGCCCTACGACCCCCGAAGCCCCTATTCCGCTAGCAAGGCCTCCAGCGACCACCTGGCCATGGCATACTTTCACACCTACGGCCTGCCCGTCACCCTTTCCAATTGCACCAACAACTACGGCCCCTACCAGTTCCCGGAAAAGCTCCTTCCCCTGATGATTCTGAACATGAGCGAGGGCAAGAGTCTTCCCGTCTACGGCGATGGCAGGAACATCCGTGACTGGATTTATGTAGAGGACCACAACCGGGCGGTTTGGCAAATCATGCGGCAGGGACAGACTGGCGAAAAATACAATATCGGCGGCGAGAACGAGTGGGAAAACATCAGGCTGCTGGAAAAGCTCATCGAGCTGGTGGCGGCAGAGCTGGGAAAACCAGACGACTCAATCCGCCAGACCATCACCTATGTAAAGGACCGCCCCGGCCACGATCGCCGCTACGCCATCGACTGCACCAAAATCAAGACCGAGCTGGGCTGGCAGCGGAAGATGACCTTTGAGGAAGGACTGGCCGCCACCGTACAATGGAACCTGAGCCACCAGGACTGGATTCAGCGGATCCGCAGCGGCGAGTATCGCAGCTGGGTGGAGGCAAACTACCACCAGCGGTAGCAGCAAAAGCCGAGCACGGACCGGCGGAGACAGCAGTCATTACAGATGCGACCCATGAATTGAATCTAGGGTTCTAACCACCAGCTCCTCCACCGTACCCCGTAGCTGGGGCGGAAGCTCCTCCAGTGCATCGATAGTTCTTTTGTTCTTTCGGTACAAGGCAATTTCAATTTTCTCGAGATTCTTTTGGGTCAAGCATGCTTCATCCAAGGCGTTTATTTCGACATCTCCCAGAAGACTTTCCAAGGACATGTTCAACGCTTTTGAAATCTTCAAAGCGATGTCCGCATGGGGCATGCTGTTCTTGTTCATTCCGTTGATGATGGTGGAGTAAGAAACATTTGATTTATAGGCTAATTCCTTGATTTCTAACTCTTTAAATACAAGGGCTTTTTTCACATTCATCCAAAAGGAGCTCATGCCCCCATTATTGCACAAGGAGAAAAAGACTTGACAGTAATATCTTTATAAAGATATAATATCTTTAAGAAGATTGCAGAGGGTAAATCAATGTCAGGAGGACAGATGAAAAGAAATACAAGATTTGTACTGGTTATGGTGTGTATGGGATTGTTTATGATGATAGTGCCTACCAAACTAAATGCAGCTGGAGTTTTGGATGAAATAAACCAGTTCATTACCAATGAACCAGCGCAATACCATTTCTTTAATAGTTTAGATGAATTTGTACAAGCACTTCGTGCATACGCACCAAACTATCAGTATCTTTGGGTGTACAAAACAGAAGCCACGATGTACATCAGCGAAGAAATGTATGCAGATGACGAAGCGCTAGCATACAGTCAAAAAGGGAATTTATTCACAGTTCACGGTGCAAATGATATAGAATATTGTATTCTCTGTAGCAACAGTAACCCTGGATATTTGGGGGTTAGACAATTCTATAATAATCAGATAGACGATGCCCTTGGTCATATAGCTCTAACGCATCGTCATGATTGGATGCAAGCTCTTTGGATGTTGATGTAAGCAGATTTGGGTCTGTTTGTAAATTTGAAAAAAAGAGTGCTGCCCTTACTTTTGGGACAGCACTCAGATAATTTTCTGGTTAGTATAGTGTAATTTTTCTGTGGCAGATTCTCCTCAGTCCACGAAAGACTGGGGAGTTCTTTAGTCTGAATTGAAGGACTTGTATTTCTTTAAGAATAGAATAATGATAGACGGAGTCTTTATAAGAATGGAAAAGCAGGAATCTTGTATCCCTTGTATCATGCAAGTGCAGAGATGGGGAGCGAGTACAAGTAAAAAGAGTATTGTCCTTTTAGCAATGCTCCTCTTTCTTCTTTCTTTTTCCCATGCTTCTGGAGGAAAAGAAGATTTTACTTCAAAGCATCTAAAAGAATATTCAAATATTCTGGATAAAGTGGTTTTTTACGTTGAAGATGACTTAGTTTTGGAACGTACACTAGATGAATGGGAAAATTCTGCTACGACAAATGACGGAGAAATCTTTGTGAGTGCAGGAAAGTTCATTCAGCGGATTATAATAAAAAAGGACACACCAGGGAAGCTATCTAAGTCGTCAAAAAATAAGATTAGCGTTACCTTCTCTAAAGAAAGGAACAGAAATCTCTCATTTTCAGAAGAATTTGTAGGCGGTGACTTTAAGTTAGATGCAGGTTTTTCAGGAAAGGTATCCTATGATGGCAAAACATACCATGCAAACAAGAAGGTAAAGTTGCAATGTGTTGTCAATGAAGAGTACATAAAAAATATTCAAAAGGAGTACGAAACAGGTGGTTGGTAGCACAAATCTACATGAAAACGAAGTACCATAGGGATTCAACCATCTAACAATTTTTCTGTCAGATGTCTCACCTTGACAAGATAGGTTGCCAATCTTGGTGAATGACGCGTTGCACTGACATCATACTGATGACGGCGCCCTCTGAGCGTAGCGAAGTGTAAGCCGGCAGTGGGCTCCTGAGAACCAATTTACCTACCCCGCAGTAGAGTCAACCTAACGTACCAATAGGGAGTACGTCGCAGCCCTTACATTGGATTCGGCCATAGGTTTCATTGGAGGACAGGTGGCTAGAGCGGCTTCCCATACTCATAAATCATGTCACTGGAGAGATCTATCTGGTCATTCCAATAGACGCAGGTTCTGCTTTCGTCTAGCTGAGCCTGCAGCCATAATCCGCTGACAGACGCAAGGTCTGAGTAACCAGGAAGATTTTCAATGTCATCCTTTACATCATAAATAACTTTTTTTCCATCCTGAAAGGATACCTTCAACAAGAAATCTTCCAGCGGCTCTAGGGTCTTTATCTTGGGAATCATCGCTTTGCACCAAATCAGAGCAGGGGAGGAAGCTTTCCTATGGTTTGGCTCCTCCACATTTTCAGCAGCTCATCCTCATGGAGAGCCAACCATTCAAGAACCAGCTGCTGGGCCTTTCCCGGCAAATCACCTTCAGTCATGAGTTTAGATTGAATTTCAAAAATACCATTGAATTCACCATAAAGGACGTGAATATGCGGTGGCTCATGCTCCCTGGGCTTAAAGAACATCTTGACCACCAATCCATAAAATCTCGAAATTTCAGGCATTGCAATCCTCCCCTTCCCACTATACCACATTCAGCGGGCCTTGTCTTGTCGGGTAGCTGGGTGGCCGCAAACTGCGACCAGCGGTAGAGCAAACCTAACGCACCAGTGGTGGGACGGGAACAGCGGGACGCTACTTTTAGGCGTGAGGCCACGCAGTGAGACTCGATAAAATCGTTCAATATATTGTGGTTTTCCCAGCCTAGTGGCTTCGTACCCCACCTCTGAGCTTGCTCAGCCAGCAAAATAGCAGGGAAGCCTACTTCAAGCGATTGTTCAACTTTTTGTCAAAAGAAAAAATCTCACACCCGGCAATGTGATTATAACCAATCAAAAGGCAATCAACGAAATCCAAAGATGTTTCTCCAAACGTCCTCAAAGCACAACGAACAACCTCTGTATTTTCTACTGCAACCAATTCCAGCAATTTTTCCAATTTTTAAGCTATTTCCGAGTGAGAGCACTTGTAATTTCCTTCAAGAACATACACAACCTCTGCGATTACAACCTCACGTGTAATCGCACCTGTGAATATAACCTCAGCAGATTTCTTTGCCTGGTCAGGAATATCGTTCAACAAGAAGCGCAAAATTGCATTTGCATCCAGCTCCCTAGCCATGAAGGTGTTTCTCCATGGCCATCGTCTTCCAAGAGTTCTTCTCCTCCCCAATCAAATTCACATCGCTCTGCCTGGAGAAAGCACCCTGCAAGTCCTGCACTTTTTTTGCTCGCTCCAACAGGCTGTCCACATAATCATTCACCAAAACGACATACGCTTCCGGCAACTCCCTAATTTTTTCCTCCACGGCTGCGATAGACATACACACCTCCTACTCAAAAGTATACCACGGTTTCACAGGAATGTCCGCCCCCACCCCGCAGGAGAGCCAACCTAACGCACCAGCGGGGAGGGGTGGAGAGAAACCGGAACTGCCGCCCTCTGGGCTTTGCCCAGCGTAGGCAGGGACGGGCTCTCCACCCCTCCCCCTTTTACTATTAGTTTACATCTGCTATACTGCCTCCCATGGAAGCTATGAGAAGAACCGTCACCTGCGGAGATTTGCGCAAGGCTGACGTTGGAAAGACTGTTATATTGAACGGATGGATTCACCGCAAGCGTGACCACGGCGGCATCTCCTTTATCAACCTGCGGGACCGCCACGGTTTAACCCAGGTGGTGGTGGACTCGGATTCCCCGGCTCACTTGGCGGAGCTGGCCCTGGACTTGAAGATGGAGTACTGCCTGGCGGTGGAGGGCGTGGTGCGGGGCCGTCCCGACTCCATGGTGAACCCAGAGATGCCCACCGGCGAGGTGGAGGTGGTGGCCAAGGAAATTGTGGTGCTTTCCAAGAGTGAGGTGCTGCCCTTTATGATTGACGAGGTGAACAAGGATGGCACCCCCGTCATTCCCAACGAGGATTTGCGCCTGAAATTCCGCTACCTGGACCTGCGCACCGCCTCCATGCAGCACCATCTGGCCCTGCGCCACAAGGTTACCATGGCAGTCCGCAACTACTTGGACAGCCAGGGTTTCTACGAGCTGGAGACCCCCACCTTCATCAAGTCAACGCCGGAGGGAGCAAGAGACTATCTGGTGCCCTCCCGCCTCTACCCCGGCAAGTTCTACGCCCTGCCCCAGTCGCCCCAGCTGTACAAGCAGCTTTTGATGGTATCCGGCTTTGACCGCTACTTCCAGATTGCCCGCTGCTATCGTGACGAGGATGCCCGTGGCGACCGCCAGCCTGAGTTCACCCAAATCGACATGGAGATGAGCTTTGTCTCCCGTGACGATGTGCTTTCCATGACGGAGGGCATGATGGCCCACGTGTTCCAAACCACCATGGGAGTCCAGCTGGAGACACCCTTTCCCCGCATTGCCTACGATGACGCAATGGACTGGTATGGCAGCGACAAGCCGGAGCTCCGCTTTGACATGAAGATGCAGGATGCGGCCTTTATGGCAGAAATTGGCACCTTCCAGGCCTTCAAGGATGCCCTTGCCCCCAATGAAAAGGGACAGGTGGCCGGAGCGGTAAAGGCCCTGGTGGTTCCCGGAGCCGCCGCCGATTACAGCCGCAAGAAAATCGAGGAGCTGGAGGGAACGGCAAAAATCTACAAGGCCCGTGGACTGGGCTGGACAAAGGTGGCCGGAAGCGAGGCAGAGCCAGCGTTCGAGGGCGGCATCGCCAAGTTCTTTGAGGGAAGGGCGGCTGAAATCTGCTCCACCCTGGGAGCCAAGATGGGCGACCTGCTGCTCTTTGTGGCAGACCAGAAGAAGTCCGTGGCCTGCACCGCATTGGGAGCCGTCCGCAGCCGCCTGGGCAAGGATTTGAACCTGTGCGACCCCGACCAGTTCGCCTTTGCCTGGATTGTGGACTTCCCCATGTTCGAGTGGAACGAGGAGGAGAACAAGTGGGACACCGCCCACCACATGTTTACCATGCCCCAGGAAAAATACCACGCCACCCTGGAAAGCGACCCCGCCAGCGTCAAGGGCGACCTCTACGACCTGGTGCTCAACGGCTACGAGCTGGCATCAGGCTCCATCCGTATCCACGACCCACAGCTCCAGAAGCGAATCTTCCAGATTGTGGGCTTTGACGAGGTGGAGGGCCAGAAGAAATTCGGCTTTTTGACGGAGGCCTTCAAGTACGGAGCCCCGCCCCACGGCGGAATTGCGCCGGGACTGGACCGACTGGTGATGCTGATGTGCAAGGAAACCTCCATCAAGGAAGTCATCGCCTTCCCCAAGAACACCTTTGCCCAAAGCCCCATGGACGACTGTCCCTCCGAGGTGGACCAGCAGCAGATCGACGACCTGCACCTCATCATCAGGAAGGACTGACGGCTTTTTAGGTTGAAGCCCCCTTCGGACTGAAGCTCTGAAATCTGTTTTGCGGGGCGGAACAAAAAAAGCGTGCTGGCTCAGGCTTGACCCTGATTCCGGCACGCTTTCCTTTTAGGAGGAGCTTCTGCAAGAGCAGCCCCTCCTCGGCTAGATGCTGATGTTCACCATGTTGGCAACCTGGGCCGACTGGGCGTACACGCTCTTGCTGTGGCGGTAGGGATTGGCGACGCTTCCCAATCGCTCCTTGATTTGACCGATGTGAACCTTCAGCAGGTTGCGGTTGGTCTGATTTCGCTCCAAAACCTGCCGCTGAAGGCTCTCCAAATCAGCCTGGAGACGGGGAATCTCGTCCTCATCAACCGCCCCAGTCCGAACTTGATCTTGATACATGAGTTCCATGGGCTTGATGACCTTCTGAAGGCTGATGATGTGGGAGGCAATCTGCTGCTCAAGCTCAGTGTGTGCCAGCAGAGACTCGGTGTTTTCATCTTCGATAACCTTGCCCTGTGATTCCAGAACCTGAAGGTATTCCCGAAATTTTTCCCTCTGCTGCTCCAGCAAAGAACGGAAACGACGCAGGATTGCAGCCCGCTCGTCAATTTCAGCCTGGGTCAGTTCCATAGGCTTACCCGCTTATATCAATGCCATTCATCACAGGAGCAGGCTCCCGTCCTGACTCCGTTGCAGCCTCTGCCCATGCATCCCGCAATTGCATCAGCATGTCCTGGATGAAGGTAATCTTCGTCCGGTCATGGCTGATGGAGATGTTCAGCAGCTCCTGATTGAAGTAGATGTACAATGACATGAGATTCTTCGAGATGTCTCCGCCCGCCTCCATGTCCAGCGAAATCATCAGCTCGGTGATAATCTCCTGTACCTTCATGATGTGCTTGGAGAACTGCTCGATGTTCTGAGCCTCAATCTTATTGCCGCCCATGAGATAGGAAACAGCATAGCTCAACTGGCGAATCGCTTCATCGTACAGCATCACCACCAGCTTTCCCTGGCTGGCTGTCTTTACGCCAGTGTCACGATAGGCACCGTAGGCACCATAAGGTTGACCGTAGCCCATTTTTACCCCCCTAACAGTTACTTCTTTAAATATCGGAGGTGGAAAAATGGCCTTTAGTTTTATTTAAAAAAATCCCTGTGGTATCGACTATTATCTTGTTTTTTCGTATATTCTTAATATGAGGTTGATTAATGAGTGATTCCAACGATAAAGATAAAAAAGATGAGAAGAAGCCAGGACAAGATCCCTTCGATTTTTTCAAGCTTTCTCCTGAATCAGGCAACAATGGCGGTGGAAAAAAGAAAGGGGCCCGATTTCCTTTCTGGGCAATAATATTGATCATTGTAGCGGCTACAGGCATCATAAACCTGCTTCTCACCAGCCAGCCTAGCAACCTAATTCCCTTTTCAGACTTCAAGGCCATGATTCAGAACGGCCAGATTACCTCCGTGGACATTGGCGATACCTACTTCACCGGCTACCTAGGCGATGCAACGGTGGACCAACCAGCCACCACCACCTTGGACCTGTTCAAGACTCCAGCCGCCAACGCAGGCAATTCAGTTCGTACCGCTGGTCTTTTGACAGAGAGCTTCCTCCAGCTGCTGGACACTGCAGGTGTTTCCTATAAGGTGGTGGCAAAGCAGAACGGATTTTTAACCCAGTTACTGATGAACCTGCTTCTCCCCATGGGACTCATCCTCCTCATGTGGATGTTCATCTTCCGCAAGATGGGGGGCGGGCTCGGCGGCAGCATTTTTTCTGCTGGCAGCTCCAAGGCCAGCGCCGTGGAGGAGGGCTCCATCACCACCCGCTTTGCTGATGTGGCTGGCGTAGACGAGGCCAAGGAAGAATTGGTGGAGGTGGTGGACTTCCTCAAGACACCAGAAAAATACACCGACATCGGCGGAAAGATTCCCAAGGGCGTGCTTTTGGTGGGACCTCCGGGAACGGGAAAGACCCTGCTGGCACGGGCGGTAGCTGGTGAGGCTGGCGTTCCCTTCTTCAAGATTTCCGGCTCAGACTTTGTGGAGATGTTCGTGGGTGTGGGAGCCAGCCGTGTTCGTGACCTCTTCCGTCAGGCTCGGGAAAAGGCTCCCTGCATCGTGTTCATTGACGAGCTGGACGCCATCGGAAAGAGCCGTGTGAACAATATCCACGGAAACGACGAGCGGGAGCAGACCCTGAACCAGCTTTTGGTGGAGATGGATGGCTTTGACAATTCCAAGGGACTGATTCTTTTGGCGGCAACCAACCGCCCCGATGTCCTTGACCCAGCCCTGCTGCGTCCCGGCCGCTTTGACCGCCAGGTGGTGGTGGACCGCCCCGACGTGAAGGGACGGGAGGCAATTCTGCGCATCCATGCCAAGAACGTGAAGCTGGGCAATGGCGTTGACCTGGCATCCGTCGCCCGTTCCACCTCCGGCTTTGCTGGTGCAGACTTGGCCAATGTGGTGAATGAGGCTGCCCTGCTGGCTGTCCGAGCAGGCCGCAAGGCGGTGGAAATGGCGGACTTCCACGAGGCGGTGGAAAAGGCCATTGCTGGATTACAGAAGAAAAGCCGTGTTATTAAAGAAAATGAGCGGAAAATTGTTGCCGTTCACGAAACTGGCCACGCATTGGCCGCCGCCTTTACCGATGGTGCTGACAAGGTGCACAAGATTTCGATTATCCCCCGTGGTATTGCCGCCCTGGGCTACACCCTCCAGATTCCCGAGGAGGACCGCTACCTGCGGACAGAATCCGAGCTGTACGGCGAGATTGATGTGCTGCTGGGAGGCCGGGCCGCCGAGCAGGTGTGCTTTGGACAGGTTTCCACTGGAGCCGCCAACGACCTGCAGCGGGCCACCGACATTGCCCGCAGGATTCTCACGGACTACGGCATGAGCGACAAGTTCAAGAACGTGGTGCTCTCCCAGCGGGGCGGCGGCTACGGCTCCGATTCCCCTCAGCTGGTGCGGGAATACTCCGAGGCCACCCAGCAGTACATCGACCAGGAGCTGGCCCGCATCATGGACCAGCGGTTTACCAGAGTGGTGAACATGCTGACGGAAAAGCGGGACGTGCTGGACTACATAGCCGACCGCCTTCTGGAAAAGGAGGTTATCGAGCAGGCCGAATTCGAGGATATCATCAAGGCCCGCCAGCACCTGGAAGAACTGCCAGCCGAAGCCACTACAGAAGTCTAGCAGATAGTGCAGACGACAAAAAACTGCTTCCACAGGGCAAACTCCCTTGGAAGCAGTTTTTTTTGGAGGGAAAAAGATTTCTGCCCCCACCAGCCTTCAGGAGTCTGCTGATGAACCCGAATCCGATACACTCTGTGGCATAAGGAAAAGCCGTCCCCGTATCTCTGTCATTTTATTTTGTACCCATCGTCCCGTCCTGTTATCACTGGGAGTGAGTGCAGATGTAATCTGGTATCGCTCTTGTACAAAGAAGTGCTTCTCATGGTCATTTTCAGAAACCTTGGTAAAGCCTGCCAATGATGGGGAAGCATCATTCTTGAAAGCCTTCTCCATATCAGTCAATGTGCGGCAGGTTTCCGACTTGTTCCAGTCGAATTCCTTACCATTCAACACAGCTTCTATCACATCTCGTTTTCTTGACACTTCGGTTTTTGTGTCCTCCGGCAGCATTTTGCCTTCCTGTTCAATGGCTGCATACACCACGGAATACAACCAATCCTCAATTTCATCGGGAAACAGATTTTTTTCAGCACAGGGAATTTCAAGTCGCACAAAACCATTTCTCTCTTCATTTTGCCGCAGCGTGTAGGTGTCTTTCTTCTTATTCAGCTGCCCTTGTAAATCACAAATTTTCTGTTTCAGTTCCTTGTTCTCATTTTCAAGCCTGTCATAACCTTCCCTCAATCCCTCGCCTTCAGCCTTTGCATGAGCATTCTGGCGTTCCAAATCCGTTATCCTGTTTTCCAACTCACGGATACGATATGACAGGTCCTCATTCTCCTGTGTCAGACTTGCAACAGTCTCCTGCTCCAAGACAGATGTCGGAGAGTCAGTTTTTTCACCCCTGCACTGGTTTTCAATCTGCTTCAACGACTGACTGACAAGGAACTGGTTCATGGCCTGTTCTTCCGCCTGTCGTTGGACTAAAAAAAAGTCTTGCTCCTTATATTTATGAAAAAAATCCTCGAATCCGCCCTTCTGTTCTTCCTCAAAATTATGCTTCGTAAGTCCAAAGGTTGTGTCAATAATCTCCCTCATCAAGTCATCGGGAGACTCCAGATCATCAAGCACCCAACTCATTTCCTGCCCATGACAGGATATCCCCACTGTTGGCTCGAACATATCCCTGGTCTTTTCATACTCTGGCCACTGCTCTAGCATCTTTGTAACACTGCTCTTTGAGCTCACCTGCCGCTCCAATCTTGACGACATCTTTTCCTTGATTGCACTGATTACCGGATCCCGTTCAACAAAACCTCTCATATAGTCTATCTCGTCACGAGTATAAAAGTTCGCCCCAAGAAACCACAGTTCTTCCGCAAGAGTATTCGCCTGTGCCAACAAATCCCCTTCCCGAATGTCTGAAAGCAAAATCTTCAGATTATCATCGCTCTCATACTTTTTTTGCGCATGCTCCAGTTTCTTTGGCGGATTTGACACCTGATTCTTATGGAGTATCAATTTCTTCTGTTTTATCCTTTCAAGGAAATCAAGAAACAGAAACTGGTCTCCACTTGTTTTCTCGTAAAAAGACAGGGGACAGCACATTTCCTTGCCGCAATTCTTTTCTTTCTTGCTGAATATGATTTGAAGAAAAGACTCCGCATTACCCAGCACACCAGCAAACTTGAAGCACCCCCACTCATCGTCTTCAAGCCAGCTAAACGATTTGGCAGCATCCTGCCAGAAAAAATAACGCGGTGGAGAAGACTCCGGCAGAGACAATTCTTGGTTTGTCCGACTTTGCAGAAAACCAGCAATGCATTTCCAAATACAGCAAACAGAGACATTTCCCTTCAGTTTGTACACCTTTCCCCATTCCGCCATGGCTCCCTCCCTAGATTCGATGCATGGCGCTGAAAACCTTTTCGTGCATGATATTGATGGTGACCTTCAGCTGGCTGCCCAAGTCCTCTAGGGCGGCGCGAAGCTCCTCCATGGGAATAGTAGCGGCAGAGAGCTCCACCATCATCATCATGACAAAGTTGCCGGAGAGAATGGTCTGACTGATGTCTGCTATGTTGATGCTGTGCTGGGCAAGAAAGTTGCTCACCTTGGCGATGATGCCCACCTGGTCTGTTCCTACAACGGTAATGATTGCGTTCATGGTAAAATCATAGCGGAATTCAATTCCTTTGGAAAGGGGAACTGGGGAAATCTGGGGAATTCGGCATCTGTCGTCAGGGCTGAGACTGAATCGCTCAGCCAGCTAGAAGCTGATGATTTCCTGATGGACGGCGATGGCGAACTGGTCGGTCATGCCGGAGATGAATTCAATGACGCACTTGCTGAATCCCGCCGGGCTGGACAAATCGAACACTGGCTGGATGGTGTCGAATTTCAGTCTGGAACGCATCTCTGGATGATAGTCGGTGTACTTCACCAGCCAGTCCTCGAAGGTGGAGCCCAGCAGGGGGTACTGCTTGAGGCAGAAGCCCACCTTCTGGCTGGGCACAAAGGGCTGGGTCTGGAGCAGAAGGCGGTAGATGGTGTGGATGACCGCCGTGGCGTAGTGCTGGAATTCCAAAAGCCGCCAGTGTCGGTAGATGTTGGCATAGTTGAAGGACTTGAGCTTGTTCATAAACTTGAAGTGGGCGGGGGAGAACACCAGTCCCGCCTCCGGGGAGCTTTGCTGGCACAGGTCCACAATCAGGTCGTTGATGAGGACGGTGGTGTTCACGGTCTTGCCTTTTTTGGTGGCGGGAAAGCCGAAGCACTCGGCGACAATTTCCCGCAGCTGGCGGTAGGCCCCCATGTCCAGGATGTGATACTGGCGGGCGTCCTCAATGTCCCGGCCCAGGTAGGCAATCTTGTCGGAGAGCTTCACCACGCAGCCCTCCCAGGTGTAGGGCTGAACGCTGCCCGCCTTCTTGATGTCGTAGAGGGGAATGGCCTGGCTACGGGGACGGATGCCGCTCTCGTCCACCTCACCGCAATGGCACACGATGCCGTCCCGCACGGCGTAGGTCAAATCCAGGTTTCTGGCGTGGCCGTCAGGGTCCTGCAATGTTTCGATGTAGTCGGCAAAGAAGAGGCTGTTGCGCTCGTGCCAAAATCGTTTTGGGGCATTTTCGCCTGGCTTTTGGGGTAAAAGCTTGTTCAGGCAGTCCTCCCCAAAGTGGCCGAAGGGGGCATGGCCAATATCATGTCCCAGGGCGATGGCGGAGGTCAGCTGCTCGTTCAGGCCTAAGTGCTTGGCGATGGTAGAAGCCACGGAAGCCACGTGAAAGACGTGCTCCATGCGGGTGCAGATGTGGTCGTTCTTGGGTGCGAAGAACACCTGAGTCTTGTGCTTGAGCCTGCGGAAGGCCTCGCAGTGCAAGAGCCGGGTGTAGTCCCGCTCAAATTCCGTACGGATGTCGTTGTTGCGGGAATAGAGCTGGTGCTGCCGCTGGATTGCCTGCTGCCAGTTGGGATGCCCCTCCTGACATTTTTCCTGGATGAATGCGTCTTTCATGAGTCAACTATACTTTGTTCCCTTCTATTAGACAAGGCCATTATTAGGGAAGTCAAATTAAGTCAAAACCATGAAAAAAAACGGACAACCCTCCCGATTTGTGGTATTTCTATCAACAGCAAAATTGACTTCAATTTGATTGCAGGGTAGAACTATCCTACACTAAAAGTATGAGGAAAATTCTCGCCATGACGACACTGTTTGCCCTGTCCCTCCTGTGCTTCCTGGCCTGTTCCGCCTGTACGGTGGTTCCCAGCAGCAACGCCTCCCAGCTGGCCAGCTTCTACCATCAGGCCGCCGTTCCACTGGAAACTTTGGATGCCTCCGCCAACGTCAACGGCAGCCTCCCGGATCAGGTGTATATCAAGACCCTCACCCAGACCTTCTGCCGGGACTACCAGTTCTGCATTGAGGACGGCCGCATCTACTACAAGCTGATGTCCGGAGCGGAATACAGCAACCCCGGCCTGGATGAGACCCACTGGCAGCTGGTGGGAGGAACCGGCCTGCCTACCCCACAGAAGGCCGCTGACGCAAAATTCCCTGCCCCTACTGAAATCGTGGAGATTTCCGCCGATGCAGATGCCCTTCTGGCCTTCGACTCGGAGGGTGGCATGTACCAGATGTTCACCAACACAAACTCTCCCGGAAAACCCTTTGAGTGGATCTGGGACTTTGGCTGGCCGGAACGAACCCATCTGGTGCAGAACCAGCTGGTGAAGAACAAGCGGGCCTGGGCATCGGCAGCCCGTCGCCAGGATGTGTTGTGGCATGAGGACATCTACGGAAATCCCCACCACTACGGCACCATGGGAATCGAGACCATCTATTTTCTGACGGAGGATGGACAGCACATCCGCTTCACCGACTCTGGCCTTCCCGCCGACTTCAGCCGCAGTCTCCAGGGGCCTGAGGAGGGAACCTTCATCGCCGAAAACCTCAGTGCCAGCGCCTCCACCCTGTTTGTCATCAACAAGGCCGGAACCATGTACACCCGGCTGGCAGATTTTGACACCATCGGCTGCGACCCCATGTTCTTCAAATACACCTATGAACGGCTCCCCCAGAAATACGACGGAACCCAGTACCTGTCCAACTATTCTCCCTGGGCCCTGCCCTCGGAGCCATGGCTGCGACAGCCTGACATCCCCCTGGAGGGACAGGCTCGCCTCACCCGCCATATCACCATCCTGCAGAACGGACGGGGCAATGCGGCAAGGGAGCTGCGGGTGGCGGGAACCAACGCCCAGGGACAGACGGGCTATTATTCCAAGGCCATCTTTGACGCTCGGCCGGAGGACTGGAATTTTATAGCGGCTCCCCTCCAGCTGGCAGAAGACACCTTCCTGCCGGTGACCGCCGAGGGGGTGCCCCAAGAAGTGCTGGACAACCTGTCTGGCCCCAGCCAGAAGCTGCGTTTCTCAGGCTCGGTGTGGCAGGAAGGCCACCGCATTCCAGAGCTCACCTGCACGGTCAAGGACTTCATCATGAGCGAGGGAGCCTGCACCCTGGAGCTGAGCTACAGGGACGAGACAAAATCTATCACCCTGCACCCCGTGGAAATGTGGTCCTACATGTTCCGTCACGACCCCGGCCTCGACGGAACCCAGAAGAATTTCTTCATTACTATCGAGTATCCGGCAAGCTCCTTGGAATCGAAATACCCGGAATTCCAGACAATACTACACAAGCTTTTCGCCGACAAGAACAAGGTGGTGTTCTCCAGCCACGCCGCCGCCACAGAAAACCTGTTCTACCTGGCAGTGGACTACAAGGATCCCAAACTCGTAAACCGTCCCCTTTCTGCCAGAGAAGATTCAGGAGTGCCGGTGGTGGCAGCGCCCAGACAGAAAAAAAACGACTTTGTATTTATCCTCACCAGCCAGGGTACTGATTCCCAGCAGGACTATACTAGACTGGCAGCCAAAACCCTCTACCAGTCCCCCGCCGTGGAGCAATTCACCTCCCAGCGACTGCAGCTGGAACCAGGCACCACCATCACCCAGGAAAATCGGGCAGTCCTGGACAAGGCTCTTCTGGAGAACCAGACCTACCAATCCATGCTGCTGCAGGAACTGGAGCTGTTCAAGCAATATGCCTCCAAGGCAAACGTGTCCCGCTGGGGCTACAACATTGCGGACCTGCTCACCACTGTCACGCTGCTCAACCAAATTGACTTTCCCAAGATAAAGACAGCCACCAGCTTCGGCGGAGAGATTCTGGAACAAAACGCCCGCACCTACAAGGCTCAGTTCCAGACCCGCTCCTGGACCTATTCTCACCTGCTGGAGCTGCTGGACCTCCGCATCGCCACCTACAAGGCGCTGCAGAAGGTGCTGAAGGAGGGGGCCAATGCGGTGCAGGTGCCGAAAAAACTGTACGACACCCATTTTCAGTATCTGACGGCGGCACAGTTCCCCGCTGCAATCCAAGGTGCTTCCAGCCTCGGTCAAGATTGCCAGGCCACCATCCTCCTTTTGCCCGATGTCCCCCTGTTCCCCGGCCTGTGCCTCGTATTGCAGGAGGACGGTGAGACATACTTTGTACTTATAGAGCTGAAAAATTCAGCAAAACAGATTTTTTCCAGAAAAACTCCACCCTCACCAGACAAGCCCCTGATTACAGATGCCCAATTCACCGTATTTTCTGATTCAGGGATCATTCCCAAGGAGCTGAAGGACATCCCGAAATGGGAGGGAACCGTACACTGGAACGGAAGCGAACTTGTTGTGGCTGCAAAAACGAGTTTCTTTGGAACAGAACAGTTGTTTCATAGTTCCATGGAGTAAGGGCAGCTTTACCCCACTCCAGTTTTTGTCCTTGCTTGTCGATAAACTAAGTGATATAATAAAAATTGTCCGCAGGTGGGAAACACATCATCGGGCAAGGAAAACGAAAGAAGGAATGGGGGAGACGAAATGAAAAGTTTAAAGACCACCTTGATTGTTGTGACTAGTGCTATCGTGCTGACAGTCGCATTGGTAAGTACCTTTTTGGCATATGCCTTTGCACGGGATGCAGCCGAGAAGATTATTCTGGAGGACAACCTGGTGACGGCACAGGCGCTTGGAAAGTACCTTGAGACACGAGCCAATATGGAGATAGAGGTTCTGAGTGCCATAGCGGTACAGCCTGAAATGACGGATCCCACCATGTCCCTGGCAGACAAGGCAGCCTTCTTGAGCAATATCGCCGCCATGGATAACCAGCGCATTGCCTACACTGTTTGCGACGCACAGGGAAACGGATATACAAACACCGGCATTGACCGTGATGTGTCCGACCGGGACAACTTCAGGGAGGCTATCCGTGGAAACAACTTTGTCTCTGATCCTATTGAAAGCGAACTGCGGCCCGGAACAATGGCTGTCACCTATGCAGTGCCCATCCGAGACCCAAACAACAATCGTATCACTGGAGCCATCCTTCTTGAGAAGGATGCCCAGAACATCTCCACCATCGTAGGAGAATTCGTTGTGGGACAGACAGGCGGTCCCTTCATCGTCAGCCGGGAAACAGGAAATACCGTGGCCCACCAGGAGTATGAGCGGGTTCAGAAAGGCGAGAACGTTGCCAGCGTAGCCAAGACCAACAAGGACTTTGTGGAGCTTGCAGCAAATGTAACCAAGGCTGTGAATGGCGAGACTGGAACTGCTGTCTACAACTATATGGGACAGACCTACCTTATGGCCTATACACCCATGGACAGCATCAACTGGTCTGTTCTTATCCGCGCGCCCTTGGCCGAATTCACTGAAGAGATTGAGCTGATGCTGAAAATCATGATTGTGGTTGCTGTCATCCTGATTGCCGCTGGTGTTGGTGTGGCCATATTCCTGGGAATCTCCATTACCACCCCCGTCAAGGTTATCGAGGGAGCGTTGGAGTGCATGGCCAAGGGAGACTTGGTGATGTCCCACATTCCTGCCGAGACACGCAATAAGATTAGTGCACGCAAGGACGAGCTAGGAGCCATGAGCCGTGCCCTGGTAGAGATGCTTAGCCAGCTGGTAAAGATGGTCACCTCCATTATGACCAACGCCCGCCAGATAGAGAGCGGCAGCGAGCAGATTAGCTCCACCAGCCAGTCAATTTCCTCTGGAGCCGCCGAGCAGGCAGCCTCCACAGAAGAGATGTCCTCCACCATGGAAGAGATGGCTTCCAACATCCGTCAGACTGCCGACAATGCTGCCAAGACCAATAGTATTGCTGAGCGGACCGCCTCCGATAGCAAGACTGGTGGAACTGCGGTAAGCGATGCGGTTGCCGCAGTCAAGGACATTGCGGAGAAGATTCACATCGTCGAGGACATTGCCAGCCAGACCAACCTGCTTTCTTTGAATGCCGCCATTGAGGCTGCCCGTGCTGGCGAGGCAGGAAAGGGATTCTCCGTTGTTGCAAGTGAGGTCCGCAAACTGGCGGAGCGCAGCCAGGTTGCTGCTGGTGAAATCAGCGAGCTTTCTGCCCGTACCCTTGCCGCCGCAGAGAATGCCGGCAACCTGATTGAGCATGTTATCCCCAGCATCGACGAGACCACCGAGTTGGTTGAAGAGATTGCCGTGGCTTGCCGTGAGCAGGACAATGGCGCCCAGCAGGTGAGCAAGGCCATCGTACAGCTGGACTCCGTTGTGCAGCAGAATGCCGCCGCCTCCGAGGAGATGGCAGCCATGGCCGAGGAGCTTTCCTCCAACGCCAAGAATTTGGTGGAGCTGATTTCCTTCTTCAAGCTGGACAATCGGTCTGCAGTGGCAGCTGCCGTCAGTGCCACAAGAAGTGCTCCCATGGCCAGCAGCCCCAAGGCAAACACTGCCATACCGGCAGCAAGACCAGCAGCACCCGCAACTGTTCACAAGCCCAGTGGTGGCGGTGCTGTAAGCCACAAGCCCTCAGTCTCCATCTCCGATGATGACTTTGAGGAGTTCTAAGAAGCTGGGCTGATTGACAGCCCCTCAATACAATGTCCAAGGTGACAGCAAGTCCTTCTGGCTACTACCAGAAGGACTTTTTTTTATTCCATCCAATGCCAGCAAAGAAGTGCCTATCCTTTGAAAATATGTTATATTGTAGGTATGGAAACGAGTTTTGGCGAAGAAATTCTAAACATAACCGACACAAAAATAGTGGAACCAAAGCGATATCAGGTGGTTTTCTTGAATGATGACTATACCACTAAGGAATTCGTCACTGATGTGCTTCAAGTGATTTTCCACAAAAATCTGGAAGAAGCACAGCAATTGATGGAACTGGTTCATAAGACTGGCTCTGCTGTAGTGGGCACCTATACCTACGACATTGCCTTGACCAGGGTAAACCTTACCATAAAAATTGCCCGAGAAAATGGATTTCCCCTCCATTGCGAGATGCAGGAGATATAGGTCATCCCGAAAAAATACTGCTTTTTCGCCATAAATACATAACAGGAGATTTAAACTTGAAGGTTACACCGCAACTACAAAATATCATCAATAGCGCCCTAAAAGATGCACAGGATTCGGGACACGAATTTGTTACCCCGGAGCATTTGCTCAAGGCATCCCTGGATGTTCCTGTAGTCTGCGACCTCCTGCTGATTTGCGGCGGAAACGTCGAATACATACGACAGGGTGTCAATGAATATATCAAGAATAATATACTGGTATCAAAAACCACCGCTCCCTTACAAACAGCTGGATTCCATTCAGTAATCGAGCGGGCTATCATCCACTGTGCCTCCGCAGAAAAATCTGAGCTGGAAATTACCGACATTATTGTCAGCATGCTGGAGGAGACAAACAATTATTGCTCCTATTTCCTTCGTTCCGGAGGCATAGAACAGCTGCGACTTCTGGAGGTGGTGAGCTACATCAAGCACTGTGGAATGGACAATCTTCAGGATGTAATCGAATCCATGCTAGAGGATTCGGCTTTCAATGATGGAATGATACCAGATGCAGATGACTTTGCTCCGTGGACTGTGGCTTCATCTGAGGAAATGGCTAGACCTGCAGACCAGACAAAGGGAAATGGAGAAGAACGATCTTTCAGGAGCAGAGGGGCGGCCAGCCAAGGGAAACCAACTCATGCCACACGTAAAACCGGTCCACGCCGTACCGCCCTGGAACAATTCACCACCAATATGACCGCCGCCGCCCTGGCTGGTGAGTACGACCAGCTCATTGGCCGTGAGGCGGAGCTAGAGCGCACCATTCAGGTGTTGTGCCGCCGCTTCAAGAACAATCCTATCCATGTGGGGGATCCCGGCGTGGGCAAGACCGCCATCACCCAGGGGCTGGCCCTCATGATCGTGGAGGAGAAGGTTCCCGCCGTGCTACTGGGGCATGAAATATTCAGCCTGAACATGGGGGCACTGGTGGCAGGGGCAAAGTATCGCGGCGACTTTGAGGAACGAATCAAAAAGGTAACGGAAGAACTGGTACGGAGAGAAAAGGTCATCCTGTTCATTGACGAAATCCATACCATCATCGGAGCGGGAGCCAGCGGCAACGGCAATCTGGATGCCTCCAACCTGCTCAAACCCCTGCTATCCTCCGGCAAGGTGCGGTGCATTGGCTCCACCACCTACGAGGAATTCGCCCGTATTTTCGAGAAGGACAAGGCCTTGGCCCGCCGCTTCCAAAAAATCGACATTTTGGAGCCCAGTCCAGAAGAAGCACTGAAGATTCTCCAAGGACTGCAGCCCTCCTACGAAGAGTACCATCAGGTGAGCTATCAGCGAAGCGCATTGCAGGCCGCCGTGGAGCTTTCCGTGCAGCACCTGCCAGACCGCCGTCTGCCGGACAAGGCCATAGACATCATGGACGAGGCGGGTGCCTACCTGCGGATGCGGGACAAGGAAGGAGTTGGCGGCGGCCGAGTCACCAAGTCTCTGGTGGGCAAGATTACCGCCAAGATGGCCCGCATTCCAGAAAAATCCGTGGCCAAGGACGAACGGCAGCAACTGAAAACCCTGCAGGATGACATTGCCCATGAGATTTTCGGGCAAGAAAATGCGGTGGAGGCCGTTGCCCTGGCAGTGAAGCGTTCCCGGGCGGGCCTGCGGGATGGAGACAAGCCCACTGCCACCTTCCTCTTTGTGGGCCCCACCGGTGTGGGAAAGACAGAGCTGGCAAAATCTCTATCCACCCATCTTGGCATGAAGCTTCTGCGGTTTGACATGAGTGAGTATCAGGAAAAGCACACCGTAAGCCGTCTCATCGGCGCACCTCCCGGCTACGTGGGATTTGAGGAAGGAGGGCTTCTGACCGATGCCCTACGGAAGGAGCCTCATTCCGTGGTATTACTGGACGAAATCGAAAAGGCCCACAGCGACATCTACAACATCCTGCTGCAGGTGATGGACTACGGTCAGCTGACAGACAACCAAGGCCGGAAGGCTGACTTCCGCAACGCCATCATCATCATGACCAGCAACGCAGGGGCTAGAGACATGAGCCGAGCCAGCATTGGTTTTGGAAGCCAACTGCAGGGAGCAGGTGCAGTGAACGAAGCAGTGGAAAAGGCCTTTTCCCCAGAGTTCAGGAACCGGCTGGATGCCATCATCCCCTTCAATCCCCTGTCCTTGGATGTGGCCGAGAGCATCGTAAAAAAGGAAGTGAAAAAGCTCGCCCTCAGACTGGCCGCCCAGAAGGTGGAACTGGTGGTAGAGGACGACTGCGTAGCCTTCCTGGCGGAGGAAGGCTACTCTCCCCTCTACGGTGCCCGAAACATCGCCAGAGTGGTGGACGCACAGATTACCACTCCCCTAGTGGACGAAATACTGTTCGGCCCCCTTGCCACTGGAGGAAGGGTTTTCTGTAGCGTAGCAGACAAAGACGGGAAAAAACAGGTGACCCTGGAGTATCGGGATTTATCCTGACGCTTTCCCATTCCAGCCAATCCTGCTATACTCCAGCCATGATTAATGAAGCCACCATCACTCTGTTCAGTGCCAAGGATGCTGAAAATCCACCTGATAAACTCATCCGTAGCCAATTGGCAAAAAAGCTGGGCTGTGGGGAAAGGGAAATCAACGGTTTTATCCTGAAGAAAAAGTCCCTGGATGCCCGCCATGGCAAGGTGAAATTCCACCTGCGGTACCAGGTTTTCACCGGCACAGACAGAGCCGAGGATCTAGCGTCCCCCATCCCCTGCTACCAGCCCTGCCCTCCTGAAGCCCCCCACGTGGTGGTAGTAGGGTCCGGCCCGGCAGGCCTTTTTGCCTCCCTGAAACTGATTGAGGCAGGCATCCTGCCAATCCTCTTGGAGCGGGGCAACCCAGCTCCTCAACGCAAACGAGACATCGCCGCCATCAGTACCCAGCAGCAGGTGAACCCCGACTCCAACTATTGCTTTGGAGAGGGTGGCGCCGGCACCTTCTCAGACGGAAAGCTCTACACTCGATCAAACAAGCGGGGCAACCTGCCGAGAATCCTCCAGATTTTCCATCAATTTGGTGCCGGACCACAAGTTCTCACCGACGCCCACCCCCACATCGGCACCGACAAGCTGCCCACCGTCATCCAAGCCATGACGGCCAAAATCAGGGAATGCGGCGGGCAGGTTCATTTTGGCTGCCGATGCACCGAACTCCTCTTCTCCCCCAAAGACAATCGTGTGGTAGGAGTCCAGGCCCTGGACAATGAAGCCGGCCAGAGAAAATTCCTTGGTGACGCAGTGATTCTTGCCACCGGTCACTCAGCCACTGATATCTATCAAATGCTCTCGCGTCAGATTCCCGCCGCCTTGGAAGACAAGACCTTTGCCGTTGGTGTCCGAGTGGAGCACCCCCGGGAAATCATCGACAACATACAATTTCACGGTGCTCAGAAAAAAACACCGCTGGGGGCGGCGGAATACCGGCTGGTGACCCAGGTTCAGCAGCGGGGAGTCTACTCCTTCTGCATGTGCCCCGGTGGCTTGGTGGTTCCTTCCGCCAGCTGCCAGGAGGGACTGGTGGTGAACGGTATGTCACCCTCCAGCCGAGGCGGCCACTGGAGCAATGCGGCAATCGTGGTGGAAATCCAGCCGGAGGACTTTGAGCTGCTCATCAGCCAGCTGGAGGAAAAACTCAGGGGAACAGACATACCGCTTTCAGAAAGTCTGGCCGCCTGTGGCCTTGATCCAGATGGAGTCTCCAGCAGTCATTCCAGCGGAAGCCGTGGATTATACCTGCGCACCCTGCTGGAGATACTGACCAAAGCCCACGGTAATGGCCAACAGGCCCCCGCCCAGCTGCTAACAGATTTCCTGGAGGGACGGGACACCCAGCAGCTTCCCCGCTCCACCTATACACCGGGACTGGTTCCCTCACGACTGGACCAGTGGCTTCCGCCCTACATAGCCCAACGGCTCCAGACCGCCTTCATGGACTTCAACAAGAAGATGCGGGGCTTTGTCTGCCCTCAGGCGGTCCTCATTGCCTGCGAAACACGAACTTCCACCCCCACCCGCATTCTCAGAGACCCGCAGACACTGGAATGCGTGGCAGCAACGGGCTTGTATCCGGCTGGCGAGGGAGCGGGCTACTCTGGTGGAATCGTCTCCTCCGCTATGGACGGAGAAGCAGTAGCAAGGGCAATCATTGGCCGGCTGCAGGTTTCCTGTTGAAAAACTGCCCCTTCCCTGCTAAGATAACGTCATGAAAGCACTTGTAATCGGTTCCGGCGGGCGGGAGCACGCCATCTGCTGGGCTCTGGCAAAGAGTCCCTCTGTAACAGAAATTATTTGTGTGCCGGGAAATGGTGGCACTGCCCTTGAGCCAAAATGCCGCAACCTAGATCCTGCATCCCACCCAAATACCCAGCGCATGGGGTTTGAGGATGCCTGCGTTGCCATTGCCTTGGAAGAAAAATGCGACCTGGCAGTGGTAGGACCAGAGGATCCTTTGGCAAATGGAGTTGCAGATCTGCTGTGGAATGCAAATATCCCCGTAGTTGGTCCTAAATCACAAGGAGCAGCCCTAGAGGCCAGCAAGGATCTAGCCAAGGCCTTCATGCAGAAGCACGGTGTAGCCTGTGGAGACAGCAAAACCTTTACCGATGAGGTTTCTGCCCGGGCATACGTGCAGGAAAAGGGAGCCCCTATTGTAGTGAAGGCAGATGGCCTTGCTGCAGGAAAGGGTGTTGTGGTGGCAGCCACAGAAAAGGAAGCCATCGATGCCATCCATAAATTCATGAACCAAAAGACCCTTGGTCAAGCTGGTACAAAGCTTGTTCTGGAGGAATATCTCCAAGGTGTAGAAATATCTATCTTGGCAGCCGTTTCGGTGACCCCGGAGCTGGCTCAGGCAGGCACGGCCACCATCGTTCCCTTTGTCACGGCCCGGGACCACAAACGGCTGCTGGATGGAGCAAAGGGCCCCAATACTGGTGGTATGGGTGCGGTTGCCCCCGTGGCTGACGTTACTCCTGAGCAGCTGGAGGCCTTCCAAAAGACCATCCTTCAACCAACCCTTCAGGGTATGATTGCCGAAGGCATGGATTACCGAGGCTTCATCTTCTTCGGCCTCATGCTCACCGCCCAGGGGCCCAAGCTACTGGAATACAATGTGCGTCTGGGAGACCCAGAAACCCAGGCCGTGCTCCCTCTCATGAACTTTGACTTTGCCCAAATGTGCCATGCCATCACCCATGGAACATTGAAGGACTTTGACTTCCAATGGAAGAAGGGCTTTGTCTGCGCACCAGTGGCTGTTTCTGGAGGGTATCCAGAGGCATACAAGAAGGGAATGAAAATTTCCATACCCCAGCAGGTGGAGAATGGAAAGATATTCATTGCAGGCGCAACCCTTGATCGGCGCTCCTCCAATGGAGACTCCAAGAAACTGGTAACCAGCGGTGGCCGTGTTCTTGCCACAGCCGCATACGGCGACACCTTCCAGGAGGCCTGGGACACAGCCTACGCACTGCTGGCTCAGGTTGACTTTGACGGCATCTTCTACCGCAAGGACATTGGACTGCCTGGAGCGGCGGAGTCCGGAAATCTGTAGGCACTCAAAGCCATTCCATTGCAACCAGTTGAAAGAAAGCCCCAAGGCCCACCTTCCGTGGAGTTCTGGGGCTTTGTCCCGTTCCGCCTACAATCTCAATAGCTTTACCAATTCCTCTGGAGAAAGAACCTTTGTTCTGGAAGCAGTGTAGTCCCCCTTGTCTCTCGTGACGATATAATCGGCTCTGACAGAGCAGGCGCACACCTCCTGGAGGCAATCCTCAAAATCAAGGAAATCATTACGGTAAAGACCATGAACCAGCCTTTCTTTATCTAGTGGCACCACATCAAAATAGACCAACAGGGCCAGCAATAGTTCCCGTCGCCGTTCCTGACTGTATTCCTTCCGTAAAATATACCATATATTGGTAACAGAATGGGGAGCCAGAATGCCTTGGGCCTTTCCATCTCCACATACAGCAAGCACCTTCAGAGAATCTAAAAAAAAGGGTTCACGCCTGAGAAAAACATCCAAAACAACATTCGCATCAACCATAAGAACCATATTTTTCCTCCAGAGCTTCGTAAAGCTCCTCCTTATAGAAAGGATCGTCATCAGGAGATTTATGGTAGGGCACTCTCTCCCCTATGATCTGTTGAATCCTCTCCCACGCCCTTCTCCTTCGCTCAGCCTCGTCCTCCCCGCCATCACTGATTTCAACTAGCTTGAATCTCTTTCCCGTGGGGAAAACCTCGTCTGTCAACACCCGAACAGCGGTACCGTCGAAGTATCCCTCGTAGGTCCGAGGCTCCTTCCCTCCAGTCTGGTTGGAAGTCTGCGGGGAGGTCGATGGCAAGGCACCAGAATCCGCCACCATGCACTGGCCATACTTCGGGTCGATGTGGTAGACCGCCTCCTCCTGCTGCACTTGCCCTTCTGGCTCCTGGGAATGGCCGGGGGGATGCAGCCGGGGAACCTCATTCTTATAGATGAAATCCTCTGGCACCCGGTACAGCTCCGCCAGCCGTGCCACCACCTTCCCGTTGGGCTGTAGAACTCCCCGCTCATACTTGATGTATGACTGGCGTGAAAGCCCTATCCGCTGGGCAACTTCCTCTTGGGTAAAAGAATGCAATTGCCTGAGATACTTCAAAATTTCCTTCATTTATTCCTCAACTCGATTTTAGTATACAATAATATTTACAAAAAGTAAATATACAATTGACAAAATGACCAAAAATATCCTATACTTTACATAAAGTAAACAAAAGGAGAAGCATTTGGGCCGAACGAGACAGAATTTTCATATGGAAGGGGCAAAGCATGAAGGGTGCGACTCAAAGCCTATGATCTACACTCGACTCATGAATCAAGTCAGCAGAAATCCGGCCACCGTGAACAGCACCATTGCCACACCTGCCCCAATCAGACCATAGGGCATCTGAGAGAGGCCGTGCTGAAAATTGTCACAGCCGCAAGCGGCGGAGCTGATGATGGTAGCATCGGAATAAAAGCAGATGTGACTACCAAAGACACCGGCAGAAAGGACAGCGCTGATGGCCAGCACCGTGTTGCCTCCCACTGCCTGGGACAGGGGAATAACGATGGGCAGGGCAATGATATACAGGCCCCAGTTGGTTCCAGTGATGAATTCCGTAGCCCCCAGAATGATGAAGATGATCAGGGGCATCAGCTGGGGAATTCTCTCCATGGTGGGAAGCACCCCATTGATGATGGTCTCAGTGAACTGGATACGGCTGCTGGCATCGCTGAACAGAAAGGCCAGCACCATCAGCATCAGGGGCAGAAGCATATTCTTCAAGCCCTCAACACAGCAGTCGGCGAATTCATCAGCGGAGATACGGCCCCGTCCCACGTAGAGCAGGAACATGAAGCCCAGTGTCACGATGACCCCCATCTGCATGTCCACACCGGAAGCAACGGTGGAAATCACCAGGCAGGCAATGGGAAGCAGGAAGTCAATCATCCTGCCCTGGGCGCCGTCAGCGGCAGTGCCCGATGGCACAGAGCCACCCCGAATGTCAATTTTTTCTGAGCCGGGGGGAGCCACCGGTCCGCCATTCTTCACCCGGTCGTCTGCCACCCTCATGCGGCCGATGGGAGGGATCACCCGAAGGATCACCAGAAGCACCACCAGCAGGGCAGTCCAGGCGTAGAAGTTGTAGGGGATGGTCTTGACAAAGTAAGCGATGGCCTGGTCTTCTGGCACCAAGCCATTGTCTACCAGCAGCCGGGAGGCAAAAACCGCCCAGGTAGAAATGGGCAGCAGGACACAGACCGGGGCCGCAGTGGAGTCCACAATGTAGGTGAGCTCCTCCCGGGAGACCTTGTGCTTGTCGGTAACTGGTGCCATGCAGGAGCCCACTGTCAGGCTGTTGAGGTAGTCGTCGATGAAGATGATGATGCCCAGCAGGTAGGTCCACAGGAGGGTTCCCGTGCGGGTCTTGGTTCTGGAAGCCACAAAGCGTCCAAAGGCGAGGCTACCTCCGGTACGTTCAATCAGCTTGATGATGCTTCCCATGAGGCCGCAGACAATGATGAGCCAGCCGGTATCCTCATCCATCATGACAGTAGTGAGGCCGGCATTGAAGGAACTGAGGAAATTCCAGCGGTCTGCGAAGACAAAGCACATAAGGGAGGCCAGCACCAATGCCTCAAGGATACGTTTTGTGACAAAGATGTACACCACCAGAAAGATGGCTGGTACCAAGGCAAAGAATCCGATGGAAACACTTTCCGCTCCCGCCTCCATGAGAGGGAGGAAGGAGGCTATCAGTAGGGTGGAACCCACAATCAAGGCCACCCGCACAAAGAATCCTAGGACACCCTTTCCCTGATCTGCAAACATCCGCTTCTTTTCCAATGCCCGCCCCCTAGTACGTCACAAGAATCGGAAAACACCCGACTCATGAATCAAATTGATATGACGGTGATAAGCCCCGCCTTTTAAAGGTATCACCTTTTTTCCAATCCCGCAACAAAAAAAAGCCCTGCCAGACAATTATACCAGACAGGGCCTCCCTTCAATTCATTTTAGCGTATGTCATACGAGAACGACGGGCTTTTACCATTTACCGGAAGCACCACCGCCACCAAAGCTGCCGCCTCCGCCAGAAAACCCACCACCACCACTAAATCCGCCACCGCCAAAACTACTGCGGCTGGAAAAACTGCTGGAACCAAAGCTGGAGCCACTGGTAAAGGTGGGCGGTGGCATCCTGACGGTGGATCCGCTGGAACCACCACGTCCCTTTGTCTTCACCGCCTTGCTGATGGCCATGGACAGAACGGCAAAGTACAGGGAAAAGAACACGATGGAAACCACCAAGGACTGGCCGTCAAGGCCACCTTCCTCCTCCATGTTAGCGGAAATAAGCTGTGCATCCTCGGTGGCAACACCCACCATGTTTTTGATTCCCTCCACAATACCGGTACCATAGTCGCCGTTGCGGAAGTGGGGAGTGATGACGTTTCTGATGATGAGACCGGACTTGGCGTCAGTAAGAAGTCCTTCCAATCCATAGCCCACCTCAATCCGCAGCTCCCGGTCCCCTTCGGAAACCACCAGCAAGGCTCCATTGTCCTCTTTTTCCTGCCCCAGCTGCCAGGCACTAGCTGTTCGGAAGGAAAAGTCCTCGATGGAGTCCCCCTCCAGGCTGGGAACAGTGAGGACAGCCATCTGGATGCCCGTCTGGTTGTTCACTGTGGTAAGGTACTCCGTCAGCTCCTGCCGCTGCTGGGCTGTCATCACCTGAGCCAGGTCATTTACCGGACCACTCCAGGCAGGCACCTCCAGAGCCAGCAGGGGTGCTGTCATTAAAGCAAGGCTCAAAACAAGGAGAGAAGGAATTTTCCTCTTCGTACAATTTCTATTCATCATTCTATATCCTCGTCATCCAGAACAACCAGACCATCGGGCAGCTCGTTGGGATTATCCTCGGGTCGCTCCGGGGCGGGAAAATGCTCCGCCAAAAGCTCACCGCATCGTTCCACCGCCCGAACAAAGGCACCGGTGGCATCGGCAGTGCCAAGTCCCTCCGCCAAGTCCTGGGCGATGAGGTTCCACAGCTCTGGGGCGATCTTGGCGCTAATGCCGGTATCCGCCAGAATCCGCACCTCCCGCTCCATGTAGGACACAAATATGAGGATGCCGGAGCGGTTTTTCGTGGCATAGACACCGCTTTCCACAAAGTGACGCAGAGCCCGGTTATACACCGTGTACCGACGGACACTGGCAGGGATAATCAGCCGGTCTATGGCGGGTACATTGGCCACAAAGAACAGCAGGGCCGTGATACCGAAGCAGGAAATGCCGAAGAAGGCCGGCAGATACCAGTCCGCCGCACCCCACAAAATCTTGTCCAGCATCTGCTGAATTCCACCAGAAAAGGGCAACATCACCGCAAAGGCAAAGACACCCACACAGAGTGCAACCATCAACTCATAGACGGAGTAGCGTGCACTTTCCGCCGTCACCGCCAGGGCAATCTCCCCCGTAGTCTTGGTCTCTGCCCTTGCCACCGCCTGCCTGATGGTGTCGAAGGTGGCGGACTCCAGCTTGAGCCGCCGCAACATACTTGCTTTTGTCATAGCCTCATTCCTTCCTGCTCTAAAACCACGGAAAAACTAAAAGGATACCTTTGGTGCCGTCTGGGCGGCGGCATCGGCAGCAAATTTTTCCTTCTGACGGAATCCGCTCATGTTGGCGATGATGTTCTGGGGAAACTTGCGGATAAAGGTGTTGTAGGCAGTCACTGCCTCGTTGAACCGTCCCCGCTCCACAGTGATGCGGTTCTCCGTCCCCTCCAGCTGGTCCTGCAGGGCCAGGAAATTCTGGTCAGCCTTCAGCTGGGGATAGTTTTCGGTGACAGAAAGGAGCCGCTGGAGTGCGCCGCCCAAGCTGTTCTGGGCCTCCTGGAACTGGCGGAGCTTTGCAGGATCCTCCAAATCCGCAGCAGAAATCTGCACCACGCCGCCCACCTTGGAGCGGGCCTCGGCAATGTCGGAGTAAACCTGGGACTCGTGGGCGGCGTAGCCCTTCACTGTCTCCACCAGGTTGGGAATCAAGTCCATGCGGCGCTGGTACACGTTCTGCACCTGTGCCCAAGAGCCGGAAACAGCCTCGTCCAGCTCCACCATCCTGTTGTAGTTGCCGCTGTAGAACTGGCAGCCTGCCACACCAATAACTACAATGATGCCCACTACAATCAGCAGCACCTTCAATCCTGTCTTCATCAAAACCTCCCGTTCAAGAAAAACCTTTAGAACAGTCCTTCTACAATTCCATTCTACAATCAATATACAAACTTTTTTCTCTAGAGGAAAGGGGAAAGGATTGGAGACAGGGGGAGGACAAAGCAAATCTCCTCCACAAGACAGAGGAAAAAAGCCCTCCTGCCCAGTGGACAGGAGGGCCCTGCAATTTTGTGCAGCAACAATTATTCTATTGTGATAACAAGCGGCTGGCTGCGGGCCGGATTGTACTGGCTGGTTCCCGCCTTGGTGGCGATGACCGTAACTGTGCCGGGAGCACCACCGGTGAGGGTGCTGCCGCTGAGGGAGGCTGAGCCAGTGCCATTGATGACCTCATAGGTGACCGCCCCCTTGCCAGAGCCGCCGTCGATGGAAAGCTCCAGGCTGCCGCCAGATAGAACGGTGGTGCTGGTAGCCTTCACCGTGAGGGGACGCTGGTCCAGCTTGTCCGTGAGGGTCACGGTGACCGTGGCTGTGATGGGGCCCTCGTAGTTTGGCGAGTGGAGGTGTACCGGCAGAACAATCTCATCGCCATCGGCTCCACCGCTGAGGGTGAAGGTGAGGTTGCCCTTGGCATCGAGGGCGACAGCGGCCACCTTGTCCGAGCCGCTGCCGCTGGCAGTGCCCACCGAGACGGAGCTGCCCTCACCCGCCACAATGCCGGTGGGGACGGAAACCTTGGCCACGGCGTAGTTGCGGGAAACCGTGGCGGCTGGCAGGGTGGGTGCGGGAGCCTTGGCAATGGTGAAGGTGGCGGTGGCGGAGCCACTGTAGTTGCCCCTGCCGGTGACGGTGACCATGGCCTGTCCGGCATTGACATTGCCAGCATAGGACACCTGGTAGTCTGAGGCAGCCAGAGGCTTGCCATCCAAGGTGACGGAAACTGCTGGCGTGAAAGGCTCCCCACTGTAGACAAAGCTTGCTCCTTGCTCAATTGCTACAGCTGCACCGGTGATTTCCTTGGGCTGGATAGTGAAGGTGGTACGTGCCGTCACGCCGCCGATAGTGATGCTTGCGGTGGCAGTGCCTGCGTCTACGTTGTTTGCATAGGTTACCGTTAGGTTCCTGTCGCCCGTCCAGCCAGTGCCGTAGGCAACGGTGGCGGTCTCCTGCGCCGTGCCGTCATAGGTTGCATTTGTTGCGGTGATGGTGGCGGTGCCAAGGGATACCTTACACTTGGAACAGCTTTCAGTGATGACATTATCGCTTGCACCATCGGTGAGTGTATGATCCTCGGTCTCCACCGTACCGCAGACAGTACAGGTGCGGCTGTGGTAGTCACCGTTATTGGTGGGCTGCCCAAATGAGTGATCACACTTGATGGTAAAGGTTTGTGTCAAGGTTCCGGTGTAGTAGTTAGCATCCTTACCTTTGATGGTAACGGTTGCTGTACCGAGCTCGGTATTATTACTGTAAGTAACGTCATAGTTGTCGCTTGAAACAGTCTGTCCGTTCCAGGTTACCGTAACGGCGGGCTTAATTTCTTCGCCGGTGTACTGCTGGTCGGGAATGCTTACAACAGAACCTTTTTCCAGATTCCCCTTGACAGTCATATAATTCTTGCTCGATGTATTCCATTCTACATCAACGTTGTAAAAGGACGTTTTATCGTTGCCGTTTGCATCTACCAGCTTGACACCCGCGCCGTTCAGATTCCTACAAGAACCGAAAGCGCTTGCACTAATTCCAACGCCCTCGCGCAATGTAAAGGAGGAAAGATCGGAATCCCCATCAAAGACACTGATTCCTTTAATTGTCGTAACCGTGTCGCCGTATTCAACGGCAGTAATATACCTGAGTGATTGAAGTGAATAGGAATTGGAAAGTATTACACCGTTGTCGATGACAACTTTTGTAATATTTTCGTAGTCACTTACCCAATACTTGGAAGCGGCCTTGCTCTCTACCGCACCTGATCCGGTAATCGTCAGCGTTCCATTCTTGAGGGTATAGTTTACACCATCACCACAAGTGCCGCTGGTGGCAGCATACGCTGTCAAGCTAAACAATCCGAGCAGGCTCACCACCAGGGCCACCTTCCGTTTCATACTATATATCATTCTCATTCCCGCTCCTCCTACAGGCTCCTGCACAGGCGGAACCCTGCGGTGCTGTGCTTGTAGCTGGCTCCCGCCACGCCGCCGTACTCCAGCAGGTTGTCCTCCACATCCCCGGCATAGCTGCCGCCACGGAGCACCCTGCCGCCCTCGGCCTCGTCGCCGCACCACTTAAAGAGGTTGCCGCTCATGTCGTGCAGGCCCAAGCTGTTTGCCGCCTTGCTTCCAACCGGGGCCACAGCCTCCGCTCCAAAGACCATCACGGCGGCGGCTTCCGTGCCACCGCTGTACCTGGAGTCCCAGCTTGCGCTGTCGGCCTGGTTCCCGCCCCGGGCGGCAAACTCCCATTCGCTTTCGTCAGGAAGCCGGTAGCCCTTCCGGGAGCTATCCCGGTAGGCTGCCTTGCCCTCCGCCGCATCCGCCATGGTGTAGGCGGCCTTGTATTCTGCGTCGCTATAGTAGACTGCCGCCGCCGTGCCGAGGGTCTTTTCCGTCAGCAGGTTGCAGAAGGCCACTGCTTGATGCCAGCTGACGCTGGACTGGGGCAGATCCTTCTGGGTAGCTTCGCCGCCAGTCACAGCAGCATACAGCTCCTGGGTCACCTCGTAGGCCCCCAGGGCAAAGGGCTGGAGAGTCACGCCACCGCCGAAGACTCCGCCTGTGGCAGTGGTGGCCGCTCCTGCAGCCACCACCATCTTGGTCTTGTCATATTTTTTTCCGCCAATGTCCACGGTCTCCAGCAGCGTCTCTCCCCGCTTGTAGCCGGTGGGCTGCTGTGGACTGTTGTTCTCGGGCTGTGTGGCTGGTTGGCCACCGCCTGAACTTGTGTCAACCTCGTGCTTGCAGCCAGCAAGGGCAAGCAGGCCGGTAATTGCCAGCAGGGAAAGGCCTGCCAGCACAAGCTTCTTGGATTTCTTCACTTTCAAATACTCCTTTACAAAACTTTATTTTTTCCCGGGCAAACTGCCGGGATGGTGACTAGGGAAAAAGGATTTAAACGCAGCGAGGCCGCAGACGGAAATTCCGCCTGCGGCCTCAATTGTATGGGAAAGGAAATTTACTCTGTAAATACTATTATGCTGTATGCCGTATTTTGTATGTCGTGTTCTGTATGCTGTATGCCGTGTTCTGTGAAGGATTGTACCGGGAGAATTCTATGTGTCAAGGGGTTTTCTGAGAAAATGCTAACTTTTTTTGCTCCTGGATACATTTTTTTCTCCCACAATTTGGTTGTTGGTTCGACAGGCTCACCAACCGCAGAACTAATTCCTGGTTGCTGAGCCATACCCACAAGCGAGGCAACCAAGTTCTGTCTCCTCGCTCATATTTCCTAACTCCTACACATTATAACGCATTCCAGCGGTTTGTCTAGCTTCTGGGCGGTTTTTTTGCGGAAAAATTGCCACAGGTCTTCGGAAAACCTACGGTTTTCTTGGGGTGGGGGTACAGATTGCTTGCTTACACACTGTAAGACTCCAATCTTACATAGTGTAAGATTGCCCTCTTACACAGTGTAAGATTGACTTCTTACATACTGTAAGATTGCCATCTTACACATGGTAAGATTGACTGCTTACACAGTGTAAGATTGGCGGCTCCCGCCACCTGCGAATCCGTTTGTAAAAAAAAATCCAACTCAT